>NZ_AUGY01000018.1 GCF_000422905.1 Paenibacillus alginolyticus DSM 5050 = NBRC 15375
AAAGACCGCCGTTTAGCTGATGTAGAAGAGGAATTGGCTATCGTAAAAAAGGCGGTGCACATCTTCAGCAAACCAAAGAATTAAGGTTTCAATTCATTGAAGATCATCGCTCTGAGTTTCCAGTGGAGAAGATGTGCAGCGTGCTTAAAGTATCCAGGAGCGGCTATTACAAATGGCGTACGGCAGCACCGTCCGAACAGCAAAAACACAAAGAGATGCTAACAGAGCGGATTAAGTTTCACTTTAAGGACTCTGATCAACGGTACGGAAGTCCAAGGATCTGGAATGAACTTAAAAAGGAAGAATTGCGGGTATCTGAGCGTACTGTCGGCAAGATCATGCGTGAACAAGGCCTTCGCTCTTGTATGTCAAAGAAATTCAGAGTAACAACAACGGATTCGAAACACAATGAACCCATCGCTCCAAATGTACTCGAGCAAGACTTTTCAGCGACAAAACCCAATGAAAAATGGGTAGCTGACATTACCTACATTCCCTGTCGTGAAGGAAAACTGTACTTAGCAAGCGTAATGGATCTGTATACGAAACAGATTGTAGGCTGGAAACTGAGCGACAGCATGACGACAGACCTCGTGCTAGACGCATTAAAACAAGCCTATCGCGCAAAGAAGCCTAAAAAGAATCTTATTCATCATTCTGATCGTGGCGCTCAGTACGCGTCCAGTGACTACCGTAAACAGCTCAAAACCTATCGAATGAGAGCTAGCATGAGTCGTAAAGGGAACTGCTATGATAATGCCTGTATCGAGGCATTTCATAGCATTTTAAAGCGCGAACTTATTTACTGCACCCCGACATTCAAAACGAAGCAGGAAGCCTATGAGAAGCTGTATCGTTACCTTGAATTATTTTACAACCGCAAAAGATCCAACAGTACGCTAGGCTATGTGTCCCCTCTACGCTTTGAGCAGCAGTATTATAGACGCACTGCCTGAAAATTAGGAGTGTCCACTTTCTTGACAGAAGAGCAGTTTTCCAGTTAGATGACCGTTTAGTTCAATTAACGCCAAATTAACGGGAGGAATTCCTGTTAGATTCCGCTCCGTTTCGAAACAAAATAGAGGCTGCTCGCTAGGTTATTTAACCTTTTGAGTCAGCCTCTTTCCACGCATCTTTATGGTAAATTCGATGATCCCATCAAGTATCGATCGACTTCACGAGCCGCTGCGCGGCCTTCGTTGATCGCCCAAACCACGAGGCTTTGCCCACGGCGCATGTCACCGGCAGCGAAGACACCGTCCACGCTCGTCGCGAACTTACCGTAGTCAGCTTTCGCGTTGGAGCGCTCGTCTTTGACGACGCCGAGTTGATCCAGCACCGTGTTCTCCGGTCCTGTGAAGCCCATCGCGATCAGTACCAGCTGAGCTGGATATACTTTCTCACTTCCGGGTACTTCCACAGGAACGAACCCACCCTTCTCGTTCTTCTGCCACTCGATAAGCACCGTGTGCAGTTCCTTCAAGTTGCCATTCTCATCCCCCACGAATTTCTTCGTGTTGATTAAATATTGGCGCGGATCTTCGCCTTGCACGGCAGCCGCTTCTTGTTGGCCATAGTCCACCTTATGGACTTTTGGCCATTCCGGCCAAGGATTGTTCGCAGGACGCGTGTCCGGTGACTTCGGCATAATCTCAAACTGCGTAACACTCTTCGCTTTGTGACGCAAAGATGTACCCACGCAGTCTGTACCCGTGTCGCCGCCGCCGATGACAATAACATCCTTCCCTTCGGCGGAAATGAACGCGCCGTCAGCGTGCTCGGAATCCAGCAAGCTCTTCGTGTTCTTGCTCAGGAATTCCATCGCCAAGTGGACGCCGCCTAGCTCACGCCCCTCGATCGGAAGATCGCGGCCTTTTGTTGCCCCGCCGCACAGAACGATGGCATCGAATTCCTCTTGCAGCTTCTCGATCGGATAGTTCACACCGACATGAGCGCCGGTAACGAACGTGATGCCTTCGGCTTCCAGCAGGTCCACACGACGCTGGACGTACTTCTTATCCAGCTTCATGTTCGGAATGCCGTACATGAGCAATCCGCCAACGCGGTCTGCACGCTCAAACACGGTGACCCAGTGCCCGGCTTTGTTCAGCTGCGCTGCTGCAGCGAGTCCGGATGGCCCCGAGCCTACGACAGCTACCTTTTTACCTGTGCGCACTTCCGGAGGCTCAGGTGTAATCCAGCCCTCATCGAAGCCTTTATCAATAATGGCTTTCTCGATGCTTTTGATCGTAACCGGTGTATCCTTCAGACCTACCGTACACGAGCCTTCACATGGCGCCGGGCAAACACGTCCCGTGAACTCTGGGAAGTTGTTCGTCTTATGCAGACGGTCCAGAGCCTCTTTCCACTGACCGCGATACACCAGATCATTCCATTCCGGAATGAGGTTATTGACTGGGCAACCAGCGGCCATGCCGCTGATCAACGCCCCTGTGTGACAGAAAGGAATCCCACAATCCATACATCTAGAGCCTTGCGTCTGCAATTTATCTTCTGTCAGCGGCGTCGCAAACTCCTTCCAATGTCCAATCCGGACTAGGGGAGCAGCTTCAGTTGCCACTTCACGACGATGTTCTATAAAACCAGTTGGTTTACCCATTTACGTTTAATCCCTCCTGAGAGTTTTCGCGAGAAAACTTACTTCGTAAGCATCTGCTGAGTTTTTCACCAGAAAAACGGGCATCGGAAGCATCTCCTGTTTTGCTTCAGCAAAACTTACTTCGTCAGCATCTGATCTGATTCGTTAATTTCCACCGACCCGAGAAACGTCCCTCATATTCGCCTCGAAAGCAACCATGATGGCTTCTTGTTGGCTTAGTCCGGAGCGTTTCACCTTTTCGATAGCATCAAACATCCGTTTGTAGTCCTTCGGTATAACCTTCACGAACTTCCAAACGTACTCATCCCAGTGCTGAATAACTTGGTGGGCAACGCTGCTATCCGTAAATGTGGCATGATGCTGAATCATCGTTTTCAGTTCGTTCATTTCATAGGTTTCTTCCAACTGCTCAAGGTAAACCATTTCTTTGTTCACCTTACTTGAGAAATCGCCCTTCTCATCCAGTACGTAGGCGATACCGCCAGACATACCTGCTGCGAAGTTGCGGCCCGTAGAACCAAGAACAACAACACGGCCGCCAGTCATGTATTCACAACCATGGTCGCCAACACCTTCGACAACCGCTCGCACGCCGCTGTTTCTTACGCAGAAACGCTCGCCTGCAATCCCCCGGATGTAAGCATCCCCGTCGGTTGCGCCATAGAACGCGGTATTCCCAATAATGACGTTGTCTTCAGGAACAAAATGAGACTTACTGGAAGGGAAAATAGCCAGTTTACCACCGGATAATCCTTTACCAACGTAGTCATTCGCATCGCCTTCCAACGAAAGCGTGATCCCTTTCGGTACAAAAGCACCGAAGCTTTGACCAGCAGAACCATTAAAGTGGAGGCGGATGGTATCGTGAGGTAAGCCGTCCACGCCGTGATGACGTGTAACCTCACTACCTACAATCGTTCCGACAACACGGTTGACGTTCGCAATTGGCAGGATGGCGTGCACATGCTCCTTGCGCTCAATAGCAGGCTCACAAATTGCGAGCAGCTTCGTTACGTCCAAAGAGCGATCCAAACCATGATCCTGCGACATTTGGCAGAATCGGCCTACATGCTCGCCCATCTCTGGTTGGTGCAGAAGCGGCGATAAATCGACGCCCTTAGCTTTCCAATGCTCGACAGCTTGCTTAGACTCCAGCACATCTGTGCGGCCGACCATCTCTTCGATGGTGCGGAAGCCAAGCTCAGCCATCATTTCACGCACGTCCTGCGCGATGAAGGTCATGAAATTGACTACATGCTGCGGATCCCCGGTAAATTTCTTGCGAAGCTCCGGATTTTGCGTAGCAACCCCAACCGGACAGGTATCCAGATGGCACACGCGCATCATTACGCAGCCGATGGTAATGAGCGGAGTTGTAGCGAAGCCAAACTCCTCAGCCCCTAGCAGGGCAGCTACGACAACGTCGCGCCCCGTCATCAGCTTGCCGTCTGTCTCGACGACGATACGGCTGCGCAGGTTGTTGAGCACGAGCGTCTGATGCGTCTCCGCCAGACCGAGCTCCCACGGCAGTCCCGCATGGCGAATACTCGTCTGCGGCGACGCGCCTGTTCCTCCGTCGTAGCCGGAGATCAGGACAACGTCCGCTTTCCCTTTGGCTACGCCGGCAGCGATGGTGCCAACACCGACCTCGGATACCAGCTTCACGCTGATCCGTGCCCGCGGGTTGGCATTCTTGAGATCGTGGATCAGCTCAGCTAGATCCTCGATCGAATAAATATCGTGATGCGGCGGTGGCGAGATCAAGCCTACGCCTGGCGTAACACCGCGAACCTCGGCTACCCAAGGATACACCTTGGTTCCCGGGAGCTGACCGCCCTCGCCGGGCTTCGCGCCCTGCGCCATCTTGATCTGAATCTCGTCAGCATTGACGAGATAATGGCTTGTGACGCCGAAGCGGCCGGACGCCACCTGCTTGATTGCGCTGCGGCGAAGGTCGCCGTTCGCATCCGGCGTGAAGCGCTCCGGATGCTCGCCGCCCTCGCCGGTATTGCTCTTGCCGCCGATGCGATTCATCGCAATCGCAATCGTCTCATGCGCTTCTTTACTGATGGAGCCATAAGACATGGCTCCCGTCTTGAAGCGCTTAAAGATCGACTCGATCGGCTCCACTTCTTCGATCGGGATCGGTTGTCGGCCTTCCTTGAAGCTCAAAAGCCCGCGCAAAGCCATATATTTCTCATCCTCACGTTTGATGAGCTTCGAGAAATTCTTATACATCGCGTAGTTGTTCGTACGAACGGCTGATTGTAAGGCATGCACCGTTTCCGGTGTATAGAGATGGTCTTCTCCATCTCGGCGCCACTGCAGATCACCACCGGTATCGAGTACCTTATCGCGTCCCTCTTGCTCGGAGAAAGCGCGGTTGTGGCGGATCAAAGCTTCCTTAGCCACAATATCGATGCCAATCCCGCCAACAGGTGTATGCGTCCATGTGAAATACGAATCGATGAGCTCTTGGCTAAGTCCAATCGCTTCGAAAATTTGCGCCCCGCGATAACTCTGGATCGTGGAGATACCCATTTTCGCCAGGACTTTAACAACGCCCTTCGTCACCGCTTTCATGTAGTTATAGGTCGCTTTCTCAATATCAACACCAACAAGCTGTTTGCGCGCTATCATGTCGTCTAACGTTTCCAACGCGAGATACGGGTTAATAGCCCCTGCGCCATAACCGAGCAGCAAAGCAAAATGGTGCACTTCACGCGGTTCGCCCGACTCTACAAGCAAGCTGACCTTGGTCCGTGTGCCTTGGCGAATCAAATGGTGATGAAGACCCGAAGTCGCAAGCAGCGCCGGAATCGGCGCCTTACGGAAATCCACACCGCGGTCTGAGAGAATGAATAGCGAAGCGCCTTCCACAATGGCTTGATCAGCCGCAGCATAAAGGTCTTGCATAGCCCTTTCCAGACCTTCTGTGCCTTCGGCCGCCTCGAATAGAGTAGGCAAGGTAACTGTTTTGAAGCCATCGCGCTTAATATGACGCAGCTTCGCCAACTCTTTATTAGAAAGAAACGGTGATTGCAAACGTATTTGTCGACAGCTCTCCGGTTCAGGGTTAATCAGGTTGCGCTCAGGACCGATTGTCGTGCCTTGAGCTGTAATAATTTCTTCGAAATTCGCATCGATCGGCGGGTTGGTAACCTGCGCAAACAATTGCTTGAAATAGTTATATAACAGCTGCGGTCGATCGGAAAGCACAGCAAGCGGGGCATCCGTCCCCATTGAACCAATGGGGTCTACACCCGTTTTGGCCATTGGCTCCAGTGTCTTACGCAGTTGTTCGAAGGTATAGCCAAATGCGTGCTGACGCTGCAGCACCGTGTCATGGTCGGAACCGAGCACGATTGGGGCATCTTCCAATTCTTCAAGGGAAACCAGGTGCTCGTTCAGCCAATCGCGGTAAGGCTGTTCGCCAGCGATGCGGCTTTTGATTTCCTCATCCGTCACGATGCGTCCTTCAACCGTATCAACAAGCAGCATGCGTCCCGGTCTGAGACGATCTTTGTACAGAATACGCTCAGGCTCAATATCCAAGACACCCACTTCTGAAGCGAGTACAATTAAATCGTCGGTAGTGACATAGTAACGCGATGGCCGCAAGCCATTACGGTCAAGGATTGCTCCAATTTGACTGCCATCGGTGAAGGCAATTGCTGCCGGACCATCCCACGGCTCCATCAATGTACTGTGGTACTCGTAGAAAGCCTTCTTCTCATCATCCATCGTTTCGTGCTTGGACCAAGGCTCTGGCACCATCATCATCGCTGCATGCGGCAGCGAACGCCCAGAAAGCATGAGGAATTCTAAGGTATTATCAAACATTTGTGAATCGGAGCCATCGGTATCAATAACAGGAAGAATGCGCTTGAAATCTTCACCGAATAATTCGGTTTCGCACATAGCCTGACGGGCGTGCATCCAGTTCACATTGCCACGGAGGGTATTAATTTCACCATTGTGAATCAAATAGCGGTACGGATGTGCACGTTCCCAGCTCGGGAATGTGTTCGTACTAAAGCGGGAGTGAACGAGTGCGAGTGCGGAGTCTACTTTCTCATCTTGCAATTCCAAATAATAAGCGTCGACTTGCTCAGGTGTTAACATTCCTTTATAGACAATCGTTCTGCTAGACAAGCTAGAATAGTAAAATTGCGAATCACCATGAGATAATTTGATAGCGTTTTCAGAGAGCTTACGAATAATATATAACTTACGTTCAAAATCCAAGTTGCTCGAAACATCTTCACTTTGACCAATAAACACTTGGCGTACAAACGGCTCTGCTGACTTCGCGGAATCTCCCAATGAACTGTTGTCCGTTGGAACGGTTCTCCATCCGAGGAATTGCTGCCCTTCTTGTTTGACAATTCGCTCAATTATACTCTCACATGCTTGGCGCGCCTCCAAATCCTGAGGTAAATAGACCATACCGACACCATAGCTGCCAGCAGCAGGGAGCTTTATATTTTCCTCCACACAAGCGGACTGAAGATACGTATCCGGGATTTGCATCAATAAGCCTGCCCCGTCACCCGTATTCGGTTCACTGCCTTGACCACCGCGATGATCTAAATTACAAAGGACACGAAGCGCCTGTTTGACGATTTCATGTGATTTGACACCTTTGATATTGGCGACAAAGCCAATACCGCACGCATCATGCTCAAACCCCGGATCGTACAATCCCTGTTTGGGAGGTAATCCAATTTTAGTCATGTTGTGCAACCTTTCTTTCCTCTTTTTTGGTTGTACTCTTCATCCTTGCTGGATGATGGAGTCATTTACCCTTGGACGCACGCGTTAAAGCGCTAAAAAGTGATGACACGCGAATGCCTATTCCATCTAAACCAAGCTAATTAATTAGCTAATTAATTAGATGAAATATTCTCAATATTTTTTATATTATATTAACACTTGATATCTTATAGTTCAATTCAAAAATAATTATAATGAGAAGGTTTTCATTATAATAGATTCCAGTCCGCCATAGTCGCCTGATTGTTCTGTAAATTATCCTTGTTGCTTTGTGATTTCACCGCTAAAAGGATGACCCGCTGCTATAAGTCTCTACCTTTAAATTCAATCGTTCTCCCACAGCCGGACCCGACTTGCCATCCCATACCGCAGCGCCTAAAATAATGATACAATCACTAGGAGTTCCATGGGGATGTTTCCAAGTAAAGTTAACTTTCCACGAGCATCCAGAGCCAAGTTTTGAGTTTCTTTTTCATTGGCCGATGATAGCGAACATTCTATGTTTCATGCTATGATAGCTTATACCGCTGCAAAGAACATACATCCAGATTCCACAGCCTAGGAGGAACTCTGTTTTGAGTATACAGCATACTTTTTCAACCGGAACGATCTGGGAGCCTCTTTATCAATGGCACATGCAGGCCCATCCGATTGAAGTTGAGCTTTTCCGGTCGCAGCCGGTTCGCCGTCTGAAATTTTTGCATCACTTCGGGGCATCTGCGCTATTTTCACCGATGACACATTCCCGTTTTGAACATACCGTAGGCGTCTGGTCATTGATGGCTCACTTTTGCCCAGATGATCCTCATCTGCGCATTGCTGCGCTACTGCATGATATTGGACACTTGCCTTTCTCTCATGCGGTTGAGAGAACACTTGGGTTCGATCATCATCAGCAGACTGAGCAATTGATAAGGCGCGGTGTCGTTGCTGATATTCTTATCAAGCACGGCATTTCACCACCGTCGATTGTCGATATTTTGAATCAAGACAGCCCTCTTACGAATAAAACGACACTTCTCGGGCTCGATCATCTGGATAGCTTTCTAAGGGATACTTATTATGCCGGACTACAAGTACGGTCCCCCTCAGAGATTGTCAAAGGGCTTCGCTTACGCGGTCATTACGTGGAAGCTGATGAAGATACAGCTGCTGCGCTCGTTCATGCGGTCGTCGAGGACCACCGGCTCTTTCTGAACCCGCAGTTTCTTGCGATGGATGCTCTGCTGGCCAAGGCCGCTGCTCATCACTGCGAGTCGAATCCCGGCATGAAGGAACGTATTCCTTCCCTTATGGATCATGAATTGATCCAGGAGCTTTTGCAAAGCAACAATACGACTTCCAGGGAAATCATTCATGTGCTGATGTACGAGCCCCAACGGATTCAAATCACAGGGGAGCCTGTTCCAGGTAGTATAGAAGTCAAAATTCGAAAGCTTTACAAGAAACAGCCGCTTATCGGCGATAAACTCGCCTCAGAAGCAAGCTTTCAATCCGCCGTCAAACTAGCAGAGCTTGATAGCATGACAGCCACCTACTTTTTTACCATTTAAATACTTACATTTATTTCATCCGCAGAGGGGAATGGCCCAGCTTGGCAAAATTGTATTTCCGTTATGGCACCATGAACAGTGGCAAATCCATTGAAGTTTTACGTGTTGCACACAATTATGAAGAACAAGGAAAGAAAGTACTGCTTCTCACGTCCGTCGTAGATGACCGTTTTGGGGTTGGCAAAGTCGTCTCCAGAATTGGCATGCAAAAGGTCGCTACCGTCGTAGACAAGAACTTGGATATGATTGCACTCGCGAGCACAGAACGCCCAAACTGCATTTTGGTTGACGAAGCGCAGTTTTTGAATAAAGAGCAGGTTGCTCAATTAATTGAAATTGTGGACGAATTGGATATTCCCGTTATTGCTTATGGGCTCCGGGCTGATTTCATGGGGCAATTATTCGAAGGAAGCGATGCTTTATTAGCTGTAGCTGACACGATCGAGGAGATCAAAACGGTTTGCTGGTACTGCGACAAAAAAGCGATCATGAATATGCGCTGCAAAGATGGAGAACCGATCTTCCACGGCGAACAGATTCAAATTGGCGGTAATGAAAGCTATGTACCTGTGTGTCGTAAATGTTACGCATCAAAGCGGAAATCTTCACAAATTTAAAGGCAATACTTATCTATAGGTTACAAAGATATGGTTTTATTAAGAAAGGTGAGTTCCTTGCGAAAAAAACGGATTTTGCTCTTATCCGAGGGCTTCGGGAAAGGTCATACGCAAGCGGCTCACGCGCTTTCAGTGGAGCTTAGGCAGAGCTCATCTGAGATTATTACACGTGTGATCGAGCTTGGTGCTTTTTTGCATCCTACCTTGGCACCTTGGATCTTTTCGGCATACCGCCGCACGGTTACATCACAACCCAAACTCTATGGTATGCTTTACCGTAATCAATATGAAAAGACGCCTAGCCGCGTTGCAGGGCTTATTCTGCACCGTATTTTCTACTCCCAAACAAAAGCGATCATCAAACAGCTAAAACCAGATGTCATCGTTTGCACGCATCCTTTTCCGAGCATTATTGTCTCTCGTCTCAAAAGAGCTGGACTTGCTGTTCCCCTCTTCACCGTCATCACCGATTACGACGTTCACGGCACATGGATTGATCCGGCTGTAGACAAATATTTGGTTTCAACACCGATGGTAAGAGAACGCTTGATTGGCCGCGGCGTGCCGGAAACACATGTTGAAGTCACAGGGATTCCTGTGCATCCTAATTTCCGTTTGGAACATAGCAAAGAGCAGATTCGCCAAGAATTCGGTCTAAAAGCAATGCCCACGGTTATGGTAATGGGCGGCGGTTGGGGTGTATTTAAAAAAGAAGAAAAAGAAGAACTGCTGACGTACTTGGCAAGTTGGAGCAAGGATATCCAGCTTATTATCTGCTTGGGGACGAATGAAAAAGCGCGTCAACAACTACTCGAGGAAGACGTATTCCGGCAGCCTAACATACATCTGATCGGTTACACAAGCGAGATTAACAAGCTGATGGATATCTCCGATCTGCTCATTACGAAGCCTGGCGGGATGACCTGTACAGAAGCGATGGCCAAAGGTATTCCGATGCTCTTCTACAGTCCAATTCCAGGTCAAGAAGAGACGAACTGCGACTATTTTCAGGAACAGGGTTATGGTCAGAAAATTATATCACTAGAGATGATAGATCACTGGTTCAACTTGCTGCTTGAACAGTATCCGGAACTTGTGAAACGCAGGATGGACATCCGTAACCACCAAAAATATACGGCGCAAGACTGCTCCGCAGCGATCATTCAATACCTAAAGTTATCGGAGAAGCGCTCCTATCTGCAGGCATCAACAACAACACCGCTCATACAATGGTATTAACCATGTAAAGGGCGGTGTTTTATTTATGGATCCCCTTCACCGATTTGGCAAGCAGTTCATCTTCACTTATTTGCTTATCTGGTTCGTCGGAAGCCTCTGGATGATGGCTCTGCTGGGCAGCGACTCTGTTCAGGGGAAGCTGCTTGGTGTCGACGTAAATCTGTACCACGAGTATGTGAGCTTTGGATTTGCGGGAGCTTTAGGCGGAGCGCTGTATGGACTGCGCATGTTCCATGAGCATTACCATGACCTCACCACCCAATGGGTGTACTGGTACCTGATGCGTCCAATACTATGCTTCGGATCAGCGATTATTACGATCGTCTTATTCGAGAGCGGCATTCTGCTGCTGCAAGTCGGAGACTCGATGGCCGCTCGTATCAGTGTGGCGTTTCTTACCGGTTATGGATACGGGAAATTCATGGAGAAGATTCGTGCATTGACGAATACGTTTTTCAATGGAAACGCGAATGCGAATGGGAGCAGCAGCGGAAGCGGAAATAATGGCGGTGATCAACCTAAGCCCTAATAAGATGATGCAAAAAGACATGTTGCCCTGCGCAGCATGTCTTTTTTTGTTCAAAATAACCATAAGAGCTATACGCTCCAAATGAATATTGAATTGGATTGGATTAATTGGAGATTATAATTTTGTCACCTACTTGTATAAAGGAGAACACCATGAGAATATTCTTGATATTGTGTATTTGTCTTTTTTTGATCCAGCCTGCTGCTAATGCTAATTCTGCCCCTAAGAAAGATCGAGCTTATTATGAGACACGCGGAGAAATCGTTTGGGAAGTAAACACCGATGAAAAAGTCATTGCACTAACGTTCGACGATGGTCCTCACCCTGCGTACACACCTCAGATTCTGGAACTGCTAAAACAGTACGAAGCTAAAGCCACTTTTTTCGTTGTTGGCAATAAAGTAAAGCTTTACCCTGACGTTCTAAATCAAACCATACGCGAGGGCCATGAGATAGCTAATCATACATATACCCACGCCTATCTAAGCAAAAAAAACAATATCAAAAAAGAAATTAATAAAACAGAGGAACTTATCTATGACACAACAGGAAAGCGATGCCTATTGTTTCGCCCACCTGGAGGATTTTATAATGAACGGCTTGTAGCTACTGTCCGGGCTGAAGGCTATAAGATGATTATGTGGAGTTGGCAATTGGATACAAAGGATTGGAGTACGCCAGGAGTCAACAAGATTGTAAATCGCGTATTAAAGAATGCGAAAAACGGAAATATTGTGTTATTTCATGACTATATTGAAGGTCCTACACAGACCATAGAAGCCTTGAAAATCATTTTGCCAGAATTAAAAAATAGAGGATATCAACTTGTTACCGTTTCACAGCTTCTAAACTATAACAAAGCTCTCCCTGCAAAAATTAATTAGACAGACATAGATATGCCTAAATCTAAAAAGTGATTTGAAATGGAGTGCTTTGCAATGGCACATTTTAAGCTGCGTTATTGTTTGATCCTTTGTGCGCTGCCGGTTTTGTCTGGATTCACAGCATCCGCTGGCGATTCCGTCATGACCGAGATTATGAATGAAGCTCCAAAAAAGCGAATCTTACCTATTTCCGCCAGAATTGATCGTGTTGAAGGTGCTATCCCTGGATACAATGGTCTGGAAGTCGATATTCAAAAGACATACGAAATGAATAAGAACAACCTTGGCGGCAGATCTATTCATTATGTATATAAGGAAATACCGCCAGAGATTCATCTTAACCAGTTAGGAGCAGCCCCTATTTATCGCGGCAACCCTCAAAAACCCATGGTTTCCTTCATGATCAATGTTGCATGGGGAAATGAATATCTACCACTAATTCTTGATACACTGGACAAGCATCATGTAAAAACAACTTTCTTTCTGGACGGATCTTGGCTGAAAAAAAATGTGACCACGGCCAAACAAATCCTGAACCGCGGTCATGAAGTATCCAATCATGCGTATTCTCATAAAAAAATGAGCCAATTAAGCAACAGCCAAGCCTACCAAGAAATCTCGAAAACCGAGAAACTGCTCTCCCAAGAACTACAGGTAAAAAACCGATGGTTTGCTCCCCCGTCGGGTGATTTCGATAAAGAAACCGTTGAAGTTGCTCAAAGTATGAAGCTGAATACAGTGTTGTGGACGTTAGATACGATTGATTGGAGAAATCCAAGCCCGCAAACCATTATTCATAAAATAAATACAAAAGTGGACAATGGTTTTTTAATCCTCATGCATCCTACTCCATCAGCAAGTAAAGCCCTAGATGGCATGATTACCGCTGTAAAGAATAAAGGATTGCACGTTGGTACTGTAAGCGATGTTTTGTCTACTAATCGGGTTCCAGTCGGTGAACAGTACTTTGGGACCGAATAACTTGGAACTTTTGGGGGAGTTACAGAACGCCGATGGGATTTCATGGGTGAATTAGACAGGGAAAAAGCCTTTCTATCAGCAGGTCTCTGCTTCCAGAAAGGCTTCTTCTTCATTTCGCTGCATCAAACGTATGCACCTTGTTCCAACTGACGCCACCGCTAGCGGTGGTGTACATCACGCTTGGCTGCTCATTGCCATTCGTGATGAGCCAGCCTTGATTGATGTCTGCCATAGCCAGCAGCAGTTCACCGTAACCTGTGAACGACTCCTTGCCGTTCACCCAGGTCTTGCCGCCGTCCTTGGTCCACCCGACGGAATTCGGTTTGTCGCAGCTCGGGCACTGCCCGCCCATATAAGCTACGTCTGGACTCACGACGTATAGAGGTCCCGGCTTGCTGCCCGTGTTCTTCGGCCCTGTGTTCTCACCCGCAGGGAAACCAGGGGCTGGTCCACCTCCGGCGGTGCTGTTTGCCAGAACCGTCAGCCAGTTCTTCCCGCCATCTTTCGTGTGAAACAACGAATACGAGGTTTGGGTCATCCCCGATTCACCAATGAACTCAACCCAAACATCGTTTACACCTACAGAACGAATAACGACACCGGTTAGTGAAGCTGCTGTATTGCGCGACATCACCTTATTCCATGTCTTGCCGCCATCCTGTGTGCGCTGGACTTCTATTTGATCTTTGACTTGTCTAACTGCCCATCCATGATTGGCATCATGGAAATAGGCGTCCCCTTTAATTCCCTCGGGTACTGGCAGGGAAGTCCATTTTGCGCCTCCATCCACGGTGTGTGCATTTCCGCTAAATGCTTCCGTCTTCGATACAAAATGAAGGAATGCCTGATTCGGCACTTTACCAACGGTTGTCCAGTGCTGACCACCATCCTTCGTACTTAGCAGTTTACCTTCATCACCGATTGCTGCCCAAGCATCTTGATTATTCAGAGCGAACAACTGCTTAATGTCGCCTGTCCCCTCATATTGAACCTTCCATTTCACGCCGCCATCATCTGTCCGTGCGATCCAACCTTTGCCGCCGATCCAGCCGGATTTGGCATCAGCCAGCCTTACCGCGGTTACCCCGTTCATCGATACCTTCGATGGTGTTTCATTCCCTTTATTAGGAACCGCTGTCGAACCAGGAGCTGGCGTGTCAGCCGCCATTGTCGGTTGTGGCGTGATCGTTGCACTAGGTGCAGGTGAATTGGAAGCATTCCCTGTTCCGCTTGCTGTACCAGAAGATTGACAACCTGTAAGTGCGAATAATGTTATTGCCAAAAGCGTAAATGTTTTTCTCAACATCATCATAGCTCCCTTCCTATCTAATCCTTCATCCATCTTATAGACGTAACTTTCACAGGAAAAGTTGAGCCCCATACCTATTTTAAATTGGCAGATTTAGTATGTCCCATAGCGTATTGTGCTTATGTTAAGCAACACTAAGTAATACTTAAGCTACAAAAATGACTGACATCCCTATCTAGCAAAATAATAAATTAGGCATGACTCATCCCATTGACGAATACAATCGAATCAAGGAGGGGGACATTGTTACGGAAAGGAAGAGGATCGGTTGAAATTCATCTGGGGTAAAAAAGAACTCACCTTAATGATCATTCCGGGCGCCAACCACCGAACCGTAAGATTCAAGCTTCCACACAGCAGTCTATATATTGTGCCAAGCTTGATCCTGCTCGTGTTGATTGGATTTTTTGTCACGATTTACTTAATGAATATCTACTCCCATCAAACGAGAACCAGCATGCAGCAAACGTTCGATGGACAAGAACGCCAACTGGTTAATCAAATTACACTTAAAAATAGCGAACTGGAACAGCTTCAAAACAATTTGATTGACTTATCCCAGCAAGCGAATGAATTTAAGGTGAAGTTAGAAGAAATTAAGAAACTGGATCATGTCATTCAGTTAATGAGCCAGCCAGAAGGAACAAACGGGACAAGCAAAAAGCTTTCTATGGAGAGTACAGAATCTCTGGGTGGCGTACGCTCTGACGTCGGTGGCAGCGAGGTCCCTGTTACCTCACAAGAAGTAACTACTTTGGTCAGCAGCACCAAACAAGGACTAACTTCGTTAGTTGGGGATATTAACGCCCTTCTTGTGAATTTGAGCGAATCCGAAGTCAGGCTGGAAGAAGCCGAGCGTCTACGCAGCATTACACCGACACTTTGGCCAACGACGACCCACCTTATTACATCAGGTTTCGGCATACGAAGAGACCCTTTTACGCTTAAGCCGACCAAGCATGCCGGGCTTGACCTCGATGGTGAGACCAATGACCCCGTGTATGCCACTGCTGCAGGTAAAGTCGTAGAAGCCAGCTTCGACAACGAACATGGCAATCATATTATTATCGATCATTCTCGAGGGATACAAACGGAGTACATGCATCTGAATAAAATGCTCGTCAAACGCGGAGAATCAGTAACGAAAGGTCAAAAGATCGGCCTACTCGGATCCACGGGACGAAGTACGGGCTCCCATCTGCATTATGAAGTTCATAAGAACGGCGTCCAGATTGACCCCTCCCCTTATCTTATTACCAATAGAAAGGATGAACCCTAATGCTTGGAAGCTCAAAGACGAAGCGAATCGATACGAAAACTACCGACACATTGATCGGGGGCAGTACGATTTGTGAGGGAAAAATCATGTCCGAGGCCAGCCTTCGCATCGAAGGCCAGATGAACGGCGACATTGAGTGCGCAGGCGACATCACGATTGGCGAGAACGCCGTTGTGCAGTCCAACATCCAAGCACGCGATGTCATCGTGGCCGGCAAGGTGAAAGGCAATATCCACACCAAAGGCAAGCTCATCGTGACCAGCTCCGGCGTGCTGGTTGGCAATATCGATGTCCGCTCCTTCATTATTCAGGAGGGCGGCATTTTCCAAGGAAGCAGTGCGATGAACCTCGCAGCTGTTAGTGACAAAGGCGGAGGCAACGGCAAAGTCATCGATGCCAAAGCACATAAACAGCAGAAGAACGAGCAGCAGGCTGCTTCTGGCGGGAACTAAACATTGGAAGTAAGCAAAAATAGAGACTGCCTATCAGCTGGCCTTTTTGGCCAGGTTGTGGGCGGTCTCTATTTTGTTCTGTGCAATGCAATGGCACCATACCTTCTCTCGCTCCTGAAAACGGTAAAAGTAGAGTCTGTGGAGCTCTTTGACTCCTCGAAGCCTCGAACCTCCCTAATTGAATTCCTAGTTAGAGCGAATTCAAGGCAGCTAACAAAGCCTGCGTAAGTGCAGTCTTTTCAATCGAGTCAGACTGTTTGGAAGAAATTCCTGCAAATATACAGTATTATTGCAGAATTTCTGCCTGAACTTGAGAAGAGTCGCAGAAAAGTGTATTTTTGCAGGGATTATATTTATCGAGCTAAATATGAGGTAAATGGATGTATAATTGCATTTATTCTACAAAAGCTGAACTGCGCTTCGTTGAAGTTCGTATCGCACGATGTTTTTGCCTGCTGCTCCTGTAACAGCGAAAAACCATCCTTTCGTACAGAGCGACTGCAGCGTTCGAACGGCAGTTCGGTGATTGATGCCTAAATGAGTCACTACATCAATAGGCCGCAGCGGACGAGCGAGTCTGCAGACGAGACGAACGATTTCCCTCTCCGACACGCTGCTCGAGCTTGCGGGAGATGATTGCGACTGATAGCGACTAAGCAGCATACGCAATAACGTGATGTATAGCTCTGGACGATGAGCAACGTCATCATAGGCAAAAGATATGATCTGGAATCCCATAGCAGATAGAAATGTTTCCCGGTTCAGTTCGTTGCAGTATTTTTGTCTGTCCATATCCCGAACATGCGAACCGAAACCTTTGATTTCGATGATCAGTTTTACAGCTTGCGTCAGCCAGGCGAAATCGCAGAAATAGGATAGGCCGCGCCAATCGAGTACTTCGAATTCCGGATGTAAATCGTCGAAATTTCCTAGGAGAGGCCACCATATGTTCCTGCAAAATAATCTCTCGGCTTCCCGGTGTCCTCGCTCCAAGCGGCCTCTTCTTTCTCCCCTTCGCCTCTGTAAATGGTTCTGAATAAAATAAGCATGTGACTTCTCAAACGTCATCTTCAACCTCCCCTCACAAATGAAAAAAAAAACGACCCAGCTCCATCTGTTGAGGAATGGAGCGGGACGTTCTTCGTCTCGTTGAGATTATTATAATGCGAATTCGTTCGGTTAACCAGTCCGAATATTGGATAATTATTCCTAATTTATGAGCGGAGCAGGCTGCCAAGGAAGGAGAGCTTTCTGATGCTGAGAATTTCCGTGTTTCTTACCTGCGAATATTAATCACAATCGTGAGGATATAACGGTACTAAAGCAAACGGCTATCCCCTTGGGAAATCACGTTTTCATTGGACACCCGATTGCGCACAAACTGCGCGAGCAAGCGGGCCCCGTAACCGGTCGCACCTGCCGAATGCCAGCCTTGAGCAGACGATACATCTTTTAAAGAGGCCATATCGATATGGGCCCAACGAAGCGATGGCTGGACGAACTTACGCAAAAATAAAGCTGCCGTCGTAGCCCCTGCTTCTCCGACCCTGCTGATGTTGCAGATATCCGCATAATCACTATGCAGGTAAGCCTCATATTCATCGACAAGCGGGAGCTGCCACACTTTTTCGCTCACTTGCTTCCCCGCTTGTACGATCTCCGCCACCATAGCGTCCTCCCCCCAGATTCCAGCATACTTGGAACCCAGCGCGGCTCCGCAAGAATAGGTCAAGGTCGCAATATCAACGGCTTCCACTGCCCCAAGGCGATGAGCATGAATTAAAGCGTCGGCTAGCACCAAGCGGCCTTCCGAATCCGTATTGCCCACCTGAACCGATACACCATTCGGATATTGCAGCACCTCGCCAGGCAGCAATGCCTCCCCGTCAGGCATATTTTCGGCAGCAGCAATCAGCACAACAACGTTCGCCCGAACGTCCCCAGCAGCAAGAATATCAAGCGCGCCTATCACGGCAGCCGCCCCAGCCATATCCATTCGCATATCGCTGATATCGAAATCCTTTTTCAGACTGATACCACCTGTATCAAAAGTAATACCTTTACCAATTAGAGCCGTAAGCGGCAATGCCTCATCTGTACAATAGCGCAGCTCCAGAAGCGCTGGAGGATACTTGCTGCCTTTGCCCACGGCAATCAAGCCGACCATACCATGCTGCTCCAGACGCTCCCCTTCATAAACGACAGCCTCAACCTTCGTATGGGCAAAATGTTCCATCGTCTTCTCGATAAGAGTCTTCGGACGCAGCATATTGGGAGGCTCATTCGCGAGATTGCGGGCTAGAATCGCTCCCTCTGCATAAATGCATCCCCATCGTACCGCTTCGTTCAACACTTCGAATCTTGCTTCCTCTTCCTTTACTACATCTGCTTCTGTTTCAGTGAGAAAGTGCAAGCTTACTTCCGCTTGTTGGGTCTGTTTCGTCCGATATACCTCGAACGCATAGGTGCCAAGCTTCCAGCCTTCCACCCAAGCGGTTACTGCTTCCGTTTCGCTCATGACAACCGAATGCTCACAGCGCTTCAGCAGCTCGCCCAAATTTATGCCTACTCGCGCTTTCTTGTGCTTATGAATCGCACGTCCTGCATTGCCCGCTGCCTCGCGGATTCGTTCCGTATCCAGGCGCGAGGCCTCTCCACAACCAACCAGCAGCGCGTGACGTTCTCCAATACGGCCATGAAGCCAAGTCAGCGCTCCTCGTTCTCCCATATGCGGCAGAAGTGAATAGGCTTGCAGCCATGAAGGAAGGCGTGTCGCTCCCATCTCTTCGATGTCGTCCGAGCAGATGGGAACAATGAGAGTCTGGGCATCATTTTCTCCACCAACCGTAAACGTCATCTTAAGATACCTCCATCTTCTAGCCGCTGCCATGTTTCAAAGGAATGCCTTCCTTCTTGCAGACGAATAACGCGAGCACCCCGAGGTAAGTCTCCGTAGGTGCTGCAGCCTGTCACTCTGCCAAAACATAACCGAATATCATGCAGCGTACCACAGTAATCATTGTCATGATCATGACCGACAAAGGTTCCCATCACATCACCCATTTCCACCATGGCAGCAAACAAACCGCTGTTGAGTTTGGGACAACATACCTCTTCGTGCTTGGTACCGCTCACTTTCCCCAGATTCCATACATCGTTGTATTCAGGAAGCGAATATGGAAAAACGCGAGCCCAGGCAATATAGCCCCGCTCCGTTCGCGGAGAGCAAGCGACTGCTGCTTATACCAATGCACCTGATCCGAGGCAATCCAAGCATAGCCGCCCACTGATTCTGGTGCCATCACGCCGGAATCGAGAAAATAAAGAACAGCAGCCGGTTTACCGGATTGCACGCTTTGAATCGTATGCATGTAATTGCCAACGCCGCTGAGATCTAATGGTCCTGCTTGCGAGTAGCAGGTCTTATGCTCCAATGCAATCGCCATCAGTTCCTCACGTGTCACATCCGCCTCCGCATCGTGATTACCGAATACGTGCGCCCAGGGTACACCTGACTCAACTGCGGGAGCAATAGCTCTGCGAAAGGATGCTGAAGAGTCAGATACGCCATAGCTTGAAATCAGATCGCCCGTATACACGATGAGATCCGGCTTCTCCGCCGCCAGCACCGCACTGACTAAAGCGAGCGTCCTCAAATCCTCTTCATTGTCCTTGTCGCCTCCTATATGCAAGTCCGTGAGCTGTACAATAGTAAATGTCCCGTCCTCCCGGAACCTCAGATCGTCCGCCATTCATCCCTGCCCCTTTCTAATCGCAGTTTCAAATCATCGACAAATCCCTCGTTATACCACCTCAGAATGGTCAGATCCCTGTTCTTTATTTTGCCTAATAAAAGCTTCCAGCCCTTCCCGATCCGGGGTACCGGTGCTGCCGCCATAAGCTCCGACGGACATGGCTCCACAAACGTTGCCATATAACAGGCAAGTCTCGACATTTAACCCTGTTAAGAACCCATACATGTAACCGGCATTAAATGAATCTCCTGCTCCTGTCGTATCTAAGGCTTTGACCGAGAATCCGGGGCAAGACGTTTGCAAACCGTCTTTCATAGCTACGGCTCCTTGCGGTCCGAGCTTGATTACAACATGCTTGCAGAAGCCCGACATATAGCTTAAGCTGTCATCTATGTGTTCGAAGCCCGTATAGTGGTGCGCCTCGGTTTCGTTCATCAGAAAGACATCTACATAACGCATCAATTCAAACACCCCGGAATGCCATTCTCCGGTATCATCCCACCCTACATCGCAGGAAAGTGTGACTCCCATCTCTTTCAACTTCTTAGCCATAGCAACGAATTCGTCATGGTTGCGTCGTCCTCTATAACCGGTTACGTGGACATGTCTGCCTGACGCTACTTGAGCTAAATCCAGCTCGCTTACTTGCATCTCCGCGTTTGATCCTGCATAGGTAATGAAAGAACGATCCTGTTCCGGATTAATCGCTATCGTTATGCCTGTACGACTCGTTTGGCTAGTCAGGATCAGACTAGTATCGATACCATATCGACCAAACTGTTCCCGGATATAATGACCGTAGCCATCATCTCCAAGAACACCGTTAAATGCTACATGCAGCCCTAGCTTCGCTAACGAGATCGTGAATAGAGCCGCACCTCCGCCTACATGCATCAACATATCTTCGACAAAAATTTCTTGTCCAGGCAGCGGAATCTGATTACAGCCCACCACTACTAAATCAATATTGGCATCGCCGATGACAACCGCATCAAATTTGTTCATTCCGCACTTCCTCTCCCGCTCCGTTCTCTGTCCTATCTCTCAGTTTGATAGGCCCTGCAGCTGTCGCGAACGACAAGTTTATGTCCCAAGATCAAATCTTCCCGCGGACTGAATGTAGGATCTGAAATTAATTCAATCAGCGTATCCACCGTAATTTTCCCCATGTCCTGAATAGGCTGCTCCATGGAGGACAAGCGTGGACGAACGAGCTCCGTCAGTTGGCTTCCATCAAAGCCGATGATGGATATATCGTCCGGCACTTTTAGCTGATGGTCATGAATGCAGTTCATAGCTCCAACCGCCATATCATCACTTACTGCAAATAAAGCGGTAGGACGAGGCTCACAGGCAAGCAGTTCCTTCATCAGATTGTATCCGCTCTGCGTCTTATAGTCACCGAACCGGATATAGTCATTCATAGTCCTGACCCGGTGATCTTTGAGAGCATTGCGATAGCCCACATAACGGTTCTGTCCTGAGGTGATATCTCTCATATCCCCGCCAATAAAGGCAATTCGCTCGTGTCCGAGCTCAATTAAATAACGGGTCGCATCATAGGCCGCCTCGTAATCATCGATAATGACAGAAACGAACTTATGATCTACAGGTCTTACACTTGAAAAGATGACCGGGATATCCAATTTATTAATAAAACTGCGAATGTCATCGCTTAATTTTTCATGCATAATAATAATGCCGTCTACACGCATCTCTTTAAACACATTCAAATATTTTAGCTCTTTATCCGTATCCTCGATAATGTTGCAAACCAGTAGGTTATAATCATTCAAGCTCGCCGTTTCCTCGATACTGCTCAAAATAGTGGAATAGAAGCTTGATGTCAGATCGGGAACAATGACGCCAATCAGGTTCGTTTTCTTCCGGACCAAACTCCTCGCGATGTGGCTTGGGGCATAACCAAGCTCCTCAATTACGCGTTTCACTTTGGCCTTCAGATCGTCCTTCACGTATTTTTCTCCGTTTAACACTCTGGAAACTGTGGTTACGGATACTCCCGCTTTCTTGGCTACATCTTTAATTTTTGGCGCCATGATTATCATCCTTCCTTACTTGCAGCATGCACATTTTCTCTGTTATTCGACAAATATCGGCTGAGCAAACGCTCCAAATCCACCTTCTAAGTAGACAGCAATGCGGATATATCCTTCATCGCCCTTGACCTTATACTTCACTTGATTGATTCTTCCTGTTTCCTCATGCAGTATACGGCCTTCTTTACCGATCAATGTCACATATTTATACATTTTATCATAGAATGGGCTCGACCGAAGATCATAAATAATTTGACCGTCTTCTACCCGAATTCCATCAAATCCATAGCCTGTAGAAACATAAAAGCTGCCTTCACGAATCGCGGTAAGAATAGCTCCATTCGTATTTTCTTCTGTGAGCACCATGTTCCAGGCTCGTTTCTCCTGCCCATAGACGTGTGAGTCATCATTTCCGAAACCCCATACCCTTCGCCCTGCGGACAATAGGTAATCCCATTTATCGAACGCGATATCGTATTCTGGATTTCCGTCCCCATTCACAACCTCAATGCCATTGTACCTCTGCATGCTGAGCATATCCTCATGCCGCCAATAATGGGAGAAAAAACGGTTCGGATGAGCCAATATGGATAAGCCGCCGTTCTCCACACATAGATCGGAAAGTCTCTGATAATTGGTAATCGAAAATTCATTGGAGTAGCCGTCCATGAGAGATCTCGGAGGGTGGACAAGCAGCATATGCGTTTGCGAACTGCTCACCTCAATGGCTTCAAATACAGTCCCTATCGTGTGCTCACCCTCATGCTCGGTAATCAGATCATGATCCGATATGCCTAGAAAATCATAATCATGATACATGCTGTACACCGTAGAAAGCGGATGATGCCCGTCACTGTTAGTCGTGTGGTTATGAAAGCTGCCTCGCAGCCAGATACCTTCTCTGTCATAAGGATTTGTTATTACAGTCACTTACAACCTCTCCTTTTTGGCGTCTATTCTTTAACCGATCCAATCATCGCACCCTTGGCAAAATACTTTTGAATAAAAGGGTAGGCAACAATAATCGGTGCCACAACCACGATGATCGTCGCCATCTTCAGGGAATCTCCCGTAAGCTGCATGCGCTCAAGCATTTGATATTGCGTCGTGCCGGCGGCCTGCATCAAGGATTCCCGAATCGCATCCTGTTTGGTCAGCATTTCCTGCAGCAAGGTCGATAAAGGTCTAAGCGAAGCGGTTCGGACAAAAAATGCCCCTGTGAACCAATCATTCCAATGAGTCACGGCTGTAAACAAGGAGATAGTTGCCAGCACAGGCTTGCTGAGCGGCATGATAATCCGCATAAAAATACCAAAGTCGCTGCAGCCATCCAGCTTTGCCGATTCCTCTAGACTGATGCTAATTTGCTGAAAAAACGTCCGCATGATTACCAAATTCCATGCACTGTATAGTCCAGGAAGGACATAGACCCAGATCGTATTGGTCAAATGTAGACTTTTGAGCAGCATATAATAAGGAATAATGCCGCCAGAGAACAACATCGTAAAAAAGACCATAAGCGTAAAAAATCGTACGCCCGGCATCGTCTTGCTTTTTAGCGTATAAGCAGCCATAGCTGCTAAAAACACGCCTGCAATGGTGCCTAGAGCCGTACGAAATATGGATATGGCAAATGCCTTTCCGATATTAGCCGATGTAAACACTTCACGATAATTTTCAAGCGTCCAAACGCGGGGCCAGAAATAGATTCCTCCTCTTTCCGCATCCTTACCTGCGTTAAAGGAAAGTGCCAGTATATTTAGAAAAGGCAATATGATGGACAGGCACAGGAGAATAATGAGTGCATAATTAACGAACTTAAATATTTTTTCACCTGCTGAGAGCTTATAAAATTCATTTCCCACGTTAATCTCTCCTCGTACTAAGAAGTGCGCTCCCGCCATGATCTGGGGGAGCGCCCGCTTCCCTACTCATCCATTCATTATTTGAGAATAACCTTTGTTTTAGGATCGCTGTCCTTCTTCATAAGCAGTTCTTCGAATTTGTCCAAGCCAGCTGCCTGCAATTGCTTCTTCGATGCATCTAGAATTTTTTGCGCTTCATCCATGCTTTTGGCATAGAACGCACGAATGACGCTATCATTGTAGTTCGTTAACGCTGTTTTTAATTCATTGCCTGTCGCTAGCTCGTTAATAAATGAAAGCGGACGATAGCCGTCGTTAATGATTGCGTTTTTCTTTTTCTCGTCATAGCCCCAGTACTCGGCAATTTTCAGAGGTGTCGCATTGGCTTCCGGTGAAACAGCATCGCCATACATCATTTCGCCGAAATCACCCAGCCTGTTGATATCCGTACTGCCGAGATAGCCTCCCCAGCTATTCCCTACTCCCTCAAAGCCAAGCTCCATTGCCGCTTTCGGATCTTTGTTCCGTAGCTCCAATACTTCTTTTTTGACCAACGGATTGCCTTTGGCATCCAGCGTAAAGTCTCTTCCCTCTAGACCATACTGCCAGAGCAGCTTGCCTTCACGACTGGCCAGGAAATCAGCGAATTTGACGATATCCTGCGGATTTTTCGTTGTTTTCGGAATCGACCAGGCCAAGGACCCGCTCTTATAGTCAACGGACATCCGGTAGTTTCCATCCACAGAATTAATAGGTCCAAGCGGAAGATAGCTCATATCTTTATTGAAGTCCAAATAGCTATGCATATCGCCGATAATGCCAAATGAACCGTTAATAGCTCCTTCAGTCGCTTTGTTTTCCTCCATCGCGTAATAATCAGGAGCCATTAGTTTATCCTTCAAAAGCTTCTGAACGAACTCAATACGCTTCATCGGATATTCCGTCTTGCTTTCGTGAACAATTTTACCTTCCTTGTTCTTTTCGAAGTGTTGGTCAGTCGCTCCCCAGGTCATATCATTGAACAGGGCTCCATTCTCGTGATTGCTATTGCCCCAATATCTAGGTCCAAGGGGGGTAACCACTTTTCCGTTTTTATCTTTGAAATTGCCATCTTTGATCTTCTGGGCCAATTCATACACTTGATCCGTTGTTTTAATCGTTCGAGGATCAACCTTCAGCGCTTCGGCAATATCTTTGCGTATGAAAGGTCCTCCGACATACTTGCGTTCTTCGTAGCCGCCCTCTCTTGGAATGTTCATATGGACAAAGTAACTGGAGCCGTTAAATTCCGGACGGAACATGACACCATTCTTCGTATCAAGCGGCAAATATTTATCATCCAAATATTTGCTGTATATCTTTGTACCTTTGATAAGAGGAGTCAGGTCAGTGAACATGTTTTCTTTGGCAGCTTTCAGAATGACTGGCATTTCTTGACGACCGCTGTTATTCAGATAATAAACGATGAAGTCCGGTAAATCATTGGAAGCCAGCCCTGCAATCAGACCGTCAATCGCATGCTGCGAGTTTACACCATCCATTTGCAAAGTAATCCCTGTCATTTCTTTCAGCTTCTTGGCAATCTCCGGATTGATGTCTTTCGTTATATCATCGCTGTCAATAAACAGAAGACCTTTGATTGTCCGGTCTGCAATCCAAGTTGCGGGCTTGCCGCTGCTGGCTGTGGTTGACGGTGTTGAGCTCGCATTGTCTCCTCCACCTGCTGGTTGACTGGAACTTTCACAACCGGCAAGCAGTAAACTCGCTGCCAAAGGCATGGTTACCCATTTGACCCATCTTTTGCTCATACAATACTCCCCTTATCCTTCAATTTTTATGAATAACACTCAAAGGTTCCCTTCAACAGTTGAAAAGCGGAAACCATGGTAACGTTACCATACTGATTCGTCAAAAAACTTTTTGGAGGCTCGATTAGCAGTTACAACAAGAATCAGTCCAATAACACCCTGCATTAAACCAACAGCCGTCGCATAGCCGTATTGTCCATTTTGAAGGCCTACACGAATGATATAGGTGTCAAGAATATCGGCTAATTCCATATTCCCTGGTGTTCTCATGAGATAAATTTGATCAAATCCCGCCTGGAGAATGCTGCCCAGCGACAAAATAAACAGGATCGAAATCGTTAACCGAATACCCGGCAAGGTAACATGCCAGATTTCATGCCATTTATTAGCGCCATCAATCTTAGCGGCTTCATGCAGCTCAGGATTAATACTGGCAATAGCGGCTAAATAAATGATGGAATCCCAGCCTATGCTTTGCCAAATATGGCTTCCAAACATGAGTGGATAAAAGTACTTACTCTCCATCATGAAAAAAGTGCTTCCATCTCCGCCGAAGAATCGGATCGCCTCGTTCAACAGTCCCGTTTCGGGAGCAAGCACCCGCTGCATAAGGCCAATGACGATAACCCAGGAAAGAAAATGCGGCAAATAGGATATGCTTTGTGTGATCCCGCGAAATCTTCGGCTTCTAACCTCATTGAACATCAGCGCAAGCAGAATCGGGAAAGGCAGCCCCAAAAATACTTTGATACTGCTGATAATCAATGTGTTTGTAATCAGCTTCCCGCTTTGATAGTCGTTAAAAAAGGCTTTGAAATACGTCAACCCCACCCAAGGGCTACCAAGGATTCCCTTGTTAAACTGATAATCCTTAAAGGCTAGCATGAGTCCACCCATCGGGATATACGAAAAAATAACGAAAAATACAATACAGGGAAGGAGCATGAGATATAATTGCTTGTGCTGTAGTATTCTTTTCCCCAGATCAGCATTTTTCTTCTTCACCGCAGCGCCAACTCTAGCTTGCGGCAGATTCGTTTCCATGTTATGACCACCTTCCTATGGGTTTCTGCAAAAACATCTGGTACCGATTCCATATTGCATAAAATAAAAAAATGAGCTGGAATTACACAAGCAACGTTATATGGAATCGCTTTCATATTGAAACTATTTCCAGTATAAATCCATTTTCTCCGTTTGACAACACAAATTTCATTTAATATTCTTAATTTTCTGTAAATAACTAATGGATCACTGTGCAGTGAATAAAAAAAGACAGCTTACGCCATCCTTCGTCATTTTGTGTAGGTTGATGCAGTTCGAATTACGTATATGTTTAAACATTTGCTTGCTAGCCCGTGTGTAATGTTGTATTTCTACAACTTTAGACAGGAAAATCCATGTTTTCCCCGCGAATTATTGTAAAAAATACAACAATTCTAGCCAAAAGTAGCTCTATAACACGGAAATAGGATAAATTGTTGTACAACGTACAACATCTGGAGCTTTCATAGAAGAAATCAAGCAAATTGTTGCACGAAGTACAACTTCGCGAATCCTGGGCGCGATTGAATGGCTAATTCTCCACTTCTACAAAAAACCAACAAACACAAGCTAGGAAACGAAACACTTAGATCAAAAAAATTAGAAAAAAACACCAGTAAACAAACACCAGAAAACAAGCATCAGAAAAAGTTTGCCACCTACCGAGTCAAATACTTATGCATATTTCCATATTCTCACTCAAACAACAAAGGGGTCCCGGGATTCGCGCGTGTTAAGTCAAAAAACATCCAGAACACATAGTCATTTACCCATATGTTTATGTATCCCCCCACAATCTCACTCAACTCAGTTAAATCAATAGCTAACCATGCCAAATAGGCGGAAGCTTAAACCTCCCCCTAACCCAACATCAATTAACAGAAAAAAATCATCATTCGGGTGATGAAGCGCAACCACTTATCCCCAACTTTATGCACACCTTATCCACAGACTGCGAAAATCATAATTTCCTTTAATTTCCTATACAAAAACAAATAAGCGCGGAAAACGCGCTTTCAGCAGGAGTTCCTCGAGCCGAAGCTCGTCGACAGTGTCTGAGAAGTCGGAAATCGACTTCTCAGCTGACCATCCTGTGCGTCCGTACTCCAAATAAGCGCGGAAAACGCGCTTATTCTTGCAGCCCCGTACAAATAAGCGCGTTTTCCGCGCTTTCAGCGAGAGTTCCGTGAGCCGAAGCTCGTCGACCGTAGCTGAGAGGTCGAATTGGACTTCTCTGATGACCGTCCTGAGTGTCCGTACTGAATAAGCGCGGAAAACGCGCTTATTCTTGCAGCCCCGTACACATAAGTGCGGAAAACGCGCTTATGTGTACGGGGCTGCCCTTAAAGAAAAGAAGAGCCTGATTCATCCAATACTTGGATGAATCAGGCTCTTCTATTTATTTCCCATTCTTCACTTCTTCGAGCATCGACAAATCGACGAAATTACGAAGGTCGAGCTCCTTTTTATTAATGCCCTTAATATAGCGGGCATCGATGGACACTTTCGCCATCTCCTCCATCACCTTGACGTCAACGTCGGTGGTAAGTTTCAAACGGCTCAGCGAAGCTTTGATCAAGCCTTTGTCCATCCCTTTGCCGCTGTATTGCTTCAGCTGGTTGTTGATGAGATCATAGGCTTGCTCCGGACTGTTCTGGATGAATGCTATGCCATCCCTGTTCGCCTTAATCGCGCCTTTCACCATATCCCGGTGCCGCGCAATGAACTTGTCGCTCGCGACCATGATGACCGTCGGATAGTCGCCGTTGTTCGGCGGGATCGCCTTCCAGTCGGCGACGACTTTGCCAAGCCCGGCCTTCTCGATCTGTGTCCCCCACGGCTCGGGGATGAGCGTCGCATCAATCTCGTTCTGACGGAAGGAGATCAGCGCATCCGACGGGGAGCGCACGATGAGGTGCGCACTCTCTGCACCTCTGCCCAAGCTCACACCTTCTTGCTGCAGCAGCATGCGCAGCGAGATTTCGTTAGTGTTTCCTTTGGACGGAATCGCGATTGTTTTATCTACTAAATCTTTAACACTATTAATTCCTGAGCCATTCCGGGCCACAAGCACCGCGCCGCCATTATTCGAACCGGATACGACCCGGTAATTCCCACTCTTCAAAAAGAAAGTTGTCGCAGGTCCAGGACCAACGAATCCGACATCGATATCCCCTGTCGCCATAGCGATAGACAAGTCAGAGCCGTTATCGAACGCCGTAACTTCGATCTTCACTTCGCTGCCCCATTCCCGGGCGAAATAACCTTTTTCCAGTGCGATATACGCCGCAGCGTGCGTGACATTTTTAAACACACCGACCCTAACAACCTGAGCCTTGCCAGAAGAAGTCAACTTCTCCCCGCATGCACTCAGGACCAAAACAGTGACCAAAAGCAGCATCAGCACCCATGCCTGTTTCCTCATCCGACTCACTCCCTACTCAAGACTTCGAGCCAGCGAGGCCGTAGCGCTCCAGCACTTTATCTTCGAGTTTCTTGAAGCAGAAGTGGTCAGATACCGTGCCCAGTACCGCGATAATAATGACAATACACAGCATCAGCGAGGTATCGCCAAGATTTCTTCCATCCTGCAATAGCTGGCCTAGCCCAGCCCCTTTGGCAATAAGCTCACCAGCAACAAGCGCGCGCCATGCGAAAGCCCAAGCTGTACGAACACCGTTGATCAAATGCGGGAACGCAGCAGGAATCATGACCTGCACGAATAGATTAAACCCATTGCCCGTTCCCATCGTCTGCGCGGCGCGCAAATAAATGGGTGGGATATTTTTGATCCCGGTACGGCTGGCCAATGCCATCGTCCAGGTTGCTCCGAGTGTTGTAATGAAAATGACCGAAGATTCGTTAAGACCGAACCAAATAATAGCAAAAGGCAGCCAAGCAATACTCGGAATAGTCTGCAAAGAAACCACCAGAAATCCAAGCGTATCATCCAGCATTTTGTAGCGTGCGAATAGGAACCCAAGGGTTGTACCAATCAGCAAAGATAAAGCAAAGGACACCAACAACCTCGCCATACTCGCAATTGTCGCTTGGAGCAGTTCTCCATGCACCAACCCGTCGTAGAAGGCTTGCAAGGTTTGGGTGGGCGAAGGGAACTTCCAGCCCCATCCGAATATTCTAAATCCCGCCTCCCAAGCTATCAGAAGCAGTACCAGAAAAATCGTTCTTCTTGATGATGTACTCATCGCCAGTCTCCTCCCTTACCACTTTCTCCAGCTCGTCAGCCAGCGCGTCCATAATCGAATTCTCCACATGATGGAGTACGGTGTCTGCGCTGTCCCGCGGTCTCGCTGCTTTCACGGCGAACTCCTTCTTAATCGTCCCAGGACGCGTGGACATCACGAATACACGATCCGAGAGGATCACGGATTCACGAATGTTATGGGTAATGAAGAGGATCGTTTTGCGCGTACGCATCCAGATTTCTTCCAGTTCTTTATGCAAAATAAGGCGCGTTTGCTCATCCAAAGCGGCGAATGGCTCGTCCATCAGCAAAATCTCCGGGTCCATGGCAAGCGCCCGAGCGATTGCAGCCCGCTGCTTCATCCCGCCCGAGAGCTCATGCGGATAACGATCTGTAAACCGGCTGAGATGCACCGCTTTGATCTGTTCCATCGCCAGCTCGTAACGCTCTTTTTTTCCAATACCCTTCTGCTTGAGACCGAAGGCTACATTGTCCAGCACCGTCAACCATGGGAATAGTCCATGCTCCTGGAACACGACGACACGGTCCGCTCCAGCGCCGGTCACCTTTTTCCCATTCACCTGAATAACGCCCTCACTCTGCGTATCGAAGCCTGCGACCAAGTTCAGCACGGTCGATTTGCCGCATCCGGACGGGCCCAGCAAGGAGACGAACTCCCCTTTTTCAATCGTTAAAGTGATATTATCCAGCGCCTGATAGCTGCCGCCTAATCGCTGAACAAACGTCTTACTAACGCCTTTAATCTCGATCAAAATGCCTACCTCCACTCGGGCAAGTCCCGTCGTTTTCATTTAAAACAGCATTTTTAACCCTGCCAAGCCAAGTCCGATGATGAACCCGCATATCGCACCGTTGACACGAATCCACTGCAAATCATCGCCTAGCTTATCTTCCATCAACTGGGTCAGCTTTTCGCCCGTCAGCTTATCCAGATTTTCTTTCACGAGTTGACCGATTTTGCTGTGATTTTGCTCCAAATAATCAGCTATTTTCTCTTGAATCCAGCTCTCGCCGCGCTGCAGCATATCCTCGTTTTCTTTCACCGATATCAGCATTTTACGAATGACCGGAACCACATACTGAGGCACAAAATCGGTCTGATCCACGTACTCCTCTGCCTTCGCCTTCAACCGCTCTAACAGCCCCGATAATTTCTCATCGATATCAAATAGACCCGGCAGCTTAGCCTTCAAACCTTCTAGCTCAGCCAAAAGCTGCGGATTCCGCTCAAGCTTGTTCAGTTCATTCCGAATAAAGGTAAGAACCGCTTCTCTGCGCGGATGATTCTTCGTCCGCATCTGCTCAATGTAGGAAAGAACGAAGTTCTGGATAATGCCGCCAATCTTCTCTTCATTCACCATACCGATGAACGCATTAACAGCAAATGCCATGAAACCATTCGACTGCAGCCCCTCTAACGCTTTGAGCGCCATAGCGCCCAGTTGATCGCGCGTATCCGTCTTAACAGCCCATGCTTCCACTTTATCGATAACAAAATCAAACGTTTTGCCGTCATAACTGCCGTCGACAATGCTGTTTACAATCGTGCGAACGAGTCGACTCGAATCTACGTCTTGGAGTGCTTTATGAATTTCCTCGGCCAACAGCGGCGTCAATTTGTCCAGATCAATCGCGTTTATGGCTTGTTTGGCAAGTGTCGAGAGACCTTTGTGAAGCGCGACATTGTCCAATTGGCTTTCCGCCAGCTCAAGTCCACGTTCAAGGAAACTAATTTGCTGCAAACGGACACGAATGGTTTCTTTGGAAAGCAGTTCATTTTCAACCGTCGAAACGAGCGCTTTCGTGATCCTCTCACGATTCTTCGGCAATAGGGCCGTGTGTGGAATCGGAATGCCAAGCGGATGACGGAACAGGGCACTAACCGCAAACCAGTCAGCCAAGCCGCCTACAACTCCAGCCTCAAAACCACCTTGTAAAAAGGTTCCCCATATGGTTGAAGATACTGGCGTGGGCAGTGTGGCTAGAAAGCCTGCTCCCATAACGCCTAAGGAAACTGTCGCTATATACTTTGCTTCTCTTTTCATCGTCATAACATCTCTTTCTACTCGAAGTTAATTAATCATTCCTTCTATTTTATCACAAAATGCGACGAAAACTGTTCTTGAACCTTTTTTTGTTGAATACACCTCGTTGATGCGTAATAAATGAGTGTGCATGGCTCAAAGTTTTAGTTATAGGAGGACGTTTTCCATACGATCGCCAAGCTTTACATCGGTGCTTTTACAGAACTGCGGAACCGCATTTTAAAAACAGACCCCGCACTACCGATCTCCTCTGAAACGATGATCCAGCTCTCTAAGGATATTTACCCTATTGTTCAAGGGTATTATCAATTCGAGGGCTATTTGCAGCATCTGCGCATTCAAAATAAAATCGTTGTCTCCTTGACTCCCGTCTACTTCAATGGGACCCTTTTGGAAAACGGAGAATATATCCGCATTCTGCACTATTGGATGAACAAAGCCGTCTTTTGACTAAGGAACCTTACGAGGCTCCACCTACATGCGACATTAATTCAAAAAAACCGCCATATGGCGGTCTTTTTTGTCGAAAGTTTAAATAGGCAGATTAACGGGAAAAAAGCATGCTAATTTCATGGAATCATCGTCTTCACGCCATATTACAGGATTTTTTCCAGTTAAGCAGCTCAGTTCCTTCATCAACGTAATATTAGCAGGAGGATTTCCTTTTAATTAAAGTAAGGAGGGAGCACTGACAGGCAGTGACAGGAGCATTTACACTATCTCTCGCCTTCCCACTCCGCGTAAAATTGTTCGAGATACTGCTCCATGAAGCGGTGCCGCTCCTCTGCCAGCTGCCTGGCGTAGGCAGTGTTCATAAGCTCCTTCAATTTCAGGAGCTTCTCGTAGAAGTGATTAATCGCGGTATCTTTCCCAGCGCGATACTCCTCCTCCGTCATATGCTCACGGGCCATGACGGTAGGATCGTGAATCGGGCGGCCTTTCCAGCCCGAATAAGCGAATACGCGCGAGATGCCTACCGCGCCTATCGCATCCAACCGGTCGGCATCCTGCACGACCTGGCCTTCCAGCGTGCGCATTGGCGGACGCGCGCCGCCCTTGAACGACATCGTGCTGATGATCTCCAGCACGTGCTGCACTTGCTCCGCTGGCGTGCCGCTGGCAGCGAGCCACGCCTCCAGCTCGCGCTGCGCAGCGGCTGGATCAGCATTCAGCTTCTCGTCGACGACGTCGTGAAGCAGCGCCGCAAGCTCGCAGACGAAGCCGTCCGCGCCCTCCTGGGCAGCAATGCGCTTCGTCGTCTGCACCACGCGATAAATGTGCCACCAGTCGTGGCCGCTGCTATCGCGCTCCAGCTTCTCCTTCACGAGCGCTTCCGCTGCGAGTAGAATTCCCTCTATCTTCGTTTGTTGCCCGTCATGAAGCGTCATTTCTTCTTTCTCCTCTTTCCTTCGGCAGACTTTCCTTCACTAGACTTGACTTCCAACGACTTCCCTACATCCTCCGTTTGGGGATCCATCATCTTCATTTCCGTATACTTCTGAATAATTTTTTTGAAGTTCTTGCCATATTTATCTTCCAGCTTTGCGCCCATATCCTGCTGCAGCTCATGGATCACCACATCGCGGAAAAAATTGTTCAACAGCAGCTCCACCATCGCTGGATGCTCTGTCATCATCGCCAGAGCCGGTTCATCGCCGCCTCGTGTTCCAACAATCGCCAGCTTGCGGTCGATCAGCAGCGTAAATTTTCGCCCATTGCGCTTCTGCCAACCCTGCTCGCGTCCGTGCTGGAATCGATGAGCCCCGCTTGGCAGCTCAGCTTCGCCAATCGTCGAAACCAGCAAGCGCACGCCTTGTGCTGGCACTTGCCTAAGAGCTTCCTTCAGAAGCTGCGCTTCTTCCGACCATAGCTCACAGAGCGCCTCTTCCTTCGCCTTTTTCAGCTCCGTTCGTATACGCTCGATGACCTTTGCGTCTCCCTCCAAGCTGAAGTACTCCGAGCGGTGCGCACCCTGCTTCGGCATATGCGTTTTCACATAGCGGATCGAGGCTTGCAGCTCCGCTTCAATTCGCTCGCCGATCTCCTCGATCGGCACGCTCTGATAATGCGTGGGCTCACCGTGACTCGTGAGCACAGCCCCCTTTTCCGCGAGCTTTTGCAGCGCGGAGTAGACATTCGAGCGCGAAACGCCAAGCTGCTTGGCGATTTCGTAGCCCGTCTGCGTGCCGTTTTCGGCGAGCACGTGCAGGCACTTGGCTTCTAGGTCCGTGAAGCCAAGATTTTTTAAATGCAGATGAACATCCTCCATGCCAGCTCCCCTTTTCATCACCCGTTATGATTTCTTGATCAATATTGTAACATGATTTTCACTTCAGGTTGTATAGACTTCTGCTTCCATCATCAGTACATCCGTCTTATACAATGACGGTCTTTTCGGGGCAAATAAAAAGGACCGGTCTGCAGCCGCATTGGCCACCCTCCGATCCTTTTTCTTAAATTGGTTTTACACTGCTGCGTTCCAATAAACATTTCGCCGTAAATTGGTCGGTTATGAGCACATTCGTATATTTGCCGCGAAGTGCGCCGTAAATGCCATCCACCTTCTTTACGCCACCTGCGATAAGAATTGATTGTTCTTTCTTTTTCAGCTCTTCCAGTTCAATGCCGATCGTTCGTTGGTTTAGCTCATCCGAGCAAATATTTCCATCTATATCAATATAGCGGGAGCAAATATCTCCAGCGCCTTTTTCATAAATTATTTTTAAGTCGGACTCCGAAAAGTAGTTCGCTTTAACCAATACGGAATCTTCGGTCGGCGCCCCAACCGTAACAATTGCAATATTTGATAGCCTGCCCAGATTAAGAATGTTGCGAATATGCCGGTCTGCCTCAATCGCATGTTTGACAACAGAATGATCAACAATAGCTGGCAGTGGTATGAAATAGGGTATTGTATGGAATGCTTTACCAAACAAATTTACAATCTCATAGGCATAGGTATTTATTTCTGAATGACTAACCCCCCCGTTTAACTGAACAACCTTGACATCCTTTAGAGGCTTAGACTTCAAATTACTAGCCAACTCATATAACGTAGTTCCCCACGTCATAGCAATAATGTCACCATCTTTGACTATCTCATCCAAGTATGTGGCTGCTTCTTCGCCCAAATACTTTTTGACGATCGCGTCTTCATACTGAGGTACGGATACAATGATTGCTTTCTTTAACTGAAATTTCTTCTCGATCTCTTTAGCCAGATACTCATTATTTCCCCTAGGATCTTTAATTCTGATCTCAACATATCCTTCTTCTTTAGCCTGTTGCAAAAAACGGGATACCGTCGGACGAGAAATACCAAATGTTTGTGCAATCTCTTGCTGGCTGTAATCCAACTGGTAATACATTCTGGCTGCATCGATGATTCTGGCTAATTTGTCCTCGGCACGTTCATCAGCCATCTGTAACCCACACTTTCAATTTATCTTAATTTCTTGCTAATTATATCCAGATTCCACTGAGATGGCAATCGCTCCCCCAATTATTTAACTATAAAAGTCCCTTGTATTGACTTGGATCCCACCGAGTAAGCGTAAGTACCTGGCTGCGGGTTGTTTAGCAAGAACACATTCTCACCTGACTTCAAAGGAGCGTTAATGTGCAGATCATTAGAAACCAATGTCATTCCTTCATCGGAGGAAGCTGATACAACAAAGACCGCCTTAATCATAATGCTTTTTTTAAAACTAATTTGCTTCGGGTTAAATCCCCCAGCGTTCAATTCAATCCTTGCCGTTTGAAGATCGTTCACTTCGTCATAGCGGGCTTCTTGCGATTGCGTTTGCCCTATTTGACCTAATGAAATGGTATCTTTCTGTACGAAGAGCAATATGCCCATACTACATACAAACAAACTATAAATGACACTTAAACCAACAACCGTTTGAACATTCGTTTTCTTTGTCCGTGGTGTTTTGGTTCTTTTATGAGGGCGTATCACACTAGATTGCCATTCAACTATTTTTAATAGCAGAAACAGTATCATGATCAATAAAACATCCGCGATAAATATCACTTTGCTAGACAGATAGAGCGTCATCCCAAAACGCATGCCAAGTATTGCTCCAAGTATGCCTGTTAAGATCGTGTTCCAAATCGTATACACACGATAGAAGTTACCTGCCGCATATCCAACACAAATGACAAAAAGCATCGAAACCACAAAAGACAAATACACATTATATTCAAACACTTGGATAGCTACGATACTAAATGCTGTACTAGTAACCACAGCAAGCAGAGTGATGATTGCTTTTCCAATTGCTCTATGCAAAGCCTCTTTATGCTTGTAGAAATTTAAAATGAAATAGCCTGCTGCCAAAGCAATAAGAACAAGACTGCCAATACCGAGCGCCATTCGGGCACCTCCATGTGAAATACTAAGATGACTTTATAGTTTACTTGCAAAATTCCAATCCGGATAGACATAGGGTACCGTCGGAGCGGTTGCCGGCTCGATGTTGTCAATGTTAATCTTCATTACTTTCTGTCCATGATACATCGTTTGGTCAATGGTTCCCGTTATCGTAAGCCATGAATCATTCTTATACTGGGCAGCATCCACTGTCTCACTTACGATTCCGTAAGGAGAGATATCCGCTATACAATGTGTCATGGCCATCCGCCCCAAAATAAATTGCGTTTCCGGTAATCCGTTCTCTCGATATACGAAACCAGTCATTTTAATTTGCTTTCCTTGGAAGTTTTCCACAAATGTGTTGATCGCTTGCAACTTCTCTATAAACCATTCATCTTTCATTTCAATTAGCTCATGGTTATATAATTGGATACCTAACTTGGCATAGTCCCGATTATAAACATTTGTCTTAAACATTTTTTTAAGCTCTGCATCGGCATTTCCATCGATTTCGACAAGCTCTGACGACCCCGCTTTGGCCTTCGCAGCAACGCCGCTAACATTCATTCCTTTGTTTTGTGCAAGTGAACCGGCAAGAGCCGTATTCGGCATTAAGGTGCCTAGTATAAGCGGTAATGCAAACAGACTGTAGATACCTACATGCATCCATATGGAGCGCAAAGGTCCGTGGCTGTGACTGTGTCTGAACTCATGATCTTGTTCATGAACATGGTCATGCCCACAATCACAAACGACCACTTTCTTTTTAAGGGAAAGAACTAAAATATAGATTTGAAAGCCAGCCATAATGACAAGCCCCGCAGCACTAACTTCAACATAGAACATCAAATGTGGCGCTATGTAAAGCAGCATATTTCCTGTAACAATTAGATAGATGACTAGACTCGCAAAGCCAATCAGTATACCTGTTTTAATCATGCGATGCACGGCTTCGTAATTCCAATTCATAGGCACTCGTTTCACCTCATTTCAATACGGTATATTCTAAGATTAAGGAACCTGCATAAACGAAAATAATAATTAACAGACTGAGTAATACGACAAACTTTGTTTTGAAAACGGCTAACATCATCAGTAAGCCTTTCAAATTCAGCATAGGTCCAAACACCATAAAGGCGATTAGCGACCCTTTGGAAAAGGTCGAAATAAATGACTGAGCAACAAAAGCATCTGAGGTTGAACAGAGAGATAGCAGAAAGCCCAGACCCATCATAAGCAAATTCGCGCTTCCTTCTCCTTGTCCTACAGCGACCAGACTATCCTGACTAACGAAGGTCTGCAGTATGCCAACGAGAAAGGCTCCGAACATCAAATACTTGCCCATTTCAAAAAATTCTTCAATCGCATGTCCCATAACGCTAACCAATTTGTTTGTGCCTTCAGGGGAATGGTCATGATGATGGTTATCTTCTCCAAGCACACTATCCTTCTCGCTCCAACGCAATGGATTGCTTTTGACAAACCGGTACACAATCAACCCAATCAATAGCGCGACGATAAAAGCCAATCCCATACGCGTGTAAACCATTTCGGGACGATTGCGAAAAGCGGTAAGGGTTGACCAGAACACAATTGGATTCAGAATTGGGCCCACTAGGATAAACGTTGTTGCTACATGAATCGGCATCCCTTTGCGAATCAACTTCCGGATCGCCGGTACCATGCCGCATTCACAGATGGGAAATATAATACCAAGCACACTTGCCGTAAGAATACCTAATAAGGGATTACGAGGAATTATTCTCCGAATCGCACGTTCAGATACAAACACTTGCAGAATCGCTGAGATGAAAACGCCAATTAATATAAACGGCATTGCCTCGATAATAATGCTTAGGAACATCGTCTTAAACAGCTGCAGCTTGGGGTGATGAAAGATGGTTCCGGGTGCGTAATTTGAGAAAACATATAAACATACGATACATGCAAGTAAAAGTGCAGCAAACAGATTGGCGCTAGACTTCTGGGGTTTCCTATGAATAGCTGCTTGATACAAAATAATACCTCCTACCCTGTATGATCTCGATGATTTTAAGCTTGGAATACCCTTTCGATCAACCATACCGCGCCTAACAACAACGCCAGACTAGAGCCTGAGATGACGATTCTTCTAGCATATTTAAAGCGATGAAGCATGTATAGAAGGGGAATCAACACGCCTACGATGGTGAGTTGGACCGTTTCGATCCCAAGGTTAAAACTGATTAAGTCAGTGGCCAACTCAGCTTTGGGAATTTCCATTTCTTTTAAAATGTCGGCAAATCCCATGCCGTGAATGAGTCCGAACAGGAAGGTCAATACCCAGCGAAGACTAACAGTCTGACGGGCAATATTTTCAAGCGCCACATAGCAAATACTAAGCGCAATCAGAGGTTCAACGATGGCGGGAGAAACATGAATGATATTAAATACCGTCAACGTTAATGTTAAACTGTGCGCAATTGTAAAAGCGGTGATCATTGTTGCGTACTGTTTAAATGTCTGACGAGCGATGAGCAATGAGAATAAGAAGAGCAAATGATCATAACCACCTAGAATATGATTCATACCCAGCTTGAAGAATGAAAACCAATCTGAGGGCGCGTCATTTTTCTTAACTGCATCCACTGCGTGACTGCCAACTGCCGACTTTTCATGATTTGGTGACGGCTGCGCCTTCATACTTTGCAAATCTTGTGACAAACCTGAAATTTCATTATCTGTAAGCATCATAGTCCAGCTGCGATTCTGAGCAGATAATGCCGACGTACTGCTCTCCGTTCCATAATGGATCGTTAAAAGATCAACATAATTGGCTTTCGAATCATTTTGATAAAATGTATCCTTCAAGGACACTGGCTTGCCGGCGGTTACTGGAGGATAGGCAGCTTTCAAAATGACCTTTGTCGCGTCACCTTGCCGATCCAGAGCAATGCTTTGAAGCTGCATTTCGGATTGGACTTCTCCGCCAATTTTTATAGTCAAATTCTGTTTAACAATGCCAGCAAACTTCTCTTTGATGCGTTCAAATTCTTCGGGCTCCAACATCTTGTTATCATTGCTGTCTCCGCCAGCCAACTCGATGACAGAAAGCTCATCAATGGCGAACGTTAACCCCGTTTGAGATTTAGTCAAATCCAACGTGGTGTAGCTCGCGCTATAAGCATGAGCATAGACCGCTTGCTTAAACGGTATAACCATAAGCATGACTGCAGTCAAGATACATAGAGCCATACGGCTGGCAGAAACAGATAGCCTGTACATGATTATCCCCCTGTCTAATATAAAAGTAAGAGGGATGCCATTCTTTCGAATGACACCCTCCCTGAATCAGGACTTGATTAGGAATGATAAAGCAGATTGTAAATGACTTGGGCCGCTTCCGCACGAGAAGTAATTCCCGATGGATCAAATTGGCCTAGTGCGCGTCCTTGAATGAATCCCAGCTTAGCTGCCGCTTGCACGCTGCTTGCCGCCCATGAAGAGACGCTGTCCATATCCTTAAAGCTAGAGTCCGAGATAGCCTCTAGCTTCTTACCAGTGTGAACCTCATAGGATCTCATCATCATGGTGACCATTTCTTCACGGGTAATGAGACCATTCGGATCAAATTGGTTAGAAGTCTTGCCGCTAATAATACCCGCCGTATATGCGCTAGCAACTGCTTTGGCATACCAAGCATTTGCTGATACATCGCTGAAAACTACCTTGTCGGATTCATTCAGCTTCCATGCTTTTACCAGCATCGCTGTAAATTCCGCGCGTGTAATTGAACGGCTAGGTTCAAACGTTGTTTGACTCGTTCCACTTAGAATTTGTTTCGACGTTAGCTCTGTAATTACGTTGTGCGCCCAGTGACTAACCGGTAAATCGTTGAAAGCTTTCTTCACTTCTAGAACTGCGTATTTACTGAAATGGCTGATTTGCGCCACCATTTCACCGTCCTTGTATTCACCGCCTATATACTCCAAATCCCCTCGATCAGAGATGTAGAATATACCCGCTTCCTTCTTATTAATGTTCGGATCCACTTTTAAGCGAATGGTGATCGGCTGATTGAACTTGGCAAGATACTCCGTCTTCCCGTCAGCCGAAGTAATCGACAAACTGAATTCGTACACATCGCCTGCAAGCTTAATACCCGCATTGGATGAAATCTTGCTTTGGGTAATAATAGCTTCCGCCGCTGTTACGCTTAACGGATTCATCTTCAGAGAAATTGTACTATCCTTCAATTCTTCTGTAGTGAATTTATTCTCCAATTGCTTAAGGAGATCAGTTGGAAGCTCCAACTTTAATTTATCTGACTTAATTTCAAGCTTGTTGTTCGCCAGCAGCTCAGAAGTATTTGAAGGTAATTTGACTTCAGTCGTATCAGGTTTTATAACCACTGTCGCCTTACCGCTTTCTTGTGTTTTAAGCTGGTCTATGGTTACCTTGACCGTGCCAGTCGGCTCAATATTAGTTGAGCTTGAGCTTGTATCCCCTCTACCTCCGTTGGTATCCGGATCCGAAGCCGCTGTGACTGTAACCACAGTAGATGCTTCAAAATTTCCGTCCGTCGTTTTCACGGTAATTGTCGCCTTTCCTGCTTTCATAGCAGTCACGACTCCATCCACTACTGTGGCTACTTTGCTGTCGCTAGTGCTCCACTTTACGGCTTTATTCGTCGCCGTATCTGGTGCTACCGTTGCTGTCAGCGTCTCGCTGCTTCCTACGGTCAGGCTCAGCGTGGATTTGTTCAGCGTTACTCCCGTTACCGGAACTTGAACACCTACGATTTGTTTTAACTCTTTCGTATCTCTGACTCGAATCCGATCTCCCATGGCATATTTACCAGAGAGGCCGACAGCCTCGAGCGTATCCCCTACTTTAAGCTGAGGAATCGGTCCGCTTTGATTGATAATGAAGCCATCTACGAAAACCATAACCTCACCCGAACCATCGTCAATCAAGTAAGTAGTGTCATCCGGTCTCGCAGTAACTTTACCGGTTACTTTCACTAACTGTCCTTGATAGGTATCAGACACTGAATCTTTCGTATTGACAATTTTCGGTTCAATTGGTGTACCAGAGCTGACCTGCACAATACTGTTAGTAAACTTATCGAACTCAATCTCTGTATTGTTTTCGAAAATTTTAATATGTCCATATACTCGGATCACATCGCCGAACTTGAGCGTTCCGACTGGCACCTCGTTAAATGCCATAATGCCTCCAGTATCGTCTTGAACATATGCCGCATCGAAGAATACACCCGCAGCTGTCGTCACTTTGCCCTGAATTAAAACCTGAGTACCCTCTGGCAGCTTGCGCGCATCAGCGATATTCGTCACTTTTGGTTCCAGATGGGACAGCCAGTTCACTACGTTAAGTGCAACCGGGTCGTTTCCTTTGGGGTTGTAAGTCTGGTCCATCTGTTTGTCATTGAAGATATTCATCCCCGAGACAACGATTCTACCGTTACCTACGACCTCTGAAGCAACGAGTGGTATAGCTGACCCGCCCGTTACATCGGTTAACGCTGGTCCCGACTTACCATTAGGGGTGTGAACATTATACGTAGCGGTATCTGCCTTAATTTGCGTTGAGTCTTGGAATGTAGATTCATTACCACGTACCAAAATCGTTATTGAATCGGTGTTAGTCAACGCAACTTTATTGCCAGTACCATCATTCTTAGCTAAACTCGAGCCACTATAATATTCAATTGTAGAAACAAAATCTGTTAAATTGTTGCTAACCGGTTTCGGATGCACACGAACTGAGAAATTGGAATTGAGCGGTGTCCCCCAGAAGTTTCCATCCGTCGTCTCATCGAAAACACCATCATTATTCACCATGAGGCTCGAACCTGCACCTGATAAAATGGCATTCAGATTTTGATTGGAACCGCCATAATTACTCTTTTCTGCTAGGTATAGAGATCCGCCTTGCCCGACAAATTTGGAAATAGCTGCAATCTCCGCACTACTGTAGGCCGAAGCTGGATGCGAAATATACATTACCGAGACATTCTTGAGTACATCGTCTGTGATGGTTACTGCATTCTCGGCAACTGTATATCCCTGCTGTCTCATCATGGTGGTAAATAATTTCAAATTATCTTTGTATGTGCCCGCGTCTTTGGTTGTATTTTCGTTTTGTTTCGAAGCATCGATAAGAATCGTTTTGCCTAGAGGCGCTTTGACTGTAAACACTTGTTCAAATCGATTATCTCCGAGATCTTGATCCACAGAATTCATTATGACAATGACGGTATGGTTTCCTGTAGGAGGATTATTCCAAACAATACTTGCCGTTGTGGATTGATTCACTTTCAGGGAAGAAATTTGAGCATCTCCAATGAGATGACCGGAATCTACTTGATCATAGTAGAAGTGTGCCGTCATATTGGTGATGTCTACAGTGCCCATGTTGCTAATACCCGCTTTTAACGCTGCGTTGTAACCGCCGACAATAGCTCCATCAACAGCCGTCACATCGCTTACTTTTACCGATACAGGTTCTACTGGAGACCAGATCGGCGAAGAGTAAATACGGTCTCCGTCTTTCTGTGTTACACGAGTAATGAACCATTGCTGCCCACCTATGACATTAACGGTAGGTGTCCAAGTAAACGAAGTTTGATTTTCAGTCGGTGTATAACTGTCTATAACCCTTCCGCCATTTGTAAGCAGTTCGACCTTTGCAATGTTATCGTCACTAATTGTCTTCAGATAACTATATTTCGGGTCAGTTTGCTGTTCCAAAACAGAATCGCTTCCGACGATGTTAAACTGCAGATTCTTGGTGTCTGTGGTAGACCCCATGTACCATCCGCTTGCAGACACATCTAGCTTTGCATTCGAATCTTCTGTGAAATAAACACGCATTTTACGCATGGCTTCCATAAGGGAATCCTGAGAAAGATCATTAGCGACGATGACTGTACGCTTTTTGGTTTGACCCCAAGTAGCATCGTGGTTATCCTCGCCATAGGTTGGGGCAACATGCCATCCTAAATCCAGAGCACTGAAAAGCTTCTCTTGGGCATTCGCATAGGAGTATTTCCCCGACCCATTACCAACCTCTAGCATCGTAAAGAGCCTGTCCACATTCTTATCATAAGGAATGAAGTTGTCGAATGCGTTCGCCGACATTGCCGGGTGATTGAATTGCGCAACAATGTTGTCGTATGTCAGAACCCAAGCATAGTAGTTTTGCAGATTTTGATATTTGCCTCCGCTTTCAACACGATCGATAAAGTTAGAAGTACCGAACACATTGGAATGTCCCCAAGTCGTGGAGGTCATTTCGAAAGCCGGGAATACAACAAAGCTGCCGTCTTTTGTATAATTTTTAGCCAAACTCTTCGTTAGTGCCCAATCGGAGCCGCCTGTCCGCTCCGGCATTCCATTATGATCAACGGTGTCCGAGCCAACTTGAGAAGCATCGATATCATGTGAATGATCAGAGAAAGCGAAGAAGTCATAATCATGCGCCATGGCTGCTTTCAAGGCATCCTCCGGGGTACCCGTGGCATCATGGGAAATGTCAGTATGATTATGTGTTGTTCCGTAGTAATGATTACCGCCGGTAAATCTCTCAGCGACTTTAAACTTCCAGGTTCGGGTTGACTCATTACCAAGTTTATCTTTGCCTGATATCGTTACCGAATGTTCACCAGTGCTCAAATCGTCACTTGGCGTTAGCGTCAACTTGACTCTTGTCTCTGTAATAGCAGCCTTCGCCGTAAAGTCATTGACACCATCTATCCAAATTTTGACGGATGTCTGATCGACTCCATTCGCATCCTCCATACTGGCGGAGATTGCGGGATGCTTAGTTTCGATCTCGTCCCCTTCCAGAGGAAGGAAATCGGCATATGCGGGTCCGTCTTTATCTTCCACCACATCGATGGTAATTGGCTCTACCACGCTACCGACGTTTTTCACATTACCACCGTTTATCGCCTCTATATAATACAGCAATTTTCCGGCAGGCATGCTGGCAGTTGCAATCTTGCCATTGTAGTTCAGCTTATCAGCCGATACCATAGCAACGGACGTATACGTCATGTCCGACTGGCCTTTATACCAGATTGTTACACTATCTGCAAATTTCGCAGTCGCTTTAAAATTAGTATCCACACCGATGTATGCTTTCTGCAAAGGAGTATGCATGAGCTGCAGTTCGCCTTGAATATCTCCAGCTTTCCTTGGAAGCAGAGCATAACCGCTGGTATACGGAGAAGCTTGTTTGGATTGCTTCACAATACCTGTGAACGTATAAGTTTCGCCCAACGTAACAGCTCCGCCTGCCACATCGATTCCGGTAGTACTCAGAATGCTCACAATTGCGGTATTGTCAGAATCGTCTGTAACCGTCACGTTATAGTCCGGACCTGAAGCAGGAATATTCGTCACTTTACCCTTGAAAGAAACTAATTTACCTTCCATTGGTTCAGTATTTGCGTATGCGTTCCAGGAATTCAACGTCATTGGAGTTGTACTCGGGAGTGTATTCCCCCCTTCATCCAGCATGGAGGCAGGAATGAATTGCGTTGTTCCTGCTGTAAAGGCTAGTTTACCTGTAATTCTCATTTTATGGCCTAATTGAATAGGTACAGATGGATCTGTGCCGCCGATTACATTTATTCCACCTGTTGCGTCCTGAATATAGAAATTTGTTTTCTCAGGACCCAGCGCTTTATTGCTTGACGATACGACACCCTCGATCATTGCTGAATAGCCGATATTGAGAGGTAAGCCATTCGTGTCGTTTTTGCGCAACTGATCAATCGTAGTTACGGTGCTGGTGTATCCGGTTACGTCGATACGTGTATATTTGCTTTCTTGTGTATCCGTATGAGTCAAATAAACCGAACTACCTGAAACAGGGAAACTTAAAGTAAAGGATCCATCCGCCGCGGATTTGGCTTGAACCGTGTTAGAAACAGTACCGTTACTTTCCAAATAAGCTTTTACCGTTGACGATGCCGGAACGGCTCCTGCTGTACCTACAACTGTACTTGTAGCACCACTTGTGGTAAACGTTATTTTCGATGCATCCGGAGAAAGCATATAGTTTGAATTTCGGATGATCACTTCAGCCGGATTACTCGTGGACGCAGGGGTATTTACAACAAAATCTTTAGAAGGATCTTTTGTAAACCATCCGTTATTAAATCCTATCGCTCCTCTAGGATCAGAGCCAGCGTTGGTCAACCGCAGGATGGTACCACTGCCCACATTTGTAGCAACAAAAGGCTGCCCCCAATATAAAGGATTCTTAAAAACCGTTGTTGCAGCATTCGTATAAGCAAGCAAATCTACCACATCCGGATCAGTAACGCCTGTTACTGCCGTCGTTTTTTTGGCAAGTACGATAGCACCGCCCGTAGATCCACTAGTTGTAAGTCCAGCTACATCTAAATCAGTTGCAATTGGAAGATCTTTACCAGCTGTACCCGTTTGAAAAGTAATTAAGAAATAGCCATGTGCCTTAATCGTACCCGATAACGGCTTTCCAGCTCCAAACGACATTGTAGCCGCAGAGGTGTAAGCGATAGACCAACCATTAAGGTTAATATCCTTATCCGTATTATTATATAATTCAATAAACTTTGTTTTATAAAACGCTCCTGAGTTACCGCCATTCACATACAACTGACTGAGAACGACGTCACCGGGATTAATAACTTGTGTTGCCATAAAAGTAACGGCGACCGGATCGCTCGAATCTTTACCGTTCTCCTGCGCCGTAACATATATAGTTGTTTGGGATTGCAGGTTGGATAAAGTTAGGTTAAAGGATCCATCAGCTGCGGAAGTCCCTGAACCGATCTGCGTTGTCTTATTAGAATCGGCATAAACAGATACTAGGACGCTGCCAGCAACTGCTCCGGCTGATCCCGTAACACTAGTTAAGCTAGGAAAAGTGAGCTTCGAGGCAACTGGATTAGCCGTCTTCGTCTGCACTGGCGCAGGCGCTACTGTAACTGTGCTAGTCGCCGTAAAACCTCCATCTGCCGTTGTTGCTGTGATCACCGCCGTGCCCTCAGTTAGCGGAGTCACTACACCGCTGCTGTTTACACTAGCTACAGCTGCATTGCTTGAGCTCCATGTGACCATTTTGTTTGTCGCGTCGGACGGACTCACGTTCGCGATCAGACCATACACGGAACCTCCAACTGTCATCGATGGAGCGGTATTATTCAACGTAACTCCCGTTACGGCTGTAGATTGACCGGGATTAAGCGGTGTGCCAGTAATGATGATATCGGCAATCCTACTGTTGCCATTAGATTGCGTAATCGTCCCTGTTCCATTGCTACCGACATTTGTCGCACTAATCGAGGAATTGGACGTATTAACCCATCTGATATAAACAACAGGTTGATTATCTACTTCACTAGGCAAACTAACATCTTTTTGAGTAATGCTCGTCGCAAGTTGGTATACAGTGGAAAACGAAACAAAATTAGTTCCATTAAGACTATATTCGAGTTGAAAATCTTTCGGACCTCCATTTGTGCCGTATTGCTTTGAAGAAAGCGATAACCCGGAGTATCCTAAAGTGCTGAATTTCGCCTCCCAGTATCCTCTTGTGGGTGAAGCCCAACCATCTTTATATATAGTGTTGCTAGTAGTTGAGTAAGTAGGAGTTCTATTATTGCTTAATATAAGCACTGCATTATTTTGGTTTTCGGTAGTACCACTACTCGCTTTACTAATATTCGTCGCTGAAAAGGTCCACCCCGCAACAGTCTCCGTCGCGGCTTTTGCCTTTTGAACCAGACCACTCGGCAAAACCATCGTTGCCAGCATCATCACAACTAATACAAGACTGTACCACTTTTTATTCCTGTTCATAAAGCCTAACAATCAAAGCACCTCCATTTTTCTTACAAAATCCTTTAAGTTTTGAAAAGTTGAATTAGGACTGGTTGCAATTTTTATGACACCCCAAAAACCAATCTCCTTAACCTCCTTCGCAAATCTAAATACCTACTCAAATATCTAAGCAAAAAGTACTATAGCATTTATTTATTCGACCATTGTCAAGGGAATGTTAACTTGAAAAAAAGAATACGTTAATTTGAACATAATTTCATAAATCGAATACCAAGAAAACGTTTAAGAAACAGATATCATTCATTTTCTTTATCCCTTGCCATTGATCAAAGTATTAATAATCACAAATAACTTGCATAATGCTCAAATAAAATGAACAAATGGAAAATTTTTGATATCATATTTGTAAAACAAAAAAAGCCTGATCGCACAGAAAACATTCTGTACAATCAGGCTCTCGCTTAGAACACTACCTCATTACAGCACAACCCTAATTAAATCCGAAACCGATATCCCGCTCCCCAGATCGTCTCGATGTATTGCGGGTTGGACGGATCTTGTTCAATCTTCTCGCGCAGCTTGCGAATATGTACGGTCACTGTCGCAATTTCCCCCATGGCATCCATGCCCCAGAGGAGGTCAAAAAGCTGCTCTTTGCTGTACACCCGATTCGGATTCATCGCCAGATGGGTGAGTAGATCGAATTCTTTCGTCGTGAAGACGACTTCTTTCTCATTTACAAAAACACGGCGCGCGGTTTTATCGATCATTAAACCGCGGATGCGGACTTCATCATTCCGCGTTTCGCGCCGCCCCATCAGCCGTTCGTAGCGGGCTAAATGGGCTTTGACTCTAGCCACCAGCTCGCTGGGGCTGAAGGGCTTGATCATGTAGTCGTCAGCGCCAAGGCCGAGGCCGCGGATTTTATCGATGTCTTCCTTTTTAGCGGAAACCATCACGATGGGAATGTCCTTCTCACTGCGAATCCGCCGGCAGATTTCGAAGCCATCCACCTTCGGCAGCATCAGGTCGAGAATAATGAGATCATACTCCGTAGAGAGGGCTCGCTGGAGCCCCTTGTCCCCGCTATTTTCGATATCGACTTCATAGCCGCTAATCTCCAAATAATCCCGCTCCAACTCCGCAATACTTTGCTCGTCTTCAATAATTAAGATTCGACTCATCCTTCGCTCTCCCCCTGCTGACTAAGCGGTAATGCCATGTACACGGTCGTTCCCCGTCCGATGATGCTGGTTGCGCTGATTCTTCCGCCGTGCTCTTCCATAATTTGTTTGGCTATCGCCAGCCCAAGCCCGCTTCCTCCGGTAGCCGTATTACGTGAAGGATCGGCCCGGTAAAACCGGTCAAAAATATGAGGAAGCGACTCTTCCGATATGCCTTGACCTCTATCTTTTATTTGAATGACGGCATGGCCGTCTATCTCTCTCAACGTTAAAGTAATGTGACATTGGCCTTCTTCACTATATTTTATCGCATTTTCGATAATATTGAGCAGTACACGTCTGAGCTTGTCACGATCTGCTGTCACATACAGCGGTGATTTCGGCAGCTCGGTGAGCACGAACTGAACCCCTTTTTTCTCCATATCGAACTGCAATTCCTGCGCGCAATCCAACACGTATTGTCCGAGATCAACCTTCTCGAATTGAAAGGGCACTTTGCCCAAATCCAGCTTGGAGAACAGAAATAATTCATCAATGAGCCGGTCCATATCAGCTGCTTTGTTATAGATGGTTCGAATGTACCGATCCAGCTTGTCTGGGGAATTCGATACACCGTCCATAATCCCCTCGACATATCCCTTAATGGCCGTAACCGGCGTCTTGAGATCATGGGAAATATTCGAAATAAGCTCCTTGCGGTTCTCTTCATATTGAAGCTGAACCTCCACGGACTTCTTGAGCTTACGTCGCATTTCTTCAAATGCCGTACTAAGCTCGCCGATTTCATCATCGGAATGCGGTACAATCTCAAAGTCGAGATTGCCTTCCTTGATTTCCTCCGCCGCACGTTTAAGCGCTCTTAATGGCCTAATAATACTGCGAGAAACGAAGTAGGTTAGGACACCATTCGTCAACACGAGAATGAGAACAAAGGTAACAATGACAGATTTGGAAAATTGGTGGAGATACTTTTGAAAAGGACCGCCGTCCAGAAAGACGAAGACTGAGCCTTTACTTTTATCTGAAAATAAAAAATCCTGCTGTCTAGTTATCCACAGGGAACCTTGATTCCGTTGAAATTGACCGGATGATGTGCCAAATGAAGGCAGCTTGGAGGTATCCTCAGCCTCACCCTGCTTAATATACGGTGAAACGTACGTAATCTCTTTATCCTTCCGGATGATGATGCCCATATTAATTTTATGGAATTTCTCCTCAAGATCCTTCACAAATGCAGGATCCAGAAAAGCATCCGGTTCCGTGTCCGTCTTCGCTTTCATGTAAGCGACATTCTCTAGCTCTTGATCAACAACACGTTTGATCGGATTGCCTTGGGAAAAATCCACCTGAAAGACGGACTTCAGATTCCCAAACGTTGCGACGCTGATTAAGATCACGGCTAGCACAGAGAGCACAAGCGGTACAAGCAGCATGGCTATATAGGAAAGTACCAGCCGTAAACGAATCGACATCCGGATCAAATCTCCTTTTTATCAAACAAATAATATCCTGCTGTAAAAAACAATATACTACACGCCATCAAAAACATAAAGATGCTGCTCATCTTGCCAATGGCCATCGAGCTGCCAATCCAGAGCATATGCCAATCCGTGTAAGCTGTTGGCGAGTAGGTTGCAATTTGCGGAATGAAAAAAGCAGCTACTTTAAACCCCAAATAAAGAAGAATGCTTACGGTCAAAGCGGAGCTGCTGCTGGAGAAAAACTGTGCAAGAAACACGGCTGCTATACTGAGCACAAGCAGAGGAACGAATGCCGAGCCATAGGCTAGGAACCACGTAATGACTGTACGACCGCCTCCGAAATGTTGGAAAAATAAGGCAGACAAGATAGAAGCCAGCAAAGCAGCGATTAAATAAAGCGCAATGTACACGCCCAGCGCGATTTGCTTGGATGCGAAAACCTTAAAGCGAGTGATGGGCCGAGTGAGCGTATTCTTCATCGTGCGTTCACCCATCTCACCAGCGAATACATCCGCGGCTCCCATGAACACGAACAGAGGCAGGAATATACTCGTAAATAAACCGAGCATGACGATAGGGAAATCGCCCGATGCGATGGCTCCGATGCCGATGCCACTTTGAAAACGTGCAAGCAGCAAGCCTGCAATAACAGGAAGAAGGAGCGTAACAACTAGGAAGAAAATAGTTTTCTTTTTCGATGCGAGTTTGATCGTTTCGTTCCAGACGTTGGCGGTTAAGCTATGCATGGGCAGCGAGCCTCCTGACTTCATTAATTTCACGCAAGTACGCTTCTTCCAGCGTCGCGCTGCCATTGGATAACTCAGAGATGAGCCCCTCACGAACAAGCCGTCCTTGATGAATGATGCCCATGCGATTGCACATCAGCTCCATTTCATGAATGAGATGACTGGAGATGAGGAACGTTATTCGCTCTTCACGCGCTAAGTGCATGATGATTTCACGAATATGAACCATCCCTTCAATATCAAGCCCATTGGTTGGCTCATCGAGAATTAGAAGTTCTGGCTTCGACAGCATCGCTGCCGCTAGTCCTAGCCGCTGCTTCATGCCCAGTGAGTAGCCCGCAACCTTTTCGTGCTGAAAAGGGGTGAGTCCGACGATCTCCAGTACTTCGTCCACTCGCTGCTTGCCGATCCCAGGGTAAAAACGCGCCGCTAACTCCAAATTCCGCTTGCCGCTCATATAGGTGTAAGCTTCGGCTGTTTCAATCAGCACACCAACCTTCGCCATTGCCTGCTCATAATGTGTAGACACATCATAGCCGAACAGCTTCACTTCGCCTTGCTGCGCTTTTGTTAAACCAGCCATGATCTTCATGACCGATGTTTTACCGGCGCCATTGGGTCCGAAGAACCCATAGATATCGCCCTGCTGCACCGTCATATTCACTTGATGGATGCCGCGCAAATTTTTGTAAGTTTTCGTGAGGTTCCTAATTTCTACTACGGGTTTCATGAACGGGCCGCCTTTCAGAATGAATGAGGAGGTCAACGCTCGTTGAACCCTCCCCTTGTCTTTCTATTAATGTTTCTCTCCCCAGTTTTTGTGGGAATTCTCATCAAACTTCACAGTTTCCACTTGTTTTCCGTTCAAATCAATCGAATCCGGTGTTGTCGAGTTCAGACTAGATAATGTCATATCTACACTTAAGACCACATCATGCGCTGCACCCTGAGCATCTTTACCGGAAATATGGATTTGTGCCGTTTGATTCGTAATGTGGTTATCCGCATCCACGCTAGCGTTCACTTCGACCTCATCCATTTTGATGTCCGTTACAAGCTGAGGCAGGCTGTTTTTAAGTGTCGTTACATCTACACCAAGGGTATCCGCTTTAGCAGGGATTGGACGGTGACTGTTCTCTGCAGTGCCGTGTTTAATAACCAGCGAGCCAATTGTGTTCACAACAGGTGAAATCTGACTACCGGACAGTTTGAAATGAATGTCCTTCACGTTACCAGGTGCTTCACTCATCGTTACATAGTTCTTCAGGTTGCCAACCAATGCATCGACTACATTTTCCACTTCGCTAATCACTTGTGGGTCAGGTGTATGGTTTGCTTGGTCATGCCCTTTGAACTTGCCTGGCATACCTTCACCTTCCAGTACTTTATACACTTCGGAATCCTCTGTTTTTACAATCTGCTTCCCATCTTGGCTGTAGAAGTGAATCGTTTGCTCATCCGTTCCGCTTTTCACGTTGACTACCGCGCTGCCAGCTTGATCGACGCCAGTGCTCTTAATGGTTGATTTCACATTGAGTAATGAAGCCCCATTGTCTTGTAGGGACACATTCACCTGGCGTGTTACATTCTTCACCGCTGCTGTTTGTTTGAATGCTGATTTGAATGTCTCATACCCGGGAGCGTCTCCCACACCTGCATATACCGAGGTCACTAGCATCATGCTGCCTACCGCAACGCCTAATCCCAACATCGCTAACTTCTTATTCATATCTTATTTCCTCCGCGTATTCATACGCTTTATCTAATTTGGATGCGTTCCTCGCTTCCATGTATTCATCATATCCCCTCCGAATTAACTGCCTCTAAATCACCTATAAACCTCGCCTAAAACAATTCTTAAATTTTTATAAAAAAAGCCTCCAAAACCGCAATTTGCGGAGATGAAGGCCTTAACTTTTGGCTAATGACTAATACTGCTGCTCCTTGTCTTTCATCTTAAGCATCCCTGAGTGAGTTAACTGGATATCTACTTTAATATCCCCTAATTGATAGTCTTCCAGCGGTTTCTCTCCGTTAGATGTAAGCTTAGACCACTCGGGAAAAGCTTGTTTATATAACGCATGTTCGAGCTGAAAAACATCCGTATCGAGCTTTCTTCCCTGCTTAAACGTTTGCTCGATTTCCTCTGCGATTGATTTAACGATCTGTTTTTGCAGCGTATCTTCATCAACGTTCTCAAGCAATTCGGCAACGACAGCCTTGGCTTCGATATGAACTATCGAATACGGGTTGATCTCCTTTCATTCGAGGTGTAATGCGAGCTTTAGGCTTCTGAATAGAAACAGATAGCCCAGCTTTACCATTTATATAAACGACCATAGGTGTGCGAACTGTGCTTTTTTCTAACCAACGCGCACCTTTGAATTCATCCTCTGACAGCCATTCCACATGATTTTTTTTAGCTATCGCATAGACACCGCTTACTTCTAGTTTAGGATCTGGTTTTTCATTTTTCACCCACACGTCCTTACGAATTGCCAAGGAGGGCATCATCACTGTGTTCCCAGGCTCTCTAGCAAGGGCACCAACCCTGTACAATTTGAGCGGACGAATATAAGAACGTTGAAGGTAATTTTCTACAGGCTGCATAAGAATAGAAGACAGAGGGGAGACATTAAAAAAAGGGATGACCGAAAAAATCGTCTCTATCGGCTCATCCGTACTATAAACCCATTGGGTATACCTCGTTTCACCATAACGTACGGAACTATCAGTAAAATTACCTATACCTTGCTTAAGTGCCTCTCTTGTAAAAACATAAGCACCTACATGCCCCCAAAAGACTCGCTGCTGTGTTGTTTTGTACAAACGGGTGTAAGCATCATCAACCGTGTCCCCTTCCTCTTGTCCGACCCAAATCATGGAAGGCCCTCTTTTACCGCCCTCCTGTTTAGCCACGCTGGAGAAGTCTAACATTTGGCAGTATACGACATAGCGCCCTTTTTGATAATCGAAGCCTATCGCAGTAATGTAATTCGTATCTTGGATCGTCTTTATATCCCAACAGCCTGTCTGACTTACCAGAAGCAGCATTCCGAAGACCAGTCGTCCTAACCCTTTCGTTATCATGAGGACTCCCCGCCTTGGCGTGTGTCATCCTTCGTATGTAATGCCTTCGGTCTTCGCTTCATTTTGTTCCACGGCTTGGCCAATACGGAAGAGATAATATCCCTGAACTGTGGCGGCGACAAGGGCGATAAGTAAGGCACTCCGAATGATTCTAATGTTGACAAATATAAAACGAGCCCCATGAGGGATACCATAAACCCGTAAATACCGAAAATTGTGGATATGATTAAAATTATGATCCGCAGCACGGTAATCGTTCCCGCTAGCGATTGATTCACTAGGGTGTACATCGATATCGTCGAAATGGAGGTCACCACTAATGTTGTAGGGCTCGTAATTCCCGAACGTATCGCGGCGTCCCCAACAATAAGCCCGCCAACGACAGTGACCGTTTGACCTACCACCTTGGGCAGCCGCGCTCCCGCTTCACGAAACATTTCGAACAGCAGCAGCATGATAATAAAATCCATCGGACCTGACAAGGGTAAACCCAACCTGGATGTAGCGATAGTAGCTACTAACGGATACGGGATTTGGTCCAGATTAAAGGCGGATAGTGAAATCCAAAAACCAGGCAATAAGGCTGAAACGATCAACCCGCCTATACGCAAAATACGTTCGAACGCGACATAATAGTAGGGGGCATGCACATCTTCAGGGGATTTCAATATATACATCAAATTCGCCGGCGCAATAATAACCATGGGTGAACCGTCCACGATGACCGCGAATCGTCCGCGCAGCAAGCAATCCGCTATATAATCGGGTCTTCCCGCATAATCCAACAGGGGAAAGAAGGGGTATTTGCGCCCAGACATCTCACCTTCTAATTGCGAGCTGCTAATCAGGGCATCAACGTTAATAGCTTGAAGCCGCTGCTTTGCTTCCTGGAGGATATTCGGATTTATTACATCGCCTATATAAAGGAGAGCTACCGAGGTGTTACTTCTCGTCCCGATTTGCATTTTTTCAACGCAAAGACTGCGCGTCAGCAAGCGTTTGCGAACGAGCGCGATATTCGTAACGATGCTTTCTGTAAAGGCGTCTCTTGGACCTTTGATAGATGTCTCTGTACTCGATTCCTCTGGTGAGCGGTTGGGTGGCGCAGATATATCCAGTGCATACAATAATTGCGTCTCTTCAAAAAATAAGATCAGCGATCCTGCATACAACGAAACCGTCATCGACTCTTTGGCGTTAGATCCCGTAATTTCAATCAATTGAAGCATCGTATTCACATCTAGCTTAGACGCACTAATAGCAAGTTCATTTTTAAATAGACCTTCAAGCTTAGGCAGTACAAGATTCTCGATATGATCCATATTGGTCATACCTTCGCAGTACATGAGCAACACTCGCCCCTTCGGATGAGCATCCGATAATCGGTAAGATTTCACGATCACATCGTCAGACAACGCAAACCAATCTCGAAAATCCTGCTCATTCATTAGGCATTCTTCTCCTTTCGTTTCCCCGGCAGGATCGACATCACAAGCAAGACAAGAAGCAAGCTTAAGCCTATTCCAAACATAATGGGATAATATCTATTTTGAATGAGATGCACCATCTGGTTGTCTGTAACTGGGTACAAGCTCGCCGCTAGGAACAACAGGCTGATCCCCATCAGCATTAGAGTCCGTGTGCGCTTCTTTTGAATACCAATAAGATCCACACTAAGAAACATTAGCATCGACGTCCGGACACAAGCCCCTGATATCCATTGGAAAATAGACAAGAAATCCAAATGGGAAATATATTTCCCCAAGGTAACCATGCGCCACTGTTCAAAGGCTGGATACCTTATATCCGCGGCTTCAAAAGGACCGAATATGGCAATAGCGCCCGTTAACGGTCCTATGGTAAGTCCAATCATAATTGCTGCAAGAATCAATAAAGCCGACAGCCGGATACGGGAATCGACATGATGTTGGAGGAATACAAGAGTTAGCAGTTCGAAGGAGGCGCCACAAGTAAGCATGATGGAAGTAAGTGTAGGTCCATAACCGTGTGTAAATAAAGGCGTAAGCAGGCTGTAGTCTTTATACTGGAAATTAGCTCCCATCACAAAATACCCAAGAAAAACGACAACCGGCAGTAGAATGCCTGAGGTAATTGCAATCGCTCGCACCCCTGATCTCGCCGCGAAAAAGCAAAAAATTATAAACAGAAGAGCAATCATGAAAGGCGGTGTCCGAGGTAAATAGGTCACATTTGTCCATGTCACCATCTCTTTTATAGTTATTATTGCATTTACAAAACAAATGGTAATGAGACCTAGTTTGAATAGAATAACGACCACTTTCCCAAATTTTTGTTTAATCCACTCCATCATGTTCATCTGTTTCGTACGTTTAACGACGATATAAAGCAGACATACCCATAGGAGCAAAGGAATCAGGGCGACAGCTGCGCCGAACCAGGAATCACGCTTACCTAAATGCAGCAGCACCGGAATTAATAAAACATGGTTCGTGATGCCAATGGATAGGACTAAGATAAAATATAATTGAAGCGCGGTAATTTTCTTGGTTCCGGACATTAGCTAATCTCCCACATTGGTATTAGGTGGAAACTTTTTATAAATTAAGATTTCCTATTCCTGCGGATTTATGCGGTGCGGCAAATTAGATTTAGACGCCTATCGAAATTAGGTCTTCCATCGATTGCAAAAAGAGAAGAGAGGGTGTAAATTTAATGAATAATGACATAGTACGGCAGCTTGATGAAGGGGTGAGGTGAAAGGAATGTTTACGGAAGAAGAAAAAGAGGGCTTGTACAAAAGCATTTATACAAGAAGGGATGTACGCACATTTTTATCGGATCCTATCCCTGAAGAAACGATAATGAAATTATTAAATGCAGCACACCATGGTCCTTCAGTAGGATTTATGCAACCCTGGAATTTTATCATCATTTCTTCAGATAAAGTGAAAGAACGTTTGGCTTGGGCGGCAGATAAAGAGAGACGGGCCTTAGCCATTCATTATGAAGATACACGACAAGACGAATTTCTAAATCTCAAGATCGAAGGCATCAAACAAGCACCAATTACGATTTGCGTTACTTGTGACCCTACACGCGGCGGTTCTCATGTGCTAGGAAGAAATTCTATACCAGAAACCGATATCATGTCTGTTGCTTGCGCGATTCAAAACATGTGGTTAGCAGCATGTGCAGAGGGATTAGCTATGGGTTGGGTAAGCTTCTATAAGAAAAATGATGTGCGAGATATCCTAGGGATACCTCCTCATATTGATCCAGTAGCCTTGCTATCTATTGGATTCACAGAAAATTATCCAGAGAAGCCCATTTTAGAGACAGCCAATTGGGAGAAACGCCGCAGCCTGACGAATCTAATATTCAGCGAGACTTGGGGACATTCAAAAGGTTCAATTTAGCATATAAGACGATTGATCCAGATCTAACTTTCGCAAGAAAAGCCGCCCTCCTATCAATCAGAGGGCGGCTTTGTGCATCCTATTTTATATTAGAATGTTGCGAGAATGATGACCAACAGAATGTACAGAACCAATACAATAGCTGTGTTAGAATATCCAACGCCTGACATGGCTATTCCTCCCTTCTGCCTGCAAGAACCTTTTCTTTCTTGTTGCTCGATCTATCCTATGTCGGGCAGGGCAGATGTGTATGGACGAATGTCTATTCGTTCAGGAGAAAAGGTGTCAATTCACCTAGATAAAACACGTCTAGGTGATGAAGGGCACGGGTGCAAGCGGTGTAAAACAGCTTGCGTTCCTTCGCTTCCGCGTAGACAGCCGCCCCGGCATCGTAGAGAATAACGGCGTCGAACTCGAGCCCTTTGGCGAGGTACGCCGGCAGAATCATGACGCCTGCCTCATAGTGCAGCGTCTCTTTGGTGATCCGCGCGAGTCCCGGCAGCAGCGGCTTAAGGCTAGCGTACGCGCGGCGCGTCTCGCGCTCGGTCTTGCAAATGATCGCGACGGAGCTTGCACCGCCGTCGCGCCTAGCGATTGCCGCCTCAGCAACGAGGCGGCTGAGGCGGCCATCGTCCGCCGCGCGCAGAACACGCGGCGCCTCGCCGCTGCGGCTGAACGGCTCGATCGGCTCGCCGCCCGGCAGCACGCGACTAGCGAAATCAACGATTTCGCGCGTCGAGCGGTAGCTCTTGACGAGGCGGATCGTCTCCGTCTCGTCTTCCTTCATCAGCTCGCTAATGGAGCTGTACTCGCTCGGTTGCCCCTCGCCATCCGAACTGCTCGCGTTCGCGTGCGTGAAGATCCCTTGATTCCAGTCCCCGAGCAGGGTAAACCGAGCACGCGGGAACAGCTTCTTCAAGTACGCATAGTGAAACGGCGAGTAATCTTGCGCTTCATCCACAAGACAATAGCGGATGGTGCCTACGCGCAGCTGTCCCTCAACGAGGCCCTTCAAATAGACAAGAGGTGTCGCATCCTCGTAATGCAGCATTCCCTTAGCAAGCGCGTCTGCCGTGAAGGCGCTGATCGTATCCCAAGCTGCGGGCAGGCGCTGCCCCTCATGGTGCATAAGCTCTTGATGCAGCTCACGATTTGTATAAAGGTCTTGGTACATCCCGAGCACGTCCACATAAGCTAGCTTCCGCGCCTTCTCCTTAAGAGGAGCAATCGCTTTATGCGCTTTGACCTTGCTCATCTTTTTCATCTCTGGCTCGGTGCCCACATATTTCGGCTCCCGCACCATTTTACGATAAAACCTCTTCTGTACATCCACTTGAAATTCATCCAGCTTCTCCAGCATCCACTCCGATAACTGCTCCATCCGTTCACCCAAAGCAAGAATAGAGGACTTGCTGTAAAACCGTTCGCTAAGCTCCTCGGCGGTAATCAACACTTTCTTACCTACCGATAAATCTTGGAATCGGATTCCACCGTTTTTCAGCTTCTCCCCGTAGGCCTCAATGACACTGAGAAAAGCAGCGGACGTTTTGTAATGAATGCTTTGCAGCCGCGCTGCGTAAGCGGGATCTTGATCCGTCCCCGTAAGGATAAACTCCAATTGATCGTAGGGATCTTCCAGCGCTAGACCCGTGTCGCTTAATTTATGTGTTAAATAGTCTTGGAATGTCGTTTGCTGCATGGTAGCTTCGCCAAGCTCCGGCAGTACGTGAGAGACGTAATCGCTGAACAGGGAGTTCGGCGAAAACAGAATCATATTGTCGGCGCTAAGCGTCGTCCGATATTTGTAGAGCAAATACGCGATGCGCTGCAGCGCGACGGAGGTTTTGCCGCTGCCGGCCGCCCCCTGCACGACGAGCACCTTGTGCCGATCATCACGGATGATCTGGTTTTGCTCGCGCTGGATCGTCGTGACGATGCTGTGCATCTTCTCGTCGGCGCTGCGGCTTAGCATCTGCTGAAGCATCTCGTCACCGATGGAGATCCCCGTATCGAACACGTCCTGCAGCACGCCGGCCTTGATGATGTACTGGCGCTTGAGCATCAGCTCGCCGCTGACATCCATCTCCGGTGTCCGATACGTCGCTGGGCCCGGCGGATAGTCATAGAACAGACTGGCTATAGGCGCGCGCCAGTCGTAGATAAGAATTTCATCCGTCTTGGCATCTATGAAGGACGTCAGTCCGATATAAATCTTCTCGCGCTCCTGCTCTCCGCTCTCCTTGAAATCAATGCGGCTGAAATATGGCGCATCGACGACACGCTGCAGCTTACGCAGCGCATCCTGCGCCAAGCGATAGCTGCGTTCTTGACCCTGCAGCACGTGCTCCTGCTGGGCCATACTCGCTGCCGTCTCAATCAAATCATCCGCATTATCCGCATTGACCGAGATATCATCCCAGAAGCTGCGGCCAATTGCTGTCGCTTCCGATCGTCGCTCATCCACCGTTTGGCGCAGCTCTTCAATTCGCTGCTGTATATTACCTCGGACAGAGGCAACGCGCTGCGTCTCCCTCTCCCGTTCTTCGTTCTCTATAGGCATACGGTCTCACTCCAGTTCTATCTATTTATATACACCGTGGATCACCTCTTCAAATTCAGGCTCTTCCATATGTACGTCATCCATATCGCCCCAGCTGCTGACGATTCGCAGCACTTCCATCGCTTTCAGCTCCTGACGGTTGCAAGCGATCGTGAGACAATTCGCTTCTTGCTCCACCACGCGAAACGGAAGCTCCCAGCCGGCAGGAACTTGGATTTCACCTCGATAAGTAACCTTCATCATCGTTGGTAAGCCAATGCGCTCCCGCAGCTCATCGATCGACCCGTCATAGCCGATTTGCCCATGATTGATCACGATGACTCGTTTACACAATTGCTCGATATCATCCATATCATGCGTAGTCAGCAGAATCGTCTTACCGAAATCTCGATTTAATGTCTGAAGAAAGCCGCGAATGTTCCGCTTGGCGACAACATCCAATCCGATAGTCGGCTCATCCAGAAATAAAATATCCGGATCATGCAGCATCGAAGCCGCCAAATCGGCCCGCATCCGCTGACCAAGGGACAGCTTCCGCACAGGCGTGTCCATCAGCTCCTTCAGTTCCAGAAGCTCTGTCAATTCGCCTAATCTGCGGCGGGCGGTGCTTTCCTCCACCCGATACATCGCCGTAAGGATCTCATAAGAATCCTTCACCGGCAGATCCCACCACAGCTGACTGCGCTGACCGAATACAACGCCAAGCTGCCTAACGACTCGCCTTCGATGCTTCTGAGGACTATACCCGTGGATTAACACCTCGCCGGAGGTGGGGTGAAGAATGCCGGTGAGCATTTTGATCGTCGTCGACTTTCCCGCTCCATTAGGTCCAATATACCCGACGAACTCGCCAGATTCAATCTCGAAGCTTACATCGTGCACCGCTTCCTTCTCTTTATAGGCTCGTGAGAACAAAGTTCGAATGCCAGAGAACCTGCCTTCTCTGACTAGCGGAGTTTGAAAGGTTTTGCGCAAATTCGTTACGGTTATCATGTTTTCTTGTAATCCCTCCTTGTATGAAGCCCTTGATTAACTTCCTGTGCTTTGATAGCGAGATAGTCCTAGCTTCCAGAAGCGCATGGCCAGCCAGAGCGCAGCGAATGAAACCGCAATAGTTCCTAGCAGCATCCCGATGCCGCCTTGATGTCTTAGCAAGTATAAAGTAGGTATGTAATTGACGAATCCTACCGGAACGAGCACCAACAGCGCGCCCTGCAGCCACTTTGGATATAAGGAAAGCGGATAGCGCGCCGCGGTTTGAGAAGCGTCTTCGGTCATATTTTGCAGGGATTCGATCCGGGTCAGCCAAAAGCCGGCTGCTGCAGTTGCCAAACCAATGGCGAATAAAATAATGGCACCCGTTAGGATAATTAACACCGTTAAAGGTACGGCTGACCATCCGATTTGTCCATTAGCCATCAAGGCTTTCATAGCGATAAAAAGTAAAATGATGCCTTGCCCTACTTCGGCAAATAAGACACGTGAATTTTGTGTCATCAGCGCCAGCAGCACAGGGACAGGCCGTGTGAGAAGCGCATCCAGATCACCGGAAACGAGATATTTCTCTAGATGATGCACATCGGAAGCCAGCGTGCGATAGATCGCTTTGGATATCATCATGACCCCATACAGATAACACACCTCGTACAGTGTCCAGCCTTTGATATTGCCAAAACGCATCATCACGAGCGCCACCATCAGAAATTCTGAGATATGTACAAAGGAAGCCATCACGGTCGAAAAAAAGAAATTAAACTTATACTGCATTCGGCTTCGCAAGCTCGCCTTGATCAGCAATATATAGAGCCTTACTGACATCATCCGCCTTGCACCTCCAGCTTTCTGCGTACCCCTTGCGTAACCGCCAAACAGACACAAGTAAACCCGATGCCCCATAGGAGAGCTCCGAGCACAACAGTTCCTTGTTCAAGCTGCATGTAAATACGAGTTGGGTAATAGAGTAGATAGGGATATGGTGTGTAAAAGCTAATCGTGCGGAGCCAACCTGGCAGCCATTCAAGCGGAATGAAAAAACCAGAGAGCAGTGTACTGAAGGAATAATTAACCCAGTAAAACCAACGAGATTCTGTGGTCCACAAGGCTGCTACGCCTATCAAATAATTTGTGCAAATGGAGATATATGCCGCCAAGACGAGCGCAATCGCTGTCCAGCCATAAACCGAAGCGTGATGTGGAAGCTGTAAGGAGAAAATAAAGTAATAGAGGGCATAAATCGGGATAAATTTATAAAGAAACTGATAATATACCTGGCCCCATTCCCGGCTCATCGCCTGATAGAATAAGTGTACCGGCCGCATGAGATCGACCGCAATTTGCCCGGTGCGCACCGATTGCTCGAGCCCGAGTCCATTCGTCGTGAACTGCGTAATCCAAAGGATTGCTTGGTTAAAAGCAATATAACCTACAATCCCTTTAGCCCCGTATTCACCGAGTGACGAGTCGCTCCCCAAACCGGTCCAGATGCTGGCATAAATGAAGCCAAACACCGCGCTCACTGCATTGTGCAGCAGATGCGAACCGCGATACTGCAAATTCCTCGCATACGCCTTGCGCGCCAAAACCGCGAAAAGCATAAAACACCTCCTGAGCTGTTTTGATCCTTATCCACTAGCTTTTTTTTGCAGCCGCCGCGTAGAGACGGAAGTCTATATTACCAAAATTCCCCTAACCATGGCAATGATTATTTTTTTACCGCAGATGAAGGCCACACTTAACGATGAAAAACATCGTCTCAGCTCACCGCCCTCCACCACAACTAAAATACGAAAAAGTCCCCGTCTCGTCGCTCAAAGCAACAAACAGGGACTTCTCTTCTATTCTCTTACTGCGCGCTCACCGGCTTAGCCGGCGGGGAATTACTGTTCACTCCCGCAGCTTGCACATGTTCTTCACCAAATTCAGCGTTATATTTATCCTGAGAGGTTTTCGTCAAATAGTCATGATCAATATGTTCAGCTAAGTACTGCTTGCCGAAAAGTAAATCGTACTGCACATTCCTGTAGTCATTAAGGAGTGCTTGCGATGATTCGGGAACCTTAGCATGGAGTTCTTGGTTCGCATCAACAACAAGGTTACTCAGTAGTCCTGGCACTTGCGCCGCCAATTCGGCATTCAATTTGAAGTTCGCCGGTTTTTCCATATGCAGCATATCCAGCACGTGGGCACCAAGGAAGGAATCACTGAGCAGCGGAATGTCCTGCTTCGGCATATCGAAGTTCGACCAAGTAACAAGCGGGATGCTGTGCATCTTCTTCACTTCTTCCAGCGACCAATTATTCGCGTTGCTGCTTTGGATGAAGCCTGCTTCTTTATATACTTGATAATCTAATCCCAGCATCGGCAAATGGTCCCCATAGAATACGATCATCGTCGGTTCATCCGATTGCTTGAAGTGATCGATCAGCATTTGCAAGCTCTGATCCGCATCGTGCGCGCCCTGCGCGTAGGTTTCAAGAATCGTTTTGGCTTCCGGCGTCAGGTCGCCTTGCGCTTTGAACTGATTTTCTCCATACCGAGGTTCATCATACGGCCCATGATTTTGCATGGTTACTGTGTACATAAACATAGGATCCTCGGTTTTATCTACTTCATCTATGATGCTCCTAGACACTTCGGCGTCAGAAATAAAATAACCCTTCGTTTCCGGATTCACGAAATACTCACTGCTCTTAAAGCTTTCGAAGCCTAACTCCTTATACACCGAATTACGGTTCCAGAACCAGCCTTCATAGGAGTGAATTCCCATGCTTTTGTAGCCCTGATCGGCAAAATAACTCGCCAAACTCGGTACTGGTTTCGTTATATATTGTTGATACGGAATGGACCCTCCTGGCAGAAAGCTCATTGAGTTCCCCGTCAACACTTCGAATTCCACATTGCTGGTACCGCCACCGAATTGGGGGGACAACAGATATCCGGAACTCGACTCTTTCTGCAAGCGGTGGAGGGTGGGCACCGGATCTTCACTGAACTTCACATTCGTTAGCAAAGTTGGATCCCAGAACGCTTCACTCATAATGAAAATCACGTTCGGCTTCTTCCCTTTTAGAGAATCAGCATCTACGGACTTTTTCAGTCCTGCCGTTTGCGTGCCTGCTTCTTGTAGATTAGCTGCAACGGTTGCAATACTCTGATCGCTATACGTTTCTGGCTTTTGAACGATCGAATTTTTGACATTAAGGGTGAAAGCTAACGCTAATCCATTATTCGCATAGTTCTCTTTCTGATTCCACACAATTTCGTTTACACCCAAATGGTCAAGAATTTTGCCAGCTAACGGTGTTTTGATTGCAAATGCATATAAGGCATAGAGCGAGAACAGCCCTAAACCAATTCGACTGATGATAGAAAACGATATGCGCGGAAGAATCCATTTCAGTAAAAATACAAGAATGACCGCGATGACCACAGCTCCGATTCGGAGAAGTGCGGCTTTCCCTGTTACGAGCGAAGCAATATCCATACTTTCTTTATTCAGCAAAATATCCCACGGGAAGAATGGCTCCCCAATCATTTTCACCTTCATATAAGAGATCAGTGCCATTAGTCCGAGCAATAAAGTTGTGATGGATCCGGAAATAGCTAATGATCCTACAACCGCATAAATGAAAGCTAGTAAACAAAAGGACAGTCCTACATTTAATAGAAAAAGTGGTCGATTAGTTGTTATCCATTGGACTGTTTCATGCAAGGAACCACGTTCTAGAAGTTCCATTCCGGCTACTGAAAGTACAGGTAAGACTATCATAAATAACAAAAGCGAAATCGTCGCTCCCAGACGGTTTGGTCTCATCTTCTTAGGAAGATGGTTCCGGGGCTTCAAATTCAAGTGCATATTGCATCACTCTCCTCTTGCCCCTATTATAGACATCAAATGTGAAGGAATTATGTAGCTAACCTTAAAGGAACCTTAGTGTTACCATATATACCCATTATTTAAGCCCTGCCAGCCATGACGCCAACGCCTTCAATTCTTCCTCTTTCAGTGCCACTTGGAACGGCGGCATTCCGCCACCACCCTTTTGAATACGCTTTATGATCTCGGCTTCATCTAAACGTTCTCCTACTTTTTGGATATTAGGGCCTTGTCCGCCTTGTAATTGATTTCCATGACACGAGATGCAGAAATTTTGATAAATCTTAGGAACATCCACTTTTACCGCGGCAGGCTGCGTTTCATTTTGTTTATTTCCACAGGCGGATAAGCCGAGAGCCAGAACAATGACGCCAAACAGTTTTAATTTCATGCGCACGAAACTCCTTCAATCAGTTCTATTTCTCTCATCATACCAGAGCATAGATTGTAAAATAAAGGAGTACTCCCGATAGAACGATCCTCCCGAAAATTCAGTAAAATAAAATTTCACATATATTATTGAATGTTGAAATATTATTTTGTATGCTAAAGGCAGCCGAAATTTTTTATAACATTTGCTAAGAGAAAGGAAGAAAGGAGGAAAACCGTATTTTCGGCAATTATGTAAGCGAATACATAATGAGAAGGAAGTGAATCCCGTTGAAGAAATCTGTTCAAAGTCGCACAGTTTCAATCCCTTTTACCATGGCCTTATTATTATTCTTGAGCACAATCATGTTCGGTGTACCCGTTGTTAGCGCGGACACGGAGGCTGCTTTGAGCGCAGATATGCAGACGTCAGCTGTCGTTCAAGCTACCGCCGATGTGGAAGGCTTTGAGCAAACGGCTAATCTCTTCTCGTCCTCGGCAAGGGCGACGGCAAGCATCGGTCTCATCAGCCGACCGGAAACGATTTATTACGGCTATCATGCTGTTAAATTGTCCTATGATTTTACCGGAACGATTGGAACCTCGGCGGCTTATGTTAACTTCAAGGATCCTGACGGCACAACGGGCAGAACGCTGCAGGGACTTCCGAAGAAACTCGGCCTCTGGGTGTACGGCGATGGCAACAACCATTGGCTGCGCGCTCAAGTCAAAGATTCGGCGGGAACCGTCTCAGCGCTTGACTTCACCTCCGGCAACGGACTGAGTTGGACTGGCTGGAAGTACATAACGGTATCAATTCCGACCTCGCTGAAGGCTCCGATTAAGCTCAATCAAATCTATTTGGCAGAGACCAAAGACAACAATAAAAACAAAGGCGCGCTTTATTTTGACCAATTGACGGCGTTTTACACGGATTCGACCGTTTACGGGCTCGATTTAGCGGATCTTCCTCCGCTTCAGGTTGGGGAATCGAAGAAGGCGCAAGTATTCGCGACTTACCAGAACGCAGCGGAGCCGGTTCCAGTTACAAGCGGGCTATCTTTCCGAAGCAGCAACGATCAGGTCGCAACCGTCGACGTAAGCGGCACCGTCCGGGCGCTGCAGGCAGGCACAGCGACGATCTATGCCTCCTATGGAACGGCTCCAGAAGCATCCTACGTGCTGACTGTCTCAACAAGTGCTGCCGTGCCGTCGAAATTAGAACAATCTTCCTTGGAGAAGCTGGAATCAGGCTCTACGAACAAAATTCGCCTGTACGCCGTATACCCGGACATGACTGAACCCGTTACCGTGCAGAGCGGAGCAACGTTTGAAAGCAGCACTCCTGATGTTGCAACCGTCGATGCCGATGGCGTGGTGAAAGCCGTAAAACCTGGAACGACAACGATCACAATGTCCTATAAAGGCGTTTCAACGGCTTATACGTTGAATGTAAACGCCCCTGTACCGGTATTGCAGAGCATCAAGCTGACCGAGCTCCACACGATGACGCTTGGCGATACCTTGCAGGCGAAGGTGCTCGGCACCTACACATGGCTTTCGGACCCCGTTCAGCTGACTAGCGGTGTTACGTATACGAGCAGTAACCCGGCGATCGCCGCGGTGAGCGCAAGCGGAATCGTTACGGCACTGAAATTCGGCACCTCCCGGATTACCGCGACGTATGCCGGGAAAACGAGCGATTTCTACTTGGTGGTGAACAATGTGACAGCCATTCCGAAGTCAGAGCTCCGAGCTGCCTGGATCGCAACCGTTGACAATATCGACTGGCCGGACAAAGGCGTAACGGACCCGGAGCAGCAAAAACGCGATTTCATCAAGCTGCTGGACCAACTGCAAGCTACGGGGATCAACGCGGTCATCGTACAGGTAAAGCCGACGGCGGATTCCTTGTACCCGTCCCATTTCGGTCCATGGTCGGAATGGCTGACAGGCGTGCAGGGCAAGGATCCCGGGTATAACCCGCTTGCGTTCATGCTGGAGGAAGTGCATAAGCGCAATATGGAGTTCCACGCTTGGTTCAACCCCTATCGGATCAGCTTGCAGGATCGTCTCGACAAGCTGGTACCGGATCACCCGGCGCGCCAGCATCCGGACTGGGTCGTTTCGTACGGCGGAAAGCTGTATTTCAACCCTGGAATTCCGGAAGCGAAGCAATTCATCATGGACGGAATTATGGAAGTCGTTAAAAATTACGATGTCGATGCGGTTCATTTTGACGATTACTTCTATCCGTACCCGGTCAGCGGGGTGGACTTCCCCGACCAAGTTGCGTTCCAGAAATACGGCGCGGGCTTTGCAAGCATAGCGGACTGGAGACGTAACAACGTCAATTCGTTCGTACAGGAAATAGGCGCCAGAATCAAGCAGGAGAAAAGCTACGTCAAATTCGGCATTAGTCCGTTCGGCATCTGGAGAAACAAAGGGGAAGATCCGGCAGGCTCCGATACGAATGGTCTCAGCAGCTACGACGCCATCTATGCGGACTCGAAAAAATGGGTCGACCAGCAGTGGATCGATTACATCGCACCGCAAATCTATTGGTACATGGGCTATTCGCCGGCCGCGTACGACAAGCTGATCGAATGGTGGAACGGCGTCGTTGCCAATAAAAACGTTCACCTTTACAGTGGGCAGGCCACCTACCGCATCGGCTCAAACGATCCGAGTTGGCTAAACCCGAACGAAATGCCAGACCAAGTAAGCTATAATCGCAATTTCAGCAGCGTCAAAGGCAGCATCTTCTTCAGCGCCAAATGGCTGCCGGCGAATCCGCTGGGCTTTACAGACCGGTTAAAAACCGATCTCTACCGCTACCCGGCCCTTGTCCCTGCGATGCCTTGGCTCGACAATCAAGCGCCGGCCGCCCCTGCTCTCGCTTCGGCCATCCGCAAAGCACCCGGTGTGGAGCTGACTTGGGCGAATGGTGCATCAGACGCGGCCTACTTTACCGTATACCGTTTCGCGGGTGATACGGCAGGAAGCTTGCAGGATGCAACGAAGATCGTCGCTACCGTTCGCAAGCAGGAGGGCGCGAAGGGAACGTTCGTCGACCGGACAGCTGTTGACGGCGCGCGATATACGTATGTCATTACCGCTGTGGACCGCCTCCATAACGAAAGTGCGGCCAGCAACACGATTGCGATAACGAATGTGCTTGATGTGACCGCACCTGTGACGACGGCAACCGCCCAAGGAACGATCCGTAACGGCTGGTACGTTTCGGAGGCGACTGTGACACTCACGGCTACGGATGACCTGACAGGCGTCAGCTCCACGCAATACAGCACCGACAACGGCATAAGCTGGCAGCCGTACGGCGGTCCTATTACCATTGAGGCCGACGGCGGGACCACCCTTCTTTACCGGTCCGAGGATGCTGCCGGCAACGTGGAACAAGCGAAAAGCTCGGAAATTAGCATCGACCGGACGGCTCCCGTGATTCAAATCAGCGGCGGAACCACATACACTGTAGACCAAACCGTCCAAATAAAGTGTACCGCTTCCGATACGGTTTCTGGCCTCGTTTATAATCCTTGCTCCGCGCTCCTTGTCGATGCTCCGGCCTATGAGATTGGTCTCGGCTCGCACGTCGTGACCATCGATGTTCAGGATACCGCAGGCAACACAGCATCCGCATCGTTTACGTACACGGTACAGACGACCGTTAGTTCCATTTCAAACGTAACCCGTACATTTGTAACAGGTCCGGGAGCCGACGGGGTTACGAACTCGCTTGTGAAAAAGCTTGAGCACGGTAATTACGACGCATTTATCCATGAAGTGCAGGCACAAACCGGCAAAAGGCTGACGGCTCATCAGGCCGACGTCTTGATCCGTTTAGCGGCGTCTCTGCAATAAACCGTAAAGGCTGCTGATAAAATAAAAGACATGGCCGGGGTAGTCCCCGGCCATGTCTTATTATTAAACTAATTTCAACCGAATGACGTTCCATGATGCTTTGCCAAGTACCGCCTGAATCTGGCTGTTTGACGATATGGCCGCATTACCTCCTGCATGAGGCTTCACCCGATCCTGGGCATCCATGGTATTCGAAGCTTTCAAATCGTCGTTCTCCAGAACGATATGCTCGATAACTCGGCATTCACCAAAACTGCGCAGATCCAGCTCCAAAGGAAGTGCTTCCTCCAGATGACGGTTAACTGCGAAAATCGTCACTTCGGACTTGTCTTCGTTATGAACGGCAACAGCTTCCAAATAAGGCACATCCGTATAATCCTTCGCGTCGTATTTCGGTGATTTGATCAGCGGCACAAGAACAGTCCCTCGTCCAAACACACTTGCATGCATGTAAGGATAGTAGATCGTCTGTTTCCAGGCTGCTCCCCCATTCGCGGTCATGATCGGTGCGATGACGTTAACGAGTTGTGCTAAACAAGCCATCTTCACACGATCCGCACGTTTCAACATAGAGATAAGCATACACCCAACTAACAAGGCATCTTCATGGTTGTAAATGTCTTCAAGCTGCGGCGGTGCAATGGACCATGGCTCAATGTGCCGATCCGCCTCGTTGGAGTGATACCAAACATTCCATTCGTCAAAGGATAAGTTGATTTTCTTTTTACCGCGCTTTTTGGCCTGAATGTAATCCGCCGTCGAAATCACCGTATGGATGAATCGATCCATGCCCATCGATTGTGCAAGGAAATTGGCAGAATCCTTATCACGATTGCCATAATATTGATGCAGGGAAATATAATCGACGTGATCATATGTATGCTCAAGTACGGTCGCTTCCCAGTCAGGGAAAGTCGGCATAGTGAGACTTGAACTGCCGCAAGCAACAAGCTCGATTGACGGGTCGACCCATTTCATGACTTTGGCCGTTTCACAGGCTGTGCGTCCATATTCCGCGGCAGTTTTGCTGCCCGTTTGCCAAGGGCCGTCCATTTCGTTGCCTAGACACCAGGTTTTGATGTTATGGGGCGCCTTATACCCATGCGCAATCCGTAAATCACTCCAGTAGGTGCCGCCTTTGATATTGGAATATTCAATGATATCTCTAGCCTCATCAGGGCCGCGAGTCCCCAGATTAACCGCCATCATGGCTTCTGTATTTGCTTTGCGGCACCAATCCATGAATTCATTCAGTCCAACTAAATTAGGTTCAATCGTGCGCCAAGCCAGATCAAGTCTCTTCTTACGCTCTTCTATCGGCCCAATGCCATCTTCCCAGTTGTAACCGGATACAAAGTTACCTCCCGGATAACGAACAATCGGAACATCCAGCCCTTTTACCAACTCCAGTACGTCTGCTCGAAAGCCTTGCTCATCCGCTTGCGGATGTCCAGGTTCGTAAATTCCGCCATAGACTGCGCGTCCCAAATGCTCAATAAATGAGCCATAAATACGAGAATCTACTTCTCCAATTTTAAAATCTTTGTCGATAATCATACTAGCTTTCATAGACATTGCATTCACCTCGTAGTATAATTAATAAAAATATGAATCAGTTAATACATTTATTATGTTAATGACTCTATTAAACAATAATCTGCAGAGGATTTCAAGCTTTTCATCTGCCTTCTGTTGCATTCATATTTTCATTAATTAGTCTACTTAAGAGGAGATTGTCCGATGATCCAAACGACAACAGACCGCAAATGGCTGCCGCTGTATGAAGCGCTGGCTAGCGATGTGCGGCTTAAGATTCTGGAACTGCTTGCTGAGAAAGAGATGAATGTCAAGGAATTAGCCCATATGCTCGGATTAAGCAGCGCCATCGTAACTATGCACGTTAAAAAGCTCGAGGCTGGAGGGCTTATTCAGACCGATTTAGTACGCAAGCAGAACGGCACGCACAAAATGTGTAAGTTGGCCATCTCCCGCATCGAAATGCGGCTCCCGCAGCCAATCGAGCAGCAGCGAGCATTCGATGAAGTTGCGATACCGGTTGGCCACTACACGCGCTTCGATGTCCACCCAACCTGCGGTTTGGCAACGGCTGATCATGTGATTGGTCAATATGATGATCCGCGATTTTTCTTCGAGCCGGAGCGGATGCATGCCAAAATTCTATGGTTCGGCAGCGGCTTCGTGGAGTATCGCATTCCGAACTATGCACTGCCCGGTCAGACGCTTGATGAAATCGAGATTTCGCTGGAAATCGGCTCCGAAGCCCCCGGAATTGAAGCGAATTGGCCGTCTGACATTCATTTTTATGTCAATGATACGCTGCTCGGCTATTGGACCAGTCCCGGTGATTCGGGACAAGGCCGCGGCCAACTCACGCCTGCCTGGTGGCCGGACACGATCAACCAATATGGTTGGTTGAAGATCATCCGGGTCACAGAGCAGGGAACATTCCTTGACGGACAGCGGTTATCGGCTGTCTCGATCAAGGATATCCCCATGTCCCGCAATGAGTGGACATTGCGGCTCGAAGTGCCGAGCCATGCTGCGCATGTCGGCGGTTTAACCTTGTACGGTGAAGGGTTTGGCAACTACAACCGTGACATTCTGTTTCGCACCTACCGCAGGTAGGGGGCTTCTTTGTACACATATGAATTAGGGGCTGTCCCAAGTCATATCGCCCATTGAAGCCGAAAAGCCGGAAATCGACTTCTCGGCAAAATCTATTAAAAAAGAGCCCCTAGGCTCTTTTTGAACTTGAACTACTTTTTACCTTCTCTAGACCCTTTTTTAACACTCATATCACTATAGCTGCCCTTAGTCGATCAACACCAAATTCCAAATACCCCTTTAAACAGGTCAACATATATACCCAGCCTTCTTTATTATCTATCAATTGACTTATTAGGCTTCGATACGATCACGATCATATTTGCTGATCCAGCGATCGTAAATCTCTCCGAAGGGTGCCACATTTAGATAATGAATATTTTATTTCGGCCTTGCCAAAAAATAAGAATAAGATTCGCTTCCTCCAATAAGTGCAGGTGTCTGGTTACGGATTGACGAGTCATCTCAAGATTTACCTAACCAACCTACGCATGCATGCCCACACCAGCAGCCTCAGCGCTACCTGAAGCCGCAACACCCTTATCCCGCACCTCCGCCCGGCGCAAATACTTCTGCTGACGCCAACGGATGACAACGAGGATGCCGCGCAAATATTCGTCGCAAATCATAGCGACATAAATACCCGCAAGTCCCCAGCCCATATGCAGGCCTAATACATAGGAGAGACCCGCGGCCACGCCCCACATCGAGAACAAGGAAATAATCATATTGTAACGGGTATCGCCTACCGCGCTCAGCGCATTTCCGAAGCCCATATTGAGCATTCTCCCTGGCTGCAAGATAAGTGTCAGCACCAAACATGAGAGTCCCAGCTTGATAATATCCGCATCTGAGGTGAAGAAGCCGAGAAAACTTTTGAAGATAAGAAAGAGAATAATGCTGTTGAATCCTACCAAACCGAGTCCAATCCATGTTCCTCGATATCCGCTCTTATAAGCTTCTTTGATTTTTCCGGCTCCATACAGATGGGCAATCTGAATTTGAACCGCTAAGGCAATGGAATAGCCTAACATAAAACAAATCGACTCGAGCGTGTTCATATATGTTCTCGCCGCCAATTCCTTAGCTCCCATCGTGGCTAGGAACGTATAGATCGTCAACTGCGTCAGTACCCAAGAAGACATGTTCACGCCGAGCGGCCAACCTATTTTCAAAATATCGCCAAACAACTTTCGATTGAATACGATTAGATCCCGCCACTCCATCCTCCGATCGAACGCGGAAACGAACATAAACAGCAGCAAACACGTCGCGAGCAACCGGCTCACAAGAGTCGAAATGGCAACACCCGTTAACCCCAGTTGAGGAAATCCGAGCTGACCATATATAAAACCGTAGTTAAACACGATGTGTATCACATTCATACCAATAGCCGTAATCATCGGCCCCTTGGTGTTCCCCGTATTCCGAATCACGGTGCTAAGCGCCGCCGTCAAAGCAGTTAAAACCATCCCGCTCCCCACAATCGAGATATAGGTTTCAGCCAGAGGAAGCAGCCTCTCCTCCAAGTGGAAAAGTTTAGCCAGAGGGCGAGCCTCCATATAAAGAATCACACTCAGTACACTGCCTATCACTGCGCTGACCGTTACAGCCATAATGGCAACGGTGCGTGCAGACTCATTCTGCTTGGCTCCGATTTTCTGAGCTATCAAAATCCCTGCTCCGCTCGCAACCGTCATAAATAAGATCATCATCGCTTGGAACAGTTGGTTCGATAAACCGACCACCGCCACGGCATCATCCGATACACGGCTCACCATTAAGGTATCGACGGCACCTAAAAGCAATTGCAGCAGCAATTCGACGAAAATAGGCCAAGCTAGAAGCCACAGTGTAAACTTATTTTTCTCTTTGACCATGTTTTTCACCATCCGATTATCATCTCTCTTTTTGTATAAATGAAACTTTGTTGTCTGCTCAAATTATAGATGCTATAGTTGACACCAAGTATGAGTATTGCAACTTAAAGTTTCAAAATTCCAACCTCCACTCAAGAGATGAAAAGGTGACGCCGATGGCTTTTATCGAAATAACTGTCCCTCCGCTGCCGCACTATATTACAAGCGGTTTCAGCACCATATCCAAAGGCAGCAAACATCCGAGCAGACGCAATATCCAAGTCTTTGATTTGCTGATCACCACATCGGGCTGCTTCTATATAGGCGAGGAGGATGCTAGGTTCGAGGTAGCAGCTGGACAAGCCGTTATTCTAAGGCCGGACAGCTATCATTTCGCTACACAAGTCTGTTCCGAGCTGACGGGTACTTATTGGATGCACTTCCATGCAGGAGGAACATGGGCTATGGTAGACCAAACGGTCCAACCTATACCTCTGGAAGATCCTTCACAAACCCCAATTGAGCCATTTGCAGTTGAGCCCTTTACGATTCGGATCCCTCAATATACAACACTTTTGCAGCCAGAAAAAACCTATGACCTGTTCGAACAGCTCCAGCAGCTGCAGCCAAGCGCTCATCAGAGCAGTGTCCGTTTTGCGCAGCAGCAGCTTTTTCATGAGCTATTGCGCCAGCTTTCCGCTTCCACGGACAACGATCATCCTTCACCTTCCAAAGCCTGCGCGGAAAAAGCCGCCGCCTATTTAAGGCAGCATTACAAAGCGTCTGTTTCAGCCAAAGAGCTTGGCGATCATGTCAACTTCCACCCTGTTTACATTGCACGCTGCATGCATAAGGAATATGGCTGCTCCCCTACAGAATACCTGCTCAGATTAAGGGTCCAGCAAGCTAAGCTGCTGCTTCAAACCGATCTTCCCGTAGCACACGTCGCTGAAGAGGTGGGTTTTGAACAGCCTGCTTATTTTGCCACCTGCTTCACCAAAATGGAGGGTATCTCTCCTCGGAAGTACAGGCAGCAGTTCTCGCGAGGGTAATTAACGATCAACTCGAAGGCATATATAGGCTAACTTCTAAATACAGTTAACTTATATAACTTAGAGGGAGTTGACTTGATATGGAAGAACAACAGCATGCACCTGTCCTAAGTGTAAAAGACTGGATGATTACCATCCTGCTCCTCGCGATCCCACTTGTGAATATTGTGATGCTATTCGTGTGGGCATTCAGTAATGGAGAAAACCCTTCGAAATCTAATTATGCCAAAGCAAGCTTAATCTGGGCTCTCATCGGACTCGGTCTCTATTTTATTTTCTTTGTCCTCTTCTTCGGCGCAATGATGTCGAATATGAATCACTAAACCTTCTCCCGTACAGCTATCCTCCTTGCGGCCGTAACCGCTTGGGGATAGCTCTTTTTATGTTATACTGGAAAAAAATGATAAGGAGTCAACGAACATGCCATCCCCCTTACATTGGAAAAAGTCACTATGGATTCTATGGGGCGCTAATTTCTCCGTTATGTGCGGCATGAATCTCGTTCTTCCGTTTCTACCGCTTTACATCGGAGAACTCGGGGTTCAAGATCTTGGCGAAATTGTACGTTGGACAGGCTGGATTGTCGCTGCACAGTTCATCACATCGTTTCTCACTCAGCCGCTCTGGGGAGCTATCGCGGATCGACGCGGACGTAAAATCATGCTGCTTCGCGCCGGGTTCGGGATGGCGATTGTGACAGCACTTATGGGCATCGTCACGTCACCGTGGCAACTGCTGTCTCTGCGGCTGCTCAACGGTATCTTCTCCGGCTTCATATCCATGGCGGTGTCTCTTCAAGCTTCCGTTACACCGCCTGAGCATTCGGGCAAGTCGCTCGGCACCTTGCAAACGGGAGCTATCGCCGGATCGCTCATCGGTCCTTTACTTGGAGGCTTACTGGCAGGTTTCTTCGGCTTCAGCCATGTGTTCTTCTTCACAGGAGGGCTCATGCTCTGCGCGAGCATCATTGTCATGATTTTCATTAAAGAGGAGCGCAAGCCTCCCTCTAAGAAAAAAGAACGACAGCGCACCGATTGGCGGCTGTTTCGGCCTTTGCTCCCGGTCTTCGCTGCTTCCTTGATCACACAGATCGGCATGATGAGCATCGAGCCGATTGTGACGGTATACGCGAAGACCTTATATACCGGCAGCCACTTGGAGCTGTTCGCTGGTCTAATCGTTGCGATTACCGGCATCGCCAACTTGTTCGGCGCCCCAACCTTAGGGAGACTCGGCGACCGTATCGGCCAGCGCAAAACACTTGTGATCGCCTTATCGATGGCGGCACTTGCCTTCATCCCGCAGGCTTTTGCCACTAGCATTACCATGCTCCTAGTCGGCAGGTTCCTGCTTGGGCTGTTCATCGGCGGCATGATTCCCTCTCTGAACGCGCTAGTTATGAAGCTAGCGCCTACTCAGATTCAGGGGACCGCTTACGGCTTTAACACCTCATCGTTGTTCCTAGGCAATCTGATTGGCCCTTTAATTGGCAGCCATCTTGCGGCAGCGTACGGTTTCACATCCGTCTTCTATGTCACGATGGGGATTTTGCTGCTCTGTGCTGGATTCGTTTTTACGAATCGCAGTTTAGATAGTCATTACCATTCAAAAACGGCTTAACACTTACCACTACCTATAAAATTGGAGGACCACTATGAAACACGAAATTCTATACAAAGGCGCATTTCCTATGTTGAAGGTTGAGCTTGAAGCAGGCGAGAATATCAAGGCAGAAGCTGGAGCCATGGTCTCGATGTCACCCAATATCGAACTCAAGGGAACCGTAGAGGGCGGCATCATGCGCGGTTTAGGCCGAATGCTGAGCGGTGAGAAATTCTTCTTCCAAGAACTGACTCCAACCAGAGGATCAGGCGAGGTTTTACTGGCACCTACGGTCATTGGCGATATTGAAGCCGTAGAGCTAGACGGATCCTACAAGCTATATGTGCAAAAAGACGGCTTTCTTGCTGGAACATCCGGCATTCAGGTGAACACGAAAATGCAAAACCTGATGAGCGGCTTTATGTCAGGCGAGGGCTTTTTCATCGTTGAAATTAGCGGAAGAGGCACCGTCTTCCTTTCCTCCTACGGTGCTATACATGCCATTAATCTAGCTCCAGGGCAAGAAGTGATCATCGATAACGGGCATCTCGTCGCTTGGCCGGATTATACGCAGTATACAATTGAAAAAGCGGCCAAAGGCTGGTTATCCAGCTTGACGAGCGGCGAGGGCGTTGTCTGCCGATTCCGCGGCGAAGGTGTCGTGCTTATACAAACGAGGAACCCGCAGGGTTTCGGCGGGTGGATTAAGCAGTTCATTCCGGGTGGCAGATAGGTGTAGCGATATCCGAGCAGTCTAGGTGGCAGATAAGTGCTATGGCATCCAAGCAGTTCATTCCGGGCGGCAGATAAGTGCTGCGGTATCCAGACAGTCTAGGTGGCAGATATGTGCTATGGTATCCGATCCCGTGATTAGAGTAACTTGCGAGCTAAATTAGAGTAACTTCTTCGATGATATAAACTAGTTTGCACAAAAGAATTCGAAGTCTTCAATTCGAAGAATTCATTTGGAACCTTTATTTGGAGCTTCTTTGGTGCTTCTTTGGAGCTTGGGAGCTTCTTTTTCTGATTCTTTTAGTGCTTCTTTTGGTGCTGTGCAGCGACAGAAACATGTTTTCTTTAAGAATATTGTAACAAATGGATTTCCGAAAAGAAGCATGTACGTGTCGTTGTAATCGCGACACGAACATGCTTCTTTCGTCTGCTAATGACATGAACATATGATGGTTCTGACATAAAGACACTATAGTTAATCTACAAAAGCCATAGACCTATTATTGTTCGATGATGATGGACTGACGCGCTTTTTAAAGGGTAAATGGTTTACCTTTCAAAAAAAGTTTTAGACTATTCGATCTTAATGAACAGAGAAACCAGTCAAAACACGAAAATAAAAAAATATACCCCGTTTTATTAAACGCCACCAGCTTCAAAAACGATTGTTGTAGGTCAAACCAAAGTGCTTACCGCCCCCCAAAAAATTGTATGAAAAGTAACACTCTTCGTAACTCAATTTATCCGTAAGATATACGCTTCATTTACGTTCTATTAGGGTACTCTTGAATTTATTTTTCAGATGCTCTTCTATACATGGAAGAAAAGATACTTCTTTGGTGTCCATTCCGCTCATCATTTTAAATGTTCACAATATTTTTCAAAGTTCCCTTTCACCCTTGAAATCATCAAGTTATTTAATCAAAATTTCTTTGCCCCATATTAAGGTGATCAAAATCCACGTCGTATTTTGCGATATTTTGTCTTCTGCCCACTAAAATGGTCCCAGTCTATTTTGAAAGCTTCATTGATCATGGTAAATTATAACTATTTTTACGTTTTAATGTAACTTATGCTGAAAATTAGGTGTCTATTACAATGCGTGGAATAATTTGAAAGATGGAGGGGTTGCTTAGAGGCATTAGACGATTATAGTTCGGTTCTATTGATAGTTGAACGTATTCTTTTTAATTGTTAGAACAGGGTAGATTGTTGGTTGCGATTACTAGTGAAAGTGATTTGATTCTAGTTTAGGGAGAGATAATTTTCATGAGAAAACGTAAATTGATAGGAACATCATTACTTACACTATGCATTTCGATAACTTTGTCCGTATCTGTTTTTGCGGACACATATTACCATACAACGGGTTTCGGAAATTCAGCCTCGAATTTAAAATACTGGAAAGATTCATCAGTATCTACGTATGGTTATACAAGTAAATCTGACACAGGCGCACTTGCATGGAACGGTATTTCTAGTAATCTAGCAATGACAGAGGTCTCTTCTATACCTACATACTTTAGTATTGTAACTTATGTGGGTACTTCACTTGCTGGCCTAGATGTCTACGGTGTTGCAGACTATTGGACGTATGGTTTATTTGGGTGGACACAGGTGAATCCAGATGATCTAAGAGATAGAGCAAGAGTTCGAATGGACGACACAAATCTAAAAAGTTTAAATGACAGCACCAAAGTACAATATGCGTTCACACATGAGTTTGGTCATGCAGTAGGACTCAAACATGATAACGACTCTGGTGTTGCTTCAGTTACGAGGGATTCGTCAATAGTCTGGTCTAATAATATGCCGCAGCAAATTGATAAAGATCACATCAAGCAGAAATACGGAAATTAATGAGGAGGCGTAATTTATGAAGTTCAAAAAAATTATAATTATTACTTCGGTCGCTCTAGCATTAACTATTGCTGGCTATATGTATGAAGATAGTAAAGTAACATTTGCCGATCTCGACGCAATGCCTGTTAGTCACAAGTCTCTAAGTGAGCTTGAAGGTCGCTCGAAACTCATTATTTCCGGTAGACCAACTGCAAGTGAAAACCATATCATTAGAGACGAAGAAGGCTTTACAAAGGAAGCTTATACAATTACCAATTTTGAAATTGAACACGTCTATGATAGCAAGCTGGGGAGTCAACTGAAAGATGGAGATGTCATTAGAGTTGCTGAACCTGTATATCTCCTTGACAATGGAATTAAGCCAGGCAAAACGCAATTTGCTATCGAAGGTTATGAACCCATGGAGAAAAAGAAAAGATATCTCCTCGTGTTAAAAACTGATCAGAATTATTCAGATTTATATGACATTGTTGGCGTTAATGATGGGAAGTACAGCTTAGATAGCACTGATCAAAAAATTAATTTAGGCGAGAAGGCAGGCAAGTTTAAAGACGAATTAATTAACAAATATATGATTAAATAATCGATGTTTTAGAATGTCGCCACTCACTTCCAACGACGGAAGCGAGTGGCGATTTCTTATACACGATAACCGTACTTCTTGACGAAACTTGAAATAGTCCCCATTTGCTATACCGAGAATATTTCTTTAGCGTACGTTTTTCGCGTTTGTTGGCGGTACCCCTGAAAGGGGAATACATTTTCTTGAATGTCTAATATTTTGCAATTTATTTGAAGAATATGTTGATATATTGGACAATTTGTCAAACCCGCAAAGAAATCAAAATAAGGAATTTCAACGTTTGTCTTTCCAATACCAGCATCTTACGTTTTTTTAATCAAGTACCGCTAGAGAACAAAGGAAAGCATGAATTTCATATTTGGCATAAACCAGAGTTGTTAATCGATCTTAAGTAGGTTAAGTTGAGCTGTCCTTATGACACTAATAAAAAGCGGAGAAGCAATCATTTCTATGAAATGTCACAATAACAATGCTAATAAATAAAAGCGACAAAGCAATTTGCTGACGTCGCTTTATTTTATCATGGAAAATAGCATGTTTGTGTCGCAATTATAAATAGATGAATGTTCTTGTCGTAAAGGAAAGCATGATCATGTCGCTGGACAGGTGCTTCTTTCGGTGCTTCTTTCGGTGCTTCTTTCGGTGCTTCTTTTACAATGTTGTATTTTCGAGACTGTCGATTCAATAGCCCCCAAGGACCCCTATGGGCTCTTGGGGGCTAAATTTTGCCTTTCATGCGCAAATTCGACGTATCTTTGCCCCATTTTATCTACCTTAAATAGCTATATGGACAGACTTCCCCCTTGGTAAGGGAGATTCTTTTTTTCGCTTGAAACCAAGTGTTAAACTACCTACTTGTTTCACCATTACTTTTATATTAACTACGATGCTGCTCACCTTTGCATCGACACGCCGCTTCTCACGCGTTCGTTTATGGGTGTGCGCCAAATCGTGGTGGTTCTTCATTTCATTGTTTTTTCGTTCGATGGCTGGACGAGCTGCTTGCATGGTCTTACCTTCCTCGGTTTCATTGCGAGCCCTAGATGCCATGTGGTGTTCGTGGTAATCACTGCGAAAAACCTGACGTCCGGTTGTCTCTGCCGACGTACAGCTTGAACGGAGCTCACAGGTCATACATACCTTCTTGGCAAAGGTAAAGATGGTCGCTTCGTTCTTGGTATCTTGACGGGATTTCGTACTTACTTTTCCATTAGGACAGGTGAGAGAGTTTCTTTCGGCGTCAAATAGGAATGCTTCGTGACTGTACATCCCTTTTTTCTGAATTCCAAACTGAGACCAAACAGGTGCGGAAAGCACGAGTTCCATGCTGGAAACTGCTTGCAAATTCTGCCCCGTTCCATAGGCGGTATCGCCGACAAAGGCAACCGGCCAAAGTGAGTGGTAGCGGTTTACTTCCCTCACAAGTTCCAGCATACGTTTGCCGTCCATCTTCATTGCCTGGGATCGGTTCAGCTGTCAGCACAAATCCGGAAAGCGCGGACTGCACCACTTGGATTTTATCGCCTGTAAATTTCACAGTCCTGCTTTTATGGCCATTGCGTACGTCAGGGCAAACGGCACTTCGAATCAGGTTTTTAGGTTTATCTTTCTTGGCTCGCTTCTTGTAAGGAGCATCCGGGCTATTTGGGTCCTTCGGGTGGACATTCTGCGTCAGTATCTCATACAGCCATGCCTGGCTTTCTAACGAAACTAATTGCCTCTGGGATTGTGTCCACGACCAAAAAAGCGTGCGTACCGCCTCATTTTCAAACCAGTAAAGCAATCCATACGCCGCGACAAACTAGCTTGCTAAATGCAATTTGTTGCTCTTCCTCTGTGGCCTCATAAGGAAACTTTACCGTAAGTGTACTAACATCCACTTCTTTTAGTAACTTTTCATAGAGAACGGGAAAGGCGCGTTCGAGTGGGTTGATGGTGCGAAACATTCCCTGTTGAATTAACCGATAACTCGAGTGTCTAACCATATGGCTGTAGGTTGGAAAAGAATCCACTAGCCAAAGATCTTTTTTGTCGCCCCAAAGTCCTTTTTGCTTGGCTTGCGCAAGAATGTGATGATGACAGGCATTAAAGAGCTCGGAACCCATTCGATTCACGGTCTAGCCCTAGTGTGCTATGGTCAAATCCTATAAACGAAACAGGAAGTCCTAAAAATCGTTTGATAAACAAATCACCTATGACACGCTCTTCCATTTCACTTTCGGATAATGCATAGTAGCGCTGCACCACGTGGAGTTTCAACTTGAGCGAAGGGGCGTATGGGTACTGGCCTCGGCCTGAGTACAAATGAGAACAAACCTCGTCAGCGAAGGAAAAGTCAACGAGTTCAGCAGCCCGACTCCAAATCGGATGTTCAGGAAGACACGCAAACACCTCAATGTCACTGAAAGATAATTGCTCAAATTGTTTATATCGGACTCGGCTCATAGGAATCCCTCCGGAATTGGTAAATTTCAAGTATACCATTAAACGAGAGTATTGGGGATTAAAATAAAGAAAACAAGCGATTACTTGGAATAAATCGCTTGTTTTGGGGTTTGTATATACGACAGAATATCTAGATTGAATCGACAGTCTCTTTTCTACAACTTTACACAAGCAAAACCGTGCCAACTCGCCCAAATGTTGCACTCGTCATCAAGGTCTGCTCTTGCACACCCTTTCGTCCCCGCAACCGGCAACGACGAAGCCCGTAGAGTTCTTTGGACTCTGCGAAGCTTCGCTCAATGGTTTCCTTGCGTTTAGCATAAAGCTGTCGGCCGACCTCGCTTTGTGAGTGAGCGGTCACATGTTCCTTGTACACTTCCCATACGTGTCGTCCCATTTCACGACGTTCTTCCGAAGCTGTGCATTGGGCAAAGAGCGGGCAGTTCTTGCATGTTTCCCCCTCTGTGCGATATATCTTCTCCCCTGTTCGCTTCGTAGTGTAATAGACCATCTCCTGGTTAGCAGGACAGCGATAGACATCTTTATCCGTGTCGAAGGTAAATTGTTCTTTAGAAAAAATTCCTTTGCGAGCCGGTATTTTGCGCGGCGCAATTACACCCATGATGCTCATCTCTTCCAATTTCTTGCATATATACGCACCCTTGTATCCGGAATCTAGTACGACGGCTTCAATGTTTTCCTGCCAGCCAAATGTTTCTTGCTGGCGCTGTAAACGGTCGATGTACACCGTGGAATCATTCACATTTCCAGGTGTAACAAACGAATCCGTAATGATGTTGAATTTAGCGTCAACCGTCCGGTGCTCCAAGTAAAAGAAACCTTCTGGTTTGCCTTTACGTTTCATATAACCACTTTCCGGGTCAGTCTTGCTTACCATTTGCCGTTCCTTCGGCGGTTCGGATGAGTCTGGTAACAGTTCTTTTTGCCCATGTTTCTTGCGTTCTTCATTTACCGCCTGCTCCAGCTCTTCTAGATAAGCAGAGGGCGCTTTGGCGATTCTTGCATCGTGTATTTGTTTATATTCGCACTGGCCTGCATGTGAGTGGAGTCGGTTGCAAGCAATCTTCCTGCAACCATACGATGGGAAATTGCCAGTAGAACAACTTCATCGAACACATCTTGAAACACACTGCCCGGAAAGCGGTGGTGCCGATTCCAACTAATGGTGCTGTGGTGCGGAACAGGATCGCTTAGCGAAAGACCGAGAAACCAGCGATAGGCATTGTTGACTATGATATCCTGCTCTAACTGCCGCTCCGAGCGAACACCAAATAGATATCCGATCAGCATCATTTTAAACAAACGAATGGGATCAATGGATGGTCGCCCGTGCGTTGGATGATAGTAATCCTTTACTTTATCCGTGATAAAAGAGAAGTCGATATGTCGCTGAAGCAAGCGAACGAGATGGTTATCTGGAACCAGCATATCTCAAACCATTTCGTAACTCATCTGAGGATTTTCCTTATCGTTATGCAACAACACGACCACCGCTTTCTCTTTTTGTTCCTTATATTATACCACATTAACGCGTTAATTTACTGATACTATGAGTTACTTTTTCGACAGTCTGACGTTGTACAACATGTATGTGAAGGTAACCTAATCTACACTTTCCACAAAGGATAAACGACGAAGCTAAGTGAATTATTGTCCTAATCTTTTCGGCCATAGATAAACAACTCCGTCGTCCTATAAGGACGACGCGCGTATAGGTTGAGCCGAAGCAAGTTGGCCACCGCCATACGGCGATGCAGCGCGCGCCCAGATCAACAGAAAAAAAACGAGAAATCCTCACGGAGGGTTCTCGTTTTTTTGACGATTATATGATAAAATGGTTCTATCATATAAACTTGGTTTTGTATACAAAACCACAATACAGAAACGCAATGTATGCGAACGATCGCTTTGCGAACAAGGAGGCCCTAACTTGGATGATAAATACCGCGTTCCGGCCATCGAACGTGCACACCTGATCCTCAAAGAAATCTCTCTGCATCCCGGTGAGTTGAAGCTCATCGACTTGTCTCGAACGCTCGCCATTAACAAAAGCTCGATGTACTCCTTGTTATTAACCATGGAGAACTTGGGGTGGATCGAAAAGGAAACCGGAGAAACCTACCGGTTAGGAAGAGAATTGTCTCGTTTCGGCCATGCCTCCATGCAGCAGCGAGACTTGAATGAATCCTTCCACAAGGAGGCTTCCTTGTCCAAGCTGAGACTGGGCGAATCATTCCAACTTGCCAAATTAGATGGCAAGGAAGTCCTTTATATCGCCAAAGAGGAAGCGCTTACGCCTGTTAGGCTAGCCTCCGAACCAGGCATGCGATTACCTGCTCATGCCACGGCACTCGGCAAGGTCATGCTGGCTGATCTGAGCGATGAGGAAATTGATTTGCTTTATCGTTCTGACCAAGAACCATTTCCACATTTAACGGTTCATTCCATTACCTCATTACAAGCATTAAAGCTAAGTTTAGAACAAATCCGACAACAAGGCTATGCGCTGGACTTGGAGGAAGCCGTGCTTGGATTTAGCTGTGCGGCTGCTCCGATCCATAATGCTCAAGGTCAAGTCATTGCCGCTGTCAGCTGCTCTATGATGTTACCTCAATGGGAGCAAAAAAAGCAGTCCTGTATAGAAGAAGTTTGTAAGCTGGCTCACAAACTATCCGAATAAAAAGGAGAATTCACATGCGATTACAAGACAAAGTCATTCTCATCACAGGTGCAGGATCAGGAATCGGCAAAAGTACTGCTCTCTTATTTGGACAAGAAGGCGCGCAAGTCATCGTGAATGATCTCGACGTCATCAAAGGACAGGAAACGGCGGATGAAATTATCCGGGTTGGCGGAGCTGCTGCGTACATACAAGCGGACGTTACCCAAGCTGAGTCCGTCAGTCAGATGGTAGAGCAAATCATACAGGAACATGGCCGTATTGACGTACTTTTCAACAATGCGGGAATTAGTGGTGTAGGCGCGCTTCATGAGCTCGAACCTGACGCCTGGGACCGCATCATGAGCGTAAATGTCAAAGGTGTATTCTTACCTTCTAAGTATGTCGTGCCGCATATGATGGATCGCAAGTCCGGCTCTATTATTAACATGTCTTCTTGTATAGCTGAAATAGGTCTGGCTCGCCGGGCATCTTACGCAGCAACCAAAGGCGCTGTCCTCGCATTGACCAAATCCATGCAGGTGGATTATGCCGCCTATGGGATCCGGGTGAATGCGCTGCTGCCGGGGACCATTTTAACCCCTTTCGTAGAAAACTATCTCCGCACCTCCTATGATGATCCCGAAGCTGCCATTGCCTCTTTAAAAACTAGACAGCTGAGCAACGAATTGGGCCGTCCAGAAGACGTCGCGCTAGCGGCATTGTTCCTCGCTTCAGACGATTCCAAATTCATGATGGGTTCACCGTTATATATTGACGGAGGAGTGACTTTCGGCAAGAACGCTTAAGTAACGGCCCCAATTCTGCATTATTCATTTAATTGTTTATTCACTTATTCACTAATTCACTCACACATTCACTCATCACTCACTCATTCAGGAGGTTTTTTCTAATGAAACTGCTTACTTTCAGGAAAAATGATTCGTTCACCCTTGGCGTCCAAACCGAGTTTGGCGTGCTGGATGTCGTTCAAGCTGTCAAGCAGCTGTCTCCAGCATTCACAGTCCCTGCCACTGTTCACGAAGCCATTAATGGTGGGGCAGCTGCTACCGATGCATTACTTAACCTTGTTAATCTTGTCCTAGAGCGCGAAGACCGTGCTTCTTTACTGCTAAGCGAAGAGACAATGATTTACGGCCCCTGCGTTACGCATCCTAACAAAATTATTTGCGTAGGGTTGAACTATCGCAAGCATGCTGAAGAAACGAATGCCCCGATCCCGCAATACCCGATTCTTTTCAACAAATTTAATAATACGCTTACCGGGCACGGGCATGACATTGCACTACCTCGTGTAACCAAGGAAGTCGATTACGAAGCCGAGCTAGTCATCGTGATTGGTAAACAGGCCAAATACGTGCCCAAAGAAGAAGCCTTGGATCATGTGTATGGATATTGCTGCGTGAATGACCTTTCTGCGCGTGATTTGCAAATGCGGACTCAGCAATGGCTGCTTGGCAAATCGTGCGATGACTTCAGTCCACTTGGTCCTTATCTAGTGACAGCGGATGAAGTCGGCAACCCGAATAACCTGCAGATTAGCACCACCGTCAACGGTAAAGTACGTCAAAACTCGAACACGGCGGATATGATTTTCCACTGTGACGAAATTGTCAGCTATATTTCTCAGCATATGACGCTATATCCGGGAGACATCATCCTAACAGGTACTCCGGAAGGTGTTGTGCTCGGCGATCCAGTTGATAAGCGCGTATACTTAAAAGACGGCGATGTCGTGACGATTTCTATCGAGAAATTAGGAAGCTTGACCAATCGTATGGTTAACGAGTAAAAAAACACCCCCTTTCAAGAGTACTTTTACAAGGTGCCAAAACACCTTTGCAGTGCTCTCGTTATGGGGGCTTTTCATTTCATTAACCCTATTAAATAACCAAACCGCCATCCACCTCAAGCACAGTACCGTTCACATAATCGGCATCATCTGAGGCTAAGTATAAATAGGCTTTTGCAATATCTTGCGGCCTGCCAAGACGGCGTAAGGGCACCTTCTCTATCATCGCTTGAAGCACCTTTTCCGGGACCTTGGCAACCATGCCGGTTTCAATATATCCCGGTGCGACGGCATTAACCGTAACTCCCTTAATGCCCAGCTCCTTGGCCCAGGTTTTGGTCATCCCAATAACGCCCGCTTTCGTCGCTGCGTAGTTAGTTTGGCCGATATTCCCATTCACTCCGACGATGGAGGAGGTATTGATGATTTTACCTTTCCCCTTCTGGACCATGTACGGTGCTGCAAATTTGGTGCAGTAAAATACACCGTTCAGGTTTACGTCGATGACCTGATGCCACTGCTCGAGTGTCATTTTACTGAGCATACTGTCGCGTGTAATGCCTGCGTTGTTGATCAGGATATCCAGGGTGCCGAACTGCTCTACCACGGAGCTGACCATCTGCTGCACACTTACCGCGTCGCTCACGTCCACCTTCACGAAGATCGCCTGCTCCACGAGAGCAGCGGCTTGCAGCTCCAGCAGCACTTCTAGTCCAGCCGATTCGTCATAGTCGGCAATAGCAACGAAGGCGCCTTCCAAGACGAACAAACGAGCCGTTTCTCGACCGATCCCGTTAGCTCCGCCGGTAATTAAGGCGACCTTATCCTTTAGTCTCATCGCTCAACTTCCCCCGTTCGTCTAAGAAATTAATGGCTATTTCAGCCGAGTAAGAACCGTTCCACGTGCTGCGTTAACGCTGGCAAAGCATCCACTAGCGGCGAATGTCCACAGTTCTCCAAGACGATTAGCTCGGCGCGCGGGCCGAAATCCTCCGTAATCTCGCGTGTCATCGACTCCGGAATGACGAGATCATTTGCCCCCCATAGGGCGAGCACAGGTGCTTTAATCCGCGACACGTCCCCGCTCCCCGGTGCAGCTTCATTATCCACACTGCTGATATTAAACGTATTTAATCCATGATAAATATCAGCCAGATTCCGCTGCGTCAAAATATCATCTACATACTGCTCATATTGCTCCTCAGCAGGCTTCTTCAAGTTATATACCGAAACATCAAATAACCAGCGCATGAACGCTCTATCTTGCCGCTTACCCGCATCGGAAATAAGTTTCGTCCGCGAGAGAGCACTCATTTCATCGTGTGTACGAAGACGCTTCGATAGATCAGGATTACCGTCTGCACCATCCGCATAAAACGGATAACCACGCGTAGACATCGATGACAGCAAAATCAACTGATCCACTTGCTCCGGGTAATCCGCCGCAAATTTCATGGCGACTCCCCCACCGGTCGACCAACCGATAATGGAAAATTGACTCAACGAAAGGGCATCAACAAATTGTTTGACTGTTTCCGCATAATCGGGTAGGCCGTCAATTGGCTTATGATAAGTAGAGATGCCAAATCCAGGTAGATCGATGGCGACGAGATGAAGCCGAGAATCAAGGCTCTCCATCAGTACATCCCAATGCTTGGACGAGTTCATATTCCCGTGAATGAACAACAGCGTAGGTCCGCCGCTTTCACTTTGTCTCTCACGATAACCTACTGTTTCTCCGTTCGGAAGCTCTACTCTCTTCAATGTAATTTCAACCATTTTAATCATTCCTCCCATTTCCCCATCGAATAGCCGTTGCTCCCCACGCATAGCCGATACCTGCGCTCACGAGCACTACCCGATCGCCATTTTTGATTTTACCCTGCTCCACGCCCAGCTCTAGACTTAAAATTTGGTCCAACTGACCGACATGACCGTAATCCTGCAGATAGACCGATTGCTCCTGCGACAGCCCTATCTCCTGAAGTACATAGTCATGCGCCGACTTTTTCATGTGCAAAATGGCCAAATAATCGATATCGGTCAGCTGCCAACCGCTTTTCTCCGCCGCCCTGCGAATGACTTCAACAAAACGCGCCATCGACGTGCCGTCAAGCCGTTCTTTCATCCCCTCGGGATCCGGCACATCCAGATAAAGCCCATACCCCTGATTCAGCAAATCGCTGGTTAAAGGCATCTTCGTACCGCCAACAGGTATAATGACATCCTCCGCAAACGCACCGTCGGTAATCAAATGACTTTCGAGCACGACGTTACTCGCGTGCCCTTTGCGCAGCAGCATAGCGCCTCCGCCCGCAGCCAAATTAAACATAAACCGCGTTCGCGGGTTCTGATAATCGATGAGATCGACGTTCCGATAGCCCCCGGCAAGCAGCACCGTACGGATCGAATCATCGGCCATCATCAGGCTCTTCGCCACCTTGAGAGCCATGATCGTCGTTCCGCATCGAAGCGCTGCGTCGAAAGCCCAGGCGTTCACTGCTCCAACCTCGTGCTGCAGTTTAAGTGCCGTAGTCCAAACCGGATACTCCTTATGCTCTTCGCCGATATATATGACCAGATCGATTTCCTTCGGGTCGATTCCCGCTTTCGCGATCGCTTCGCGAGCAGCATGGATACCCATTTCACAGCTGTGATCATCCGGACCGGGAACATGCTTTTGCCGGATCCCAAGCTTATGCTCCACCACAACTTCAGGCAAACCCGATGCCTCCGCAATCTCCTTAGCCGTCATAATCGGTTGAGGCAAATATACACCAGTGCTTAAAATGCCTATAGGCTCATTGGAGACACTCATACAATCACTTCACCCTTTTCTTAAAGCCTGCTCGATGTAGTCGAACGCTTCCTGCATGGTACCGACCACAATTTCATCCTGGTCCTGCACATGCGTAATGCGAATACGCCAACGACGGTCTTCGGGTTGCTCCTCTTCGCCCACGGAGCTAAATCGAAGTACAAAGGAGCTCACAATATGGGGTTCTAGTGCCATTTTTTCTCCACCCGCCTTTCGAGTACAGGAGATCGCCATTTCTTCCACCACTGCCTTAATGTACCGGCAATACCGAGCGGAAACACCATGACAATAAGGATATACAGTAAACCAAAGAAAATAATCCAACGATCAAAGATGGCATAGGTCTTAGCAAGGTTGGATAATCCGTTATGCGCCAGTTCGATAATCGCTGAGCCGATGAGGCCGCCGTACAGCGTCCCTACCCCGCCGATAATCGTCATTAACAAGGCATCCAGCGTAATATCCGTAGAGAACACGGATGTATTAACAAAACGCAGCGTTACGGCATACATCGATCCCGCAAGCGCAGCCACCATGCCGGCAACGATACTGGCGATGACCTTATAGTGCACAAGATTAAAGCCAAGCGAGCGTGTCCGCTGCTCATTCTCGCGGATGGCTTGCAGCACGCGACCAAGCGGTGATACCGTGAAACGCAACATCAGCAGGAACACGACGATCAGCACCGCTAAGGCAATCCAATAAAAGCTGCGTCGGTCCATAAGAAGATCCGGGATGGTGAAGGTAAAGCCTTCTCCCCCTTTGGTGAGCGTGCGCCATTTCTCGGCAGCTACTTGAAACAAGCCCGCAAAGGCAAGCGTGAGCATCGCGTAATAATGGCTTTTTAACCGCAGCGACAGCATACCGACTAAATAGCTAATCAAAGCTGCAATGATGAGGCCAATTAAAATGGCTAGCAGCAGGACTCCGATGGAATGGCCATAGTTATGCATCATGATTCCGACGGCATAAGCTCCTATACCGAAAAACATGGCATGCCCAAAAGATACAATTCCTGTGTACCCCAACAAAAGATCATAGCTGATAGCGAAGATACCGAAGATAAAAATTTTCGTCACAAGGATCATCGCGCTGCGCGAATCGTTTATGAGCGGATACAAAGCTAATAGAAGAGACATAATCCCATATACCGTAAGAGAGCCGGAAAACCTTTTATTAAGCAGCGTTAGCATAATCTCACCCCTTCGATCCAAGCAAGCCGGATGGCTTGACCAAGAGCACAAGGACCATCAGCAGCATATTGACAGCGAGCGACAAGTCGGGAACATAATACGCCATTAATGAACCTGTCAGCCCAACAATAACGGAAGCGAGTGCTGAGCCGTTAATATTACCCATTCCACCGATGACAACGACGATAAACGCGAGAATCGCAAACTGCATACCCATCTCAGCAAACACAATGCCGGAATAAGGCGCGAGCAGCACGCCGCCAAGAGCTGCCATCGCTGCACCCAACATGAAGACACCCGTAAATACACGATGGATAGGAATACCTAGCGCCTGCACCATTTCTTTGTTCTGCACACCGGCACGTACGATAAGACCGAGCCTCGTACGGTTCATAAGGAGGTGCAGCACTAGCAGCACTAGCAGGACTAGGAGACCAACACCTATAATAAATAATCTGTATTTGATAAAAATGACGCCACCCAAGCTCCAACTGCCATCAAGTGCTTTCGGCACAGGCGCAGAGATCGGATTCGGTCCCCACACGACCTTTAATAACTCACTCAAGACAAGCATGACACCGAGCGTAACGAGAATTTGCTGAACATGGTTGCCGTACACAGGCCGAATGACGATGCGTTCCATCACGAGGCCAAGAACAAGACCGGTAACGATCGCGCCGATGATGGCCAGTATAAAGCTGCCCGTGCGAGCGAATAACCAAACACCGGAATATGCTCCCCAAGCAAACAATCCGCCATGTCCAAAATTAAGAACATCCATCAATCCGAAAATCAAGGTAAGTCCTGCCGCCAGCAAGAATACGAGCATACCGGTTGCGAGACCGTTAACGAGCAAGTTTGTCACTGTAGCCATAGTGATACGGCCTCCTCTGTTGTGAATTTAGGCAATCCCCAAAAACCGTTCGCGGGTTTCCGGATCTTCCCTGAGCTCCTTCATTCGCCCGCCCAGGACGATCCGGCCTTCATCCACAATATAGTAGCGGTCCCCTATTCGGCTGGCCATGAAAAAGTTTTGCTCGACCAGGAGCACCGTCGTTTTCTTCTTGATTTGTTCGATGGACTGCATGAGCTTCTCAACCACGATCGGCGCAAGCCCCTTACTGGGCTCGTCGATCAAAAGCAGCTCATTCTCTCCGACATATGCTCTCGCAATCGCCAGCATCTGTTTCTGCCCGCCGCTGAGATGACCGCTTTTGCGCTGCCAGAACGTCCGCAGGTCAGGAAAAAGCTCTAGAATCCATTCTTGGCGCTGCAAAGCCGCATCATGCCCAGCCCGCATAGCGACCTTCATATTCTCTTGAACGGTCAAATCGGCGAAGATACCCTGATCTTCCGGCACATATCCGATCCCTTTACGGGCAATAGCGTAAGTGGGCAGCCTCTCAATACGTTCTCCCTTGAAGGTAATGCTGCCCTGGGAAATCGGGTTCAACCCCATGATCGATCGGAGCGTTGTTGTTTTACCTGCACCGTTACGCCCCAATAATACGGTGATCTCCCCAGGCGTTACTTCCAATGAAATGCCTTGTAAAATGTGATACTGACCAATAAAGGTTTCGATGCCTTCGACATTAAGAAGCGTCATCGTAAAAGCCCCCTAAGTAAGCGGATTGGACCAACTCATTGTTCATGATCTCTTGGGGTGAACCGTCCGCGAGCAGCTTTCCGTTAAACAGAACCGTCAACGAGTCGGAAAGATCTAGGACCATCTCCATCTTGTGCTCGATCAGCACAATGGAGCGATCGCCCCGTTCTTTAATGCCGCGAATGACTTCTAAGATGGCAGGTACCTCTTCCATGGAAATACCGGCAGTGGGTTCATCAAGCAGCAGCAGCTCGGCGTTCAGAGCTAGCAGCATAGCAATCTCTAGCTTGCGCTTTTCTCCATGCGCCAGCATGCGCGCCGGCGTGCTCGCCACACCCGACAATAATACCGTATGGAGCAGCTCCTTGGATTCTTCCTCCAACCGTCGGAAAGAGCTGAAATGACGAAAAAAGTTATACCGGATGCCTTCCCGAGATTGAACGGCTAACCGGACATTTTCCAGCGCTGTCAGATTCGGAAACACGTTCGTAATTTGAAAAGACCGCCCGATGCCCAGCCGGGTTCGAGCATGAGGAGACAGCTGAGTCACATCTTGCCCCTTGAACCACACAGTTCCCCTTGTCGGCTTCAACTCGCCGCTCAGCAAATTGAAAAAGGTCGTTTTCCCCGCTCCATTCGGCCCGATGATCGATTTAAAATGCCGGGGTGGCACCGTAAGGTCCACCCCGTTCACCGCCGTATGTCCGCCGAACGCGATCGTCAGATCACGGGTTTCGAGAATCGGCTTCATTCGCACTCGCTCCTTGCTATTTTTTATTACGAATCGGCGGAGCCGTTTCATCCATCTTCATTTCACGCATGAGCTCCGGTACTGGATAATCGAAGCCATCTTTTTTCACCAACTTGATTGCGTACATGGACTGCAGTGCCTGATGGTCTTCCGCGCGGAACTTCATTGTTCCCTTTGGTGTTTCGAAAGACATGCCTTCCATGACCTTGATGATCGTGTCGGTATTCATGTCAAATCCAGCCTTTTTAACCGCTTCTGCAATCGCAAGCGCTGCCGACATGCCTCCCGGCGTAAACAGATCCGGAACTTCGTTGTTGAAACGCTTCTTGTTTTCATCGACCAGCCATTTGTTGATATCATTATTCGGGAGCGTGTTGTAATAGATGGAAAAGCCTTCCATCCCAACAAGATCATTCATGGTTTTGAGCGCTACGATGTCCGGTGCTCCCGTGGAAATTTTGATGCCGCTTGCTTGAACCTTCATATCCTGCAGCTGCTTCCATGGCGAGTTCGCGCCTGCCCACACAACAAACAGGTAGTCCGGCTTCGCTTCTAAGATTTTCTGAATGTTCGGCGTAAAATCAGTAGCCGCCGCACCTGGGTATTGCTCCGTTACGAAACTTGCGCCTAGCTTAACTGCCGCCTCCTTAAACGCTGCGATACCGTCGCGACCATATGCGCTGTCCGGTGCCAGAGTAGCAATCTTAACGCCCTGCTTCGCAATGGCTGCCGCACCTGCTACCGCATCCTGCGAGGAGTTGCGTCCCGTACGGAAAATGTATTTATTCCAGCTAGCTCCTGTAATACTGTCTGCCACAGCAGGCTCAACGACCATGACCTTCTTATATTCCTGCGCAAGCGGTAGAACAGCTAACGTATCGCCTGAACTCGACGATCCGACAAGGAAATCAACCTTATCCTTCTCGAGCAGTTTCGTCGCTTTCTGAACTGCAACGTCCGGCTTCGTCTCTGTATCTTCGACAATAATCTGAATAGGGTGGCCATCCAATACCTTCGTCCCTTTGGTTACGTAGTCTATACCCATTTCAAAGCCGCGCGTTGTCTGCTTTCCGTAGCTTTCAAGCGCGCCTGTCATTGAAGCCAGTACCCCAATTTTGATCGGTGTTTTATTAGTGGCGGCGCTTTCAGCAGGTGCCTTCGTAGCCGCTGCAGTTGTCGCTGCTGTAGCTGCTGCTGTCGGTGAAGCTGAGCTATTGCTAGTCGTCGTACTTGTGCACGCAGATGAAAGCAGCAGCATGGTTGTTAATACTGCTAAACTTCCGCCGCGTCCCCATTTTTTTGTTGGCATGAAGAAAATCCCCCTCTTCGTTTCGAATGACCTCATCATAATTGGGAAGGGTTACAAATCAGTTACATCAGATTCCGACAGCTGTTTATACAGCTCCTGCGTAGCAGGCATCGGTTCGACCCCCATCTCTTCGGCTAGAGCGTGCTGGCATTTTTGATACCATCTGGCGGCCTGGCGTCGGTTACCCAGCTTGAGATGGCACTGCATGAGGAGACGGTAAGCCTCTTCCCAGCAGGAATCCTTGTGGACAATCGCTTCGCACCAGTGGATAGCGCGGTCATAGGATTGGGCTTTCACCTGTAGACGTGCTAACCTTTCTGCCCCGCGCAGGTAAAGGACCAACAATCTTTCGCGCTCCTCAATACACCAATCCTCATAACGACGGTCAGGCATATAATCACCTTTGTAAAGCTCAAGACCTTTTTCTAGAAGCGCCAAGGCTATGGCCGGGTCCGAGTCCTCCAGACCTGCTTTAAGAAGCGCTTCAAATTCAATCGTGTCCAGTTCAAAGCCGGACGCCAGATTCAACCCATAGGAGGAGCCATGCCGCTGAATAAAGAAAGGGTTGCTACGCGCGCGCCGATGCGGCTCAAGCGCTGTATTTAGCGCGTTTAGCATCACTTTGAAATCCCGCGCTGCGGATTTGTCGTCAGATTGCGGGTAGAGAAGGGCTAGAATGGCTTCCTTCGGCAGCAGCTGCTGGCGCTTAACGACGAGCAGCTGGAACAGTTCCTTGGCTTTACCGCGCTGCCAATCCTTCTCTTCAAGCTCACGGTCACCCAGCCTTACACGGAATCCTCCCAGGGTTTCGATGTGAAGGGTGTAGCCCGGATGGTACGTCATATGCTCCATCCCCATGCCCGTCAACAAATGGGTGACATATCCGCTCTCGATCTTTTGCTTCTGTGCTTCAATGAGAAGCGGCGCCAGATGCTGTACATCACGGGGGCCAAATAACGTACGCCGCTCGATAAGAGCATCATAATCGCCGTATTGCAACATTTGGAGAAAGCGTTCCATCACATCGTGGAATCGATCATCCTGCTCAGTACGGTAAGCAAGCATCGCTTGCCACAGCAGCGTTACCGTCAGACCGTAACTATCGCCGCACAGCATGAACCGATTGTGGCAGTCCAAGAATACCGCGGCTGCCTCCTCCCAGCGGGATGTGTAATAAGCAGCGATGCCACGGGAAATTCGGATGTAGGAAGATAACCACTCATCGTTGACTTTCTCCGTCTCAGCAAGCGCCTCTTCGCCGAACTGTGCAGCCAGCTCGAAGGCTCCTTCACGGCCGTAGAGCAGGGCGAGCCCCATGAGCGGCTCCGCCTTTCCGCGCGACACATCGAGCTGCTCCATCATTTCCTGGGCAGCACGATAGCACTTCACGGCAACAGTAGGGTCGTATTTCTGTAAGAGCTGTGCCGCGTGCCCCATGCGCATCCACCCAACGGCTTCAACGAAAGGGGCATGTAAGCGAATGCCAATCATCATCCCGGCTTCGGCCAACTGCTTCGCAGTCTCTGGTTGACCTTGCATGGACGCGATAAGTGAAAGCAGCAGTTCAATCTCGCGATGTGAACGGGGGAGCTGCGAAGCGGATGCGCTGCTTCGCTGCTGCACGATTCGCTCGGCAAGCCGCTTGGCTTGCCTCAAGCGGCCTGTGCGTAAATGTAACCGCGCTTCCAGCCAGTCTTCATGGAAATCAGTGAGGAAAAGGCGACATTTGTTAAACCAGTCTTCGGCTTCCGCCGCACGCCCGGAGTTCACCAAATTTTCCGCCATCAACCCATACAAGCGGACCCGGTGTGTATCCTCCGGATGGACCGAAGACTCAAGCAGATCAATAGATCGTTCAAGCAGCTTTTGTGCTCTTCCTGGCTGAATGGTATCCAGATAAACGCGAACCTGCCCCTCAAGTGCCAGCGATTGTCCCAACCTGTCTGATGCTGCGGCTGCCAGCTGCTCCGCCTGTGTATAGCAGCTCAACGCTTGCTCGTACACGCAGCGATAGCGATGAACGTCCCCTTCATAGATCCAAAGCATAAACCTCACATTCTTCTCGGCCAGCGGTGTTCGCCGGATACGATCCATCAGCGCTTCGAGCTGGCCGGTTTCCATCAACGCACGACCGTGAATCTCCAGCATACGGGCTGCTTCGCCAGCATCGCCGGCCGCTGCGAACAGATTCATCGCCTGCCCATACTGACCAGTCGCAGCCAAATACGCCGCGGCCAAATGAGCGAACCGGACGTATTCCTTGTGCATTTTTTTAAATTGTCCCTGCAAAAAATCCCGAAATAACGAATGATATCGGAATAATCCCTCGCCGAGATGTGCCAAAAATAAGCTTTGACTGCATAGTTTTGCAAGAAGCTGATAAGAATCATCCCGTTCCAGGATCCGATTGCAGGCATCGGCCGTGAGTTCCTCCAATAGACTGGTTTGCAGCATAAACAGCCCGATATCCGGAGTTTGCTTCTGAAAAACCTCAAGCGCTAAGAAGCGGAACAAATCATCCATCGTCTCCGCTTCGTCCGCTACTAGTGTTTGGACATCACTGCCGGTCAAAAGTAAGCGCTGCCAAATGAGTTGGACCGCAATAGCCCATCCTTCCGTCCTAAGGTATATGAGCTGCGCCTCTTCAGGTCGCAGTGGATAGTCATAGTAATCTGTAAAAAGCACCTCGATCTCCTCTTCGGAGAAAGCAAGGTCTTGCTCTGTTATCTCCAGCAGGTCACCGCGAACTTTCATCGCCGCGAGCGGCTCCCAGTTGGGACGGTTGCGGCTTAATAAAACAACATGGATCCCAGCAGGAATATGTTTTAACGTATATTGCATGAAAGCATCTACACCTTCGCAATGCTGAATCAGGTGGTAGTCATCCAATACAAGCGTAAGCTCTTCGGGAATCATCCCTAGCTCGTTCAGGAAAGCATCGAATAATCGGTGAAATTCCGAATCACGAACGTAATATTCTCCCTGAGCCAAATGGTTCAAAAGCTCTTCTCCAAATGCGGGAAATCGCCCGCGAATAGCATGAACGATATAGGTTAGAAAGACATACAAATCATCGTCATGCTCACTGATACTGTACCAGCAGTAAGGAGCGGACATTTCGCGTATAAATGAGGCTACAGCTGTACTTTTACCATAACCTGGGCCAGAGTGGACCAGAGTCAGCGGATGATCGTTCAGGCGCTTTAGTTTTTTGGCAAGAGCGGATCGTTTCAACATTTGAGACTTTACCCGATGTGGCGTTAACTTGGTCTTGAGCACGATGCTAGTCTTCATCACCGCACCTCTTTCTTGTAAGGTCATGCTTCATTTCCATATTGTACCATGTCGGTAATTATTCGACTCTTATCAATTTTACCTACCGCTGTTTTGGGAAGCTCGATCATAAATAGTATCCGCTTAGGAACCTTATACCTACCAATGGAAGCTGAGCAGTACTCGATCAATTCTTCCTTCGTTACGCTGCAGTCCGCAGCTAGTACGATTGCCGCAGAGACAGCTTCTCCCCATTTCTCATCCGGAACCCCAACCACTGCCGCGTCACTAACAGCCGGATGCTGCCGAAGCTGATGTTCAACCTCAAGCGGGTAGACGTTTTCTCCACCGCTGATAATCATGTCTTTCTTACGACCGATAATATAGTAAAAGCCATCGGTGTCCCGTTTACCAAGATCCCCCGTTTTCAACCAACCATTTGGACTTAACACTTCAAGCGTAGCTTCCGGGCGATTCCAATAGGAGTGGAACACATGGCCGCCGCGAAGCCAAATCTCGCCCACCTCACCAATTGACACCTCTCTGCCATCGTCATCAGCCAATAAGACATCATTGTAAAGCATAGGGCGTCCCACGGAGCCGCGCTTCCGGACTGCATCGTGAGGAGCAATATAAAAGTTATTCGGTCCGGCTTCGGTTAACCCATAACCTTCTTTAAAGGAGAGTTCCTTTGCCTCGAAGGCTTGATATACCGGAAGCGGACAAGGAGCTCCCCCTGATAAGAACGTATGCATGGTTGGGAATTCCGCCCCAGCGAATGCAGGAGATTGAATCAGCATGTGATACATCGTTGGGACGAGCAGCGCTATCGTACATTTCTCCCGGTTGAGCAGCTCTAGCGTATGCTCAGCGTCGAAGTGCTGGACAACGACGACGGTTCCCCCCGCATGCAAAACCGGCAGCGATAAAGCGTTCAGCCCACCAGTATGAAACATCGGCATAAACGTCGGTGTCACATCGCTCGCAGTCAAATTCCATGTGACTACTGTGTTGGCCGCATTCCAAAAAATAGACCGATGGCTGAGCACTACACCCTTCGGTTTGCCTGTGGTTCCACCCGTATAGATCATCACATAGGGATCTTCAGGATCTACTGCGGCGTCCTTATCCACATCAGTATCGATTTGCATAGTTTCCGAATCGTCGAGAGAGAAAACCGTCATCGCATGTGATGCCTGCAGTTCAGCCGAGAGTGTGGCAAACCGGCTGTGTACACCCATCAATTTGGGTGTGCAGTCTGCCAAAATACTAGCGAGTTCAAGGGAGGCTAGGCGCCAATTAAGCGGAACAAGCACCGCTCCGAGCAGACGGCATGCAAATAACCATTCCAAATAGGCAACGTGATTTGGAGCAAGCAGCGCGAGCCGATCTCCACGACGAATGCCTTGTGCTTGAAGCCTGACCGCCAGCCTTTTCACCTTGATATTCAATTCTTTATACGTTAAGCGTTCTCCCGTTTCTCCATCGACCACTGCGATATGGTCTGGCGTAAGGAGGCATCGCTTCTCCCACCAATTAACCATGTATTCTACCATGATGACATTCCTCCTGCTTGCTGCATAGGCAGCACCTTAACCTGTTTACTATTAGTAAACAGGTTAAGGGTTACAAACGAGTTACACGGCAGTGCTGCTGCTGCGAGACATCACTCCTAAGTTTCCTTGTACTCTTATACGCGTTCCAACAACATAGCGACACCTTGTCCGCCGCCAATACATAACGCAGCCACACCCAGCTTGCCATCTCTCTTCTCCAGCTCATGCAGCAGCGTAACCAGAATGCGGGCTCCGCTTGCACCAATCGGGTGTCCAATGGCAATCGATCCTCCATTGACATTTAATTTCTCCCTTGGGATGCCCAGCTCTCGTCCAACGGCTAAAGACTGCGAAGCAAAAGCTTCATTCAGCTCAAATAAGTCAACGCTATCTAATGAAACTCCTGATTTGCGAAGAAGCTTACGAACCGCATCAACGGGTCCCATGCCCATCATGGATGGATCTAAGGCTGCGTTCGCATAACCTTTGATACGAGCCAAGGGTTTAAGTCCAAGCTCCTTAGCCTTATCCGCAGACATAACAACCAGAGCAGCGGCTCCGTCATTAATGCCAGACGCGTTGCCAGCCGTAACCGTTCCCTCTTTTTTGAAAGCAGGACGCAGCTTACCAAGTATTTCAGCGGTTGTCCCCGCTCGAGGAAACTCATCTCGCGCGAATAGCACCGGTTCACCTTTTCTTTGCGGAATGGCTACTGGTACGATCTCATCCTTGAATCTGCCGGATGCAATCGCCTGCTCCGCTTTCAGCTGGCTCCACGCCGCAAACTCATCCTGCTCTGCACGTGTAACGCGATGATGCTCCGCTATATTCTCAGCTGTGATGCCCATATGGATATCGCACATCGCGCACCATAACCCATCCCGAATCATCGAATCCACCATCGTGCTGTCACCAAGCCGCAGGCCCGAACGAGCCCCGGGCAGCAGATAGGGCGCCTGCGTCATATTTTCCATACCGCCAGCCACCACGATATCCGCATCTCCGAGGCTCACAGACTGTGCCGCCAGCATGACGGCCTTAAGGCCCGAACCACACACCTTGTTAATCGTCATCGCTGGAACGAGTTGCGAATACCCCACCTTCAGCCAAGCTTGCCGGGCTGGGTTTTGCCCTAGTCCAGCCTGAAGCACGTTTCCCATGATGACTTCGTCTACTTGGCTGTCTGCCAGATTCGCTCTCTTCAATGCCTCTTGGATGACCGTACTGCCGAGTTCAGGCGCAGATATGTCCGCCAATGCTCCCTGAAAGCTGCCAACGGCTGTACGGACTGCGCTAACAATAACGACTTCTCTACTCATGACGATCTCCTTTGCTTACCTGAAGTTCACTTTGTAGGAGAGGGCTTATTGTAAAACTCGCCTCGGTGTTAGAGAGAACCTCTTCCATCGTTACGCCTGGCTGTATGCCCGATAACACCATGCCCTCTTCGGTAAAATCAAAAACGGCTAAATCCGTAATCAGTCGATTCACTACACCTTTGCCTGTCAAAGGCAGGGTGCATGCCTTCTTAACCTTAGACTCACCTGTTTTATTCACATGTTCCATGATGACGATGATCCGTTTGGCGCCTTTGACCAAATCCATGGCGCCGCCCATCCCTTTCACCATTTTCCCAGGAATCATCCAGTTGGCAAGGTCACCGTTCTCCGCTACCTCCATACCGCCAAGAATGGCCAAGTCTATATGGCCGCCTCGAATCATCGCGAACGATTCTGCACTGTCAAAAAAAGAAGCGCCCGCAACAGCCGTTACCGTTTCCTTGCCGGCATTAATCAAATCCGGATCTTCTTCCCCCGTATAGGGGTAGGCTCCGATACCCAAAAGCCCATTTTCCGATTGCAGCATAACCGTCATTTCCGGAGGAATATAATTGGCGACAAGTGTCGGTAAACCAATGCCTAAATTGACATACATGCCATCTTTTATTTCTTCGACTGCGCATTTAATGATCGTTAAACGGTCGTTTTTCATACCGATACCTCCTTGCTTCGAACCGTGAGACGCTCAATCCGTTTTTCATAGGACGCACCCTTCACAATTCGCTGCACATAGATACCTGGCGTATGAATATCGTCAGGGTTCAGCTCGCCTGCCTGCACAATTTCTTCCACCTCAACAATCGTCACTTTCCCTGCTGCTGCTGCCAGCGGATTAAAGTTACGCGATGTTTTGCGGAACACGAGATTGCCCAGCGGGTCAGCTTTCCAAGCTTTAACCAAGGCAAAATCGCCGACAATCCCTTTTTCCAATAAATAAGTGCGTCCGTCAAATGTTTTGTGCTCTTTGCCTTCTGCGACTAAAGTGCCTACACCTGAAGCCGTATAAAATCCCGGAATGCCGGCTCCGCCAGCGCGAATCCGTTCGGCAAGCGTCCCTTGTGGAACCAACTCAACTTCGAGCTCTCCGCTTAAAAACTGCTGCTCAAACGTTTTGTTTTCTCCCACGTAGGAGGAAATCATTTTCTTGATTTGTTTGTTGGCCAGCAGCAGTCCAAGTCCGCAATCATCAACCCCGCAGTTGTTGCTAACTACGCACAAATCTTTGGTCCCTTGCGCTTTAAGCGCCGCAATTAAATTCTCTGGAATTCCGCAGAGTCCGAAACCGCCAACAATTAACGTAGCTCCGTCACGAATATCCGCTACAGCTTCCTCCATGGAAGAACATATTTTATTCAAGGTGATCCCTCTCCTATCCCTAACCCTATCCCTAGGTTGATTTATCTCTACTGTGCCGTGTATCCGCCGTCGATTAATAGTGAAGCTCCCGTAACACCTCGTAATTTATCGCTTGCAATCAACATGGCATAGTCAGCAATTTCCTCTACAGCCAAGAGGCGTCTTTGGGGAACCAAAGGGTAAATAACTTCTTCAAGGACGCTTTCCAATGGAACATTGCGCGTTTTCGCCAAGTCCTGCAGCTGGCCTCTAACAAGAGGTGTATCTACATAGCCTGGGCACAGCGCGTTCACCGTAATGCCATGAGCAGCACCTTCCAGTGCCGCTACCTTCGTCAAGCCAATCAACCCGTGCTTTGCGCTGTTATAGGCCGCTTTGCCTGCAAATCCAATGACTCCGTTGATCGAAGCCATATTAACGATCCGGCCAAAGCCTTGTTCCTTCATAATAGGAAAAGCATGTTTAATTCCGATAAAAGCACCCGTCAGCATCACCTTGATCATGAACTCAAACTTTTCTACAGGGAAATCCTCAATGGGAGCTACATGCTGTAAGCCTGCATTATTGACGAGAATATCCAACCGTTTATAGGTTTGAATCACGGTTTCAATGGCTTCGACAAATTGCGGCTCCTGCGTTACATCACATTTGAGCCCTATCGCTTCAAAGCCATCTTCCTGCAGCTTCTGCGCTGCCAGATTCGCTTGTTCACCATTTATGTCGGAAATGACTACTTTGGCTCCTTCCCGAGCATAAGTGCGAGCGATTTCAAGTCCAATACCGCTTGCAGCCCCTGTTATCAAAGCGACTCTATTTTCCAAGAACCTAGCCATTGCGCATACCTCCATCTTTAACTGTTAAAAAATCGATAAAATGATCGCGAGCACGAGAACAGTTACTGTTTTGATAACCGTAATTGCGAAAATATCCTTGTACGATTGTCGATGCGTGAGTCCTGTAATCGCAAGGAGTGTGATAACGGCACCATTATGAGGAAGCGTATCCATACCACCTGATGCCATCGAAGCAATTCGGTGCAACAGTTCTGGGCTAATCCCTGCATGGTTGGCTGCTTCCAAATATTGCTTACCCATGACTTCCAAAGCGATAGACAGCCCTCCTGATGCAGAGCCCGTTACGCCGGCCAACACGTTGACAGAAATCGCTTCAGAGATAAGCGGATGAGAGCTTAAGCCAAGAATCCAACCTTGAATAGCTTTGAATCCGGGCAGCGTTTTTACGACATTACCGAAACCTACTTCAGAAGCTGTGTTGAAAATAGCAAGCAGCGCTCCCATAGCTGCAGCCGTCAAGCCCACTGCCAGTTTACTTTGGACAACACGCGCATTAATGCAGATGGCAGACAGAATGCCGATGAGCAAGGCCACGATCAATGCCCAAGAGGACGACACCGTTTTCACATTGGTAATATTAAACGTTTTCAAAAGTTCAGCTGAATACCAATTGTTTACCGTTAAGAAGCCTCTGCTCAGCAAATAGTTAAATACCAAGACCAGCACCAATGGGATGATGGACACCCAGAGATTCGGATATTTCTGATTGTCTAGCCCCTCAGGCTCATTCTTATGACCTAAACCATAGCCTTCACCAGCAGCTTCCGCTTGCTTGCGTCTTCGTTCCAACCAGAACAGCCCTAAGCCAAATACGATAAGACCACCAATAATACCAAGGATTGGGGCTGCGTAAGAATCCGTTCCGAAATAGGTTGTAGGAATAATATTTTGAATTTGCGGTGTCCCTGGAACGGCATCCATTGTAAAAGTAAACGCTCCCAAAGCAATCGTACCGGGAATCAACCTCTTCGGAATATTCGCTTCTCGGAAGATCGAAACAGCGAAAGGATACACTGCAAACGCTACCACAAATAAAGAAACACCGCCGTACGTTAAGATACCACAAGCAAGAACAACGGAAAGCATCGCTCTCTTGGATCCCAATGCCTTCACTAACGATTACATTTTGATTAATTTCAGTTTACATGCAGAATCCTAACAGGTAAAATTCATATTTGGAATGACAATCATGAAAAAATGCTATGAGTCGGGGAGGGATGATCCTTTGGATTTACGCCAGTTAACTTATTTGCTTGAAATTGCTAAACACATGAATTTCACTAAAGCGGCCGAAGCCCTTCACCTCTCACAACCAACACTCAGCAAAATGGTGAAAAATATAGAAGAAGAACTGGGCGTTTCTTTATTTGATCGTTCAGGTAAATATGTGCAATTGACGGACTCGGGCGAGATCGCTGTTCAACAGATTCAAGTCATCGTTCAGGCTGTCCAAGATCTTCATCACCTCTTAGATGATGTCTCCAACCTAAAAAAAGGAACCATCACCATAGGGTTGCCCCCAGTTGTTGGTTCCGTTTTCTTTACAAGAGTTATCGCAAAGTTCCAAATTAAACATCCGAATATCCACTTCCAACTTGTTGAAGAAGGCGCTAAGAATGTAGAAAACCTGGTGCAAAATCGAAAGCTTGATCTTGGTGTGGTGGTTGGGCCTGTAGACACGTCTAACTTTGAAACCTTGCCTTTTATCTATCAAAAATTAGCGCTCATCATTCATCGTTCTCATCCGCTAGCTGAGCAATCCAGCGTTTCTCTGCAACAGCTTAGAAATGAACCCTTTATCCTGTTTCCTAGCGGCTATGCCGTTCGAAATCATGTCATTCATGCCTGTCGATCCATTGGATTCGATCCTTCCGTTGTCTACGAAAGCTCGCAGTGGGACCTTTTGGCTGAAATGGTTGCTTCGAATGCAGGCATTTCCATCATACCCGAGACGATTTGCAGTAAAATCACTTGTCCCGAAGTACTCACGTTACCTTTAATAGAGCCTTCTATTCCCTGGAATTTAGTCATTATTTGGCCCAAAGATCACTACGTTTCTTACGCAATGCGTGAATTTATTTCCTTTAGCCAAGAGCTGTCGGAGACAGAGAGCTGACTCTGGCCCGGATGTCTACGAACAATCAAAACAGGTTTTCCATCACTTCAGATGGAGAGCCTGTTTTTTTCATTTGATATTTGTTTTTATTAACAGAAGGAGAAAAGATCTATTCCATACATTACCGATGCATCAAACCTCACATCAAATATTTACTTAATTTGTAATATAAAGTATTTATTTATCTAGACAAACAAAGAAAAAGCACCTATGTTTAGGGAATGACGCGCTATCCATCATTCTCCCAAACAAAGGAGCCAACCATGGATAACGATAAGGAATTTTCCGTAGTTTGTCAATGTCTCAAAGTGCTCAACGTCCTAGATTATCGGTCTATTTTTCAGGATCATCGGTCAAAGAAGCTGTTTGCGGGTTCAGCCATAGGGCTTCATGTCGTTGCTCAGCTGTTGCAACTGAAATCGTATGGCGAACTGTCTGAGCAACT
>NZ_AUGY01000019.1 GCF_000422905.1 Paenibacillus alginolyticus DSM 5050 = NBRC 15375
GGTATTTGCGCAGTACTATAGCCTTAAGAAAGCGGAGCCGGCCAAATACGCCGAAAAACGTGCCCTTGCGCTTACAGCTCGTAAATTGGTGCGGTTGGTCGACTATCTGCTTCGAACCAACCGACTCTACGAACCCAAGGAGGTGATCCGACAACAGAAATGACATAACCTTACTCAACCATTCCACCTATTATTTTGGAAATTAGAAAATATTTCCATATAACCAAAATAGGGTGGGTTTAGTTTCGTGCGGCCTTTTTTAGGCTCACCCCCTAAAAAAGTTACGGTTCTTCAAGATTTTTTCCAATTAAGGTCTTGACATAGTACCGCTGCTCTCATGGATATGTAATCGGTACTCTCTTATCCTTTCACGGATCCCAACATCACCCCTTTCGCAAAATGCTTTTGCAGAAACGGATAGACAAGTAAAATCGGGATTGTTGCGAGCAGGACAGCAGCCATGCCAATCGTCTCGGCGGGGGGCGGGTTTTGAGCCAATCCCATTAGGTGACCATCAGAAAGTGTCCCTGAAGCTTGCTCCAAAATGACGATTTGGCGCAATATGACCTGTACGGTCCATTTGGCTGGATCACTAATATAGATTAGTGCAGAGAAATAAGTGTTCCAGTTGCTTACCGCATAAAACAAGCCAAATGCCGCGAGAGCCGGCTTAGAAAGCGGGATGATAATGCGGGAAAAAATTTGTAAATCATTTGCACCATCCATGTAAGCCGCTTCCGATAAATCTTGAGGGATACCCATGAAAAACTGCCTCATCACGATCAGATTGAACGAGTTGATCGCACCCGGAATGATAAGCGCCCAATAAGAATTGAGTAAGTGTGTTGCTTTTACCACTAAGTAGGTTGGGATAATTCCTGCACCGAAAACAAAGGTAAACAGCACAAGGAATAAATAAAAGCGTTGGCCCCATATTTGACGCGACAGCGCATAAGCCATCATGGAAGTCAGCAGTAGACTTATCAATGAACCAATGATCGTTACGAAGACGGTAACGCCAATCGAACGGACAAACGCTTTGGATTCAAAAATGTAATTGTAAGCATCGAGCACCCATGTCTTCGGAAACAGCTGTAATTCCTTTTGTACAAATTCAGCGTAAGACGTAAATGAAGTAACAATCATATAATAAAACGGAAACAGCATGATCAAACTAATCACAATAAGTATAAACGCATTGAGCGCATTCATCGACTTACTTCGCCAACTTAAATATGAATTCATTCCCTTGACCTCCCTTTCTAACGATTAAAAGACGCCTTCTTCACCGAATCGCTTCGCCAAACGGTTTGCCCCAACAATCAAGATCAAGCCAACAAACGATTTGAATAGACCTACCGCAGTCGCAAAGCTAAAGTCTGATTGTTCGATACCTTTGTAGTAAACGAACGTATCCAGCACATTGCCCATTTCTCTGTTAAACGGATTAATCATCAAAAAGATTTGCTCAAAACCAACATCGAGGACGCTCCCGAGTCGTAAAATTAACAAAATGACAATCGTGCTGCGAATAGCCGGCAGCGTAATATGCCAAATCTGTCTAAGGCGACTTGCACCGTCGACAACAGCCGCTTCGTACAAGCTTGGGTTCACAGCAGACAAGGCCGCGAGGAAAATAATCGTACCCCAGCCAGATTCTTTCCAGATCACTTCCAAGACGATCAAGGGCATGAACCAGCCTGGCTCCTGCAGAAAGGGAATCGGCTGCATCCCAAATACATGAGATAATAGTTGATTCGCAATCCCTTCTGATTTGAGAAATACCGTTGCAATTCCAACGACCACAACCCATGATAGAAAGTGAGGCAAATAAATGATGGATTGAATAATGCGCTTCAGCTTCTCGCTGCGTAGTTCATTTAGCATAAGTGATAACAGAATAGAAAAAGGGAAGGCAAAAACAATCTGCAAAAAGGACAAGTAAAGCGTGTTCCAGATGACACGGATCACTTCGCTATCTTCAAAAATCTTCTTAAAATGTTTCATCCCAACCCAATCGCTATGAAGAAATCCTTTAAATGCACTGAAATCCTGAAAGGCGATAATATTGCCCAGCATAGGAACGTAGCGATAAATAATGAAATAAGCAAGTCCCGGCAGAAGGAGCAGATACAAATATTTCTCTTTCCATAGTCTGGTTGCGAGCGATTTGTTTTTCTTCTTCACAATTCTATTTTCTGTGATTATTTCCATTGTCTTCCCCCTTGTATTTATGTACTATAAAAAGATCACGTAGGTAGGTGTAACCGTTTTCAACTAGATGATAGGTGCTGGAATAACGTCGAGCTACGGGACCATTAGTCGTTGTTGCTATATGACCCATACTAATCAGAAAGATGAGAAGAGACTATCCATAAAATTTTCATTACCCATCATTTCTTCGAAAAATCTGTAAAAAAGCACAATTTTCAATAAAATAATCACTCTTATTCCGAAGGAGGATTCAAGAACATGCGAAGAATACGACAGTTGAAACTCAATACCCGCTCTATATTTTTCAAATTGCTGATAAGCTTCCTAGTGATCATCCTCCTGTTTGTCTCGTTTAATTTATTTTCACTCACATTTTTCAGACAGAGCGTACGTGACGAACTGATTAAATATAACGATACCAACATGTCCAATACGACTCACGACTTTGAAGAATATTTTCAACTGCTGAACAGCATCATTGTCAATTTGTACTTGAACAAAAACCTACGGGATTCAGATTCAGCATCCATCGATTATGTCGCCGCTAATCATGTGATTGATGATCTGCGAAACACGGTCTCTAATCCCCGTTTCTATTTAAATAACTTGTTTGTGTACGATATCAAACATTCACTTATTCTCGAAAAAGCAAGAGGAGCAAGTCCAGAAGCGATATTCTCCCAACTCTATACGAATCCCGGCTACACCTATGACTTCTGGAAACGGGAATTTGCTCAAAAAGTCTATTTCAAAATGTATCCGGCAGCTACCTTTACCGAGGCGCCTAATCTTAGTCCCGTGTCGCAAACCGGCCTTGTTTTTCCTTTAATGATAAAAAGCGATTTTTATCCCGACTATATGATGCTTGCCTTTATCGATACCAATAGGTTATACAAGGCGTTCCATCAATCGATCAACGATAACTTTTACATGTTGGACAATCAAGGGCATCCTTTGTTCTCGTCCGATTCAACCAGTCGGCATCAGCTTCCGGTTTTGGAACCAGGTAAAGATTGGATCAAGGAAAACGGCAATTACTATTTTTATAAAAAAGGGGAGGTCACTGGATTTACGTACGTCAATATTGTCCCGGATGCCGCGATTTCGTCCCAGATATTCCATTTGAATATGACGCTGATTGCGCTTCTCGTCATTTCGGTCCTAATCAGCATTGCAGTGTCCATCTTTTTTAGCATGAGGTTTAACAATCCGGTTAAAAAAATAGTAGATTCGATTCGGCATTTTAACGAAAAAAATACGCTCGCCAAACACACGAACGAATTTGACCTGATTAAAGAAAATATTGGTTTTATGTTGAAATCGAATCAGGATGCCCACATGAACTTGGAGAAAAAAACATCACTTCTACGTTATTATGGTTACATGAACCGTTTAAAACGTATCCATGGTGATCCCAATGAGATCCATGCTTCCGATGAAATGAACCAGCCGTTTCGCTTTATCTTGTTTCAACTAACGTTCAAAATGCAGTTCTCTCAGGATATAAGCGAAGAAAAGGAACGCGCCACCTATTATATTAGGGAGTATGTCAATCAAGCGATGGGCAAAGAATTGAATGATGCCCATACCTTTCAAATCGAAACGGATCAAATATTGTCTATTGTGTATATCAACGATCAGACTCAACAGTGGATGGAAGTTTTAAATACGATTAAGCATGTTCTGGCAACCGATAAGGACTACTTTTTTTTCACAATAGCCGTTAGTGATTTATATGAACACTCTTCTGAGCAGACTTCTGCCTATGAACAAGTCGTGAAATTGATCAAACATCGCCCATTTGACGATGAGACAAGGATTTTATATGACGAGGACGTGAAAGAGGAGTCTTTCTTGCTCCCAGGTACCATGGAACAGGAAATCAACGTCAACCTGCAGGAAGGAAACGATACCCTGGTCCTACAAACGCTGCGTCGGGTTCTTAAGCAAATGAAAAAGAAAGAGGTGAGCACGCCTGTTTTCTATCGGTTTGCGGAGGAAATCACAGATAAAGTCCAGCGAATGCTAAACTCTCTGAATCTGGAAACAAACCAAGTGGCGAGTTCGGCGAAATCGATCCGGCTCATGCATACCACCCAGGAATTGGAACAATATTTCGAGATGATACTGAACGAAGCAGGTCGGTTGATCCGGTTGAAAAAGGAAGAACACGACCTGATCGTGAGCTTTATAGTGGACTATTTGCAAGACCATTACTCGGAAGACATCACATTGGATCTAATAGCAGGAAAACTTAATATTACTGGCGGTTATTTATCCACTTATTTTAAGGAAAAAACAGGAACCAACTTCGTTGACTTCGTTAATGAATTCCGCATCAAGCAAGCCGTTCATTTGCTTCTGCAAACGGATATGAAAATTCAAGATATTGCGCTTCAAGCAGGCTATCAAACCATGAGTTCCTTTAACCGTATCTTTAAAAAGTATCTAGGAGTTACGCCAAGTGAATATCGAAGAAACAACATCCAGCTGGGCGAGCGTACGAGTGCTTATTGAAAATAACGGCATCCAACCCATATTTCATTATTATGGATAATAGTCGTGAATTTGGTCATTCTAATGCTATCGTCCACTGTGCGACGAATGATACTGAAGACGACGGGGAGTGAACGTAAACGCATGTTACAGGGTAAAAAAAAGCATGTCTGGATTATTCTAATCTGTATCGCATTGTTCTGCTCATCCACAACCACCGCTTTTGCCTATGGTAAAGGGGCAAAGGGACCTGATGTCTATGCGGTGCAAGGGATGCTGAAGTCACTTGGCTACTATAGTGGACCAATTACGGGCTACTATGGTAATCAAACTTCATTAGGTGTTAAAGCGTTTCAAAGCAGATATGGCCTTCCTGTGACTGGGAATGTAGATGATCAAACGCTGCAATCCATCCTGTGGGCTTATGGTAATTTAAAAATTCCCAAGAAGCCGACACCACCAACACCAGCTCCTCCGCCAACTACACCTAAGCCTACACCTAAGCCGCAAGTTCCATCGACTACGGAATTAACGGTGGAGGAGAAGCAAATGCTGGATTTGGTTAATAAGGAGCGTGCTGCTGTGGGGCTTTCGCCACTAGCTGTCGACCCGGCCCTTACCAAAACGGCTAGGCTTAAAAGTCAAGATATGGTCGATAACAACTACTTCTCCCACGACTCACCGACGTATGGCTCGCCATTCGATATGATGCAGAAATTCGGTATTACGTATAACGCGGCGGGAGAGAATATTGCTTGCAATCAAAGTGTCCAAGCGGCTCATGAGGCGCTGATGAATTCTGCAGGACACAAAGCGAATATTCTTAGCAAAGATTACACCCATATTGGGATCGGCATCGTAAACGGCGGTCCGTGCGGTAAAATGTTTACCCAGCAGTTTATTGGAAAATGAAAATGAAAAAAGAGCCCTTTGGGGCTCTTTTTTTATAAGTATAAAATTAGGTTGCAGATACGGGCTTAATCGCTTCCGTCCACTCGGTGAATTTTTGTAGGGCAGCCCCTTGCTCAATCGCATGTCGGGCCAAATAAATACCTTCTTCAATGGACCCAGCTTTCTGGGAAACCCATAGACGCACAGCGCTGTTCAGTAAAACCATATTCAAGTAGGGGAGCTCGGCATCTCCGCGAAGAACGGATAATGCCGTTTCAGCTTGCAGCTGAGCCGTCCATTCCATCTCCGGCACTTCGACCATTAATTCGTAAATCTCTGGATCAACAATGAATAATTCACTGGAACCCTCTTGAATAAGGTATGTCCGTGTGCGCTTGTCAACGGAAAGGTCTTCGGAGCCTTCCATGCCTTGCAAAACAATACCGCGAGAGACGCCCAATTCGATTAATAAATTGGTGATTTTCTCGAACACAGTACCATGAAACACGCCGACAGCCATGAAGGGTGCTTCCGTAAAGCGCAGCAGTTTCTCTGCTGTGTTGAACACGGTCCGCAGCCCGAGTTCCTTGCGCAGTTCGCGCAGCTCTCCGAGCGGTGCACACCAGCTCTCCGTTGGTGCGAACAGGAAGCCAGTTCGCGCTGCAGCTGATATGAGCGCTTCGCGTGACGCGTCAAGCGCGGGTACATCAAGAGCTGCTAGCACGTCGGACAGCGTAATGCCCCATTTTGGCGGCATGCTTGGGCTGCCGTGCAGCGTAGTGGGAAGTCCGCAGGCCGCGAGAACGAACGCGGTCGGTAAAGTCGCGATGAACGTACGCGAGCGTCCATCATAAGGTCCGGCACAATCCATGCTGCCGGGTATTGGATAAGTATTAACGCGCTGGCGCAAAGCATCGATGAAGGCCTTCAACTCTTCAGGGGATTCCATTTTAATGCGTTCTGCAACGAGAAAAGCACCCATTTGAGCCTGTGTTGCGGCTCCGGTTAGAATGAGCTCCGCTGCTTGGGAAGCCTCTTCATAGGTAAGATCTCTGGCTCCGCGCTTTCCTCGTCCTACTTCTTTTAATAATGATATCATCGTTTGCGACCTCCTTGATTCTGATCCTTTAGTATTTGATATACCTTGACGATGGAGGTAGCGACGTCTACCATACGTTTACGTTCATTCATGGCTTGTTTACGCAGAAAATCATAAGCTTCCGCTTCGGAGATGCCCTTGATTTCACATAAGATTCGCTTCGCTTGATCGACCCATTTGCGTTCCTCCAGTTTGGAGAGAAGCTGTTCGCGCTCTTGATGCCATTCAGTTCGCCTAAAGTAATGATTCACACCAAGGAGCAGTGCACAGTGAATTTCTAGAGGACTCATCGCAGAACCGATTAAACCATCAATACCCGCATCCATTCTACATTCATTAGAAGGGAAAGTGCGAGCATCACACCACCAGAAAAGGGGGAGGCTGCGATGAGCAAGCACACGGGAGCGCCATGGCTCTACTTGATCAGGGCCTACGGATAATAATACCGCATCGACCTTGGGAATCATAAATGAAATTTCTTTTTCATTAGATGCTGCATATATACGAAATCCCAAATCCTTCAGCATTGCTTCAGGCAAGGACTCCTTTTCGTTATCCGTAACATTCAGCTCGGTAGTCGACGACGAGGAGGAGGTAGCTGAGCGAGTTGGTTTAAACTCGTCGATCAGTATAAATGATTGTAACATTTGAATACCTCCTATCATGGATAGCTTCTTACCAAATGGTAACTTCATGTAAGGTTTTCTTGATGAAATGATTTATTATACGGCATTACTATAGCATATGACCTTAAATTTTGTCGATATGGCAGAGGGAATCTCACATATAAAATTTTTGTGTTATGTTTATTGACACGACTCGGATGTCATACTATAATCAAATTAGAAACTGGCACAATGATGTGCCACTAACGAAGGCAATGGCGCCTATCCCCTTACAAATACGTAACCGGATAGGCTATTTATGTTCTATTTACAGAAAATCATCTAACATGCTGTTCACGATGATGTGGCAGCAGTGGCAAAGAGGCCGATAAGCATCCCACACACATGTTGGGGTATGTTTGTCGGCCTTTTCTGTCAAAGAATAGTCAAACATGTCTGGGTAGGAAAAAAGAAGGCGAAAAGCCTCACAAAAGGAGAGGGAAAGCATGGTTGATCGGAAAAGTTTTATGCAAGTGGGGCACAAAGGGTCATTGTTCAGTTCATTCTTATATTTTGACATGAGCTTCATGGTTTGGGTTCTTCTTGGGCCGCTAGCGGTTATTCTCGCTAATGATTTTCATCTAAATGCTGCTGAAAAAGCGAATCTCGTTGCTTTGCCTACCTTGGGTGGAGCCGTACTTAGATTGGTATTGGGTGTTCTGACAGATAAGATAGGTCCTAAGCTTACAGGACAAATCGGACTAACGTTAACCTTAGTACCTTTATTCTGGGGTTGGCAGTTTGCAAACACGATGGGGGATATGTACTTCGTTGCTCTAATGCTGGGTATTGCAGGAGCAAGTTTTGCGGCAGCATTACCACTTGCTAGCAGCTGGTACCCGCCGCAGTATCAAGGTTTAGCGATGGGAATTGCAGGGGCAGGCAATAGTGGAACGATCTTCGCTACCTTATTTGCAAACCGAATAGCGCAGCATTATGGAGATTGGCATGTTGTTTTCGGTATTGCGATGATTCCGATTGCGTTAACCTTAATCATCTTTAGTGTACTGGCAAAGGATAGCCCGAATAAACCTGCGCCGAAAACGATTGCGGAATACGGCAAAGTATTGAAACAGAAAGATTCCTGGTTGTTCTGTATTTTATATAGTGTAACGTTTGGCGGATTCGTCGGAATGGCCTCTTACTTGACCATATTCTTTAATTCCCAATACGGTCTCTCTCCGGTTCGTGCAGCAGATTTTACAACTTTATGCGTAATCGGCGGCAGCTTCTTCCGACCAGTAGGCGGCTGGCTGGCAGACAAAATTGGCGGCATTCGGATGTTAATGGTCTTGTACGGTGTTGTCGCTTTGATGATGGCTGGCATCTCCACACTGCCATCACTTTCCTTAACTACGATTATGCTCTTCATCGCCATGATGGCTTTCGGTATGGGGAATGGATCCGTTTTCCAACTTGTTCCGCAGCGTTTCAAGACGGAAATTGGTGTTATAACTGGAATCGTTGGAGCAGCAGGCGGCTTGGGCGGATACTTCTTACCCAAGATTCTCGGTAACTTGAAACTAACGACAGGTTCTTTTACTCCAGGATTCCTAATTTTAAGTGCGATTGCGATTACATGTCTCTTGTTGATCGCCATTGTGCAAGGTCAATGGAAACGCACTTGGATCGGTGAAGGCGGCAAAGTGAAGGTAGCTCCAGCTTCTATGGATAGTGTGCATGCTTAAGTAACAGCTTCAAGCCGCTGGTCGTGTGGCCAGCGGCATAAAAGTAAAGCCTTTGCTCATGCAGCTTGAGTATCCAGGCTGCATGCGCAAAGACGTTTACTTGCTTACCGTCTTTGGAAGTTCAAATCGAACTTCTCAAGCTCCATATCCCAATTTGTCATTTGGGGGCGTGAGCTCCCGAATGGCCCTTTTTTCAGCAAAAATGCACCTTTTAATAGTAAACGGATGGGAAGGATGATCACAATGACAGTCAAGAAAGAGAAGTTGGTCCTGGTCGGAAATGGAATGGCGGGCGTTAACGCTGTTGAACATTTACTTAAACTTACACCTGATAAATATGAGGTTACGATTTTTGGCAGTGAACCGCATCCGAACTATAACCGAATCTTGTTGTCCTACGTACTTGCGGGTGATTCCAAAGTAGAGGACATCGTCATTCATCCATATGAATGGTATGCGAATAACCACATCACCTTGCATACCAACCAAACCATTATAGACATCGATACAACAGCTCAAACCGTAACGAGTGATAAAGGACTGACGGTATCTTATGATAAATTAATTTTGGCCACAGGGTCTAACCCCTTTATGATTCCAATGCCTGGCGCTGATAAAGAAGGGGTTATGGCATACCGAACCATTCGGGATTGTGAAATTATGATCGAGTCCGCTAAAAAGTATAAAAAAGCGATCGTGATCGGTGGCGGCTTATTAGGATTAGAAGCGGCGAGAGGTTTCCTTAACTTAGGTATGAAGGTTGATGTTGTTCATATTGTAGATACAATTATGGAGCGTCAGCTGGATCGAACAGCGTCCAAAATGCTGCAAGCAGCGCTTGAAGAGCAAGGTATCAACTTCTTGCTCGAGAAGCAATCCGCAGAAATCGTGGGCGGCAAGCGTGTAACTGGTTTAAAATTCAAAGATGGTACTGTTGCTGAGGCTGATCTTATCGTTATGGCTGTTGGGATTCGTCCCAATGTTGAACTTGCGAAAAAGGCTGGCGTTGAGTGCAATCCTGGCATCGTCGTGACTGATTATTTGCAAACGAGCGTTCCCAATATCTATGCGGTTGGGGAATGCGCGATGCATCGAGGTATTGCTTATGGATTGGTAGCACCGCTTTACGAGCAAGGTGCTGTGCTTGCTAAACATTTGGCAGGCGTGGAAACGGGTCCTTATGAAGGATCTATCCTTTATACGAAGCTTAAAGTATCTGGTGTTGATGTATTTTCAGGCGGAAAGTTCGGTGATGCGGAAGGTACGAAAGCGATTCGCATTCATGATGAGTTCACCGGTGTATATAAGAAAGTTGTGATTAAAGACAATAAAATCATCGGTGCCGTTCTTTTCGGAGATACAGCGGATGGTACGCGATTGATGCAAATGATTCGGGAAGAAACAGATATTAGCGGCATGGGGAAAACGGCGATATTGACGGATGGCTCAAGTGGAAGCGGTGGAGCGTCATCAGGAGTTGCTGACATGAAAGACGATGCCATCATATGCGGTTGCAACGGCGTTACAAAAGGAACGATTTGTTCAGCGATCAAGGATCAAGGATTAACGACAGTAGATGAAGTGAAAAATTGTACGACAGCTTCTCGTTCTTGCGGCGGTTGTAAACCACTGGTGAGTGACTTGTTGGCATTTACACTAGGGGCTTCCTATGATAAGAATGCTGCCAAAGAGACAATATGCGCTTGTACAGACCATACACGGGATGAAGTCGTTACAGCGATTCGTGAAAAAGGGTTATCCCATGTGCGTGAAGTGATGAACGTTCTTGGCTGGAAAAATGAAGAAGGCTGCTCGAAATGCCGCCCTGCGCTCAACTATTACTTAGGCATGGTAAGCCCTGAGACTTATAAGGACGATAGTACTTCACGGTTTGTAAATGAGCGTATGCATGCCAACATTCAGAAGGATGGTACGTATTCGGTTGTTCCACGGATATATGGCGGTGTAACAAATCCTACGGAATTGAAGCGAATTGCAGAAGTAGCCGAGCAGTTTAATGTTCCTACTGTGAAGTTTACAGGTGGACAGCGTTTAGACTTACTAGGTGTGAAGAAAGAAGATCTTACCGCGATGTGGGAAGCCTTGGATATGCCTTCTGGTTATGCTTACGGTAAAGCCTTACGGACGGTAAAAACGTGTGTGGGAGAAACTTTCTGCCGATTCGGCACGGGTGACGCGATGGGCGTAGGTATAGAGCTTGAGAAACGTTTTGAACGCTTGAACACACCTGCCAAAGTGAAGCTAGCTGTATCTGGATGTCCTCGAAATTGTGCGGAATCAGGGATCAAAGATTTAGGCGTCGTTTCGGTTGATGGCGGTTGGGAGCTTTATGCCGGAGGAAATGGCGGTGTGAAGGTGCGCGTGGGTGACCTCCTGACTACTGTTAAGACGGAGCAAGACATTATTGAATATACAGAAGCTTACCTGCAGTACTATCGTGAAACGGGTAAATATGGTGAACGCACAAGCGAGTGGGTGCACCGACTTGGTATCGAGCATATTCGTGATGTGGTGGAGAATGAGGAAGAGCGCAAACAATTGTGTGCTCGTATGGATCTAGCGCTTTCTGTGACGAAGGACCCTTGGAAACAAGCGATTGATAGCAAAAAAATTCAACGTGACCTTTATGAAGTTGTAGAGCTTAACTAGAAAAAGAGGAAAGTCGGGAGGAGCAGACTATGAAAACACAAGAAGAGCAAATGATTTGGGTGCAGGCCGTTTCTTATGATGATTTAGCTGTTAACACAGGAAAAACAATTCGGTATCAAGGCGAAGAGGTAGCACTATTCAAGCTGAAAAGCGGCAAGCTTCAAGCCATCCAGAACCGCTGTCCGCATAAAGAGGGCGTCCTTGCAGAAGGAATTGTATGTGATGACCACGTCTTCTGTCCGATGCATGATCGCAAGATTCATCTCCCTTCTGGTCTTGTTCAAGCTCCGGATACGGGCTGTGTACGAACGTATTCAACGAAAGTTCATGATGGAACGGTATTTATTGGATTTCCGATAAACAAAGAATTAGCCTGCTAACGCTTTATTGACCGCATAGGCACATTCAGATACATGGAGATTTCATAGAGAGCTTTATCATCGGGGGTGGGGTGCGTTGAAATCAGCACTATTGACTTTACTTAAAGAACAACCCTCCTCCCATTGCTGCTTTTGCAGCATGCAGTGCGGATTGGAGATTATGCCGAGTGAGAAGACGTCAGGTCTCACGATTAAACCAAGCCCGAACTTTCCTGTGGCGACTAGCCGTCTTTGTCAGAAAGGATTGAATGCACTGGATCATGTGCTTCATGCCGATCGGATACTTGAGCCATTGTCTAGGGAGCTTGGTGAGCCACGGTGGTGGCGAACTGTCTCTTGGGACCAAGCGTTTGCAGACATTGCTGAACGGATTCAAGGACTTCAAGCGACATATGGCCCTGATGTTATTGGGGTGTATGGCGGAGGCTCACTTACGAATGAAGTTAGTTACTTACTTGGTAAGTTTACCCGAGTAGCACTAAGGTCCAAATACATTGATTATAACGGTAGATACTGTATGTCCTCAGCGGCCGCAGCCAGTAATCAGGCTTTCGGGATCGATCGCGGGATGACAATGCCTCTAACCGAAATTCCAAATGCGAAATATCTCATTCTTGCAGGAACGAATATTGCGGAATGTCAGCCGACGATGATGCCTTATTTACTTGAAGCGAAGAAAAAAGGCGCAGTGATCGTTACGATTGATCCGCGTAATACGATGACTTCGAAGGTAGCGGATATCCATGTTCGACTTCAACCGGGATTCGACTCTGTATTTATAAACGGACTCCTACATGTCATGGTGGAGGAGAAACTCGTTCACAATCGATTCATCGAAGAACGTACGGTTGGGTTTGAACAATTGAAGGAGGCCGTTAAGCCTTTCACCCCAGAGAGAGTGGAGGAGCTAACCGGCGTTCTAGAAGCCGTAATTCGTACGATAGCTCGTGGATTCGCGAAGGCGGAGACAGGGATTGTGCTCACAGCACGAGGCTTGGAACAGCAAGTGAACGGGGTAGAGAACACGCTGAATTACATTAATTTAGCCTTGATCACCGGCAAAATAGGGCGTAAAGGCTGCGGCTATGGCGCCGTAACGGGCCAAGCGAACGGGCAAGGCGGACGCGAGCATGGGCAAAAGGCGGACCAACTGCCGGGCTATCGGCTAATCGAAGACCCAGCTGCGCGTGAGCATGTTGCCAAGGTATGGGGCATCGATCCGAGCGAACTGCCGGGTAAAGGGGTTTCTGCTTATGAACTGCTGCAAAAGATAGATGAAGGTGAGATCAAAGCCTTAATCGTCCTCGGATCGAATCCGCTCGTATCCAGTCCGAATAACCGAATGGTGGAGCGGGCGCTGCAGAAGCTGGATTTGCTTGTTGTCGTTGACATGTTCGAAACCGAAACAGCTCGTTATGCCCATTATTTGCTGCCAGGGTCATCCTTTGCGGAAGCAGAGGGTACGATGACCAATTTGGAAGGACGCGTGTTTCACCGCCAGAAAGCGATGGAGCTTCCGGGAAACAGCAGACTTGATTTCCACATTATTTGTCAGCTTGCGGATGCGCTAGGCCGGGGAGCCTACTTTCAATATGCGGGTATTGAAGATGTGTTTCGCGAGTTAGCAGCTGCTACGGCTGGTGGGAAAGCCGATTACAGCGGCATTACGTATGAGCGTCTTCAGGAGGAGAAGGGCATATTCTGGCCTTGTCCAGCTCCTAATCATCCGGGAACGCCGCTATTATTTGAGAATCATTTCAATCATTCCGATGGCAAAGCCAGGTTGTTCGGTATTCAGCCGAAAATGCCGGCAGAACCCATTGATTCGGATTATCCCTTCGTGTTGACAACGGGGCGGCTGGCGAATCATTATTTAAGCGGCGTACAAACGCGCCGTACGGAAGCATTAAACAAGAAGGCTCCCGTTCCAGTCGCCGAGATCCATCCTTGGCTGGCTAAGCGAATTGGACTGGGAATGGATAACAAGGTACGCTTAACGAGCCGCCGTGGATCCTTGATTTTCGACGTCAAAGTAACCGAAGGCATTCAGCCTCGCACGGTGTTTGTGCCCTTTCATTGGGGTGATGAGCACTCGATTAATGTATTAACGAATGATGCGCTGGATCCCACGAGTCGGATGCCGGAGTTTAAAATATGCGCAGTGAAAGTGGAGCGTGTCGAGTAGACCGCACTCAGCTTAGTTGGCTTGGCCAAAGAACTAAGTTGGTGCGGTCTTTTTCTGCGCCTAGAAGTTTTAAATATTCCTGTTCGGGCGCTTCTGAGATACGTACACCGTTCCAGGTTTCGATGACGATTTTACGTAGTTGATGTTGTTTAAGGAACTGGCGAAACATACTTTTTAATTCGTGGACGATGGTTATCTGATCGTCGTTTTGATTCGCCTTAGGTGCGATATGATAAATCCGCTTGCCATTATTTTCGATCCAATACAACCACTCACTGCCTTTGAGGGCTAAGTAGTTGCCGCTTTTGCGTGAAAATGAAAGGTTCGAAACCTCGGGCCATGGGACAATCAGTCCAAAGGGATTAGCCGGATCAACAGCACTTAATAGCGTGAATTTATGTTGACTCGCAGAAGCGTTACCTGTTTGTTGGTACAGGAGAGTGATGAATTCTTTGGAAGCGAACTGCAGAGCATGTAAATCGGTAATGAATAGCCCCCGGACAACAAGTCCCCACTCTTCCAACTGACGGAGCGCTGTCTGAATGGCTTCCCATGGAAACGGACACAGAGCAGAGACGAGATCTTTGGTGATGATGCCATAACGCTCCAGCAGATGATGTGTCCACTGCATGGCGGACGATTGCTTATCGAAGGCAGGGCTTAGCAGCGAATCGAGAGGATACCAACGACCAAGGCCTGACTGGAATTTATCAGGTTTCTTAGAAGCTCCTGCGGCATGTAAGCGAAGCGGAGCGAATTGGTCGTTAGCAGCCTGTCCATCCCACACTAATTGCAGTAAATCCTCCAACAAAGAAGATGGAGCTCGCCCGGTTTCAATTCCTAGTTTGCTCAGAAAGATAGCTCCTTTTTCTTGCAAAAGTCTAAGGAGCTCGGGGTGTGAGGCTGCTCTTTGGTTGGCTACAGTGAGGCAGGGCTCATACAGAGAGCTGCTTTCTGCCAAAAAGAAGGCAATGCGCCCTTCCTTTTCGTCGGGCTCTTTGCGGCCTATCCAGACAATTTGACCTGAAGAACATAGGGTGTCTAAGTCCTGTTTGCGGTACGAAAGCTGACGCGTCGGAAATAAGACAGACTCCCAGAGTGAGACAGGCAGGAAGAAGCCTTGCAAATCATCTATTATTTCGCGAAGATGCTCCATACCAGGAACGTCAGTTCGATCTGCGAGTTTGCGTCTAAGCGGCATATGCGTCAAATAGGTGAGTGGAGATACGGTCTCGCCACTACGTCGATAAGACTGAAGGGACAGACGAATTAATCGTGAAGCTACCTTGCTGCTCGTCCACAGCTCTTCGATTTCTGGATCGGCAAAAGGTGCGATAGATAGCATACCAGCTTGAAGGGAGCTCTGAACCCAATCGGCTGCGATGGCAGGTTCTACCTCAAAATGAGCAGCCAAATCAGCTGTTTTGAAAGAAAGCCTGCCATCGGCAAATCTTTGAAACACGAACGATCTGGCAACCATAGAATCCGAAAGTGAAGCATAGAACTCTAATTCATCCCGGCAAATATATCGGGTCTCTTTCGTAAAGAAGGCTGTTGCTGCTTTACCTTGCCCGATAAGATCATGGATCCATGATGTGACAGTTGTTTCAGATGATGAACTAGCCTTGACGAGTTCAGACAAAGAGGAATCGCCGCGTTCCTTCAAATAACGAAATACCTCTTGTGCAGAGGTTAGAGGTTCATCGGTCAGGGCGAGCTTGTGTTCTTCTGCCTCAATGACTTGAGGGCTAACGGTGCTGCGGATCGCCTCGGATCCGAAAATATCGGCAGCCATTTGACGGCTAAAGCCAAGTAATTCAACCTGCAGATCCTGCGTTAACGCATCGGATTCATATAATTTCTGCGACACGTAGTCGAACTTGAATTGTCCAGCGAGCGGCGATGGAAAATGGTTGCGATGAACGGCAAATTGAATACTTCCTGTATGAATAGCTTCTAAAATGCGCTGAAGATGCTGAATATCGACATGTTCCTCCAGGCATTCTCGCATAGCTTCTTGAAACAAAGGAAAACGTTCTTTGAAGGGAAGAGCTTCCTTCATGAGTTCTTGCCCACGCATTCGCTTTATCCAAGCAGGCATACGAGTGAAGCTGCGAGAAAGAAGCAAAGATGTTTCCGCTAGTCGCTGAAATGCTGCTCCGAACATGCCGGATTCGGCTACAGACTCAATGACGAACTGTTCCGCTTCTGTAGAAGAGATGGACATGATGGCATGTATAATCGATTCTTGGAAGCTTGGGAAAATAAGCTCGATGCCATTGTCTTTCGCATTCGTATAGAGGGCGGTTTGCCCTATTTGTTTAAGATGCTTATCGATCGCCATTAACCAAGTGCGGTTGAGCTTGCGACCAAATAGGCTGTGCAAAATATAATGGGTTTGATTATTTTCATCTGCAAAAGTTTCGATGACAACGGTTGTGTCAGTTGGCACCGTATTTACAGCAATTTGATTGCGAACGAGACCGATAAGAGCATGGCTAGCCTCCGAATCAAAGTAGAAATGCTCCATGAGCCATTCCTGGACGTCGAGATCAGCTTGTGTATGAGGAAGCGGCTGCAAACGATCACGCAGCTCTCGCCATAATTGACCTGTTTGAACGCCAAGCTCAAAGGATTTTCCGCCGGATTCCCCGCGCCAGAAGGGGACTTCGCTGTAACGGTTGTCGGCTTCCTGAACATAAATGCGTTCTGGACGCTTGCGGACGATACGCCAAGAAGCCGTTCCCAATTGAAACGCGTCGCCGACAGACGATTCGTGGATGAACTCTTCATCCAGCTCACCGAGGTGAAGTCCGGTGTCATTATGATGCACGGGATATGCCGTGCTCTGAGGGATTGTGCCCGCGCCGGTAAGCGCGGCCATCTGTGTGGCCGCCAACCGTTCTAAGCGGCCGGTTTCACGATCCCATGCGATGAGCGGACGCACGAAGGGGTAAAGCCCTGCGAGCACCTCGAGCATCGCGAGCCAGCGCTCGCGCGGCAGCTCGCGGAAGGAGTCGCTCTGCGAGAGCAGGCGCTCTAGGCGCGGCACATCGAGCTCGTCGCCCATGGCTGCCATGGCGACGAGCTGCTGCGCGAGAACATCGAGGCTGCCCCGCGGGATGCGGATGGCCTCGATGTCGCGCGCCGCGATCCGCCGGCTGAGCACGGCCAGCTCCGGCAGCAGACTGCGGCTGCGCGCAAGCAGCACGCCGCGGCTGACGCTGCCGACGGCGTGGCCGGCCCGGCCAATCCGCTGGATGCCTGCGGCAGCGGTGAAAGGCGAGTCGATCTGGATCACCAGATCGACATGGCCGACGTCGATGCCGAGCTCCAGCGACGACGTGGCAACCAGGCAGCGAAGCTCGCCGGCCTTGAGCAAGCGCTCGACCTCGAGCCGCTTCTCGCGGGCGACGCTGCCGTGGTGGCTCTTCGCGATCTCATGACCGACATGGTCATTGAGTCGCAGGGTCAAACGTTCGCAAAGCCTGCGGCTATTGGCGAAGATAAGCACGGTGCTGCAGCCTTCCATGAGCTGCAGCAGGTGCTCGACAAGAGGCGTCCATATCGCCTCTTGATCAGCCCCAGCCCGCGCAGGTTCCGGCATCGTCACCTGAAGGGCGTACTGCTTCTCGGCTTTGCTCTCGATAATGGCTACATGCCGCGGCTGTTCAGCTTCCCAGCCGCCAAGATAACGAGCGACCCGCTCGATAGGCTTTTGCGTGGCAGACACGCCGATCCGCTGGACGGATCGCCCGCACCACGCGTTCAGCCGTTCCAGCGTGAGCGACAAGTGCATACCGCGCTTGTCCGCTGCCAGATCGTGGATTTCGTCGACGACGATTTGTTCCACGCTCTTAAGCATTTCTCTCGCGCGCGGGGAAGTAAGCAGTAAATACAACGATTCTGGCGTAGTCACCAGAAGATCTGGCGGCTGCTTCAGCATCGATGCCCGAGTGCTTTGTTTGGTATCGCCCGTACGAACCCCAATCGTGAGTCCCCGCCAGGCGGTTTCCTTTTCGAAAGAGGAAGCGGTCTCCTCAATTTCTGCCATAAAATGAATCAAATGATCATGAATATCGTTATTCAGCGCTTTGAGTGGTGTCACGACAAGGACGCGAACACCGGCTGTATAAATGTCCTCAAGTTCTTGTTTCTTTTTAATAACTCCGTCCAAACAAGGCAGTAAAGCTGCCAGTGTTTTACCTGAGCCTGTTGGGGAAGAGATGAGCGTGTGTGTGCCAGAATTTATTTGTTTCCAAGCCATCTTCTGAACATCCGTAGGTTCACCGAAACGAGAAGTAAACCAAGCCCTCAGAACGGGATGAAAATGAGATAGATCCAGCGCAATTTCCGTCATTGCCTTCGCTCCCTTGCTCACAATTTCTTCCAACATAGCATATTGTGAAGGTCATCGCCAGCGGGACAGAATATGACAGTTTATTTACATCTCGTATGCTAAAGTGGTTAAAGATTACTTGATCATTTTATTGGATGGGTAAAGGAAAAAATTTCAATGGAAAATAAAAGGCTACCCTCCTAAAAATAACCAATGAAACGAATTCTTTTGATACATGTAGTATTCAAATAAAGAAGGAGAGTGTGTAAAGCGTGACGTTCAAAAAAGTAATCGCGACAGGACTTGCTTTCGTTATGATCATGGGAAGCGGCACAGCAGTATTAGCCAAAGACAATGGAAATAAAAAAGATGACAGTAAGGTTCAGATACATCTCACCTTTGACGATTTGCAATCGGCAGAATGGGCGATACGCTATATCGCGAGCTTAGCATCGAAACGTGTGTTTGAAGGGTATGAGGATGGTACCTTTAAGCCTCATAATACGGTTTCCCGAATCGAAGCGATTACGGCAGCCGTTCGTTTGATGGGATTTCGCAGCCAAGCAGAATCAGCAGCAGAAATGAGCACTCATTTGAATTTTAAAGATGCGGATAAAGTTCCTTCTTGGGCTGTCGGTTATGTAGCTGTAGCTTTAGAAAATGATTTATTCTCGGAAAATGATGACATGGTTCAGCCTCAAAAGGAAGGCGACCGGCTTTGGGCGACGACACTTTTAGTTAAAGCTTTGAAGTTGGAAGCTCAAGCGAAAGCCAAAATGAACACGACACTGCCATTTAAAGATGCGAAACAAATTCCTGCAGGCGCTGTGGGTTATGTAGCTGTTGCCATCGAGAAAGGTTTGATCGATGGTTTCGAAGACAACACGTTTAGGCCTAATCAACCGGTAACACGGGCTCAGCTCGCAGCTTTGCTCGATCGTACGGGCGGTCAATTGCCAGAGCAAGGGAATAACACGATAAATGGAACTGTAAGTAGTGTTGTGACCAACAACACGCTTAGTATTACGAGTTCAGGCACAACATCAACCTATCCTCTGCATCCAGACGTTTTCATTTATCGGAACGGGGCTAAAGTAAACGCATCTGCTTTACAGGTAGGGGACGTAGTGAAAGTACGCACATTTAATGGTCAAATTGTCTTCATCGAAGTGACCAATGCCGTACAATCAATTATCTACAGCGGCACCGTAAGTGCGGCAGTTACGAATAATACATTGACGCTAACGAAGGCTGGAGCTACCTCTACGCTACCGCTTCATCCGGATGTCGTCGTTTATCGTAATGGCATTAAAGTGAGTGCGTATGACCTAAAAGTTGGTGATGAAGTTAACATTCGTACTTCGGATAATAAGATCATCTACATCGAAGTCACTAAATCGATTGTACCTATTTCAAGCAGCGGTACGATTAGCGCGACCGTTAGTAACAATGTGCTTAAGCTTACGAAAGCAGGCGTTACAACTTCATACACCCTGCATCCAGATGTGGTCATTTATCGGAATGGCGTGAAAGTTACTGCTGCCTCCCTGCTGGTTGGCGATGAGGTGAATGTTCGCACATCCGACAATAAAGTCATTTTTATTGAAGTAACGCAAACGGCACAAGCCATTACGAATAGCGGGACAGTTAGCGCAGTTGTCAGCAATAATGTGCTTAAGCTTCAGAAGTCAGGTGTTACATTTGAGTTAATACTTCACTCGGATGTTATCGTCTATCGCAATGGGTTGAAAGTCAATGCTTCCGATTTGAAAGTTGGAGACGAAGTCAATATTCGCACGACCGAAAATAAAGTCATTTATATTGAAGTGACCAAAATGGTTCAACCCATTACAAACAACGGCACGGTAAGCGCCTTGGTGAGCAACAATGAACTGAAGCTCACGAAGTCGGGAGTTACAACTGTATTCACCCTTCATCCGGATGTCGTTGTTTATAGGAACGGTGTGAAGGTCAGAGCTGTTGATTTAAAAGTAGGCGATGAAGTCGATATCCGCACCTCTGATAATAAAGTCATTTACATTGAAGTCACCAAAATGATTGATGCGAATCTACCATTCGATCTTTTAGGAAAGTTAAAAGGAACCACCCTCAATGCCCAAGGTGAACTTGCCACGATTTCCATTACTCAAACCATTAATGGTGTGGAACAAACAACGATCTATCAGGTATCCTCTGGTGTCACGATTTCCGGCAACCTTGCCTTATTCAAGGAAGGCAATCTTATACAGCTTAAAGGCGTTAATAGGCTCGTAACCAACATTACAATCAAATAATATGCGAAAAGAAGCCTATGGATTTATGATTCATGGGCTTCTTTTTTTTTGCGAGAAGATCTGACGAGAAGTCGATTTCCGGCTTCTCGGACTCTATGGGTGAGCTTCGGCTCGTGCTATAAGTTTTTTTAGATTGGCCCTAATGAAGGACTATTAAGATTGCGATATTCTTTTTACATGGAAGCACAAAAAAAGCCCTTCAGTAATGGGCTAATATAACAGCGATATCTCTATCATTAAATTGAAGGGTACCCTCTTCTGATTTCGAAAAGAAATATCCTCTGGATTCAATATATTGGCAAAGTCTAAGCAAAATTTTGGGTTCTATGTTTAGAAGTGTTGAAAGCGAAAAAATGTTTTTTTGATCATTGGTTGCTTCAACCATTTAACATTATGACCTCCTTAGATTGAATTATATGTATCATAGTACATGCTCGAAGTCACTTGTTGTCGAAATATCGGGTTAACAAAAATTTCAATATTTGGATGATTTCTAACCAGCCTGCCAAACATAAAAGCCCTTGATTCCTCTACAAGGAGGCTCAAAGGCTTACATGGATCCCTCTGCTGACGGAATCAGATCTTTAATTCCCCAAGCTTGATCAGTTCTACAACCGCTTGTGAACGACCCTTTACGTTCAGCTTTTGCATGACGTTAGAAATGTGATTCCTCACAGTCTTTTCGCTTATGAAAAGCTGCTGCGCGATATCTTTCGTGGTTTTGTCTTGTACTAAGAGTTCGAATACTTCTCTTTCGCGGTTAGTAAGTAGAAATTTGTTTTTGTGGTCGCTGCCCATGGATGTGTGTCACCCCTCCTTGCTCGGGTATTGGGAAATACAAGGTTTAGGGATACAGTCAAAATTATTTTATGAAGGGCTGTTGTCAATGGTGCGGTATATGCATAAAAATAGGCGATATCCGCTTTTGAGTTTCTTTCCGAGGCGTGGTAAGCTGAAATGAAGCATTTCTTTTGAACGAAGGAGGCTCAAATGATGTTCAAGCGGGATTATTTTATGCGGCAGATTGAGCAAATGACCGTGGTACTGCATCGCATCCTTTTTAATAAGGAACATATCCCATTAGAAGATGCCCAGCAGCAGCTGGATGAAGCAAGCCGCCATCTCTTGGGGCTGAATATTCGCTCTTTACAGGCATTATCGAGTAAGGATATCCTTGAATTATTGTCCTATCATAGCAGCGTGGATACCGCCAAAGCACTGGTGCTTAGCGATATGTTTGTAGGACACGGTGATCTGTTTCAGCAGCATGAGCAGACTGACGAGGTTTATCACGCGTACTTGAAATCCGTTGATTTGCTGCTTCACCTTTCGCTCTCACCTGAGGTTGAACCTATGGATGAAGTGAACGATGAGATCAAATCCCGATTGAACCAGAGCATGGAACGTTTACAAGGATGGATCATCCCGGAGGAGATCAAGAGGCTTCTTTTCGCGCATTATGAGAAACAGGGCAATTACGCCAAAGTAGAGGATGTTTTATTTCATTATATGGAAGATCATCCGGACCGATCCGTCGTACTCGAACAAGGTGTAATCTTTTACGAAAAATTAATGGCTATGGACGAAGAACTCCTGCAAGCAGGCAATTTTAGCAAAGAAGAAGCGTTGGATGGTCTGCTTATTATGAAGCAAAAATTGCAATCATTTAATAATCCTAACATTTATAAATCGTAGAAATTGAAGGTGTGAAGAAATGGCTTGGTATCAGAAAAGTTTTGGGAATGATTATTTAATCGTTTATAAACACAGAGATTTGCAAGGTGCTTATGATGAAGTGAAAAAAATGATTGATTGGCTTGGATTAAAGCAAGGGGCCGAAGTGCTTGATTTATGCTGCGGGATGGGCCGTCATTCAATGGCGCTGGCTGAGTTTGGTTACGATGTAACGGGCGTTGATTTATCCGAGGTGCTTTTGAATGAGGCGGTTAAGCTAGATGATGGAAAGCATGTAACCTGGCTGCGCGGAGATATGCGTGAAGTACCTCTCGATCGGCAATACGACGCCGTTGTGAATTTGTTTACTTCGTTTGGCTATTTTGATGAGGATGAACAGAATGAGAAGGTGCTTCATGAAATTCATCGGCTTCTAAAAGAGGGCGGCCGGTTCATTATCGATTTCTTGAATCCGGTTTATGTTCAGACGAATCTCGTTCCTCAATCGGAGCGTACGGAAGAAGATCTATGGATTCGCGAAGCTAGAGCCATTGAAGATGGCTGTGTGCGTAAACGGATTGTAATTTCGCAAAAGGGTGCGCCTGACCGGCATTATCTGGAGCAGGTCAAGCTATATGACCGAGCGGGTTTCGAGGCGATGCTGGTAAAAGCGGGTTTACATATTGATCATGTATACGGTGGTTACGATGGGCAGGCTTATGATGCTGATACATCTAGCCGGTTGATTTTTGTAGGGCATAAGGAAGGATGAATAGTTGGAAATGAACATCGTGACTGAACATACGGATGAGATCACGCAAGTAAAGGTTCCGCTGCCCTTTCCTCTGCGTTGGGTGAATGCTTACCTCGTACGCGGCAGCAGCGGCTATACCTTGATTGATCCGGGGCTCCGCACCCCGGATGCGGAGGCGCTCTGGCAGCAGGTGCTGCAGGAGCGCGGGATCGGTTTCGAGCACGTGGAGCAGATCGTGCTCACCCACCACCATCCCGACCACTACGGGATGGCCGGTTGGTTCCAGGAGCGCACAGGCGCGCCGGTTCTCCTCTCGGAGACCGGCCTAGCGCAGGTGCAGCTCCTATGGGGCCCGGAGCAGCCGATGTCGGCGCTGCTCCTGACGCTCTTTGCCCGGCACGGCTTCCCGCAGGACGGGCTAGAGGAGATGACGAAGCACATGGTGAGCTTCGTCTCGCTGGTGTCGCCGCAGCCGCAGGTAACGGTGCTGCGTGAAGGGCCTGTGCGCCTCGGGGACCGCGTGTACGAAGCCATCGAGACCCCCGGCCATGCCGCGGGTCATCTCTGCTTCTACGACGCCGCGGCGGAGGTGATCTTTTGCGGCGACCATGTCCTGCCGCAAATATCGCCGAACGTTTCCTTCCTCCCGCAGGTGGAAGGAAACCCGCTCGGTGCGTACCTCAGCAGCCTGCAGGAGATCGGCAGGCTGCCTGTGAAGATGGCTTACCCGGGGCACCGGGAGCCATGGTCCGGCTTTGGCGCGCGCGCAGAGGAGCTTGTGCGCCATCATCATGAGCGGCTTGCGCTCATGGAGGGGCAGCTAAGCGCGCCGCTTAGCGCTTATGAAGTGTGCCGTGCGACGTTCGGTGACCGGCTGAGCATACATCAGATGAGGTTCGCGCTATCGGAGACGATCGCTCACCTCATCCTGCTGGAAGCCGAAGGCCGCATCCAACAGGTAGACCCCGCCGCGGAGCTCATTCATTATATAGCGATATCGAAGTAGCAGCCAAAAAGCCTCCAACCACAGGATTAGTGGCTGGAGGCTTTTGTTTGTTGATAAACGCGCATGTCTCTGAAGGAGATCGAATCGATTGTTTATTCTCGTGTTTATGAAGTCACTTCATTACTTTCATTTCGTTCTCTTCGCCTCTACGCGGGGGCGAGTGAAGGCGTAACCAACCAACATTGGCACTATTGATGCATAAAGTACATCAAATTCAGCCGATATTGCCATATTCGGACGAAATCATGCAGAAAGTGCATCAAATTCTCCCGATAGTCCCCATTGTAGTTCAAAATGCTGATATTTGATGCACAAAATACATCTTCACTTCTGAAAAACGAAAACTTACGATGATTTGATGCACTTTTTACATGTCTTTATTAGAGGCTAGAGAGTAGACTAGTTGTCTGCTATGTATAGTTGTTTTGGATATGCCCCTAGAACCCTTACAACCAACCTCACTTTAAAGGCTTACTATAAGTAGGAACATTATTATGCGCCAAACGGCCACAGGCGGCAGCTACGATGCCGCATACCATATCATCGATAAATGTATTGCATTTTCCTTCGGAATGATCGCTATCGAGGTCTTTAATAATCCCGATTTTCTCCTTGTCTAGGTATCCGAAATTCGTGAGTGCAATGGTCCCATACATGAGCGGAACGGCTGTAGCGATGCTTTCATCAACCCCGAAAAGCCCTTCGTCTTGCCCAACAATATGATTATACTGGGGATTAAATTCTTCTGCTTCGACGGCTGTATCAATTTTGATCGCTAATTGAAGGGCATGGAAGGTTTGCTGTTTTCGTAATACGGCAAGAATATGCTCTTCACAAAGGCTGCGCTCCATATCCGGATTGTAGGGCCTTTGAAGCTGATCCAAAATATCCACCATATCCTCCAAAACCACGCCTCTCGACTCGAACAGTGCCAGGTTACGTGCGGTATAATCCTCTTTCACATTTTCAGAAATGATTGAACTGGCCGTGGATGCAACAATGGCACAGATCCCTTTGGAAATGAAAGATTTTGGACGTTTGGTCGGGAAAAAGAAGCGGAATTTACAATCCATAAATCCAAAAAGAGAAATCGCGCCGCTGCCATATAGTCCGCAGATGGACATTGCAATGGTGCGATGAACATTATAAGCAGGGTCTTTCATACTGGCTAGCAGCTCGGAATCATGCTTGACCTTCTTTTGGAGCTCCATGAGTGTGGACATAACGTTATAAGTTTCTGTTTTGCTTAATACACCCAGTAGAGTCGTTGTGATCGTTTCATAGGGAATTTTCTTAATTCCTTTAATTTCGACGAGTAGGCGAGCAACGGCTTCTTCGATGACAGCTTGGGGATAGTGACTGAAGACCTCTTCACGGAATTCGTTGAAAATGTTTGCTTTTTCTTTAAGGAAAGTTCTCATCGCAATGCCTCCAAATTAGGTCTTTTCTTTATTTTTGAGTATAGCATATCTTCAAAAGATGCCGAAGGAAGTTAGCTCCCAAGATAACTAATCATCATGTTCTACAAGACGCAGCAGGGTGTTAATCCGGGGGTATGACTTTTTTTATAAAGAGGACAAAAAGTAGTTATAAATCGGACAAAGCCTCGTATACATAATAATACGAAAAAGACAGTGTACAGGCCATGTTAAGAAAATATAGGCAGATGCTTCCGGTGTCTGCGAAAACTTGGAGGAGGAAATAAGCTAATGAAACATCAACATTGGATTCGTTCAGCCGCTATCGCGGGGGTAATTGCCTTGCTGACCACGGGATGTTCGGTTCTGGGCACTGGAAAGAAAAGTGACATCGATGCACCTCCGACAACGGGTGCGGGAGCTGACGCGAAGACGACATCAGCAGCCGTTACGATCGATATGATCGAAGACAATTCATCACAGATGACGGTTTATGTGAAAGATGGTAAAGGCTTCGTAGCTCCGCTTAGTCTTGGATTACCTAAGACGGTGTCTGTCGCCAAAACGACTCTCGAGTATATGGTGGACGGAGGACCGGTTGCAAGCATGCTTCCATCTGGTTTTGGGGCTCTGCTGCCTAAAGGTACGAAGGTCATTAGTTTAAATGTCACATCAGACAAGCGTGCCATTGTTGATTTCTCAAAGGAATTCCTCAATTACGATGGGGCGAATGAGAGAAAGATTTTGGAGGCGATCACTTGGAACCTGACGAGCTTCCCAACCGTAGAGAAAGTACAGCTGCGTGTAGATGGGAAAGATCTGAAGGAGATGCCGAAAGGAAAGACACCGCTGGATATACCTCTTGCACGCTCTATGGGGATCAACATCGAGAAAGCTGAGGACGCTGAATTTGGTCAATCCACACCAGTTACCCTCTATTTCTTGAATCAAAATGATCAAAATTACAAATATTATGTACCTGTTACAAGGCTTGTCAAAAGGACTGATGATGTTGCGAAAGCGGTTGTCGAACAGTTGATCAAAGGGCCTGATCAGAAGAAGGGTCTGGCTGCTGTTCTGAATGCTACAACGGAAGTGAAGAGCATTAAGCCTGCGGATGGCGTTATAACCGTTGACTTCTCCAATAAATTCCTTGGCGCAGATCAGAAAGCACCGGCCGAGGCCATGCAGTCCGTTATTCTTTCATTGACGGAGAACACAAGCTTTAAACAAGTGCAAATTAAAGTGGATGGCGCCGTGAAGCCTGTAGCTAAACCAGCTCATATTAATCCGGCTAAGCTTTAAGAAGCTTGCCCGGTTCTAACGACCTCTATGCATTAGCGTTTGTCTTTGACAAGGCGCTTGTATAGGGGTTTTCTCAGCATTATAATCAATGTTCGGCATCATTGTTTTGGGCTTGGGATGCTTTTCGCTGGCTACTTTGTTACAATGGGGCGTAGGAACAAAGCTTCTGATGGAAGCAACAGGAGGAGAACAACATTTATGAGAATTGGCGGTAGAACGAATCAAGAACTGCGACCTATGAAAATAACCCCTCATTATATAAAACACGCGGAAGGCTCGGTGCTAATTGAGGTCGGGGATACCAAAGTGATTTGTACGGCGACGATTGAAGAACGCGTCCCGCCTTTTATGAAAGGTCAAGGGAAAGGCTGGGTTACGGCTGAATATTCGATGCTGCCTCGAGCTACGCAAGTTAGAAATCAGCGTGAAGCTGCTAAAGGTAAGCTTGGTGGACGTACAATGGAGATTCAGCGTCTTATAGGCCGTGCGCTTCGTTCCGTTGTGAATTTGGAAGCATTAGGCGAAAGATCCATCACATTGGATTGCGATGTTATTCAAGCGGATGGCGGTACTCGTACAACGTCAATTACCGGTGCTTTTGTTGCCATGGCATTTGCAATCGACAAATTGGCGACAGACAAAAAATTATCCAAATTCCCGATTAACGATTTTCTGGCTTCTGTAAGTGTTGGGGTTATCGGCCAAACACCGCGGCTGGATCTGAATTATGAAGAGGATTCACATGCGAAAGTAGATATGAATGTCGTTATGACGGGGCAGGGTCAATTCGTTGAAATCCAAGGAACTGGCGAGGATGCTCCTTTTTCCCGTAAAGAACTGGATGAACTGCTCGCTCTGGCTGAAACAGGTATCCATACGATGATTGAGGAGCAATCTAACGTATTAGGCCCGATCGCTGATCGCATTCGAGGTGTACATCATGCTGCTACAAAGTAATTTCGTCGTTATTGCAACGCGTAACGAAGGCAAAGTCAAAGAGTTTGAGAAGCTTTTTGGAGCAAAAGGATACAAGGTTCGCTGCTTAACGGACTATACGGATCTGCCGGAAATCGTGGAGAGCGGTACAACGTTTGCAGAAAATGCACGCATTAAAGCCCAAATCATTTCAGCACATCTCCATGTGCCGGTTCTTGCTGATGATTCAGGTTTGTGTGTAGCTGCTTTAAATGGTGAACCGGGTGTTTATTCTGCCAGGTACGCTGGAGAAAATGCTACGGACTCGGACAATAATGCTAAGCTGCTGCAAGCATTAAGAGAGGTAGTTTCTATAGACGGTTTGCCTGCAGACGCAGAGCACCCAAAGCTTCTTAGCGAAGCTTCCTTTGTTTGTGCGCTGACACTCATCGATCCTGTAGCGAATGAAGTCATCGAAGCGGAGGACTCTTGCCGTGGTTACATCATTGGCGAAGAACGCGGCGAAAGCGGCTTCGGTTATGATCCCTTATTTTATATCCCTGCTCTTGGGAGAACGATGGCGGAGTTAACGATGGAAGAGAAGAATGAGATGAGTCATCGAGCCAAAGCTTTGCGCATGTTTTTGGATAGACTTCCTGATCAGAATGACTAGTATCACAAAGAAAACCTGCTTCCACTTTTATCGGTGGCCAGCAGGTTTTTTTCATTTATCGGATGGAAATTTTATAGGAACGTAACCAGGTGTCCACTTGTGCCAAATAGGCGAATAGTTGAGGACCCGTCATCAGCTGACCGAACCATGGGAGATCGAAATCATTCGTTTCTGAGCTGGCAAGTGCGCGAATTTTCTTAACATCAATGAAGGGAAGCAAGGGGGAGCTGGGGTCATCCAGAATTTCCAGCACCCATTTTCTCACAGCGGCCAAGTAATTGGGGTTGTGAGTCTTTGGATAAGGACTTTTCTTGCGAGTTAGCACATCCTCAGGAAGAACACCTCTGAGCGCTTTGCGCAAAATACCTTTCTCACGATCCCCCGATGTTTTGATTTCCCAGGGAATATTCCAAACATACTCGACAAGACGGTGATCGCAGAAAGGGACGCGAACTTCAAGTCCGACGGCCATGCTCATACGATCCTTTCGATCCAGAAGTGTAGGCATGAACCGGGTAATGTTCAAATAAGACATTTCTCGCATACGGTTTTGCTGCTGTGTTTCCCCAGCTAACCGTGGCACTTCGCTGAGCGCTTGCTGATATCGATTATTGACATACTCGACAGGTTTGATCCAATCCACAAGATCGGGAGCGAGCAGGTCAACGCGATTGTTCAGTTTCAAAGACCAAGGGAACGTACCCGCTCCCAAAGCTTCTTCGTTGTGGAACCAAGGATATCCACCGAATATTTCGTCGGCTGCTTCGCCGGAAATGGCAACGGTCGCTTCCTTTTTGATCTCACGACAAAATAAATAAAGAGACCCATCAACATCAGCCATTCCTGGTGTATCACGGGCGAATACTGCTGTTTTCAGAGATTCGACAAGCTCGGGTGTGTCAAATTCAATATAGTGATGCTCGGTGCCTAGATGCTCCGTCATCCGTTTAATCCAAGGTGCATCTGAATTCGGCTGAAAGATGTTGGCTTTAAAATGCTTGTCATTATCTTTGTAATCAACGGAAAAAGTATGCAGAGCGCCTTGCCCGCTTTCCTTGTAATGAGCAGAAGCAAGTGCCGTAAGCGCACTAGAGTCAAGACCACCTGATAGAAGGGTACAGATGGGAACATCAGACACAAGTTGGCGCTGGGATGTATCACTAAGCAGTTGCTGAACTTGCAATGCCGTAGCAGCGATATCGTCGGAGTGCTGGTGGCTTTCGAGCTTCCAATATGTTCGAATGGATAAGCCATTGCGGTCAAATACAGCGCATTGTCCTGGTTTGAGCTCTGACATGTTGCGATAAATCCCATGACCAGGTGTGCGAGCCGGACCTACTGCGAAGATTTCGGCCAAGCCTTCTGCGCCAACCTCTGCTTGGAAGTCGGGGTGTGCGAGTATGGCTTTCGGCTCTGAGCCGAATAGAAGCACACTATTTTGATGAGAATAAAAAAGCGGCTTTACACCGAGCCGATCTCTGACCAAATAAAGGGATTGTTCTTGATCATTCCAGGCCGCGAAAGCGAAAATGCCATTAAGCCGGTCTACACAAGCTCTCCCCCACTCAATAAAAGCAACAAGCAGCACTTCTGTATCACAGTTTGTGCGGAAATGATGCCCACGAAGTTCGAGCTCTTTTTTGAGTTCTGGGGCGTTATAGAGTTCGCCATTATATACGATCGTGTACGTGTAGTCTCCTTGTTTCCGTACCATGGGCTGAGCGCCGTTTTCCGGATCCATTACACTAAGACGTCGATGGCCGAGGGCACAATGCTGTGAAATCCAAGTACCAGAAGCATCGGGTCCGCGCAAATGGAGCGTTTCCGTCATATTTTCTAGAATGGACGGGTACCCGGTCAAGTCTTTCCGCCAATCTATCCAACCCGTTATTCCGCACATAGACGTTCCTTCCTTTCCTTATAAAGACAGCATGATGATAAAGGGTATGCAAACGCAAGGTATATAATGTCTGTCCAGAATGAGATGGGCGCAGACAACTGGACGGATTTTGTGTTTTGTAGACAGGCCTGATACAATAAACCCAATTCTTATTTATTAAATGACAAAGGTGATGACTATGAAAAAGAAACACTCCAAAGCACAAATTGACTATTTGGCATCAAGAGAGCATTTTCTGCAAATCAGCAACCAAGCGGATAAACGAATAGCGGAATTAAAAGAGGAAGGTAAAGAAGTTGGGCAAGAAGAAATGGAAGAAATCATTGAGCGTGTCGGCTTGCACCGTGCTTACAATGAACTTACCCAAGCGGAGAATGTCTTGATTAACTGGACGCAAACGGCTATCAAAACCGAACCGGAATTTATTCAAAACCGCACTAATTTTGAGGAATTGTACGAAAAAGTCAAAACAGATGCAGAAGCAAGAGGCGCGATTCTTAATCTTGCCATGCGTTTAAATTTAGAGCTTGCGTGACATTCTAAAGAGGTAGTGCCATTCTTTCTTCAGGAGGCGAATGCTCATGGATAGTCATTTCATTAGCAAGCTGCACGACAAGCAGAGGAAAGCCGCGAAGAATTTCAGGACGCAAGGTGACGGTCAGCCAGGCAGTAATTTGCCGCACAAGAAGCACTAAGTCTAATGGCACCATCAAAAGCCTGTAGGGAGATTTCCTTACAGGCTTTTGCTTTGTTTCCTTCTCCACTGTCCTTAATGGGTAGTTTATACAGCATATTTAGCGCGGTATCTCTCCATACTAATCAAGTGATCATTATTTCAACTCAGAGGAGGATTAATCCCATTATGAGCAAAAAGAAAAGTATGGACCAGCGAACACAAAGCACAATCGATCATTCGAAGCAATCTTCTCGCATACAGTCCAATCTGGATTCAACAGAGCCTGGAAAGCACCAACCGAATCGTCCTTCCGTTTAAATGCAGCGATTTGAATTTGTAAATACAGCTTCCGAGGAAGTCCCTACCATTTGGTGGGGGCTTTTTCCTTGTTTGTAAATAGAGTATGAGGTAAGATGAGATTTGAGTTTAAAAGATTTGAATAAACTCGGTCACAATTTCATATCCGAAATAGGTGCTTACCTTTCGCTATCCAAGCGCAGCGTAAGCTTAAAAGGGAAGATCGGTTTGAAGCCGACGCGGTCCCGCCACTGTAACAGAAGAGTCAACGTCTTGTATGCCACTGATCGACCGATTGGGAAGGCTGACGTTCGATGAAGATCCTGAAGCCAGGAGACCTGCCTATTTCAGCAGCACATTTTATATACCTACGGGAGATAGGGAGGTGTTCTTATGAGTACGTGGGATCTATCAACAGTCCAACATCATGTGCTTATCTGTAACGGAGGATCTTGTCTGAAACATTCAGGAGATGAAACAACGCTAGCCATCCGAGATGAAATTTCGAAGCACGGAGCCGAGCATCTTATTCATACAACTCGGACTAGATGCAATGGCCGCTGTCAGGATGAAGGTGTTGTTACGGTGTATCCGCAAGGGATTTGGTACAAGGAAATGACACCAGAGACGGGTAGAAGGCTTGTGAGAGAGCATTTACTAGAGGGGAAGCCACTCGAGGAACATATGATTTATAGTTTTGAGGAGCGCTTTGTGCCAACTGGAATAGGAAATAAGGGCATTAGTCGCATACAAAGTAAATAATCAGATAATGAAAGTTTAAAAAGGGGGCTTCCCGAAAGGTTAATAAACCTTTTTGGGAATCTACCTTAAAGCACGTATCCAAAAGGATTTTCGCCATTAGGGGGAGGTCCTTTTTGGTCATATATGCGCGCGTTTTCCGCGCTTATTGGTCATACTTGTTCATAATGGAACGACAAGCCACTTAGGTGGATGAAAAGAGCTAAACATTGAATTAGCGGAACGAGAGGGCCTATCTCATTGATAGATGGATGGATGCATGCAAGTACACGTGAAGAGGCTGTCCCTCTAATCATAATTGGGACAGCCTCTTTTAACTTTATATTGTCGTTGATTATAATTATGCAAAGACTTTTTGCAATAATGTTGTAAAGTCACTCACATTCCTTGGTGCTGAGACTCCCTGACGGCTAGCTTCAGGCAGTGCATCCCACAGATCTAGCAGCATGGGCCTGTCAAGTCCGAGACTATTAAGTGCCTTGCTATCTTTGAATATTTCAGCTGGCGTGCCTTCCATGACGCACTGTCCCCGATCCATCACCAGAATCCAATCAGCCCATGAATAAGCTAGATTCATGTCATGGGTGGCCATGACTAACGTGATTCCGCGGCTATGGATCCGGTCCAGTTCCTCGACAAGCTGTTGTTCCGATATCCGATCCAGATAGGCCGTTGGTTCATCCAGCAGCAGCAGCTTTGGTTCAAGCACGAGCACGCCGGCTAAGGCTACTCGTTTCTTTTGACCGAGACTCAAGTGGTGAATGGGAGTGTGTGCTAAATGTTCGAGTCCCAATGTGAGTAAGATAGCTTCTGCTCGGCGAGTAATCTCAGGCTCAGGAACGGCGGCATTCCGCAGACCGTAGGTGACATCCTCATAGGGAGTATTCAGAATGAGCTGCTGTTCCGGATCCTGAAAGACAAGTCCAACGTCTTGACGTAATTGTTTGAGCTCTTTGCGTTCGTAAGTTAAAGGCTTGTTCTTCCATAAAACTTGCCCTGATGAAGGTGTATGAATGCCAATAGCCTGAAGAAATAATGTTGATTTGCCAGAGCCATTATGGCCGCATATGGCGGTTTTTTTCCCCTCGGGGATGCGGAGCTTTAATTTGTTTAAAGCCTTCGTCTGTGAAGCGGGATAGCTGAAGCTAACTTCTATGGTTTCTAAAAGCGTGCTCATCCGATACTCCTCCAATTCCAACGCAGCCAAATTTCGAGCAGCAGCAGCATCGTGAACCCTATATAACTTTCCAATTTATATCGAAAAGGTACAGGATTAGCTCGATAAGGGGCCATGTGAATGTCATCTGTAAAACCTCTGGAGACAAGGCCATTTGACAGTGATTTATACCGCTGCATCGTTTTGATAAACATTTGAACAATAATAATGGCTGTATCCTTTAATCTATTTTGGAAACCGGTCTGACCGCCTCTTGATTGCTGGGCAACATACATGTTATTGGCAATTTCAAATAGGATGAACAGAAACCGATACATAATAAGCATTATTTCCAAAACCAACTTGGGAACGCGAACTTTATGCAACACTTGCAGTAATTCGGAAAAAGGAGTGCTGAACATAATAAAGGACACACAGCTTAGGCTGGCTATAATACGAACGAATAATTTGCCAATTAGCAATAGACCTGTTGAAGTAACGGACAACTTCCAATCGATGAAGGTAAAGGTCGCCACTTCGTGAATGTCAGGCAAAGCTTGCAGAGGACGGATCTCTACAACTAATGCGGGCACACTGCTTACAAAAAAAAGGCATGCAGCACCGATGACGGTTAAATAATATTTGATTGGAACACGAGCATAGCCAATCGTCCACAGGGTCATCCAAACCGCTATAACTGCCTGAATCGCTGGATGTGTTAGATAAGATAACAGCAGCATAGCAACTGCAAAACCGCACTTCCACATTGGTGATAGGGGACGTAAAGCATTTTTATAGGAGAGCGAATCGATCCGTTTCATCATTGGTTTTTGGACTTAGACGCTTTCCCTTTGAAAAAGCCAAAAGCAAACCCTATGAAGCCAGCCCCGATGGCTGCTTGTAAGGCGAACAGCATACTTTCTGTTTCAGAGGGGAGCTCAAATAAAGAAGAGAACCATGGCCTATAGGAAGGTGCAATACTTTGGATCAATTGTTCAGCAGCAGCATCCGATCCGCCAAATTCTCCTTTTGCGAAGATAAGGGGTAAGACTGCCAATAATACAACGGCAATTACCATCAGGGTATTTACGGTACGCGTTTTCATAGCTCAGAAGCTCCCTTCATTTTATGTTGTAAAATAGATAGCTCTTTAGGGCCATAAGATTGTAACCAATTCCATATTAATACGGTTAAAATGCCTTCACTAATGGCAAGAGGGATTTGCGTAATGGCAAAAATGCTGCCAAATTTCAAGAAAGATGCTATAAATCCACCTTGTTCAGCTGGGAATGCAAGAGCTAATTGGACAGAAGTAACAATGTATGTGGATAAGTCGGCAAGAGCGGCCGCTAAAAATATCGACCATTTTTGTTTGCCGGTTGTTTTCATCATGGACTTATATATGAAGTAACCAACTACTGGACCGGAAAGGGCCATAGAGAAAGCATTTGCCCCGAGTGTCGTAAGTCCCCCATGAGCAAGTAAAACCGCTTGAAATAACAAAACAATCGATCCTAGGACGCTCATAGGGAGCGGCCCGAACATCACAGCTCCTAAACCTGTACCCGTTGGGTGAGAACTGCTTCCGGTTACGGAAGGGATTTTCAGGGCCGAGAGTACGAAGGTGAACGCACCAGCAAGACCTAGCATTATTTTGAGCTCTGGATGTTCTTTCGTAATTTTGATAAGTGCTCGGACACCTAGAAAGAAGAACGGAAGGAAGGCTGCCCACCAAAATATTGCCCAACCTATGGGGAGAAAGCCTTCCATAATGTGCATGCCGTAGACGGTTTGCGGTTCATTAATGAATAGATAGAGGGCTAACCCAATAACCACAAGAGAGAAGCTAGTGATCTTTGTCTTTCGTGTTTTTGTTAGCATGTTTTTTTAATTCCTCCTATTAAAATTTGATAAACGAACAAAAAAGACCAATCCTAATGGATTGGTCATGGGTACGTACGAATAAACGACAACTATAAGCTAGATGTCGAAAGACTTGACGTACACCGCTCCTTTCCGCGAAGGTTTCTGGGTGCATAAATGAAGGTAGGTCTCCTGGCTCTCGGATCATCGTTTCTTTCAGCCTTCCCTGAATATGCATCAAGTGACATGATAGAAATAAACTCCCCGAATACAGTGGCGGGACCGCTCGGGATTTGCACCCGATTCCCTGTTACCCCTTGCTTGCTACGCAAAGGCACCTCATTTATTCGAAAAAATATGTAATTGAAAAGAGTATAACACAATATGAAAGATTCGTAGCATAGGGAATGTTATTTTTCTTTTTCGCTTTACCGGACAATACGACACATTTAGGTAAACAAAAAAAGATCGCGATTTCTCGCGATCCTTTTTGCCGTGCATGAACGTCCCAGGAGGGATTCGAACCCCCGACCGCACGCTTAGAAGGCGTGTGCTCTATCCAGCTGAGCTACTGAGACATAGACCTCTTCTTACCTCGCGGATGTGATCCGTTTAGCGAAGCGAGAGTTAATATATCATATCGTTTTATAGGAAGTCAACCCTCGATTCATATTTATTTTGCATTCACTTTAACAATCAAGTAAACTGTCACCAGCGAGACCAAGATTTCTGAGGTGATCATCATAACAGACCCATCCATCAATAACTTAATTCTTTTTCCGAAAACAGAGCAGTATTACGAAGAGGAGCTGACTCGGTTTCTACGAACAGAGCAGTATAGTGATGCGCTCCAACTGCTAACCTTTCTGCTGCAATTTCCGACAGTAGACCCTCACAAAGCTGAACAATGGGAAGCTCTGAGGAACTGGCTGTATACGATGTATCCGGAATCCATGTTTGCCATGACGCCAATGGAAGAGGACCCAGAGGAAGAATCAGATTTATTACGGCAATACATACAAGAAAAGACAACTGACGATGGCACATTTGCACTTAAGCTTCTGAATATGTTAAACGACGGCACATTGGAGCAGCAAGTCAATGCTCTTGAGCAATTGGCTTTCATCGATCAATCTAGTGTAAGCGAACGAGTAAAGGAATGGCTATGCGAGAAGCCGCGGCACCCTCATATCCAGTTCAAAGCTTTGCAGGCGCTTAAACAGATGGGGGAGCGAGGGTTTATCGAGTTCCCCAAGAATGGGGAAAAGATTCTTGTCGAGATCGAAGAGACACCGCTGTGTCCGGAGGATTTTCCATCACGGATTCGTGATATGATTCGCAGAGTCGGGGACATTAGTGAAATAAGCCAACCTGATTTTGTTTATTTTGCCAAGCAGACTTGGCAGGAATTTCTAGCCTATGCCTATGGGACATCGATCTATACAGATCTACAGAAAGTGGAAGAAGGCGCTGTTGATGTCTGGGCATCTGCACTTCATGCTATTCTTCAAGAGAAACTGTTTGGTGCGGTGAATCGGGAAGAATTACTAGACAATTACGGTATTGTTGATTCCATGAAGCTTCAGTGGAAGCGAGCTAATCTTGTACTGCAGACGTTTGTGAAGCAGTTTAATCCAGATCCATCATAAGGCAAGAAAGGCTGCCTTGAAATGAAAATCTTATATGGTATAATAGAATGGTTGTAATGAGCGTAACGTGAAAATATGTCATCGTACATTTTTGGAGGGGAAAGCATAAAATGAAAGCAAGTTGGGAAAAAATAGAGAAGAACGTAGGCGTTCTTGAAGTGGAAGTTGGCGCAGAGCGCGTAGCAGATGCTTTGGATAAAGCATTTAAAAAGGTATCAGCGAAAGTGAATGTTCCAGGATTCCGTAAAGGGAAAGTGCCTCGTTCTATCTTTGAAGCTAAATTTGGTGTTGAAAGCTTGTATCAAGACGCTTTAGATATCATTTTGCCAGAAGTTTATGTGGAAGCGATCGAAGAGGTTAAAATCGAGCCTGTTGATCGTCCTGAAGTAGACGTTGAACAATTCGGCAAAGGTCAAGTGCTGAAGTTCAAAGCAAAAGTTACTGTTAAGCCTGAAGTAACACTTGGCGATTACAAAGGTATCGAAGTTGAAGCGGTAAGCACGGATGTTACGGAAGAAGAATTGAATGAAGAGCTTACTCGTTTGCAACAGCGTCATGCTGAATTGGTTGTTCTTGAAGAAGGACAAGCAGCAAATGGTGACGTCGTAGTCCTTGATTTCGAAGGATTCGTAGACGGTGAAGCGTTCGAAGGCGGCAAAGCGGAGAAATACTCCCTTGAGCTTGGTTCCAACTCCTTCATTCCAGGCTTCGAAGAGCAGCTCGTAGGACTTGGTAAAGGCGAAGAAAAAGAAGTTAATGTTAACTTCCCTGAAAACTACCACTCCGAAGATTTGAAAGGCAAAGCGGCTGTGTTTAAAGTGAAAATTCACGACATTAAACGCAAAAACTTGCCAGAGCTTGATGATGAATTTGCTAAAGACGTGAGCGAGTACGATACACTTGTAGAGTACAAAGAAGAGTTGAAAAAAAGTCTTCAAGAACGGAAAGAAAAAGATTCAGAGGCTGCTCTGGAAACAGCTGTTGTTGAAAAAGCTGCAGCTAACGCTGAAGTTGAAATTCCAGCTTCTATGGTAGAAGCAGAGCTTGATGTTATGGTGAAGGAATTCGAAAGACGTCTTCGCTCCCAAGGCATGACGCTTGAGATCTACTTCCAGTTCTCCGGTCAAAACGAGAGCGTATTGAAAGAACAAATGAGAGAAGATGCTGACAAGCGTGTTCGTAACAACCTTGTTCTTGAAGCCATCGCAGCTGCAGAAAAAATCACAGTTTCCGATGAAGAAGTTGACACGGAGCTTGAGAAATATGCACAATCCTACCAAAAGACAACGGCAGAACTTCGTGAACTGTTTGCTTCTAACGGCAGCCTAGAAGGTCTGAGCAACGATCTTGTGATTAGAAAAACGGTTGACTTCTTGCTTGAAAATAGCAAGCATGTTTCCGCAGCAGTATAAATAAGGTAAGTAAAGGCACGTACGTAAGCAACGTGCCTTTCTTTTACCCTATTTTAGCCCCCAAACTGCCCAAGACCATAAGTAATACCCTCATACATAGCAGTTCTCTGAAAAAATGACTTTGCTGTTCAAACGTGTTAAACTGTATCTGAATCTCAAATGAGAGAACTTGGCTATTGCCGCAAAAGGAGTTGGTACAATGAGTCTTATTCCTATGGTTGTTGAACAAGAGGCTCGTGGGGAACGTTCTTACGATATCTACTCGCGTTTACTAAAGGACCGCATTATCTTCATTGGGAGCGCTATTGATGATGATGTGGCTAATTTGGTCATTGCCCAGCTGCTCTTTTTATCAGCTCAGGATCCCGACAAGGATATCCACTTATATATCAATTCACCAGGTGGATCTGTAACAGCTGGAATGGGTATCTTCGATACCATGCAGTTTATTAAACCGGATGTATCTACGATTTGTGTAGGTATGGCTGCAAGTATGGGCTCTTTGCTGTTAACAGCAGGCGCCAAAGGTAAGCGATACGCGCTGCCGAATGCAGAAGTTATGATTCACCAACCGCTCGGCGGTGTAAGAGGTCAAGCAACCGATATCAAAATCCACGCGGATTGGATTATCAAAACGAAGCAAAAACTCAACCAGATCTATGTGGACCGTACGGGACAGCCGCTTGAAAAGATCGAAAGAGACACCGACCGGGATAACTTTATGAGCGCTGAAGAAGCGAAGGCATATGGGTTAATCGACGAGGTTATCACTCGAAACGACTTGAAATAAAGGAGTGATCCCATGTTTAAATTTAACGATGAAAAAGGCCAACTCAAATGTTCCTTTTGTGGAAAATCCCAAGACCAAGTACGCAAACTTGTTGCAGGTCCGGGAGTTTACATTTGTGATGAATGTATAGAGCTTTGCACGGAGATTGTGGAAGAAGAATTAGGACATGAAGAAGAGCTAGATCTCAAAGATGTTCCTAAACCAAAAGAAATTCGTAATATCTTGGACCAGTATGTTATTGGGCAAGAACAAGCGAAAAAATCATTGGCTGTAGCGGTTTATAATCACTACAAACGGATCAATTCGCAGAACAAGCTTGAAGATGTTGAGCTTCAAAAAAGTAATATCGTCCTTCTAGGACCAACAGGAAGCGGTAAAACGCTGCTTGCGCAAACGCTTGCCAAAATTTTGAATGTTCCTTTTGCGATCGCTGATGCCACTTCTTTGACAGAAGCAGGTTATGTGGGCGAAGACGTAGAGAACATTTTGCTCAAATTGATTCAAGCAGCCGATTATGATGTAGAAAAAGCCGAACGCGGCATTATCTATATTGATGAGATCGATAAAGTGGCACGTAAATCCGAGAACCCGTCTATCACAAGAGACGTTTCCGGCGAAGGTGTTCAACAAGCTTTGCTCAAAATTCTTGAAGGCACGGTTGCCTCTGTTCCTCCACAAGGTGGACGCAAGCATCCGCACCAAGAATTCATTCAAATTGATACAACCAACATTCTGTTTATTTGCGGTGGAGCTTTCGATGGACTCGAGCAAATTATTAAACGCAGAATTGGTAAAAAAGTAATTGGCTTTAGCACAGATGGGGCTAAAGTTGATTTGAAACCAGGCGAGTACTTATCCATGGTACTTCCGGAAGATCTCTTGCGATTCGGATTAATTCCGGAATTCGTTGGTCGTTTACCGGTCATCTCTACGCTTGAGCCGCTTGATGAAGCAGCCCTTGTTCGTATTCTTTCCGAGCCTAAGAATGCGCTCGTTAAGCAGTACCAGAAGATGCTAGAGATGGATAACGTATCGCTCGAATTCGACGCAGAGGCACTTGATGCCATTGCCAAAGAAGCGATCAAACGTAATACTGGCGCGCGCGGTCTGAGAGCCATCATTGAAAGCATTATGCTTGATGTGATGTTCGAAGTCCCTTCGAGAACAGACGTCACGACATGTGTGGTATCCAAGGAAACTGTTCAAAACAAGATTACTCCTGTTTTGACGACCAAAGATGGCGCGCAGACGACTGGTAAGAAGAAAGAAGAAAGTGCGTAACCCATAATTTCACAAATTACACACAGCCTCCAATCTGATTCCCTGCTAATGGGAATTGGAGCGGAGGATGTTTGGTGTCATGGGGAGAGAAACCATAATGTTCCATAGAAAAGATACGCGGGCCGTTCGTGTAGGCGATTTGACGATCGGTGGCAGTAATGAAGTCATCATGCAAAGCATGTGTACAACGAAGACCGCAGATGTGAAGGCGACAGTAGCTGAAATTCTTCGTTTGGAAGAAGCAGGCTGCCAAATTGTTCGTGTCACTGTGAACAACAAGGAAGCCGCTGAGGCAATTAAAGAAATCAAAAAACAAATTCATATTCCACTCGTTGCGGATATTCATTTTGACCACCGCTTAGCGCTCGCTGCTATTGAGAATGGCATTGATAAAGTGCGCATCAATCCAGGCAATATCGGCCGTCGCGAGAAGGTAGAAGCGGTCGTTAAAGCTTGTAAAGAACGTGGCATCCCCATTCGTATTGGGGTTAATGCTGGCTCTCTGGAGAATCATCTTCTCGAAAAATATGGCTACCCGACGCCTGAGGCGATGGTAGAAAGTGCCTTATTCCACATTAATATTCTGGAAGAGCTTGATTTCCATGATATTATCGTTTCACTCAAAGCTTCCGATGTTCCTATGGCGATTGCAGCCTATTCCCAAGCGGCTAAAGCATTCAACTACCCACTTCACCTCGGCATTACAGAGGCTGGAACGCTCTTTACTGGGGCTGTGAAGAGTGCGGCAGGTATCGGAACGCTCCTTAACATGGGACTCGGTAACACACTCCGTATCTCGCTTAGCGCGGATCCTGTTGAAGAGATTAAAGTAGCTCGTGAGCTGCTCAAAACGTTCGGATTGATTACGAATGCTGCAACTCTCGTTTCCTGTCCTACTTGTGGCCGGTTAGATATTGATCTGTTTTCGATTGCTAACGAAGTCGAGGATTATATTGCTAAGATCAAAGTACCGATTAAGGTATCTGTCCTTGGCTGTGCCGTAAATGGTCCAGGTGAAGCTCGTGAAGCTGATATCGGCATCGCAGGCGCCCGCGGTGAAGGTATGTTGTTCCGATACGGAGAAATGATCCGTAAAGTGCCAGAAGCTGAATTGCTGGCTGAGCTCAAAAAAGAAATTGATATCATCGTTGATTCTTATGAAAAAACGGGTGTTATTCCAGGACGTAAGCACTAATAGCCTAAATGTTAATAAAGTAAGCCGTTAAAGATGCCTCGGGTGAGGTGCTTTTAACGGTTTTTTTTGTGCAATCAGTTGGAGATCAGAGCCAATGAATCATTTCTCGCATATTTGTTGCGCAAGAGAAGCATAATGAGTAAAACTGGAAAGCTTGTTCATTTGAAGTAAGTTTTTCTAACGAATATATGCAAACAAGGAGATGCTATGAATTTGCTAAGCAAGTATAAGACTGCTCGTCACATTACCCTTACGGTAATCGTAGGGATTTTTTTGCTTCTTTTACCCTTGCATACAGGTGCCTCAGAGGTGGCGATGCCTTCACAGCATGCGGCTGAGATCAAGACGAAGAAGGTGGCCATTGTCATTGATGACTTTGGCAATAATATGGACGGCACCAAAGAGATGCTGGATTTACCGATCCAATTCACTGTCGCTGTCATGCCCTTCCTGCCTTCTTCCAAGCAAGATGCGCAATTAGCGCACGATAAGGGGCATGAAGTCATTCTACACCTTCCTATGGAGCCTGTACGGGGCAAGAAGAGCTGGTTAGGTCCAGGAGCCATTACTACAGACTTGTCGAGTGATGAGATTCACAAAAGGATTGTAGCAGCTATCGATGATATTCCTTATGTAATAGGAATCAATAATCATATGGGCTCCAAAGCTACTGCGGATGAGAGAGTGATGAAAATTCTCATTGATATCTGCAAAGAGAAAAATCTCATTTTATTAGATAGCCGTACGACTCCAAAAAGCCTAATTGGCAAGCTTGCGGGGCAAAATGGAGTTCCATATTCTGAGAATCAATTGTTCTTCGATGATCTTTACACGTATAGTCACATCAGCAATCAAATGGTGAAGTTTAAAAAGTTAATCCATCAACGAGACGTGGTCATTGCGATCGGACATGTGGGTCCCCCAGGGAAAAAAACAGCCCAAGTCATTAAAGAGGCTATTCCGATCATTCAAAAGGAAGCGACCTTTGTTCCGATTTCACAAACAATGAAGCTCAATCCTAATTAGGATGAATCATGGCAAAGTATTGGTCTATCGCTTGTGCAATCGCTTTTGCTAGCTTGGCTTGATGGTTAGAATCATTCAGAAGCTTGCGGTCTGCTTTATTTGAAATAAAGCCTAATTCAACGATAACTGCAGGGCATTTCGTGTGCTTCAGCACATAATACTTTTTACCAAGAACAGGAAGTTCATCGGTACCATAAAGATGATTCAGGGATTCTTGCAAAAGCCCCGCAAGCAAAATGCTGTCCGATTGATTTTGATAAATAACAAGTGGTCCTCTACGATCAGATTTGCCTGACCAATTAATATGCATGCTTAGCATCATTTTGGGCTTAATGGTGTTGGCGAGTCCAGAACGCTGCGCTAAATCCTTACGGTGTCTGCTGCCGTACGACCACGTGTTATCTTCACTTAAAGCGTAGTCCTCCGTCCTGTTGATGATGACGCGGTAGCCCCGTTTCTTAAGCAACTTGTATGTTTTTTTGGATATGGATAAATTCATATCTTTTTCTAAATATTTACCGTGCAAAGCACCGCTATCTATGCCCCCATGCCCAACGTCGATGATGATATCAGCATTAGGCAGAAGGGGATCATTGGCCAAAGCGTATGCATCAGATGTCTTACACAGACAAAGGAAAAGTAACAGAATCATCAAGCTTTGCTTCATGGGAACCCATCCTTTTTACATGAATATCTACTCTTATCCTTCTTCTGTACGAGGGTTGTCATTCACCATGCAAAAGTTTGCATGAATTGGATTAACCTTCTTTTACACGGGAATAATGGAAGCTATGACAAATAAGATGAGTATTCTTCTACGACAACAGATTTGCCAAAGCTCAGCTTACGCTTACGAAGACAGTTTTCTAGCGAAAACTCTAAGGAGGTTACGACAAATGAGTTTAAGTATTATTCTGATGGTAATTCAAGTTTTCTTTGCCGTTGTGATTGGGTTGTATTTCTGGAATTTGCTGCGTAATCAACAGACGAACCGGTCTGCTGTCGATAGAGAGTCCAGGAAAGAATTGGAGAAATTAAGAAAGCTGAGATCCATTTCGCTAACAAAACCGCTTTCAGAAAAAACAAGACCGTCTTCCATGCAGGATATCGTTGGCCAGATTGAAGGATTGAAAGCCCTAAAAGCGGCATTATGCGGTCCCAATCCGCAGCATGTTATTATTTATGGCCCGCCTGGGGTTGGTAAAACGGCTGCTGCTCGTGTTGTTTTAGAAGAAGCTAAGAAAAATCAAGAGTCGCCCTTCCGGCCGGACTCTAAATTTACAGAAATCGATGCCACAACAGCACGTTTTGATGAAAGAGGTATTGCCGATCCGTTGATTGGTTCTGTTCATGATCCTATTTATCAAGGTGCGGGTGCAATGGGGGTTGCGGGGATTCCACAGCCTAAGCCAGGTGCGGTAACGAAGGCGCATGGCGGTATTTTATTTATCGATGAGATCGGTGAATTGCACCCCACTCAAATGAACAAATTATTAAAGGTACTGGAAGATCGTAAAGTATTTCTGGAGAGCGCGTATTATAGCTCCGAGGATACGAATATTCCAGGCTATATTCATGATATATTTCAAAATGGTTTGCCTGCTGATTTCCGTTTGGTAGGGGCTACGACGAGGACGCCTAGTGAGATCCCTCCTGCAATTCGTTCGCGCTGCTTGGAGATTTATTTCCGTCCTCTTTTACCGGATGAGGTGGGAGAAATTGCACGGAAAGCCCTTGATAAAATTAGCTTCAAGAAATGTGAGGCTGCTGTTCAAGTTGTAATGAAATATGCAACCAACGGGAGAGAGGCTGTGAATGTGATTCAGCTTGCCGCGGGTATTGCCTTAACGGATAAGCGTGATGAGATCACCGCTGCCGACATTGAGTGGGTGGTCAACTCCTCACAAATTCCACCTAGACCAGAGCGGAAAATACCAGCACAACCGCAAATTGGTTTCGTAAATGGATTAGCTGTGTATGGTCCTAACTTGGGTACATTACTTGAGATCGAAGTGACCGCGATACCTATTGCCGCTGCGGGCACTGGGAAGTTTAACATTACAGGTGTTGTAGATGAAGAGGAAATGGGAGGAGGCTCTCGAACCATTCGCAGAAAGAGTATGGCGCGCGGATCGGTGGAAAATGTCTTGACAGTCCTTCGCAAACTCGGATTTAATACGTCAGATTACGATCTGCATATTAATTTCCCTGGCGGAGTGCCGATCGATGGCCCTTCTGCAGGCATTTCCATGGCGACAGCTATTGCATCTGCCATACATAAAATACCTGTGGATAATAAACTGGCAATGACGGGGGAAATGAGTATCCATGGTAAAGTTAAACCCGTTGGCGGCGTTGTAGCGAAGGTGGAAGCTGCATTCCAAGCGGGAGCTACCAAAGTCATTATCCCTAAAGAAAACTGGCAAGAAATGTTCGCTAATTTGCCGGGGGTAGAGGTGATTGCTGCTGACTCGATCGAAGAAGTGCTTGAAGTTGCCCTAGGCTTAGAGCTTCATGATAATGTGATTCACTTGCCTTTTACTTCGGAAAGGACGATTCCGGCTTCATCGTTACCCATTTTACATGCAAATTCCCAACATACAATTGACTCTTAAATCAGAGGGACGGAAACCTCACATGACGAGTCAGGGTGCTAGTTGGTGTTTTGTTTGCAGTTTTGATAAAATGTAAAGGGCAACGAAGGTATAGAAATATGTTCCAACGCGGAGAGACTTTGAACTCCGTTCAAAGATCCAAAACTGAGAGACTTTGAGCTCTGCTCAAAGATCCCAAGCGTAGAGACTTTGAACTTCAAAGATCCATATATTAGGAGGTGCAGAGGATGGGACCCGGAAAAATCAAGGTGCGCAGATTGCCGCTATTGCCTCTAAGGGGACTGCTGGTTTATCCGAGCATGGTTCTACATCTGGATGTAGGGCGAGAAAAGTCGGTTAAAGCACTCGAGCGGGCAATGGTGGATGACAGCATGATTCTCCTCTGCTCTCAATCAGAGATCAACATAGAAGAACCTGCCAAAGAGGATATTTATCGCATCGGGACGATTGCTAAGGTAAGGCAAATGCTGAAACTGCCGAATGGAACGATTCGTGTCTTGGTAGAAGGTGTTTTGCGTGCTGAGATTGTTGAATACCTCGTGAATGATGAATATTATGAAGTCACGGCTAAGGAATTACCGGAGCAAGAAATCACCGATCCTGAGATCGATGCGCTCATGCGAAGCGTACTAAGCCAATTCGAGCATTACATTAATTTGTCGAAAAAGGTTACACCAGAAACACTTGCTGCTGTCTCGGACATTGATGAGCCAGGCCGTTTAGCAGATGTCATATGCAGCCACTTATCGCTCAAAATTAAGGATAAGCAAGAGATTCTGGAGACTGTAGATGTACGCGAGCGTCTCGAGAAAATGCTCAATATCTTGAATAATGAGCGGGAAGTGCTTGAACTCGAACGTAAAATTAGCCAGCGTGTTAAGAAACAAATGGAAAAAACGCAGAAGGAATACTACCTTCGCGAGCAAATGAAAGCCATCCAGAAGGAACTTGGCGATAAGGAAGGCCGCGCTGGCGAAGTGGATGATCTACGCAACCAGTTGGCAGAAGCCGAATTGCCGGAGAAAGTCCGCGAGAAGGTTGAGAAGGAAATCGACCGTCTTGAGAAGATGCCAGCGACTTCTGCCGAGGGAGGCGTCATCCGCAACTATATTGATTGGCTGCTGGGACTGCCTTGGTCCAAAAATACCGAAGATGACTTGGATCTAGATAAGGCTGAGGAAATCTTGAATGAGGATCACTTCGGACTTGATAAGCCAAAGGAGCGCGTACTCGAGTACCTAGCGGTACAGAAGCTTGTTAAGAAGCTGAAAGGACCTATCCTTTGTTTAGTTGGCCCTCCGGGCGTTGGGAAAACTTCCATTGCTCGATCGATTGCTAGATCCATGGGAAGACAGTTCATCCGTATCTCGCTTGGCGGGGTTAGAGATGAGGCTGAGATTCGCGGTCATCGCCGTACGTATGTTGGGGCTATGCCGGGACGGATCATCCAAGGGATGAAGAACGCTGGAACGAATAATCCTGTTTTCTTGCTTGATGAAATTGATAAAATGGCAATGGATTTCCGCGGCGATCCGGCTTCGGCATTGCTTGAAGTACTTGATCCCGAGCAGAATAGCACTTTTAGTGATCATTTCATTGAAGTTCCGTTTGACTTGTCCAATGTCATGTTCGTGACAACGGCGAATGCTGTTCACAATATTCCTCGCCCTTTGTTAGACCGGATGGAGGTTCTCTACATTCCTGGCTACACAGAGATTGAGAAGCTTCAAATTGCGAAAAAGTATTTGCTGCCTAAGCAGAAGCGTGAGCACGGTCTAGAAGAAGATCAACTTGTAGTGGATGAAGCTGCCTTAATGAAAATCGTACGTGAATATACGCGTGAAGCGGGCGTTCGTAATTTAGAGCAGCAGGTCGCAGGCATGAATCGCAAAGCAGCCAAAAAAATCGTATCTAATCCAACTACACCGGTACATGTAACGGAAGAAAACTTGAAGGACTATCTAGGACCCATCAAGTTCCGCTATAATGTAGCTGAAGAGAAAGATCAAATAGGTGCTGTAACAGGCCTTGCTTGGACGGAGGTTGGCGGGGATACCTTAGTCATTGAGGTCACCGTTATGCCAGGAACAGGCAAGTTGACTTTGACGGGTAAACTCGGCGATGTAATGAAGGAATCAGCGCAAGCTGCTTTCAGTTATACACGCTCGCGGGCTGATGTGCTTGGCATCGCACCTGACTTTCATGAGAAGAACGATATCCATATTCACATTCCTGAGGGCGCTATTCCAAAGGATGGCCCATCTGCAGGAATTACAATGGCAACAGCATTGATTTCGGCATTGACGAATATTCCTGTTTCTCGTGTGGTTGCTATGACAGGTGAAATCACATTGCGCGGCCGAGTACTGCCAATCGGTGGACTCAAGGAAAAGGCGCTCGCGGCACACCGAGCTGGTATACGTACCATCCTGCTGCCTCAGGATAATGAAAAAGACATCATCGAAATTCCAGAAAGTGTCCGCGCCGAGATGACCTTCATTCCAGTCAGCCATATGGATCAAGTGCTTGAACATGCGCTTGTCAAAAATAAGCCTCCCGTGCAAGTCGGATAACGATAGAAAGTAGTTGAACATCCATGAAAGTCAATCAAGCTGAGTTTATTATCAGTGCGGTTGGACCTAGCCAATATCCAGAGGATGCCTTGCCAGAGATTGCTCTGGCAGGGCGTTCTAATGTCGGGAAATCTTCGCTCATTAACTGTATGATCTCCCGCAAAAATTTGGCTAGAACCAGCTCACAGCCCGGCAAAACCCAAACGCTTAACTATTATAAAATCAACCAGGACTTATATTTCGTAGATCTTCCAGGTTATGGCTACGCCAAAGTTTCCAAAACGAAACGGGAGCAGTGGGGAAAATTCATTGAGAGCTACTTAATGAATCGAGAAACACTGCGCCTTGTTATGCAATTAGTTGATTTGCGGCATCCTCCGTCCAAAGATGATCAAGCCATGTACGAGTGGCTAAGACATAATGATGTGCCTGTCATCGTCATCGCGACTAAGGCCGATAAGATCCCGAAAAGCAGATGGCCTAAGCACATCAAAATTGTCCGAGAAACACTGGGGATGGATAAAGGTGTCCAACCGTTGATGTTTTCCTCGGAGCTTGGGCTCGGCAAGGACGAGCTTTGGGGGATTCTAGAGCAAGCCATTGCTTATGGAGAGCCAGAGCCTGAAGAAGCAAATGAACTGGTGATTGAGAAAGTACAAGATAAAGAACAAGAACCGTCCTGATTCATAGGGCGGTTTTTTGTGTAAGGATAAGAAGGACGTCAAAAGACAGAGAAAATCAAGAAGAAGTATACGGGAAAGCGAGGTTTACTGGGGAAAATTTGCTGGCATTCCGTAATTCCTTGGTTTTTTCAGAATATTTGGCTGATTATAATGAATTGCACGCAGGAATATTAGAGACGCATGTAGTATAATAATAAACAAGGTAATAGTTAATGGCTTGAAAACAAAGAATCGAGGGATTTTTATGGCACAAAGGTTAGCGACTGAATATGTCAAAACCTGCCTCCAGTTAACAGAAGCCGAGATGTTCAGGTTTTTTCAAATGTTTGTGGATCATCAAGTGACATTGCAAGTGAAGGTCTTGGAAAATGGCAACCAAGAGGTTGTTTTTCAAGATGGAGCAGGTCAGGAAATCGTCCTTTCATTTGAGAAGAAATCGGGCCTATATGAATGCACAGGATCCTGCAGATTAAGTAACACATTACTGGCTAATTTGATGCGTAAAGCGGTGTCAGAGTTTAAAGGAAGCGCAAAAGTAAATCGGATTTACCCTAGTTATACTATGGTTTACTACTATGAGCGTGGGACCGTCGTTAAAATCGAGGAAGTCAAAGGGCAATTGTTGACCGTTATCTATGAGTACAAAGACACCATTGGTCTCATGCAGCAAATGTTTCAAAAGAGAGAAGTCGAGCAAGAGATTGAAATGATCTACGATCAAATTAACCATCTTCTTGATTTGCGTAATATGCTGCAGGAACAGGAAGAACATCAGCAGATCGACACTCGCCTCAATGAGCTAACGCATCGTTTGTTTATATTGGAGGCTTAACTACACATATACCCAATTACAATAGACCCTTTTTAGGGTCTTTTTTGTTTTCCGTCACTTGGCAAAAAAAACTATTGCATTTCTCGTCGATAGATGTTATTTTTATTCTCGTTGAAACAATATAGGAACCAGGATTCACTCAGGACATTGAATGTTGCGAGAGATTATACCCTCGGGAAGTGAATGACGTAGGTCCTAGCGGATGAAATTTTTTTCAGACATTTTATTCCTAGGAAGGGGGAACCGAAAGATGGAAACAGAATACTCAACTTTCGGAAGACACGTTGCTGTAGATACTTGGGGGGTAGATTTCGAACTTCTGAACAATGCAGATTGGCTGCAGGCTCAGATGGTAGAAGCTGCCGAGGTATGCGGAGCAACCGTATTATCTGTACAATCCAAGCAATTTGAACCACAAGGAGCAACTGTACTTGTTATGTTGTCCGAGAGTCATCTCTCCATTCATACTTATCCTGAGAGAGGTTTTGCCGCGCTTGATTGTTATACTTGCGGTGATACAGTGGACCCTCAATTAGCAATTGACTTTATGGTATCCGTATTGAAACCAGAAACATTCTATGCGAAGAAATTAGTTCGCGGAATGGGTGAACTGCAAGTAGAAACTCCTGAAATAAAGCAAGCAGAGCTTGTTAAATAAGAATCTGCGCATAACAATAACGATAGCCACGGAGAGATCCGTGGTTATTTGTTTGTCCAGATACCCATACAATGTTATTGCGACATATGTCCAAACATGAAGCTAACATGAACTGGGGGAACGGATTTGAAGCAGAAAATAGTTAGAAAAGCAGTGATTTACAGTTTGGTTGCCTTTCTCATCATCTGGCCTATCTATCAACTCGTTCAAATACTAGGCCCGCATAAAGAAGCGCATGATGCTACTCATCTACTGTATCAAGTATCTCTGTTTCAGATGGAACTTCTGAAGAGCTATCTGGAAGAAGCTGCTCAAAGCAAAGATACAGAAGGATTGAACGCTGTGGGGCAAGCCCTTTACTCGGCAAGTTATACGCATGAACGGTTAGTGCTTGCTGCGGGAGGAAGCGAATATTTGACTTCACTGGACAGTATGACTCAGCTAATGCAGTATTTAAAGCGTCTGCAGGTAGGTGGAAAGCGAGCTTTAAAGCCGGATGAAATCCAGGTTTTGAAGGAAGTTTGTCTTCAGTACAAAAGTATGTACGATCTTTATGAGAAAATGATGGCTTCGAATGGCGATATTGTTTCGTCTCAAAATACGAAGATGGCAGAATTAGATCGGAATTTAACCTCTTTTATACGAAAAAAAGCACTTCAATAAAGAGTTTATAGGGAGGATCTTTGAGCTACGCTCAAAGATCCCAAAGCGGAGAGATTTTGAGCTACGCTCAAAGATCCCAAAGCGGAGAGATTTTGAGCTACGCTCAAAGATCCCAAAGCGGAGAGATTTTGAGCTACGCTCAAAGATCCCTATATTAGGTATATAAGAACGGAATGCGGTTAAAACTAACGAGCAGTATGAAAGCATTCATAATTTATACAAAAAGTTTGTCGGATTGCTTGTTTTGCTGTGCTATAATGGTACATAGAATTAGACGGAAAGGCAGGTGGTACCTTTGCATATTATCGCGCTTGGCTTGAATTATCGTACGGCCCCGGTAGAAATTCGGGAGAAGTTTGCTTTTTCCGAGCAGGATTTACCTAAGGCATTGGCAGAATTGAAAGACACGAAAAGCATTTTGGAGTGTGTAATTGTCGCCACCTGCAATCGCACGGAAATCTACGCTGTTGTGGATCGACCGCAGATGTGCAGTCATTACTTGACTCACTTCATTGAACGTTGGTTCCAAGTCGGCAAGGATCAATTCCAAAAGCATTTATATATGTATGAAAATGAAAAAGCGATTGAACATTTATTCCGCGTAACAAGCGGTTTAGATTCCATGGTCATTGGGGAAACCCAAATTCTAGGACAAGTGCGTGATGCTTTTTTATCATCTCAAAATATGAAAGCAACCGGAGCTTATTTCAATACCTTGTTTAAGCAATCCGTGACACTTGCCAAAAAAGCACACTCCGAAACAGGCATTAGCAATAATCCAGTTTCCGTCAGCTACGCCGCGGTGGAACTTGGTAAACGAATATTCGGTACCTACATGAACAAGACGGTTATGATTATTGGTGCTGGTAAGATGAGCGAGCTCACTGTGAAGCACCTTTACGCCAATGGCGCTAACAAAGTTATCGTGGTTAACCGTACGTTTGAACGTGCAGTAGAATTGGCCGAGAAATTTAACGGCATTCCATGTACCTTGGATAACATGATGGAGCATTTAGCGGAAGTGGATATTATAATTAGCTCGACGGGCGCTCCGGGATATGTTCTTACGAAAAATGATATTCAGTCCTATGTTCAAAAAAGAAAATCACGTCCGCTTTTCATGATGGATATTGCGGTCCCTCGGGATCTAGATCCACAAATTAGCGGATTACCGAATGTTTTTCTTTATGATATCGATGATCTGGAGAATATCGTAGACAAGCATTTGCAAGAGAGAAAGAAAGAAGCTGCAAAGATTGAAACGATGATTGAGTCTGAAATCGGTGTTTTCGAACAATGGACAAAGACGCTGGGTGTAAGTCCTGTCATTAGCGCTCTTCAAACAAAAGCGAGTCAGATCCACGAAGAGACGATGGATAATATGTTAAAGAAGCTGCCGGACCTAGATGAACGTGAGATTAAAGTTATTCGTAAATTGACGAAAAGCATTGTGAATCAAGTGCTGCGAGACCCGATCCTGCGAATTAAGGAAATGGCAGGAGAGCGTCATGGCGATGAAGCGCTTGAGCTATTCACGAAACTGTTTGCCCTGGAAGAGACCCTTGAACAACAAGAGAAAGCCAATCAGTTAGCACAAGAACTAGAAGCCGGGCATAAAGCAGTTGAAGCTAAGCAGATGCTGGATGACAAGTTATCCGTGCTTAGTTTACAGACAGCTGATGTTCTAGCCCAATCTTGAAGAAAAGGGCGCTAATCGCCTAGGAGAGGTGCCATGGTAACACGTAGCTGGTTGTTTGATGCGATGATTTATATGTATGCCCTGAGCCTATTGTTTTACTTTTCGGATTTCGCTAATGCGAACCGAAGCGCGAAACGGATGGGGACGGGGCTGCTTTTGTTTGTATGGGTGCTGCAAACTGCTTACTTAGGAATTAATTTGTACGGTCATTTAACGGAATGGGCGTTTGCCAGGTCGGACGTACTTTTTATGTTTTCGTGGTTGATAGTCACGATTTCACTGTTGATAAACCGATTTTTCCGCATTGAATTGTTTGTATTTTTTGTGAATGTGCTCGGTTTTGCCATTTTGGCTTTGAATGTATTCGGTAATCCGCATGTAACGCCAATTAAGCCTGATTGGAACATCAATGATGAGTTATTATTTATCCATATTACCCTAGCGATTAGCAGTTACGTGGCGTTCTCGATTGCAGCTATTTTCTCAGGCATGTATGTATTCCTACACAAAATGTTGAAAGCGAAGAAATTTTCAAAAACGGTTATGCGATTACCTTCACTTGAGAAGATTGAACATTACACTTATCTCTCCGTTATTGTCGGTGCACCTTTGCTTCTTATGGCTTTAAGTCTGGGTGTGGTCTGGGTTGTGCTGCAGGGAGATCGTAATTTACTTTATGATCCTAAGGTGATTAATTCATTTTTTGTTTTGGCAGCGTACGCTTTTTATTTATTTCAGCAGCATTCTATGCGTATTTCGGGCAATAAGCTGGCAGCATGGAATCTCGCGGCATTCTTGATTGTTGTTCTCAATTTCGTGGTTTCTAATCTGGTTTCAGGCTTTCATGGTTGGATATGGAGCTAACGACGATGAATCATCCCTATCCGATTATGATGAAACTGTCCGGACGCCGATGTTTAGTCATCGGAGGCGGTGCTGTAGCTGAAAGAAAAGTGAAATCGCTGCTGCAAGCAGGTGCCCATGTAACAATCGTAAGCACAGAATTTACTTTGGGGCTTATGGAGATGGAGAACCAGTCTGAAGTGGTTCTGTGTAGGCAAACGTTTCATCCATCGATAATGATCGATAGGGACTCAGATTTTGCTCCTTACACCTTGGTTGTAGCTGCAACGAATGATGCGGAAGTTAACGCTCACGTGCATGAGATAGCATCAAAGCAGGGACAGCTGATCAACGTTGTTGATCAACCTCATTTGAGCTCCTTCATCGTGCCTTCTGTTGTTCGTAGAGGGAAGTTAGTTATTGCTGTATCAACTGGTGGAGCAAGTCCTTCAGCTGCTCGTAAAATCGCTCAAGAATTGGACAACGCTTATGGTGAGGAGTATGAAACTTACCTCGATTTTCTTAGTGATTTGCGGTTACTGATTCAGAGCAGGGTGGCCGATAAACAGGCTAGACAACGTGTGTTTAAAGAGATGCTTGAATGGGACGTGCTGGCCAAAATTCGGGACGGCACGTTCGAGAGTTGGAAAAAGAAGCTCTATATAACGTTAGAGAAAGAACCTTGGATACAAGAGCAAGTTGGTGATAGAGGTATAGATCTATCTGCTTGGTTAGCAGTTATCAAGGATATCGGGCAGCAAGTACAGGGAGGCGGGTAGAGATGAGAACAATCATTGTAGGAACTAGGCAAAGCGCGTTGGCATTAACTCAGACAGGGCAAGTTGTGGAGCTCTTAAGACAGCTTGCAGCGGACCATGGGATCGATTGTCAATTTGAAATAAAGAAAATTGTCACGAAGGGCGACCGCATTCTGGATGTCACCTTGTCCAAGGTAGGCGGCAAGGGTCTGTTCGTCAAGGAAATCGAACAGGCACTCGTGGACGGCGACATCGACATGGCCGTCCACAGTATGAAAGATATGCCCTTCGAGCTACCCGAAGGGCTGGTCGTCGGAGCGGTGCCGAAGCGTGAGGATCCGCGCGATGCGCTGATCACACGCGGGCACCGCTCCCTGGACGAGCTGCCGCAAGGCGCGCTCGTCGGAACAAGCTCGCTGCGGCGCGCCAGCCAGCTGCAGCACCTCCGCCCGGACCTCCGCATCGAGTCGGTCCGTGGGAACATTGATTCGAGGCTGCGCAAGCTCGATGAGGAGAACTTCGATGCGATTCTGCTTGCCGCGGCCGGTTTGCACCGGATCGGCTGGCAGGATCGTATCAGCGCGTACTTGCCGCCCGAGATCTGCCTCCCTGCCGTAGGGCAGGGGGCGCTGTGCATCGAGTGCCGGGGCGGCGACGCCTTCATGCTGGACCTGCTGAGCAGGTTCCAGCATGAGCCTACCGCGCTCGCGGTGCGAGCGGAGCGGTCTTTCCTTGGCAGACTCAATGGAGGCTGCCAAGTGCCGCTCGGCGCTTACGCGAGCATAAGTGAAGACAGCAGCTCATCAGAGGCGCCGCTGCTCACTTTAACGGGCATGGTTGGTACGCCGGACGGCGTCACCATGCTCAAGGAAACAGCTTCCGGGAGCGATCCGGAAGCGCTAGGTTTGCTTGTTGCCGATAAGCTTATTGCGCAAGGCGCAGAACGTATCCTGGCTGAGGTAAGGAAGTGAGCTTCGTGAACAAAGGAAGAGTTTATCTCGTTGGTGCGGGTCCCGGAGATCCTAAGCTCATCTCGGTTCGCGGTATGGAAGCTATCCAGAAAGCCGATGTCATCGTATATGACCGGCTGGCCAACCCACGTCTCCTCAAGCATCGTAGACCGGAAGCTGAGCTGATCTTTGTCGGTAAGCTTCCGGACAAACATATACTTAAGCAAGAAGAAATTAATCAATTGCTCGTGGATCTAGCCCTTCAAGGGAAAGTAGTGACTCGTCTCAAAGGCGGCGATCCCAGCGTTTTCGGTCGAGTGGGCGAGGAAGCGGAGCTGCTCGCAGATAACGATGTGATCTTCGATATTATTCCCGGTATCACATCCTCCATAGCGGTTCCTGCCTATGCGGGGATTCCAGTAACTCATCGCGACTTCACTTCGTCATTTGCGATTATTACCGGTCATGAATACCCGAATAAGACCTATTCCAGTTTGGACTGGGAGCATCTGGCCAAGGCGATTGGCACCATGGTTTTCTTGATGGGTGTAGCGAATCTTGAACAAATTTGCCGTGAATTGATTCGCTGCGGCAAACCGCCAGAAATGCCAGTTGCCCTCGTCAGATGGGGGACATGGGCAGATCAAGAAACGATTACGGGAACCTTGGCTGATATTACGGAGAAGGTGAGATCAGCTAATTTCAAATCGCCAGCCGTTATTATTGTTGGTGAAGTTGTTAAGCTGCGTGAGAAGCTGGCCTGGATTGAGAAGAAGCCGCTCTTTGGGCGCCGAGTGCTTGTCACAAGAGCTAGAAGCCAAGCAAGTGAGCTTGTGGATTTAATCGATGACATGGGAGGGGAAGCGGTCGAATTCCCTGTAATTCGATTACAACCGCCAAGCCGCCCAGAGGCCATACAAGCGTTGGATCTGGCGCTAGACAAGCTTCATGAATTTGACTGGGTGCTGCTGACAAGCGTAAACGGTGTTGAGTATTTTTTCCGCAGGCTGCGTGAAAAAGGGATTGATGTACGTAAAATGAGGAATGCTCGCATAGCAGCCGTAGGCCCGAAGACAGCCGAAGCGCTAGCTGAGCGTGGCATTATTGCGGATGTACTCCCAGCCAAATTTCACGGCGATGGTATCCTGGAAGCCATTCAAGCAGATTTGAAAGCCGGTCAGAAGGTGCTATTACCTACGGCTGACTTGGCACGTGATTATCTGCCTGATAAGCTTAAAGAGCTCGGTCTTGAAGTAACGGAAGTTGATGTCTACGAAAATGTACTCACAACAGACGATGGGGATGAAATCATTCATCTTCTGCAAAATCAAAGCATTCATATCATAACTTTTACAAGTTCATCCACGGTTACAAACTTGCTTGTTGCCTTGCGTCAGCTGGGTGTGGAAGACCCGCTATCCTTGCTGCAAGGGGTTGAAATTGCTTGTATTGGACCCAAAACCGCAGAGACTGCTAGTCAATGTGGACTGCCGGTTACGTATATGGCAGAAGAGGCTACCGTTGCTTCATTGGTACAAAGTATTTCGCAACATAAATAATAAATATGCTTCAGAAGCAGCTTCATAAGGATAAGGAGCTGCTTCTGAGCGCCAATAAGGAGGCGGAATTCTATATGAGTTTCCCTATCATTCGTCATCGCCGCTTACGCGGCAATGCAGCTATTCGTAATCTGGTACGTGAAAATCAAGTGACTGTTCACGATGTTGTACAACCGATTTTTGTCACTCACGGTTCGAACATCAAGTCCGAAATCCCTTCGATGCCAGGTGTTTATCATTTTTCTTTAGATAGAGTGCAGGAAGAGATCGAAGAAATTACAAAGCTTGGCATTCAAGCTATTCTTCTGTTTGGTGTTCCGGATCATAAAGATGCGAAAGGAACATCCGCTTTTATGGATGAAGGCATTGTGCAGCAAGCAACTCGTTTGATTAAAGAATTGAACCCGAATTTGCTCGTTATCGCCGATACGTGTCTATGTCAGTTTACAGATACAGGCCATTGTGGTGTTATCCATCATCATCCGATTACAGGACATGCGGATGTGGCAAATGATGCTTCCTTGGAGCTATTGGTTCGAACGGCTGTATCACAAGCCAAAGCGGGTGCTGACATTATCGCTCCTTCCAACATGATGGATGGCTATGTGCATGCGATTCGTTCAGGTTTAGATGAAGCTGGCTATGAGAATACACCGATTATGGCCTATTCCGTTAAATATGCATCAGCTTACTACGGTCCATTCCGAGATGCTGTGGATTCAACGCCGCAATTCGGTGACCGTAAGACGTATCAAATGGATCCAGCCAACGGTCGCGAAGCTTTGCGTGAAGCGGAGAGTGACGTTGCAGAGGGCGCTGATTTCCTCATGGTGAAGCCGGCTCTTGCTTATATGGACATCATTCGGATGCTGAAGGATAACTTCGATTTGCCGGTAGTAGCCTATAACGTGAGTGCGGAATATTCGATGATTAAAGCTGCTGCCTTGCAGGGCTGGGTGAATGAAGAAGCTATCGTAATGGAAACAATGACGAGCTTCAAACGTGCCGGCGCTGATATCATCTTGACTTATTTTGCCAAAGATATTGCTCGTTATTTGAAAAAATAAATAATTTCCAAATAGAGCCATTCACCTAAGATGCAAAGGCGAGCAGTTTCCGGTGGAAACGATCAGCATGTAGTCTTAGTGCGGATGGTTCTTTTGTCATACTTTTGTCGCAAAACCTAAGCTTACCTCAGTTGTGACAGGGGTATAATTAGGGCATAATGAATGAGAATAGATGGAAACCAATCGGAGAGACTTTGGCTTAGGGCCAAAGATCCCTATATATGGAAGGTGCCTCATGACCTACAACGATAATTTTATTAAAGCATGCCGAAAAGAACAGGTGGATATGCTGCCTGTTTGGTATATGCGCCAAGCTGGACGTTACGATCCGGATTATCGCAAAATCAAAGAAAAGTATTCACTGCTCGAAATTTGTCAGCAACCAGAGCTAGCTGCGGAAGTTACGATGATGCCCATCAAAAAGTTGGGTGTTGATGCGGCCATTTTATATTCGGACATCATGAATCCCGTAGCTTCACTTGGGGTTGATTTTGATATTGTCAAAGATGTGGGTCCTGTGATTCATACACCAGTTCGAACAGCGCAAGATGTTGAGCGCCTGCGTCCTATCGATGTGGAGAAAGATTTATCGCATATTATTCAAACGATTCGTATCTTAGACAAGGAGCTAGAGGTTCCCCTCATCTCATTTGCGGGTGCGCCATTTACGATTGCGAGCTACTTGATCGAAGGTAAACCATCCAAAAGCTATATTCGTACGAAGCAGCTTATGTACTCCGAACCTACGGTTTGGTTTGCCTTAATGGAGAAGCTAGGCGATATGGTCATTACCTACTTACGAGCGCATATCGCAGCGGGTGCCAAAGCTGTTCAAGTATTTGATAGCTGGGTTGGCGCGCTTTCTCCTGCGGATTTCCAAAGGTATGTGCTGCCGACAATGACGCGTATTTTCAAAGAACTTGCGGACTTGAAGGAGCCAAAGATTTATTTCCCAGGCGTGAGTTCAGGGGAGCTGCTTCCTTATCTTAAAGACATTCAAGCGGATGTCATTGGTCTAGATTGGCGGATTCCAATTTCTGTAGGCCGCGCGAGAGTTGGCGAGCGTTTTGCCGTGCAAGGAAACTTGGATCCCTATATTTTAACAGCTCCGATGAGCGTTATTGAGCAGCAGGCGAAAGCCATCATAGATGAGGGAATCCAGCAACCAGGTTATATCTTTAACCTTGGCCATGGTTTATTCCCGGAAGCATCGCTTGAGAAGCTAAAGGATTTGACTACATTCATTCATACTTACTCACATTCCGTATTATCTCAGCAATCAGAAAAGAGTGGTGTTTAGCATGGTGAGTCAGCGTATAGGTGTTTTAGTCATGTCTTATGGTACGCCGGAAAGTTTGGATCAAGTTGAAGCCTATTACACACATATTAGACGTGGTCATCCTCCAACACCTGAGCAGCTGCATGAACTAACGGCTCGTTATGAGGCAATTGTTGGAGGGTTCTTCCCGCTGCGTGAAAATACGAACAAGCAGGTTAAAGGCTTGGAGAATACACTTCGTCAAGAACATCCTGACCTTGAATTCGTTTGTTATCAGGGCCTGAAGCATGCTCAGCCTTACGTAGAAGACGGTGTAGAGCAAATGGTCAAAGATGGTATTACGGAGGCTGTGGGAATCGTTCTTGCCCCTCACTACTCCACGATGAGCGTTGGCGGCTATGTGAAGAGAGCGAAAGATAAGGCAGAGGCGCTTGGTCTGAAGATTGATTTCGTTCTTGACTACCATCTTCATCCTAAACTGGTGGATGCCCTTAGTAATCGTGTTGACAAAGCCTTGGAGAAATTCGCAGGTGTGAATCGAAATGATGTGCGTGTTATCTTTACTGCGCACAGCTTGCCTGAGAAAATTCTTGAAATGAAAGACCCCTACCCAGATCAATTGCTTGCCACTTCCAAAGTTATTGCCGAACGTGTAGGTCTAACGAATTGGCAGTTCGGTTGGCAAAGTGCTGGGCAAACAGCGATGCCGTGGCTCGGTCCGGATATCTTGGATGTTATTCGAAAAATCAATCAAGAAGAGAATGTCAAGAATGTTCTCCTATGTCCAATCGGTTTTGTTTCGGATCATTTGGAGGTTCTCTACGATATCGATATTGAAGCACAGGCTTTGGCTAAGGAGCTTGGACTGCATTTGGAACGAACAGAATCCCTAAATACAGACCCTCTATACCTGGAAACATTGAGTGATGTTGTGTACAAGAAATGGAAAGAGGTCACTAGTTTATCATGAGTACTAGGATTCCTCACTACATGATTGTTGGCGGGGGGATTACGGGGCTTAGCGCAGCTTTTTACTTAAAGAAAAGGTTGGAGTCAGCGGGGGCTCCTTTTCGTCTTTCTGTGGTGGAGAAGTCCCCGACATTTGGCGGGAAAATTCATACCATAGAGCGAGATGGTTTCGTCATTGAAAAGGGGCCGGATTCCTTCCTTGCACGGAAGCGCCCTATCATTGATCTGGCTTATGACCTTGGGCTTGAACATGAGCTTACTGGTACCAATCCTGGTGCAAAAAAGACGTACATCGTACGCCAAGGCAAGCTGCACCGCATGCCGCCTGGCTTAGTGCTCGGCATACCAACGCAAATGACACCGTTCATGAAGACAGGCCTCATTTCCCCATTAGGCAAAATGCGAGCCGCATTGGATTTGATCCTGCCTAAGCGAGATGTATCGGCAGATGAATCTCTTGGGCATTTTCTGGAGCGCCGTTTAGGGAGAGAAGTGCTTCAACGTATCGTGGAGCCGCTTCTAGCAGGGATTTATGCGGGAGATACGTTTAAGCTTAGTTTGAAAGCAACGTTCCCGCAGTTTCGAGCGATGGAGCAAAAGCATAGAAGTTTAATTCTAGGGATGATGGCCAGCCGCAAAAACGTGAATGAAGAGAGTGCTCACTTACCTTCTGCGGTTCGCAGCTCGGTTTTCGTGACGTTCAAGAAGGGACTTCAAACATTGGTTGCGGGCTTAGAAGACGCCTTAAAAACTGTGGATCTACGAAATGGCGTTGGGGTTGTATCCGTTCGTAAAATGGGACAGCAGCAAGCCGAGGTTATCTTTGAGGACGGGCATAGTGAAATAGTTGATGGCGTTATCCTGACTACGCCTACTTATCAGGCAGCGCAGTTGTTAGCTGATTTCCCTGCAGCAAATAAGCTTAAGAAGATTGATTACATTTCCGTGGCGAATGTTATTATGGCTTTCGATCGCAAAGACATCCCTTTTGAACTGGATGCATCGGGCTTTCTAGTACCGAAAACCGAGGGCAGGACGATTACGGCGTGTACGTTAACATCTGCTAAATGGCTCCATACAGCCCCAGACGGGAAGGTTCTTCTGCGCTGTTATATCGGTCGTGCTGGTGAACAAGAGTGGCCGGAATGGTCAGATGAACAACTAGTTAGCAAAGCTCGCCATGACCTTCGAGAACTGTTAGGACTAACGGCTGAACCGCTCTTTACGGATGTAACGCGACTCATGCATTCCATGCCGCAATATCCAGTGGGTCATCTGGAGCAGATTGCACAGTTCCGTGAAGAGCTTGAAGCAGCTATGCCTCAAGTCCTTATCGTAGGTGCGGGGTTTCATGGAGTGGGTCTTCCTGACTGTATTAGGCAAGGTAAAGAGGCTGCGTGGCAGCTTGCAGATCTGATCCAAAGCCAGCCGCCGGAAGCCGTAGAAACAGTCAGTTCGATTTAACGAAGTTTTGCCAGATCTATTTTGAAATCGGATGATGAAATGATCAAGATTTGCTTTTCTTCCAGATCACGAATCACCTGCATGAGCGTCACTTTTTGTATGCCGGCCAGTTGAGATATTTCATCAAAGTTAAGGACCAGCTTAATCGTAATCGTATTTCCGTTACGCAGTCCATGCTTATTCGCCATTTTGATCAAACTTTTGATGACACGCGTTCTCGCGTCTAAGAAGGTCAAGTCGAACACTTGTTGATTCGTATCGCGCAGTCGACTGCTGAGCTCTTGCATAATGCCCAAGGTAATGTCAAAATGAGTGCGTAGCAATTCGAGGAAATTTTGTCCTGTCAATGTGAGGAGCACGCTGTCCTCCAACGTTTGGGCTGAAGCAGAGCGCGGCTTGCCATCAATGAGTGAAAGTTCACCAAAGCTTTCGCCTGATTTGCAGATGGACAAGATTTTTTCCTCACCAGAGCTGCTAGTTGTGAAGATTTTGACAGAGCCGCTGAGGACCATATAAAAGACGGAGCCGACTTCTTTTTCGGAAAATAGGACGGTACTTCTTGTAAATGTGCGTCTTGTACAAATCTGAGCTAGAGCGCCCAATTGTTCTTCATTCAATTGGGAGAATAAAGGTACTTTTTTGATGATATCGATCATAGGGGTACCGCCTTTATGTATAGTAAGTCCACTCATTTTATCATAGATAGTTTACGGGGGGTATGAAATTATGGAAAATTCGAGCAGAATCGACACGCGCTCTTCGGCAGCCTTTCAAGAAGCTAAAAAGATCATTCCGGGTGGAGTGAACAGTCCTGTTCGCGCCTTCAAGTCGGTTGGTTTAACACCTTTGTTCATGGAGAAGGGTTCAGGTTCTCGCGTAACGGATATTGACGGCAATACCTTTATTGATTATGTAGGATCTTGGGGTCCGTTAATTGTAGGACATGCTCACCCTGTCGTGCTGGAAGCTATTAAAAGTACAGCGGAAAAAGGGACGAGCTTCGGTGCTCCGACGCTTCTAGAAACGGAAATGGCAAAGTTGGTTATTGAACGGGTGCCGTCCATGGATATGGTCCGCATGGTGAATTCGGGGACAGAAGCGACCATGAGCGCCCTGCGGTTAGCACGTGGCTTTACGAAGCGTGACAAGATCGTGAAATTCGAAGGAAGCTACCACGGACATGCAGATGCGCTGCTGATCAAAGCTGGCTCCGGTGTAGCTACACTAGGCCTTCCAGACAGTCCAGGGGTACCGAATAGCGTGGCCTCGAATACGATCACGGTGCCTTACAATGATTTGGCATCGGTCAAATTAGTGTTTGAAAAGTTTGGGGAAGAAATCGCGGCTATTATCGTTGAGCCGATTGCGGGGAATATGGGCGTAGTGCCTCCAGCTGAAGGGTTTTTACAAGGATTACGTTCCATTACGCAGCAATATGGCACCTTGTTAATCTTCGATGAAGTGATGACTGGCTTTCGCGTGCATAAACACTGTGCTCAGGGCTTGTACGGCGTTACACCTGATTTAACATGTCTAGGTAAGGTTATTGGCGGAGGACTCCCTGTTGGCGCTTATGGAGGCCGACTGGACATCATGGAGCAGATTGCTCCTGCAGGTCCAATCTATCAGGCGGGAACCTTATCCGGCAATCCACTAGCGATGGCAGCAGGCTTCGCAACGTTATCCTTATTGGGTGAGCCTAATGTGTATGAGGAACTGGAACGCAAATCCGCGAAGCTGGAAGCTGGCTTTGCTGGGAATGCTGCTGAATTTGGCGTAGCAAGCACAATTAACCGAGTAGGATCCATGATATGTCCATTCTTCACCGAGGAGACTGTCACGAATTACGATACAGCCAAAACGTCTGATCTGGCTAAGTTTAATGCTTATTTTGGCCATTTGCTCGATTTAGGCGTTTCAGTTGCACCTTCGCAATTCGAAGGCATGTTTGTATCTACGGTACATTCCGATGAAGATATCGATGCCACAATCGATGCTCATCGTGAAGCATTGAAACGATTATAAGTTTGTGAACATACAAAGACCTGGCCAATGCGGCCAGGTCTTTTGCGACTTATGTAGAAGATTTATTCTGGTTTTATTGTAGGAGCAGCGGTTGGAGATGGCAATGCAGGATTCCCATTGTTTGTTTGCCCTTGGTTAGGGCTTGTACTCGGTGTAGGCGTAGGGCTCTGCTTTGAAGATGTGGAAGTTCCCGGTGAGGAGCTTCCTGTGCCAGTGCCAGAACCTGTGCCTGTATTGCCGTTGCCAGTGCCCGTAGTCGGAGATGGACTCGGCTTCGTAGAAGGCGTCGGTGAAGTTTCAGGCTTCGTTGACGGACTTGGTTTGACCGTACCATGATCTGTTCCTGAAGGAGGATTAGACGTGCCATTCTTACCAGCTTCACTGCTGGATTCAGGCTTGGTTGATGTTGTTGGCTTCGGTGTAGCTGTTTCTTTAGGCGGGTTCGCTTTTTTATTCGCTTGTTCTTTCAAGAATTCAGGGTGGTCATAAGCACCACCTGGATCGATTGTCTTAAGCCCTTCCCAAACATTCTTGACCTTTACTTGATCAGGATGATCAAAAACTAGAAAAGCAGAAGGTAAGCGACGCTCCCCATAACGACTGGAGGGCTTTGTAATCAGTTCGTCGTTGTATACCATCTCGGAGGAAGCTCCACCATCCAAGAAGCCGGCATTAATAACGTCATCAGCGAGAAATAGATCTTGTACCTCTTTGAGTGTTGCGCCTACACTGTGCGTTTGTCGGCCGTCGATCACGATGAAGATAACTGTTCCGTCGGCTTTTTGTCCCACAGCTGTACGAGGTGCGCGTCCCCAGCCTCCGTCACCGCTAGTAATGAGCGGTTTTCCGTTAGCAATAACACGCGGATAGAAGGATACGGCGTCCGTGACACCAAGTTTGAGCAGCTCGTCAATCGTATACTTCCCGATAATGAGTGTGCCTTCTTTTGTGAATCCAACAATATGTTGAGGAACGCTGCCCTCTTGGTCTGTATAAAGAATTTCACCGCCGGACATAATAGCACCAATTGGCGCAAATCCGTTTCCAAGTCCGTCTGGATCGTTGAAGCCACCGCCATTTACGCCGGCGACAGCGCCAGTACGCTCTACCATGGAGGTAATTCTTTCCCCTTCACCTTGCTTTGCGGGTACAACGACACGAATCGTACGTGGGTCATATACATACATTTTCTTGCCCTTCCATAACTGGCCAGAAATATCTTCCACTTTCACGAGACTTTCCCTTGAACGATTTTTATTGAATTGAACCGCTCGCAAATCTTGTTTTTCAACAGAGTTGATTTCGGTCAAGTTTTGCATTTCGAGAACCATCTGATCTCTACGTTCCGCACCAACGAAAATCCAGGCCCAGTCACGATGCTGCGTCGTAATAACGGTTTTAGCCAAATATTCGCGGATATATCCCCCCGGAGGGGTTAGAAATAAGAAGCTTGAACTAAGAAAAGTACAAACAGCTATTACGAGAAAAGTGCGCTTCAGCCAACTATAACTCCGAAAATGCTCTAATATTGAACTACCCAAGGTGTCCCTCTCCTGCTCTATTATTCTATTTGGTATTAGATATTTTGATAAGTAATGTCGAAAAAAGACAATACAAGATTTATATTATCATATTTTTGCATGCAATTGTTATTGGTAATTGTTAAAATAAAGTGTACATAATCCCTATTTCCTTAAGGAGCCATGAATGCTATGAAACGATATTACTTTTTTGATTTTCCAATAGATTTAATGGCCGTTGTTTTTGTCTTTCTAGTGATTTTGCTCGCAATCTATCTATCTTTTCGAAAAGGAACACATCAATGACAGAGTGGAAGCGCAGCGGAGAATGGTTAGAGATCCCCCTACCCAATTCGTTATGGAAACCTCTTAAACCAGGGGCAATAGAAGAATTAGCAGCTATACTGCCAGTTCCTAGAAAGTATTTTCTACGACTTGCCTCTCAAGGCCTTATTCGGATTCAGGATGACAAAATTCGACTTCATGCTTTTCCTGAAGAGAAGGCTGCTTTCAGACCAGAGCCTTTTGATCTTGCCATTTTGTATGAGGATGACTTTTGCCTTGTCGTTAATAAACCGGCAGGCATGTCCGTACATCCAGCAGAAGCAGGGCAAAGCGGTACGTTGGCTTCTGCGGTAGCCTACTATTTTGAATCGACTGGCCAGGCTTGTGGGATTCGCCATATCCATCGTTTAGATCAAGATACGACCGGAGCTGTACTTTATGCCAAAAATGAGTGGGCGCATGTGCTTCTGGATGAAGCAATGCGTGACAAACGGATTGATAGACGCTATGTGGCGCTAGCTGAAGGCGTATTTCGTCTAAAACAAGGATCGATAGATGAGCCTATCGGTAAAGATCGTTATATCTCAGGCAAGCGAAGAGTTTCACCAAGCGGTGATCAAGCGGTTACGCATTATCGGGTTTTAGAGCAAATGAAGAAGGCAGCTTTTGTGGAATTAGAGCTGGAAACAGGGAGAACCCATCAAATTCGGGTCCATCTCAGTCACATAGGCCACCCATTAGCAGGGGATTCCCTATACGGGGGTTCATCGCGTTTGTTTCATCGACAAGCGCTGCATGGAGAGAGGCTTTCGTTCGATCATCCTGTTACTCAGAAGCAGGTCATCGTGCATGCTCCATTGCCGCAAGATTTCAAACTTTTGCTAGAGGAAGTTTCAGCCCTGTAAAAATGTAGTCATGCCTAGCCCTACCCACCCATATACTTTTAGAGACAAACAAGTAAATGGCCAAACAATCCGCATGCTGTCCAGCATCTGGATTTGATGGAAGGGAGGATTAATTCGGTGTCTGAACAACAACCAGGTTTAAGATTCGATATCTATGAACGCGTTCATTTGCAAGAAGATTTAGCGGGGATACAAGAATTGAATGATGTAGAATTGCTTCCTCATATTCAGGTAATTACTTTGGATGATCAAGCAATACTGAAAGGAAATTTGCTGCTCACGGGCAATTATTTCAGTGAAGAAAGGGATGCACCCAGATCACTAGAGCATCTGATTCCAGTCGAGATCACATTGCCTTTAAATCGCATTCATCGTGTAGAAGATATTCAAGTCGAAATTGAAAATTTTGATATTGATCTTTTATCAGCACGAAGTCTGAACGTTACAGGTGTGCTTTCCCTGCAAGGCGTCGAAATTGTTTCGGCTCCGTTGGAGAGCTGGCGGGAAGAAGAGGAAGTTACTTTTGTGCATGAGGTTAACATCCCAAGGTTCGAGCCAGCTGTGCCTTATACGCCACAGTTCGTCCAGGAACCACCGACACTTCCGATCATTCAAGAACCCGTAAACGTATCGTCTTATGCGGCTCCTCCTCCCTATGAGGCTCCCGCTCAAGATGAGGTTGCTTCTGAATTTGGCTCTAACGATGGTGCTGTTGTTGTGGAGATTGAACAAACCGAACTAAAAGTGACACCCCATCAAGAAAGCACGGTGGTTACGGAAGACAAGAAAGAACTCAAGGTCGCCTTTGGCAAAAAGGCGAATGAGGCTGTTGACATCAACCCGTACGGTATTAAATCGCTGCTTTCTAAGGCAGGCTCGTATCTAACCGATAAGAGGAATGCAGAAGCAGAAGCTCAAGCTGCACTTGCGGAAGAAACGCGAATAGATGCTGTGGAGTGGAAACGACTCTTTCTTCAAAGCAACACAGGAAGCCAAGAGTTTAGGAAACTCAAACTATGTATTGTTCAAAAAGAAGATACGCTGGAATCCATTGCCAAACGCTATCAACTCAACCCGCGTGAGCTTCAGCTTCTGAACCGCATGAGTGATCAAGAAATATCCGTTGGGCAGGTTATCTATCTGCCTAGATAAATAACCTGTTACATAGGCAAGAGCCTCTGGCTGCTTATAGCGGCTGGAGGCTCTTATTCATTTTCGTAACATCTTTCGGAAGCAAGCATAATTTATGCATAAACGGTAATACTGGAATGATATATTGACTCTATTTCAAATGTTCGATATCATATGATGTAAACCATTTTGAGTAATATTGGAAACGTTGATAGGGAGTAGTAGGCGGTAAGCCCTTCAGAGAGTGGAACTGGTAGCGCTGAAAGGTTCCATAGGAAGCAACCGAACGAAGTCGCCCTGGAGTTGTGAATGTGATTGTATGCGCCCGTTTATTCGGAGAGCAGCATTAGCATTCGCCGGCCGCAGCCGTTATCTGTTTGAGAGCCACGCGCTTCTTTTGAAGCTGCGCGGAATGAAGGTGGTACCACGGAAGCAAGCCTTTCGTCCTTTGCGGGCGGAGGGCTTTTTTTGTTTGAATGAACACCGATGCGAGATGACTAGCAGGCATCATAAGCCTGTTTAACAGAGATAAAAGTAATGGAGGTAATCTTATGACAGAAGCTAATGAGACCAAAGAACAATTGCAAATGCCTACTACGTACGATCCTAAAGAAGCTGAGCGCAAGTGGTATGATTACTGGATTAAAAATGAATTTTTCAAAGCGGGCACCCGTCCTGATGCGGAAACCTACACCATTGTGATTCCACCTCCGAACGTTACGGGTATGCTGCATATTGGGCATGCGCTTGATTTCACACTGCAGGATATTTTAATTCGCACCAAACGGATGCAGGGATATGACGCGCTTTGGCTGCCTGGATCTGACCACGCTGGTATTGCCACTCAAACTAGGGTAGAGCAAAAGCTCCGCGAGCAAGGACAATCACGCTATGATCTTGGACGCGAGAAGTTCTTGGAGAAGGTGTGGGAGTGGAAGGAGCTATATGCGAACACGATTCGTGAGCAATGGGCTAAAATGGGCTTCTCGCTGGACTATTCGCGTGAACGCTTCACCTTGGATGAGGGCCTATCACAAGCCGTTCGTGAAGTATTCGTAAGCCTTTATGAGAAAGGCCTCATCTATCGCGGGAATTATATTATTAACTGGGATCCAGCGGCTCGTACAGCGCTATCTGACATCGAAGTAGAGTATAAAGAGGTGCAAGGCGCCCTCTATCATTTAGAGTACAAAACGACCGACGGAACTGGTTCCATCGTTGTCGCCACGACACGTCCTGAGACGATGCTCGGTGATACTGCGGTTGCGGTTCATCCGAAGGATGAGCGTTATCAGCACCTCATTGGCAAAATGCTGTTGCTCCCTATCGTGAATCGTGAGATTCCGGTCATTGCGGATGAATACGTAGAAAAAGAATTCGGAAGCGGCGCTGTTAAAATTACACCTGCGCATGACCCGAACGATTTCGAGGTCGGGAAACGTCATGACCTGCCGCAAATTCTTGTTATGGATGAAACGGGTACGATGAACGCGAATGCGGGGCCGTATCAAGGGCAAGATCGCTTTGATTGCCGCAAGCAAATCGTGGCGGATTTGAAGGAGCAAGGTGTTCTTATTAAAATTGAAGAGCATGTCCATCAAGTGGGTCACAGTGAACGCAGTGGTGCGGTTATCGAGCCTTATTTGTCAACACAATGGTTCGTGAAAATGCAGCCGCTTGCTGAGAAAGCGATTGATACGCAAAAATCAGGCAATGGCGTTAATTTCGTACCGGATCGCTTCGAGAAAACGTACTTGAACTGGATCGAAAATGTTCGTGACTGGTGTATTTCTCGTCAATTGTGGTGGGGACATAGGATTCCAGCATGGCACTGTGCAGATTGTGGTCAAATCACGGTAACACGTGAGGACGCTACGGCTTGTTCTCATTGCCAAAGCACGAATATAAATCAAGACAATGACGTACTTGATACATGGTTCAGTTCGGCATTGTGGCCTTTTTCAACATTGGGCTGGCCTAATGAAACAGAGGATTTGAAGCGTTTCTACCCGACGAATGTGCTTGTAACGGGCTATGATATCATTTATTTCTGGGTATCTCGCATGATCTTTACAGGGCTGGAATTTACACAGCAAATTCCGTTTAAAGATGTGTTGATGCATGGTCTTGTACGGGATTCCGAAGGTCGCAAAATGTCGAAATCACTTGGCAATGGTGTAGATCCGCTTGAAGTCATCGAGAATTACGGCGCTGATGCTATGCGCTATATGATTTCCACTAGCAGCACACCGGGGCAAGATCTGCGTTTCCGCCTAGAACGTGTAGAACAAGCGCGGAATTTTGCCAATAAGATCTGGAATGCATCTCGCTTTGCTTTAATGAATCTCGAAGGTGTAAACGCAGCAGATATTGATTTAACTGGTCAACTGGGTACGGCAGACCGCTGGATTCTGCATCGCCTGAACGAAACTGTTCGTGACGTGACTCGTCTAATCGACAGCTATGAATTCGGTGAAACCGGCCGCTTGCTGTATAATTTCATCTGGGATGATCTCTGTGATTGGTACATCGAGTTCAGTAAATTAAGCTTATACGGGGCTGATGCAGCTGCTAAGAGTAAAACGCAGTCCGTACTTGCTTATGTTCTTGACCAAACACAGCGTTTGATTCATCCGTTCATGCCTTTCATTTCGGAAGAGATTTGGCAGCATCTGCCGCATGAGGGTGAGACGATTACGCTTGCTTCTTGGCCAGTAGAAAATGAGGCTTTCGAATCGCCTGATGCAGTTCACGAGATGGAGCTCTTAATGGACGTTATTCGTTCCGTTCGTAATATTCGCTCTGAAGTGAATGTGCCGATGAGCAAGAAAGTTGAACTGCTTGTAAAACCGGCGAGCAGCGAAACGCTGACTATTCTAAACAGCAATGAAGAATACCTGAAGCGTTTCTGTAACACGTCCCTGCTCCAGATCGACGCAGAGATGGCAGCTCCAGAGAAAGCTATGACAGCTATTATTACAGGAACTGAGCTTTACTTGCCGCTAGCAGGTCTTATTGACATTGCACAAGAGCTCGCGCGCTTGGATAAAGAATTGCAAACTTTGCATGGAGAAGTAGAACGTATTGAGAAGAAACTGGGCAATGAGGGCTTTGTTGCCAAGGCACCAGCCAAGGTTATCGAGGAAGAAAAAGCAAAACTTGCTGATTATGCCGATAAGCGAGACAAAGTGATTGCTCGATTGGCGGAGTTAAAAGGATAATTGTGGCAAATCAAACGAATGCCTAGCGACGAAAACAAGCTGATTCATATAGTAAATGAGGATGAGATCGATGGATAAAATCAAAGACACCCCTTCGGCTGAATTCCAGACCGCGCAAGAAGCCATTGCCTGGATTGTCGGCCGAATGGAGAAGCTCGGCATAAAACCGGGACTTCAACGAATGCAGATGTTAATGGAGAAATTAGGTCACCCCGAACGTAGGCTGAAGTTCATTCATGTGGCTGGGACGAATGGCAAAGGCTCTACATGTGCCTATCTATCTTCTGTGTTGCAGGCTTGCGGATATGACGTAGGTACATTCACCTCTCCTTATTTGGAGAAGTATACGAATCGTATCCAAGTGAATGGAGCCGACATTCCAGACGACGTGCTGCTCACACTGGTGAATGATGTGAAGCCAATCGTAGACGAAATTGCAGAGACTGAGGTCGGTCCTCCGTCTATGTTTGAAATTTCGACCGCACTAGCGATTATGTATTTCGGTAAAGTGGCATATCCCGATTATGTAGTATGGGAAACAGGTCTCGGGGGAAGGCTGGATAGCACGAATATTGTGAATCCTGTCGTAACCATCATTACGAATGTCGGCCATGACCATATGGAAATCTTGGGAGATACACTCGAATTAGTAGCAGCAGAAAAAGCGGGAATTATTAAAGCTGGTGTACCCGTCATTACCGCTGCCCAGCCCCATGAGGTTTGGAGTGTGATCGATCAAACAGCCAAGGCGAAAAAAGCAACACTCTACTCACTTGGCGGACAATTCAATTTCTCGAATGTCACAAGTGAGCTTGATAGCCAAACGTTTGATTTTAGCGGGCCGTTTCGAAATATCAATGGTATGCCGATTACGTTAAACGGTGAGCACCAATTGAAGAACGCAGCAGTGGCCGTAATGACGCTTGAAGTTCTTCGTCAATATTATGCCTGCATCGTAGATGACGAAGATCTGTTCAAAGGACTCAAGGAGACACGTTGGCCAGGCAGACTTGAGATGGTTTCGAGCGAGCCACGTATATTACTTGATGGCGCTCACAACCCAGAAGGGGCCGCAACACTGGCTGCCGCGCTTCAAAGTGTATATACGTACCGTAAGCTTCATATGATGGTAGGAATGCTCTCCACGAAGAATCATACAGGCTACCTAAGGCATATACTACCATTGGTGGATACTCTTATTATTACGGAACCCGATTTTCATAAAAAAGGCGACGCTTCAATGCTTGCTGAGATTGCAAGAGAGCTGCTGAGCGAGATGAATCGAACGGTAGATATCATTATCGAACGAGACTGGAAGCAAGCCTTAGAAACACTTACAAGTAGAACTGAGCAGGATGATCTGGCGGTCGTATCCGGCACGCTGTATTTAATCTCTGATGTTCGTTCTTGGATTACCTATCAAACCGATTCTGAAAAAGGATGGTGAGAACGGCGTGAGTCAAGCAGAACACGTACATTTTATAGGCATCGGCGGATACGGCATGAGTGCCATTGCCAAAGTCATGCTGGAAATGGGATACCGGATATCTGGTTCCGATCTAGCACAGCAAGAGCTTACAGAAAAGCTGAAAGCGAAGGGTGCGCAAGTTTTCATCGGACATGAAGCTAGGAATGTGTCAGGAGCCGATTTGGTTGTGTATTCAACCGCTTTGGCCAAAGACAACGTAGAAATGCAGGCTGCGGAACAATTGAATATTCCGATCATTCATCGCTCACAAATGCTTGCTCGGCTAATGAACGAACGCAAAGGGATTGCGGTTGCCGGGGCCCACGGGAAAACAACAACATCATCAATGATTGCTTTAGTCATGGAGATTTGTGGAATAGATCCGACCTATATTATCGGTGGCGAGATCATGAATGTTGGGAGTAATGCTAAAGCCGGCAAAGGTGAATTCGTCGTGGCAGAAGCGGACGAGAGTGATGGAACCTTCCTTCAATATCACCCAACCCTTGCACTTGTGAACAATATAGAAGCGGATCATTTGGAGAATTACAATGGTGATTTCGAGAATTTGAAGAAAGCTTACAAGCAATTCCTCAGTCAAGTTAGACCTGGCGGGAGAGCTATTGTTTGTCATGATGATACGTTCTTACGTGAAATGATTCCGCAGATTCAAAGTGAAGTTATTACGTATGGTATAGATACTGAGGCTGATTATGTTGCAAGCGATATTACGTTAGGTGATCGTAAGGTTACGTTTACTGTTCAGTTCAAAGGGGCTGAAATCGGTCAGGTAAGCTTGTCCGTACCAGGTAAACACAACGTATATAACGCACTAGCAACGCTTATCACTTGTCTTGAAGCAGGACTCACTTTCGAACAAGTTGCAGAAGCCATTCAGGAATTCCGCGGTGCAAAGCGTAGGTTCCAAGTGCTGGGAGAAGTTGCGAACATGTTGGTTATTGATGACTACGCGCATCATCCTACGGAGATTCAAGCAACCATTTCCGCAGCAAAAGCAACAGGGAAACGCATCATAGCTGTGTTCCAACCGCAACGTTATACGCGAACCTATTATTTATTTGAACAGTTCAGCCGCTCATTCGAGGAAGCTGATGAGGTTATTATTACCGATATCTACTCACCTGCCGGTGAGCAGCGAATTGAGGGAATAGATTCAGCCAAGCTGGTTGATTTAATCCGCAACAACAGCAACCCGAACGTTCAGCATATTGCAACTCGGGATGAGGTGCTCTCTTATTTGATTCAGCATGTGCAGCCTGGTGACCTTGTGCTAACTATGGGAGCGGGCGACATCTGGAAAGCAGCTGATGGTCTAGCGAAATCGCTGCGTAAAAAGTACGATACGAATAGTTAAAAGAAGGATCGCTGCAAGCCAAATGGCTGGAGGCGGTCTTTTTTTGCTGAAAGAAACATAATGGGGTTCTCTCAATCATAATCTAGTAACAGAAGATTTGGACAAGACGACGCGGCGCTATGCCCGATTCCAAATAAATTTTACGAGGAGTGATTGAGAGATGAACAAGAATAAAGCAAGAATAACCTACCGTTTCGATCCACAAGAAAGGTCGGAATCAACCCGCAGAGCATCGCGGGTACCTGATCAAGAGGAGAAAGTGATACCACTCTATCAGGAAGAATTTAAGGTTATAGATTCTACAATTGACCCTCAGATGTCGGATGAGGTGACGCCCTATCATCAAGCGGAGAGGGAGCAAGTCGAACATTTATTTGAACCTCATGCTTTAAATACGTTCACGACGGATTTTGGAAGCTGGAACAGTCAGATTGAATCGGAAGGTGAGCGAGTCGAAAGGATCATTCGTGAATCACAGGCGGCTCGAGAGAATCAAACGGTTAGAAATCCTTCAACGGAGAGAGCTGAGCCTACCTCTGACCGTCATCGAGATGAGTGGTCAACTTGGACGTCTAAGGAGCCTTATTCGGAAACAGGGACAGGTGCCAGATACGCGAAATCAACGAGTACTCCTTGGATTCGAATTGCTACATCAGTGGCAGGAGCGGTGGTGACGGGGATTGCGTTTGGATTCTTTGTTCTCTCCATGTTTTCAAGCGATCGTGATACCAAAACTACGGCAACGATTACTAATCCGATCACGGTTTCTTCGCCAAATGTACAAGCAGCGGTCCCATTGAAAGCCCCAACGGGTGCAACGAAAACGACGACAGATCAAGCGCCTGCTGTTCCTGCTGCTGCCTCGGCTGTCACAGCGGTTCAAATTCCTGCGAAATCGTATACGTTCCTTCAAAATGGCGTTTTTAGTAACTTACAAGGCGCTCAAGCTATTCAAGATACTTTGAAGAAAAAAGGATTAGCCGCTGCGCTTGACACGACAGATAAGCTAACTGTATTCGTCGGATTTGCCAAAAGCCGAGATGACGCTCTTGCTTTAAGAGAACAACTGCAAGCAGTGGATAAAACCGTTGAGGTTTATATGAAAAACGTGGATATCCCCGCGGCCACAGGGATTCGTTGGAGTGGATCGAAACCAGAGTCGGTTTCAAGCTTCATTGGTGAAGGTGATAAACTGGTGAATACGATTAATGGACTAGCGCTTGTTCATCTGGCCGAGACGAAGCCAACCCCGCTGGCTGAAACGTCGCTTCAATCGATTCGTTCTTCGCATCAGCAGCTTACGACATTGTCGGCGTCGCTAGGAGAGGGATTAGGTGAAGACACGAAGTCATTCGTGCAAAAAATGACCACATCGATCAACAGTGCGGTTCAATCGATGGAAGAGTATAAGAAGAGTCCTTCCACCGCTATGCTGTGGCAAGCTCAATCGTCCATGATGCAGTACATTATTGCTCAAAGAGAGCTGCTGAAGAAAATCAGCGTATCCTAATAAAAAAGCAGTGTGTCCAAAGCTCCCGGGAGTTAGGACACACTGCTTTTTATTTGTAGATAAGAAAGTATAAGTTATATACTTTTGCTTCGCATCTACCTTGACAAACGCGTTCGTCCCTGAAGGACGACGGAGTCGTTTATCCTTGGTAGTAGCGATTGAGCATGGCAGCAATCTCTCCACGCGTAATGGATTGACTTGGTTTAAATGCGGTATCCGTTATCCCATCAATGATGCCCTTATTTTTTAATGCATAAATGGCCTTGGCACTCCATAATGTTTCAGGCACATCGTTGAATGATGCGGATGCTGCTGCAACAGGCGGGCTATTCGTTGTAATAGAAGCCATTTGTAAGAGGCGATCGAAGAGAAAAGCGACTTCGCCTCTCGTAATCGACTGATCGGGTCTAATCGTTCCATCGGAGTAGCCCTGCAGGAGATTTAAGTTTTTGGCTTTGGCGAATACGGGGCTAGCCCAATGAGAAGACGGCAAGTCTTTGTAGCTTTGCTCAGCGGGAGCTTGGAAGCCATAAACGATGGATGTCACGGTTCCGCCCGGCTCACAAACGGATTTCAATTGGTTAAATGTAAATACACGATCCATTAATGTGAGAAATTCCGCTCTTGTTAAAGCGCGTTCCGGTTCATAACGATTAGCAATGCCTTCGATGATCCCTTTATTTTTCATCCGCAAAATTGCTTCTCTGGCCCAATGACCAAGGGAATCCGTGAACAAGGGCGGTGTGTAGGCAGCAATACCATCCGCAATACCCGCAGCCATTTTAGACCGAACGGAGTCACTTGCAAGCAAAGCTGCGTCGCTTGCTTGGTTAAGAAAGGCTGTCTCCACGAGAATACTTGGAATTGTTCCCATTCTGGCTACATAAACGGCACTTGGAATGAGACCTAAGTTTTTGGTGCCGGCAGCAGCTAGTAGAGAATCCAAAACATGCTGTGCGAGGTCTTTACTATACGGAGTTAATTTTTTCATCGTTTCACTTGCTGGATAATCTTCTTGTGGATAATCATTATCGTAGTAGAGAACCATAGTTCCCTTCGTTTTGCCGTCCGGATGCGAATTGGCGTGGATAGATACGAATAAATCCGCTTTTTGAGCATTTGTAAATTCGACTCGCTGGGCAAGTGACCAATAGGAGTCATCTGTTCTTGTTAAGACGACTTCGTAACCTTTTGCGATTAGCTCATCCCGTACCTTCTGGGTGATGTCCCAATTGACATCTTTTTCACGGAGACCATTAATACCGGTCGCTCCAGGGTCACTTCCACCATGTCCGGCATCGAGGACAACTTTGTAAGCAAATGCTTGATAAGGAAAGGCAAAGGTAAGTAATAAGGATAATAGGATAAGTCTTCTAAGTAGAGTCATAAGTTGAAATACCTCCGCTAACTATCTTACTAGGATCGGCTCACGTTGTAAGCTGGTAAGAATCACCATCGAATCCTATTTTTACTTGGAAAAAAGAAGAGTCTACCCGTATAATAGGGCTTGTACATAAAGAGAGGATGACAGGAATGAAAAAAGGTACCTTCACATTGATCGTATTTTTAATCGTCGGTTTAATTACCGGGATTATCATAGGCCAGCTGTTGGCTGGAGTGCCTGCTCTCGCATTTTTGACCAAATCGGCGCAAATTTCATGGGAGCCCAAAGCTGATTTACAAGTCGTGAAATATGAGTTCCATCTTTTGGTGAAACTAAACCTATGCAGTATTCTTGGATTAGTGGGGGCGTACCTCCTGTATCGTAAGGTGTAACTGGATTGCAATTGGAAAGCCATAGAAAATATTACAATCAGCTAGGAGTTGTTTCTTTTGAGTCATTCCCCTAAACAAAGACTAATTCTTGCTTCGTCTTCGCCGCGGAGGCAGGAGCTTATTCAATCGCTTGGTTTACCCTATATCATTCGAGTGAGTGACGCAGATGAGACCGTCGAAGAAAAAATTTCGCCTGCAGAGCTCGTGGAAGTGCTCTCTTTGCGTAAAGCCTCTACGGTTCTAGAAATGCTTGAAGTTAGTGAAAAAGAAGGAATCATTATCGGATCTGATACCGTTGTTGTCTATCAAGATGAAGTTTTAGGCAAACCGGTGGATGAACAGGATTCTTTCCGGATGCTTAAAGCACTGCAAGGCAGTACGCATCAGGTTTACAGCGGAGTTGCTTGTGTAGACGCGGCTACAGGTAAACAGGTTGTCTCTCATCGTGTGACAAATGTGAAGATGAAGCCCATGTCTGACGCGCAGATTTTACGTTATATAGCCACAGGAGAACCTAAGGATAAAGCTGGTTCCTATGCGATTCAAGGGATCGGAGCAACGATCGTGGAATCTATTGAAGGTGATTACTTTACCGTTGTTGGATTGCCGCTTTCTCTGCTTAGTGACCTGCTGCTAAGCTTTGAAATTCAAGTTCTTTAATTGTCAGATCCTAGCTGGAATTTATGTCCAAAATAGGACTCATACATTGACTGTGTAATCTGTAACGGTTACAATGACAGTAAGCGACATGACTTCGCATTCTTCAGGGAGGTATTTGCCATGAACAGCGAATTTACAATAGCCGTCCACAGTCTCGTATTTCTGGCTCATTTACCGGATCATATGGCAACCAGCGAAGAAATTGCTGTGAATGTATCTACCCATTCTGCTCGTATACGTAAAGTTATGGGCTTTCTACGAAAAGCAGGTTACGTTTCGACGAAAGAAGGGATCGGTGGCGGATTCATACTTAGCTGCAATCCGGACGAGGTGACACTCGGCGAAATTTACCGATTAACTTGTCAAGGTTCCTTGAAACCGAGCTGGTGCTCTGGTGATGAGAATAAGACCTGCGTCATTTCATCCAAAATGGATTTATTGATGGGGAAGGTTTTCATTGACGCAGAGAAGCAGATGGAATTATACTTTGATGGACATACCATCGGCAGTATGCTGGAACAAATCAGAGCATTTGAGTGTCCACAATCGAATAAAGAGCAATTGTCCTAGAAGCCCTCGGATCTCACAAATCCGCGGGCTTTATTTTGTTTTTTGAGCACTTATCCTTATGAATGGGATGCGTTTAAGTAACACAACCTACATAATGAAAGAGGGGAATTCATGGAAGTCACAAGCCTGATGCTACGAGAAGTACCGCAGGAGGAAAGACCTAGAGAACGTATGCTCCAATACGGAGCAGGTGCATTAAGCCATGCTGAACTGCTGGCCATTTTACTTCGAACAGGGACGGTGTCGGAGTCGGCGCTGCGTTTAGCAGGTCGTATATTAAGTGAAAGCGGAGGGCTGCGCAGCCTTGTTGACATGAGCAAAGACCAGCTTACCCAAATCAAGGGAATCGGCGATGCGAAGGCTCTGCAAATTCAAGCCGGGATCGAGCTTGGTCGCAGGCTGGCCAAAAGTACATTTGCGGAGCGAGTTACGATTCGTTCTCCCAAGGATATCGCCGATTTAGTGAGTGAAGATCTTCGTTATTTGCAGAAAGAACATTTCGTTTGCTTATTTCTCAATACAAAGAATCATCTACTTGCGCAGGAAACATTATCGATGGGCAGCCTGAACGCGTCTATTGTTCATCCTCGTGAAGTGTTTCGAGCGGCAATCAAACGCAGCAGTGCTTCAATCATCTGTGTGCACAATCATCCAAGCGGTGATCCGACTCCAAGTCCGGAGGATATTCAGCTCACGCATCGGCTAGTGGAAGCGGGAACTATAATTGGTATTGAAGTGCTTGATCATGTTATCATTGGTGATCAGAGATTCATAAGTTTGAAGGAACAAGGCTTTATGTAATATAATAGATAACGCAATAGGAAAGGAGCAGCTGCCATGTTCGGTGGTTTTACCAAAGATTTAGGGATTGATTTAGGTACAGCGAATACACTGGTTTATGTAAAAGGCAGAGGAATTGTCGTTAGGGAGCCGTCCGTGGTTGCTCTACGTACTGATACAAAAACAATCGAGGCTGTCGGAGACGCCGCTAAAAAAATGATCGGTCGTACACCAGGCAACATTCGCGCAATTCGTCCAATGAAGGATGGGGTAATTGCTGATTTTGAGACAACCGCAACGATGATTCGCTACTTCTTAAGACAAGCACAGAAGCAGCGTTGGTTGTTCGCGCGCCACCCGAATGTTATGGTTTGTGTGCCATCAGGCATCACAGCTGTTGAGAAGCGTGCTGTAGAAGATGCAACGAAGCAGGCTGGAGCTCGTGAAGCTTACACGATTGAAGAGCCCTTCGCAGCAGCGATTGGTGCGGATCTGCCCGTTTGGGAACCAACAGGAAGCATGGTTGTCGACATTGGAGGGGGAACAACGGAGGTTGCAGTCATCTCTCTTGGTGGGATTGTAACGAGCCGTTCCATCCGTATAGCAGGCGATGAAATGGACGAAGCCATCATTCAATATATTAAGCGAACGTATAATTTGATGATTGGGGAACGTACATCCGAAACGCTTAAGATGGAAATTGGGTCGGCATTACCTATGGAAAAGCCAGAGTCCCTCGAAATACGTGGACGTGATCTTGTTTCCGGATTACCCAAAACGCTAAGCGTTACTTCCGATGAAATCACGGAATCGTTAACGGATACGGTGAATGCGATCGTTGACGCTGTGAAGGTTACTCTAGAGAAGTGTCCGCCAGAATTATCAGCGGATATCATGGATCGGGGAATTGTGCTGACGGGTGGCGGTGCCTTACTGCGTAATCTTGACCGCTTGCTTGCCAGAGAAACTGGAATGCCAGTACTCGTCGCTGATAATCCGTTGGATTGTGTGGCGATTGGAACGGGCCGCGCTTTGGAAAATATCCATTTGTTCAAGAACAGATCAGGATCCAGTTCGAGATATAAGCGTTAATATTCGTTAGAAGGTGCTAATTTGTTTAAATTTATGGGCAACAAGAGGCTGATTTTCCTGATGTTCGGTCTAGTCTGCTTCTTTATATTGATGGGACTGACACTCGGGAACCGGGCACCCATGACGTGGCCGGAGAAATTTGTTAAAGACTCGGTATCGTGGACGCAAGGACTCTTCTACAAGCCCGCTGCGCAGGTAGCGGGTTTCTTCGAAGATATCCGTCAGCTAAGAGTCATCTACGAGGAAAATAAGACGCTGAAACTGACTCTAACGCAGTATGCACGAGACACACAGCGGCTGAATGAGCTGGAATCACAAAACAAGCGGTTAATGGAGGCTCTTGGCTTCACAGAAAGACAGCGACAGGCTAATGTGTATACGTATCGCATTGCAGAGGTCGTAACCATTGATCCGGATCCGTATAATAGCACAGTTACGATTAATTTAGGCGATAAGGATGGCATCAAGGAGAATATGGCCGTCATGACTGTAGATGGGTTGGTCGGCAGGGTCAGTAAGGTGTTTGGTTTCCACTCAAATGTTCAATTACTCACGGAAACCAATGATACCGATAATAACTCTAAGGCAATTGCTGTCACGGTGAAGGGGAATGAGAATCAACCCTTCGGGATGATTGAGTCTTACGATGCCAAAACCGGCGAGCTTGTGATGAATAAGGTCGAACATGCCGACGATATGAAAATCGGGGATACAATCATTACATCAGGCATGGGGCAAGTATTTCCTAAGGGTATTGAAGTAGGGACAATATCTTCCATCGGTCCAGGGGAATTCGGTATTACATACAAGGTTATGGTGAAGCCCAAAGCTTCGTTTAACCGTATCCGTGAAGTGTTTGTAGTCGAAGTCCCGGAAGTGAAATGAGGTGAGCCGTTAAGTGATTCGACATCTATTGTGGCTCATTCTACTCGGTTTGTTTATCTTGCAAGGAACCTTGCTTGTATGGCTGATCCCTTCAGCATGGCAATCTAACGTTCATGTTACACCTCATTTAACGCTTGTATTCATCTTGTTTATCGGACTTTTTCATCATCGTCATACCGCATTAATTTATGGGCTTTTGTTCGGACTATTGCACGACTTTAACTATTATGGATCGATGCTAGGTGTATATTCCTTCGGTATGGGGCTTACGGGCTATTTGGCCGGACTGGCGCAGCGAAGGCAGCCTAATTTGATTTTTTATAATTTGCTTATAACAGGCGTTGGTTTGTTCTTGTTTGAGTTTATTAATTATGGTATCAATCGGTTGTTCAAGCTCATTAATATTGATTTGAAGTTTGCTCTCACCCATTACATGCTTCCGAGTGTTCTATTTAATCTGCTAATCGCCTTGATTTGCTACGTTCCCATCCGCAAGCTGCTTGAAGGAAAGCGGATTGCGAAGTCCGGAAACGAAGATTAATTTTCCAGGCTCTAGGCAGGAGAATCCAGGACATGAGCCGAAATGTATAGGTTGGGAGGTCGTAGCGCAATTATGTCCGTAACAAAGCACCATGTGATGATAAAAGGGGTCAAGGATGGCCTTGTTTTTTTGCTAAATGACGCATGCGAATGGCAGATCTTGCTGCAAGAGCTGCAGCATAAGCTTGAGAAAACGCATCAACAAATATTGACTGGACCGATTATTCATGTGCACGTTAAATTAGGCAGCCGAGAAGCGACCGAAGAACAGAAGGAAGAAATTCGATCCGTCATTCGGCAAAAAGGCAATCTGCTTATCCAATCGATCGAAAGTGAGTTGCCTAAAGAGGAAGCTGCAGAAGAGTCTGCGGTTTCTATGACAACGCTCAAAGGAATGATTCGATCGGGACAAACCCTGCACAACGAGGGTGATTTATTATATTTAGGCGATGTTAATCCTGGCGGAACGATTACCTCTACAGGGAACATTTATATAATGGGGTCTCTTCGCGGTATGGCGCATGCGGGGGTGGATGGCGATGAGAATGCGATTATTGCTGCTTCTCATATGCGTCCCACGCAGCTTAGGATTGCTGGAGTCATTAGTCGTCCTCCGGACGAATGGGGAATCGAAGAGGCTTTCATGGAATTTGCTTATGTAAAAGAAGGTAAAATGGAAATCGACAAGCTTCACCAGCTTCATCGAATTTGGCCGGAATCGACTGTGAAATAATCGTTTGTATATGTGAAAATAGCGTGTGGGGTGAGAAAATATGGGAGAGGCAATCGTCGTCACTTCAGGGAAAGGTGGCGTTGGTAAAACAACGACATCAGCGAATCTTGGAACGGCACTAGCACTTTTGGGGAAAAAAGTTTGCATGGTAGATACCGACATAGGACTGCGCAATCTGGATGTGGTCATGGGTCTGGAAAATCGTATTATTTATGATCTTGTCGATGTTGCAGAAGGCCGCTGCCGTTTGCCGCAAGCATTGATTAAGGATAAGCGCTTTGAAGAGCTTTACCTTCTGCCAGCTGCTCAAACGAAGGATAAGCATGCCGTATCTCCAGAGCAAGTAAGAGATATTATTTTGGAGCTCAAAAAAGATTTCGAATTTGTCATTATCGACTGTCCAGCTGGCATCGAACAAGGCTTCAAGAATGCCGTAGCCGGTGCAGACAAAGCAATCGTTGTTACAACACCCGAAAACGCGGCTGTACGCGATGCTGATCGCATTATCGGCTTGCTGGAGAATGAGAAAATCTCCTCGCCTAAGTTAGTCATTAACCGCATTCGTCCAATGATGATGAAGAAAGGCGAGATGCTGGATATAGATGAAATATGCTCCGTGCTGGCCATAGATTTATTAGGGATAGTTCCAGATGACGAGCATGTGATCAAAGCAGCCAACTTAGGTGAACCCACCGTGATGAATCCGTCGTCGCGAGCAGCTATTGCTTATCGCAATATCGCTCGCCGTATTTTGGGCGACACGGTGCCGCTCATGCCATTGGAGGACAAAACAGGCTGGGTCAAACGTATGAAAAAGTTTATCGGAATAGGATGATAGGTCAGTGCTTGCCAAACTGAAAAACATAGATATTCCTATTGTTGTCATTTTGTTTGCCTTTATGGTCATTAGTACGATGCTTGTGTACAGTGCATCTATCGATCATCCTAAAATTAACGTTAGTATCACGAAAATACTGGTCTTATATGGCGTTGGTTTAGCAGCATTCGTTGCAAGCAGTTTATTTGATTATCGAGTACTAATTAGAATCGCTCCCTATCTTTATGGTATCGGCATCTTTTCTCTAGTTGCTGTCTACTTTTTTGGGACGAAAATCCATGGGGCGCGCGGCTGGTTTGAGCTCCCGGGTGGCTTAACCTTTCAACCAGCTGAGCTAGTAAAATTAATTTTAATCGTGGCTGTTACTGCACTATTGGCAAGGCGCAAAGGTGATTTACTGCAAATCAAGAATGATATTATCCCAGTCTTTGCAGCTGTGTTGTTACCGTTTATCTTGGTCCTCATTCAACCTGATCTAGGGAATGCGATCATTTTTGTGATCATTCTTTTGGGCATGATTTGGATTGGTAATATTAAATATTCGCATGTCTTACTTAGCACAGTCGTAATCATAGGCTTTGGATTCTTGTTTTTGACGTTATATAAGTATTTCCATCAGTCCTTGTTTGATTTGCTTAAGGGTTACGGTTTTAGTCATTGGATGGATCGTATCGATACGTTCCTTTATCCCCAAGATGTATCTGCTGACGATAATTATCAGGTTCGTAATGCGGTAAGAGCGATCGGTTCAGGAGGCTTGGAAGGCGAAGGTTTTCTAAAAGGGACCTCCGTTCACAGTAATTTCATTCCATTCGCGTATTCCGATTCGATTTTCGTCGTCGTTGGTGAAGAATTCGGTTTCCGCGGGTCAGCGGTTCTACTGTTGATCTATTTTTTACTCATCTACCGTATGATCCTCATCTCGATCCAAAGTACTCAGATTAGCGGAGCTTACATTGTGGTCGGTGTGGTTTCCATGTTCGTCTTTCAAATTTTTGAAAATGTCGGGATGATGATTGGGATCATGCCGTTAACGGGTATCACTCTTCCTTTCGTCAGTTATGGAGGAACCTCTCTACTGATTAACATGCTTTCATTAGGCCTCGTGATGAGCGTAAAGCTGCATCAAGAACGTGAACCTGAATTTTTCTAATCGTACTGCAAATGCATGGCCCTTGACCTTCGGTCAGGGGCTTTTTTTGTCCACATAATCTTGTCCCTCTTCTCATAGGCTGTACAAAGGTTAACGATGGGGAGGGGCTTCCATGGAAGTCAAAGATAAAGTGAAACAGCGAAGAATAGAACGACTTCGCAATTTGCGCGAAACGTCAGATCCTTCTAACGGGAGTGGAAGTCTAGTAGGACCCTCTAGAAATAGGGGGAATTCGTTGCCCATACATCATTCCGAAGTACCTCTCTATGTGGATTCCGATTGGAAACGGCGAATGGAGGATCCCGAGTATGCATGGCAGCAAAAATTATTAATGGACCCGGCATTAGTCGGACGTGATTATCTGAGGGATGGTGAAAGAGGGGTGTTGGCGCCGCCTTCGCCTCGTAAGATTGCGGTCAAGCTGTTCATTAGCTGCGTATTGTTTGCAGCGTTGTACGGGATGTTCCAGCTTAATCAGCCTTGGGCTAATAAAGGAAAGCAAATCGTGACCTCTTCGCTTACACAGTCGTACGATTTCTCGTCGCTGTCAGCTTGGTATAGCGATAAGTTTGGAGGATCACCTTCATTCATTCCCAGCTTTAATCGAGAAGGGAATGAGGCCATAAGAGTGAATGCCTCTAAGCGCACCTTTTTTTCTCCTGCAAAGGGGAGTATTGTTACACGATATGACGGGACTTCCCATATGGGAGTTAATTTGAATACCATTGAATTTGTGCCGGTTTATGCGTTGGATACCGGTCAGGTCATTTTCTCCGGAGTAGCTGCTGATACAGGTCTAACGATTGTGATTCGCCACCCGGGAGGTCTACAATCCTTATATGGCGGATTGAGTGAGGCCAATGTCGAGGTAGGTGACTGGATGAAAGTTGGTGAACCCATCGGCAAGGCTTCGAAGAAGGATCCTGCAAAGGGGACGCTGTACTTTGCCGTTACGAAGGACGGGCATCCTGTCAATCCATCGGATGTGATCAGCTTTGATTAAATGGGCCGGAACTACGTACCGATTCCACCCCTTATTTACGCTCATTATGATTGGCTCAGCCATTACAGGGTACTTTCTGGAGGCCGTTACGTTATTTGGCATCGTACTGGTTCACGAGTTTGGTCATTTGGCTGCTGCCAACGGCTTTGGCTGGAGGGTGCGGGAAGTGCAGCTTCTGCCTTTTGGGGGGGTTTTGATCGTTGATGAGCTTGGGACGGCGCCGACTCGAGAAGAGCTGATTGTTTCTCTAGCTGGGCCGCTGCAGCACGTATGGATGATTCTTGTTGCTTTACTCATGAAATGGGTGGATGTGGGCGCAAGCAGTTGGTGGGATTATTTCATTGAAGCTAATTTGATGATTGGCTTATTTAATCTCATTCCAGTTATGCCGCTTGATGGCGGCAAAGTGATGCAGTCATTGTTAGGATATTTATTGTCCTACCATAACACGATTTTATATACAACTTGGATTAGTATGATATTAAGCTTGGCCATTATTGTTATAGCCATAATCCAGCTGATCAACGGACACCTCCCGCTAAATATATTAGCCATCGGTATTTTCTTGCTTGTATCCAATTGGTACGCCTATCGGCAGCTGCCCTATCACTTTTTTCGCTTTCTTATTGGTCGTGGGAACCGAATGAGTCAATTATTGAGCCGCGGGACATTAGCACAGCCGATTGTCATTACGAAACATCGCACAATGGCGGAAACACTGAAGCTTTTTATGAGAGAAAAATATCATTTAATCTATATCGTCGGAGAAACGGGGCGCATACAAGCCGTATTGCCGGAACAGCAATTAGTGAGCGGTTATTTGGATGGGAAAAAACCGGGGAGTGCAGTTTCCGATCTTTTCATGTAAAATAACTGTTGAGGTGAACGTGTATGAAGCAACTTATAATTCACTGCGCACCTGATCTTACACAAGCGGCATTGCTTGAAGATAGTCGTCTTGTTGAGTATGATACGCAGTATCCGCTTGATTCTCAAAGAGCAGGCAGCATCTACATGGGTCGCATCGTCAACGTACTTCCCGGCATGCAGGCGGCATTCGTCGATATCGGTCTTGCGAAGAATGCCTTTCTATATATAGACGACCTCCTACCCGTCCACTTGGACAAGCAGCCTAAGATTAAACCTTCTATAACGGAGCTCGCCGAAGTCGGTCAGACGCTGATGGTGCAGGTGACGAAGGATCCGCAAGGTACCAAAGGTGCAAGAGTAACAACGCATGTTTCCATTCCTGGCCGCTGGATTGTCTATATGCCAGACGCTGATTATATTGCTATATCCCGTAAAATTGATCTGGACGCAGAACGGCAACGCCTCAAACAGCTTGCAGAAGGCAGCTTGCTGCCTGGTGAAGGTGTTATTATACGAACAGGTGCTATTGGTCAAAGTGAAGAAGCGATTCGTGATGATTTGCACAATTTACGAGAATTATGGAGTGCTATCGTGTCCAAAACGGAAGAGACACATGCGCCGGCGCAGCTATATCAGGATCTTGATCTCCTGCCCAGACTGGCCCGAGATGTCATTACCGATGACGTTCATGAAGTTTGGCTAAATGACGCCAAGGTGTACGAAGAGATGAAACAATTATTGCGAAAGCAGCAGCCGAGTTGGCGTGGGCGCGTAGCTTTTTATGACCGCAAGATTCCGTTATTTGATCAATTTGGTGTCACAGAAGAGCTGAATCAGAGCTTTAGACGTAAAATTTGGCTGCCTAGCGGCGGATATTTGATCATTGATCAAACCGAAGCACTTACCGTGATAGATGTGAATACGGGCAGGTATACCGGTTCCATTGATTTAGAGCAAACAGTTACCGATATTAATCGAGAAGCGGCGAGTGAAATTCCAAGGCTTCTGCGTCTTCGTAATTTAAGAGGCATTATCATTGTTGATTTTATAGACATGAGCTCGGAAGTAAATCGAGCAGCCGTGATGGAGAACATCACACAAGCCGTGCGTAAGGATCGCTCCAAAACGATTATTGTCGGTTGGACCAAGTTAGGCTTGCTTGAGATGACACGTAAGCGGAAATAATAATTGCATTGCAAAATGTTTCTGTGATATAATATTCGGAGTGTGTTGTTTAGGCATGCTGTAACCGCACGAATCGGGTCTAAGCACGGATAAGGATGGGTTCCTAACCGTCACCTGGACAAGGCGAGTCTGAGACATGAGGAGGTAATGAAAATGTACGCAATTATTGAAACAGGTGGTAAACAGTACAAAGTTCAAGAGGGCGATGTTCTTTACATCGAGAAATTGAACGCAGCTGAAGGTGAAGTTGTTTCTTTTGATCGTGTGTTCTTGGTTTCCAAAGAGAGTGGCTTAGTAGTAGGTGCTCCATTGGTTGCTGGTGCTTCAGTTTCCGCGAAAGTGGAGAAACACGGCAAAGGCGCTAAAGTCATCGTTTATAAGTACAAGCCGAAAAAGAACTATCACAAAAAGCAAGGTCATCGTCAACCGTACACAAGAGTAGTAGTTGAGAAAATCCAAGCGTAAGAGGCAGCCTTATGATCTATGTGACCATAGAGCGTCTTGCACCGGATTCACCTCAGATCTCATCTTTTGTAGTGGAAGGCCATGCTGAATATGACGTACCTGGCAAAGACCTGGTCTGCGCTGCAGTATCAGCGGTAACGTTTGGTACTTATAATTCGATTGAATCGCTGACGGGCGTGATTCCCATTCACGAGATGGAACGAGGCTTGATGGATGTTACAATTCCAGAGAGTACACGATCTGTTCCGGAGACATGGAATAAGGTCCAATTGATTCTAGAATCGATGGTCGTCATGCTACAAACCATTGCAGACAATTACGGTGACTATATAACGATTGAAACAATCTATCACAAAGGAGGATAACACCATGTTGAAATTGGATCTCCAGTTTTTCGCTTCCAAAAAAGGGGTGGGTTCCACAAAGAACGGACGTGACTCACACTCTAAGCGCCTTGGCGCTAAACGTGCTGACGGTCAAACCGTTACTGCTGGAAGCATTCTCTACCGCCAACGCGGTACGAAAATTCACCCAGGAACGAACGTAGGCATCGGTTCGGATGATACACTTTTCGCCTTAGTACAAGGCGTAGTGAAATTCGAGCGTTGGGGTCGCGATCGCAAAAAAGTGAGCGTATACCCAGTTGATGTAGCTCCTGTGGCTGCAGCTTTAGAAGCGTAATGTGAATCCCTGGCGAGCGATAAGCCCGCCCAGGGATTTTTTTCTAATTCGAAACAAACCTAATATAGGGATCTTTGGTTGTAAACCAAAGTCTCACATCTATAATATAGGGATCTTTTGTTGGAGACCAAAGTCTCTCATCTAATAAACGCGGTCACTCATCTCGAATGGCAGAGGTTTTCTCATTTGTTTGGTGAAGTTTGCTAGTACATCATGATATACTGGATGAACGGTTACAAAGCAGGGAGAACGGAGCGAACGGGGAATGAAACGAGCGGGCAGTACGCAAGTTTATTTATTAGCACTTGTGCTCATAGGATTGACGGGAATGATGTTTGTGGAACCCTGGATTGTCAGGGGGGCATTACTACTGATCATTGTCTTTTGCGGTTATACCGCCTTCAAGTTGGAAGCGAGTAGATTGGAAGAGAAATGGAGCCAAGAGCTCCGTCAACAGGAACAAAAGGCTCAACAGCAGTTAATTCAGGTCATAAATCGTTTGCGTCATGATTGGATGAACGATACCCAAATTTTATTTGGTTATATTCAGTTGAAGAAGTTTGATAATTTACAGCCTTATATGGAAAAAATAAAAATGACTATGCAGCAGGAAAGTAATCTCTCCAAGTTAGGTATTCCATCGTTAATTGCTTTCTTGTTGTTGTTTCGCGTCCAGTCGAAATCACTTGAGCTGGAAGTTGAATTAGATCAAGAAATCAATCTTGGACAACTCCCTCTGCATGACGGCCTCATCGAAAGATTGGTACGTCAAACCGTGGAATGCGTTCAAGAGCATGCTGCGGCAAGCTATGGTGAAAGTGGTACACTTAGCCTGGAATTTGATGTTCAAGAAGATGGCTTACTGCTTGATTTTGTATATCAAGGCCCCTATAACAGGGAGCAACTTGAAAAAGCTTTGAAAGAAACCCTGCTTTCGAGAGCGAATTCTTATTCACTAGAGCAGAGTGAATGGCAAGAGGAAGAAGCGGTCATCACATTGCGGTTGCCGTTTCGTACATAATAAAGGGATCTTTGGCCCAAGACCAAAGCCTCTCCTTAGTTGAGGTGTAGAAATGTTTGTTGATAAAGCGAAGATATTTGTTAGAGGTGGCGACGGTGGCGACGGTTTAGTTGCTTTCCGCCGTGAGAAATATGTACCAGAGGGTGGACCTGCAGGTGGCGACGGAGGAAATGGCGGCGACGTTATATTCCGTGTAGACGAGGGTCTTCGTACACTGATGGATTTCCGCTATCAGAAGCACTTTAAAGCGGAGCGCGGCGAGAAAGGCCGTAACAAGTCGATGCACGGCGCTAATGCGGAAGATATGATTGTACGCATCCCTCCAGGCACAACCATCATCGATGATGACACTGGGGAGGTTATTGCCGACTTGACGCGTCATGGTCAAGAGGTTGTCGTGGCCAAAGGCGGCCGAGGCGGCCGAGGCAACACACGCTTCGCTACAGCACGAGTAACGGCGCCAGAAATTGCTGAGAACGGCGAAGAAGGTGTGGAGCGTTGGGTTGTGCTGGAGATGAAGGTCATGGCCGACGTCGGCTTAGTGGGCTTCCCAAGCGTTGGGAAATCCACGCTATTGTCGGTTGTCTCTGCCGCAAAACCGAAAATTGCGGCGTATCACTTTACAACCCTCACCCCGAACCTTGGGGTTGTGGATGTTGGCGATGGACGCAGCTTCGTCATGGCGGACCTTCCCGGTCTTATTGAAGGGGCCCACGAGGGCGTGGGGCTCGGTCATGAGTTCTTGCGTCACGTAGAACGGACGCGAGTAATTGTGCATGTCGTGGACATGTCTGCTGCAGACGGCCGCGATCCTTACGAGGATTTCCTCAAAATTAATGAGGAAATTAAGCTCTATAATGCTAAGCTGGAGCAGCGTCCGCAAATTGTTGTTGCCAACAAGATGGACATGCCGGAATCAGAGGACAATCTGGCTTTGTTCAAAGAGCAGATGGCGGCGGATGGCAAAGAGTTCGAGATCTATCCGATCTCAGCTTTGACACGAGGCGGTGTGCAGGAGCTTCTCTACAAGATCTCGGACATTGTGGAAAGTATCCCGAATGCTCCTGAAGTAGAAGGTGTAGCTGATAAAGAAGAGCGTAAAGTGTATCGCTTCGAGAAGCGCGAGGAGAATGATTACACGATTCGTCGAGAGAACGATGTATTCATTGTCGAAAGTCCTTCCATTGAGAAGTTGATCAAACGAACAAATTTCAGCACGCAGGACGGCATCGCTCGTTTTGCTCGTATTTTACGTAATATAGGAATCGATGACGAATTGCGTAAACGTGGAGCTGTCCATGGACAGACGATCCAAATTGGTGATTTTGACTTCGAATTTGATGAGAAGCATTAGAATAATGGAAACACTTATCCAATGGATGAGTGTTTTTTTGTGTTTAAGAAGTTAGATTTTTTTGGGTTAGGTGATATGTTCGAGCTTGCTCCTTGTTTAACATTAAGCTATGAATTTTGCTGAGATAAGTTAGATTGAGGATAGTTATGTATTGATTCGGTAAGAGGCCATGTTTTTTGTATTTAGTTTTTCTGTATTTAGATTTCTGTTTTCTGCCTTTTGGAATAAATGGGAATTTAACGCGGATTAGCTTGTCTAATGTTGCACAAAGTACAACAACACACGGATAAGCGAGTGCAAGATCAAGATCAAGAGAGCAAGAACAACAGCAAAGCGCATACGTCACACACGTTGTAGCATTCATTACTCAAACCTTAATAAATGCTTTAACCGAAGGACGGCATTAGCCGTTCTTTTACATTTAAATACGAAATTATGTCATAAAACTTGACACGTAAATAGAAAAAGATTACGATTTTACTGAATAACATAAATTTATGTCATTTAATATAACATAATAAGTCGTGTGGATATAGGAGAAAGGAGGAATTTTGATGAAAAGATGGATTCAAGCGATGGGAACAGGTATGCAAGGCTCACGTGATTTATCTTATGAGGAAGCTGTAGAAGCAGCACATGAGATGGCCAGAGGAGATTCAACAGACGCTCAATGCGCAGCTTTCTTAATGGCCCTATGTATGAAAGGGGAAGCTGACGAAGAGCTGATGGCATTCATTGATGTTTTCCGCAGCTACTCTTTGAATTTCCATGCTTTTGCAGATTCACTCAATTGTGCGGGACCGACAGAAGGCCGGCAATATTTTCCTATCACACTGCCAGTTAGCCTCCTGCTTGCTTCAGTGGGTTTCTCCCAGGTGCTAATTGGAGGTGATTCACTTCCGCCGAGACAGGGGACCGCAATGAAAGAACTGCTGGAAAGCTTCGGTGTTGCGATAGATTTGTCAGTGAAAGCATGGGAAACGATGTTGTTTCACCTGCATATTGGATTTCTTCACACAGATCAGCTTTGTCCGCCGCTAGGGAAGCTTAAACAGATTCGCGAGCAGTTAGGATTGCGAACGATGATGAATACCGTTGAGAAAGTCATAAATCCCGTACGTTCATTGAATATGATTATAGGCGTCAATCAGCGGAAAGCGATGGAATCTCTGATTCCCATATCCATCCGATCAGGTTTTCAAAATGTGTATATTGTCAACGGGATTGAAGGATCCGAGGATCTGCCGATCTACCAGAACCGTACAATAAGGATCGTAACCCCCTGGGGAGATGAGTCGCGAGTGGTTGAACCGCAGAAATTTGGTTTTATGAGTGAGCCTCTGCAGCCTTTAAGCAAAGATGATCAGGTTACCATGGTGCGGCGTATCATTGCTGGAGAAGATTCAGAGGAATTGAAGCGGGAACGTGATCATGTCATTTTTAATACGGGACTTCGATTGATGTGGTTTGATAAAGTGGGGAGTTATGAAGAAGGCTTTCAACTAGCGGAATCGTTGCTGCAAAGGAAAGAAGCCCACAAAGTCATGCAGCGATGGGTGGATCAGAGTCATCACTTTACACTCCAAGATCATCCGAAAATCCGAGATTCATCCGCCAAAATTGGATAAAAGTCTTTCCTCTGTGCTGTAGGGTATTCAGCTAAAGGAAGGCTTTTTTTATTTCCATAAACTAGAATGATTAGGGGTGTAACGCCAATTAATTGTGCTTGTACCCACCGAAAGGAGGTCTATTTTACGAATGGATATGAAAGACGACGGCTTTCGAAGCCTAGTAGACTGACGAAATAGAAGCAGATGCTCGTTCTGGATCACAGAAGGCTAGGAGGCCAACATCATGAAAAAACAACTACTGACTCTCGTACTTGTTCCAGCCCTTATCTTTGGCGCTGTGACAATTCCTTTACCTAAAGAAGCATCGGCTGCATCGACAGGTCAAATTATTAAAAGTGTAAGTCTTCGTCAAAGTGCCGATGAGAATTCTACGCGTATCCGTTACTTGAAGGAAGGCGAGAAAGTGACCATCCTGTCCAAAGTGAACAGTTGGTGGTACAAAGTAAAAGCTTCAGACGGGCGTGAGGGTTACATAAGCACAAGCGCGCAATACATACAAGCATCGGGTGTTACTTCCCCTGGGGATTCCAACACGAATGGTGATTCCGGCAGTGGTTCAGGAGGTTCAACAAATGAAAGTGTTCAAAAAATCATTGCTGCTGGTAAAAAGTATCTAGGCACGCCCTATGAGTATGGATCAAGTCGTGATAATACAAAAACCTTTGATTGCTCTGACTTTGTCCGACAAGCTTTCTTGGATGGCGTTGGAAAGAAGCTGCCAAGTGACTCTAGAAGCCAAGGGAGTTATGTGAAATCTCTCGGGCATGCCAAAACAAATTGGCACGATCTGAAGGCTGGCGATCTCATGTTCTTCATGTCTTACAAAGGGACAAGCCAATCAAATTACAGCGGGATTAATAAGTCTACTCAGACCATTACGCACGTGGCTATTTACTTAGGAAATGGACAAATCTTATCGACATACTCCAACGACAGTGGCGGTGTTCGGATTGATTCCATTGAAAATCGCCATTGGGAGTATCGTTTCTTATTTGGAGGCAGTGCGTTATAATAGTTGTAAAAAAGGCAGACATCGAGAAGTCGATATCTGCCTTTTTTTGCTATTCTTATTAAGTCTGCAGGGGATCTACCAAGGGGTTCCAGTGAATCGTAGGTTCGCCTGTGTCCAGTTGAATTCCTGCAGAACCTACCCATGGATGCTCCGTAAGGCCTACGCTGAAATAATGTTCAAGCAAGCATCGAAAAATAAAAGGGATTGGGCGCTCCAGCACCTGATCTTTAGGAATCCAATGTAAATCCCCTTCGGGTGTGACGATTCGCGGGTTCACATCTGTCGTACCGATATAAAAAAATTGCTGGCGAACTTCTTGACCGTTCAATCGAAGTAAAACATACTGCATGCGCAGCCCTTGGATTTCATCATGCTCAATGCCAGTCTCCTCCCACACTTCGCGCAAACAGGCTGCCCGCGGGTTATTCAATTCACTTGGCTCCAGGTGACCGCCGATCGCAGCCCATAATCCTGGCGATAGCGAACGTGTTAAGGAGCGTTTCATCATTAGTAATTCGTTCTGGCTGTTCCACAGGAGAGCCGTAGACATCATGCGTAATGTAATCATGGAGGCGATCCCTTTCTAATCTAGTACTATCAGCTTATCATAGTGAAGTCAGGTGCTGCAAAAGATGAAAAATGAAGATGTGAATTGCCTATTGCTTCAATCCGTGCGATTCGATATAATGTCCTCTATAGAGACACATTGGTCTTTCCAGAGAGGACGGTGGTGAAGTGCCGGAAAGCAAAGATTTTTTACAAACGATCAAGCACGCCGGTCCTGAGAGGTACTACTTAGTCCGGGAAGATATATTGCCAGAAGGAGTACTCAAGACAGCTCAGGCTAAGGAGCTGCTTGCACGGGGTGAAGTGAAGACGATTCACGATGCCGTTGAACAAGTTGGACTCAGCCGCAGCGCTTTCTATAAGTATAAGGATGGTATTCACCCTCTCAGCAAACTGGAACGAGAGCGCATTATCACCATATCCATGGATTTGGAGCATCGGTCCGGGATTCTGTCTCGTGTGCTGGCTCTCATTGCTAATTTGGATGGGAATGTATTAACGATACATCAGACAATTCCTCTGCAGGGTATGGCGAATGTCGTCATTTCAGTAGAGACCTCGTCGATGGGGGAAGAGATCCGTCAATTGATTAATCGACTTCAAGCGCAAGACGGGGTCAAACGTGCCATGGTCATCGGTCAGGGCAGTTAAGATAGAAAAACAATTCAGGAGGTAACATTCATGAAACCCATCAAGGTTGGTTTACTCGGATTAGGCACTGTAGGAACAGGCGTAGTCCGCATTATCGAAGGACATCAAGAGGATTTACAGCGTCAAACGGGCTCATCCATTGAAATTTCAAAAATTTTAGTACAAGATAAATCAAAGCTTCGCAACATCTCCGTGGATGCAGATAAATTGACTGAACAAGTATGGGACGTTATTGGTGATAGTGAAATTGATATTGTCGTTGAAGTGATGGGCGGAGTTGCGGCAACCAAAGAGCATATACTAACTGCGCTAGGCAATGGCAAGCACATCGTTACGGCTAATAAGGATCTTATGGCGATGCATGGTGCTGAAATCTTGGCAAAAGCAGCTGAACATGGCTGCGATGTATTCTACGAAGCTAGTGTTGCCGGCGGTATTCCGATCATTCGTGCACTCGTAGAGGGCTTCTCCTCTGACCGTATTACGAAGATTATGGGCATCGTGAACGGTACTACTAATTACATTTTGACTAAAATGAGTCAAGAAGGCGCTGCTTATGCCGATGTTTTGAAAGAAGCACAGGAGCTTGGCTACGCAGAAGCAGACCCAACATCTGATGTTGAAGGGCTGGATGCAGCTCGTAAAATGACCATTTTATCCACACTTGGCTTCCACGCCAATGTTGCTCTGAGTGATGTTGAAGCGAAAGGTATTTCGAAGGTATCCAAAGAGGATATTCTTTATGGTAAAAAATTAGGCTACGAAGTGAAGCTGCTAGGAATTGCTGAAAATCATGATGGCCATATCTCTGTGAGTGTACAACCTACTATGGTGAAAAACTCGCATCCGCTTGCTTCCGTGAATGGTGTATTTAATGCTGTTTATGTAACGGGCGAAGCAGTAGGCGAAACGATGTTCTACGGTGCTGGAGCAGGCGAGCTGCCGACGGCAACTTCTGTCGTAGCAGATTTGGTTGCTGTTGTTCGCAACTTGAGGCTGGGCGTGAACGGACGTACGGTGCTGGCGCCTTACAAAGAAATGAAGCTGAAGACAGACGAACAGATTGCTTCCAAAAACTTTATTCTTCTACACGTTGAAGATAAAGCGGGTGTACTTGCACAAATTACGCAAATTTTTGCTCAGCACGAAGTTAGTTTGGAGTCTGTGTTCCAGCACCCGAACCAGTCCAATCCGAAGGCTGAAATTATTATTATCACTCATGATGCGAACCAAGCCAGTATGAAAAATGTGCTGAGACAATTCGAATCCATGGATGTTATTCACGCCATCAAAAGCGTCTATCGCGTAGAAGGCTAAACTATTGAAAAGAGGCGCAATTTCGAAATGAGTTATAAGGCAGTGAAAAAGGTAAGAGTGAAAGTGCCGGCAAGCACGGCAAACTTAGGTCCTGGCTTTGACTCACTGGGGATGGCCTTGAACTTATATGCCTGGATTGACATGGCGATCTCGGAGCAAACGACGATTCATTTAATCGGCGATCAGATGAACGGAATTCCAACGGACAAGTCCAATTTAATTTATAAAGTCGCGCAAATGGTATTTGAACAGGCGGACGTTGCACACCCTGAGCTGGACATTGCCATGTACAGCGATATTCCGCTCACACGCGGTCTAGGCAGCAGCGCGTCAGCCATTGTTGGTGCGCTCGCTGGCGCGAATGCTCTAATCGGGAACAAGCTCACGCAATATGAGCTGTTCCAGATCGCGAGCCGCCTGGAGAAGCACCCGGACAATGTCGGGGCCAGCTTGTTCGGCGGGATCGTGGTTGCGTTCTGGGACGGCGAGAAAGCAGAATCTATTCGAATAGAGCCGGACGATAATTTGGAAGTGCTGGTGGCTATACCAGCATTCCAGCTTTCTACAGAGAAGGCGAGAAGTGTGATGCCGAAGCAAGTAGCTATGAAGGATGCGGTGTTCAACCTCAGCCATTCATCTTTGCTTGTTGCCGCGCTAAGTACCGGCAATCTGGGGATGATCCGTCATGCCATGAAGGACGCGCTGCATCAGCCTTACCGTGCGGAGCTCATCCCGGGCATGAAGACGCTGCTTGAGCAAGCAGAGAACCATGGTGCGCTAGGGGTTGCACTCAGCGGAGCTGGACCGACGATGCTTGCGCTAGTGGATGCGCGAAGCGGTCAGAAAGAGGAGCTGGAGGCATTCCTAAAGGACACGCTTGCTAAGGAAGATATTGAAGCTCAGACGTTATGGTTAAAGCCGAGCGTAGAAGGCGTGGCGGCCATTCTGTTACAGGAAGATGACGGAGATTTGTTATCATTCGTTAAAAAGGAGGTTCTTGCATGAAGCGGGTAGCCATCCTAGGACCAAGTACCTTCTCGGAAGAAGCCACCCGTCATTTTTTGGGTGAAGACTTTACTTACGTTTCATACAAGCTAATTTCTGAAGTGTTCAATGCGACAGCGTCAGGTGAAACGGAATTAGGCGTTATTCCCATTGAAAATACACTTGAAGGCTCCGTTCATTTGCATGTCGACTGGCTCGTTCATGAAGTTGATCTGCCTATTCGCGCAGAGTGGGTATTTCCTATTGATATGAACCTCATTGGATATTCGAATCCTGACGGACAAACGGAAGCTTCAAACCCATATGGACATATTCGTAAGGTATTATCTCATCAGGTCGTCCCTGCACAGTGCAATAGATTTATGAAGCAGTATTTGAGCGAAGCAGAGTTTGAGCAAGTAAGCTCCACAGCAGAGGGAGTGCGTATTGTATCGACGCTGCAGGATCCTACCGTGGCTGCTATCGGAACGGCTATTGCATCTACCAACTATGGTGTTCCTATGCTTCAAAGGGAGATACAGGATCATAAAGACAATATGACTCGGTTTCTGCTGGTTGGTACCGAAGCTTCGGAACTGAAGTCCTCGGAAGAGATGAAAACTACCATTTTAGTCACACTGCCTGAAGATTACCCGGGTGCCCTGCATCAGGTACTCTCTGCCTTCGCTTGGCGCAGAATTAATCTTTCTAAGATTGAATCCAAACCGACTAAGAAGAAACTTGGTACTTATTATTTCTATATTGATATTGCAGGTTCCCTAGATTCCGTTCTCTTGCCATCTGCCATTCAAGAAATTGAAGCGATTGGTTGTCAGGTTCGAATTTTGGGTTGTTATCCGAGTTATTCGTACACGAGTTAATACCGTTCTTCCCTTGCGTTCATTACGCGAGGGATTTTTTTTGTCCAAAAGGGGCAAAAGCCTAGGAACCTGCATAAACTGTAATATCATTGTGACTAAGCGAATGCTTACGAAGCAAGTTTTCTTGCGAGGACTCGAGATTATGCTCTCTAAGCAAGTTTTCTAGTGAAAACTCGAGTTTATGTTTACGAAGTAAGTTTTCTAACGAAAACTCAAAGGAGGTATGGTGTTGAAAATCCACATTGTCAAAAAGGGCGATACCCTTTACGAGCTTGCGAAAAAATATCAAACCACGTTGGACGAAGTCATCGCACTTAATCCGCAAATTGCACAACCGGATCATCTTGACATCGGGATGAAGGTGAAAATACCTTCCAAACCGAAGCCAGTTAGTCCACCAGTTTCAGATTATGTCTATAAACACGTTGTGGAGCAGGGAGATAGCTTATGGAAGCTTGGTAAGGCTTGGGATGTACCCCTCCAAGAGATGATTAAAGCGAATCCTCATCTGAAGAATCCCAATGTCTTAATGACGGGAGAAATTGTTTATGTGCCCAAGATGCATCATGATCACGTAGAAGCTAAGCCATTGTCGATGTCTAAAGTATCGACAGAACCATTTGCTCCAGTCCCATCAGCTCAGCCGTGGACTGTTGAAGAACCGTATCAGCAACCATTTATGCCCATTGCGGAAGAAAAGATAAGTCAAATGCCATCTACGCCGTATGTAGAATCGATGCCGTTGGCGGAGCAACCGTTTGTACCTTCACCGATGGCCTCGGAGCCAGTCATTCCAGCACCTGAGCCTGGAGTTATTGGTCTCAATGCACCCTATGAGCAGCAAGCGGTCCATCCCTTCAAGCAGTTTCACATTAAAGCGACTGAGGTATTTGCCTACCCAGGTTCCGAGCAACAAGAAGTGCCAACATATCCGGCTATTTCACCGTATCAACAGTCACCATATGAGCAATTTCCGCATCATGCAGAGCCAACCTCCTATCCAATGAGTCAAGATGGTTGTGGCTGTGGAGGGCACTCGATGATCGAACACCCATGGACGACATTCCCGGCGGGTTATCCAACCGGAACCGTAGAAAGTCCTTGGGATGGTTATCAGTATGGTTTTCCTACAGTTCCTGGGTTATATCCCCCAGCTGCTCCCTATGACATGCAACATACTGGACATAATCCGTATGAATACCAACAGGCTCCCTATGACATGCAGCAAACTGGACATAATCCATATGACTACCAGCAGGCTCCTTATGGCATGCAGCATACTGGACATAATCCATATGATTACCAGCAAGCTCCTTATGGGATTCCTTATGCTGGAGCTCATTACCAGGCTCCTTATGAGTCGCCAATTATGCCACAAGTCCACACACATGAACTAGCGCAAGAGACCGATACCGAAGAAGTTGTTGAAATTGACATCCGTAAAGATAAAAAAGCAAATAGGTCGAGCAGCGGCAATTCTTCCAAAAAAGTCAAATTGTCAGGTACAGAAGCACTCAATGCTTTCTTGAAACGTCAACAGAGAGCTTCTGAAAAGCAGGAAGCCAAGCAAAACTCACCTTGGATTAACGTCTGAAAAAGAACAAGAAGCCTCCTAACCACAGGACTTGTGGAATAGGAGGCTTCTTAATCTCGTTATGCTATGGATTAAGCAATCATACCCAATGTGAAAAAGGTCATTAAACCGATAACGAAATTCATGCCCCATTTTTTGCGAAGCAGTTCACGTCCGCGGTGTAAACGAGTTTTCACGGTTGTAATCGGTAAATTCAGCTTTTCGCTGATTTCCTGAAGGGAGAGCTCTTCCAGATAGTATAGCGTAATGATACTTCTATATTTGTCAGCTAATTTATTAATGGATGTATGCATATGTTCTTGAACTTCTGACTGGAGTACAACGTGCTCAGGAGACTGATCTTGACTCGCAAGCTTACTGTAGTAGCTGTAATCATCGTCATAATCGTTCAGCTCGGCATCTAAGGATTGAACGGGTCTTTTTTTGCGCAGCAAGTCGATGGCGACATTTTTACCGATGCGATAAATCCAAGTAGAGAAGTTCTGACTTTCATCAAAGTGGTTTAAGTTCAAATAAACACGGATGAATGTTTCTTGAACGATGTCCTCTGAATCAGGTCTGTTATGCAGCATACGAAAAGCAAGTTTCTGTATTTTGTTACGGTATAACTCGACTAGCTCCACGAAAGCGTTGCGGTCTCCCCGTCTGGATAATTGAATTAATTGAAGTTCTGCCACATTCATGCTGTTCCCCTCCTAATATAGGGATCTTTGAGCGTGCTCAAAGTCTCTCTGCTTTGGGATCTTTGAGCTGATCTCAAAGTCTCTCCGCTTATAGTTTTCGTAAGAAAACTGGTATCGCAAACTTAGCATTTGCCTTTTCAAATATATATCGGTTTCCCTGAATAAGTATGTGAATTTTTCATCTACTTCTGACTATATCATTTCTGTGGCTACAGTCAAATTTTAAAGCTAGGGAGAGCTTATTTTATACCCATTTGTTACCGAATTCATGGATGTTTGGTGACTTTTCTGAGCTGGAGTTGGATAGGAGGCTGAAGTTGATCGCGGTGAGGTTACACCGGATTCATTTTTTTGTACTTCATTCCAAATGGCGACTGCCCCCCATAACAGGACAACTCCTATAATTAGGAGTGTTGTACGTTTGATTCGTTTTCTACCGTTCATGTTTGGGCTTCACCGTCCGTCTTGATTGGTTTCATACACTCCCTCTATGGTAAATGATGTATAGTGTCACATGCAAATGGAAACAATACGGAAAAACGAGAATAGAAGGGGATATCGGTGAATGTAAGACAATTTTTGAAGCATTTGAAAAGAAGGCTGCGTTGGAAACGTAGTTGGTTGACTTTAGGAATGTTCCTTGCCGTAGTTATGGTTAGCTATATATTATATGCAACTGGAGGCCTTCTAAGTGCTGGTGATAACCCCGAAGGAGCAGTAAGATCGACCTTTGCTGGTCTTACACCGGTAGACGATCAACGTCTTCAAGATGCGACGACAACGTTGAAAAGTATAACGGATAGCAGAAAGAGCTATTTACTTAAGACTTATGTTTGTGGCGAAGAGCGCAGTCAGTTGGGCCTGCAAACCCCTCAAGAGTTAATGAAAATGCAAATGAAGCATCCAAATTGGTTACTAAGCATAGGGGCGAATGGAGAGGTCACTTTTACCGAAAATATTGATGATTTATCGCCGGCATGCAAGGAAAAGGCGGTATTCGGCATCGACGGCAGCAGCAATCTGTCCCTATTTAATGGAACACCAGCCAAAGATAATGTGATTCGAACATTTTTTCAATTGAATATTAAGCATTTAGAAAGCAGTCTTCCGCGCGAAACGGTGAAGCAGCTCCATGAAGGGATTCGAGTCACTGATTTGGAGGAGTATAATAGCGTATTATCAACTTTCAGCGATTATGCCATGCCGCCACAAGAGACTGAACGGGCAATGACAAGTCCATAATAAGGTGATCGTAGGATGAAGAGGTAGATCGGGAGATTCCTGAGTCTATCTCTTTTTTTTGTTATCTGCTATAATGAAATGACTACATATGTTCGCTTTTTTAAAAGATGGGAGAGAATTGCTTTGCGTATTCTAGGTATTGATCCGGGGATCGCGATCGTTGGTTTTGGCTTTATTGATAAGATCGGAAGTAAGCTCATTCCTGTGCAGTATGGTTCAATTCAAACCGAAGCACATACGGACCCTGGGATCAGGCTGAAAGATGTCTATGATGCTACGACGCAATTAATAGAGAAGTATAAACCTGACGCGATGTCGATAGAGAAATTGTTCTTTAATCGGAATGTAACGACGGCATTCACAGTAGGACAAGCGCGGGGGGTCATGATTCTTGCGGGTGTCCAGGCTGGGTTGCCGATTGCTGAATATACACCGCTTCAAGTCAAACAATCCGTTGTAGGCTATGGGAATGCCGAGAAACATCAAGTGCAGGAAATGGTCAAAATTTTACTTAAGCTATCGCAAATACCTAAACCTGATGATGTGGCGGATGCGCTTGCGATTGCTATTTGCCATGCGCATTCTTCAGCTTTGCAATCTAGGATAAATGAGGTCGGGAAACGATGATAGATTTCTTAAGAGGAAAAGTTGCGCTCCGTGAGAGCGACTATGCTGTGCTGGATGTGAACGGCGTAGGGTATCGTGTATTCTGCCCGAATCCCTATGCGCTGCCGCATAAAGAAGATGAAGATGTGACGATGTTCATTCATTATCATGTGCGTGAAGATGCTCATTTGCTATTCGGTTTTATTTCACGGGATGAGCAGTCTTTGTTCCGCTTATTGCTTGATGTAACGGGAATTGGCCCAAAGGTTGCACTGGGAATTCTTGCTGCAGGTGGAAGACCGGAGGCTGTGATTCTGGCAATTAGCCAGGAAAATCTGGCCTTCTTAACCAAGCTTCCCGGCATAGGAAAGAAGACTGCACAGCGGATTATTTTGGATCTGAAGGACAAATTGGGTTCGGTAAGCTTCTCAAGCCCGGAGGCTGCGGTAGCATTAAGCGTTGTCGGATCGGCGCAGCTTAGCGATGGTGGTCATGCTTGGAGCGAAGCGAAGGAAGCATTGATGACGCTTGGCTACACGGAAGCTGAAGCTGATCGCGCTTGGTTGCAAGTGAAGCCAAAAGCGAATCCGTCGGATTCTGTTGATGTGTTGATGAAGCTTGCGTTGCAAGCTTTGTATACGATGTAGTGAAGGTGGATTTGGCTTGCAAAAGCAAGACCCAGCGAATGTTTAAAAAGTGCTTACGAAGTCAGTTTTGCTAAAGCAAAACTCTAAGGAGGATCACCATGGACAATGACCGGATTATATCGGCTAATTTAATGATGGAGGACAACACGATTGAGTACAGCCTACGTCCTCGTTATTTGGCCGAATATATCGGCCAGAAGCAGGCAAAGGAGAACCTCAAGATCTACATCGAAGCTGCCAAGCAGCGTAAGGAAGCGCTTGATCATGTGCTGCTGTACGGGCCGCCTGGCCTCGGCAAAACGACACTGTCCAACATCATCGCCAACGAGCTTGGCGTGAATATAAGAACGACCTCCGGCCCTGCCATCGAGCGGCCGGGCGATTTAGCTGCCATCCTGACGAATTTGCAGGAGGGCGATGTGCTCTTCATCGACGAAATTCACCGCCTCCACCGTACGGTGGAAGAGGTGCTTTATCCGGCGATGGAGGATTTTGCCCTTGATATTATCATCGGCAAGGGGCCGAGCGCACGCTCGGTGCGTCTAGACTTGCCGGCGTTTACCTTGATCGGCGCGACGACACGCGTCGGACTGCTTTCTGCGCCGCTGCGCGACCGTTTCGGGGTCGTCAGTCGGCTGGAGTTTTATACGGTGGAGGAGCTCACCTACATCGTCAGCCGAACGGCCGACATCCTGCAGGTCGGCATCGTCGGTGAAGCTGCGCGCGAGATCGGCATGCGCTCGCGGGGAACACCGCGAATCGCGAACCGCTTGCTGAAGCGGGTGCGCGACTTTGCGCAAGTGAAAGGCGATGGCATTATCACGCTGGACATCGCCAAAGAGGCGCTCAAGCTCATACAAGTCGATGACCTTGGACTTGATGAGATTGATCATAAGATGCTGCGCGCCATCATTCAAAGCTTTCAGGGCGGCCCAGTTGGGCTCGAAACGATTGCCGCCACCATCGGCGAGGAGAGTCAGACGATCGAAGACGTCTACGAGCCTTATTTGCTGCAAATTGGATTCTTGCAGCGCACCCCTAGAGGCCGGATGGTAACGCCTCAGGCCTACCATCATTTAGGTTTACCGGTGCCGGAGCAACGATAATTCGTGATCTTTTGCCGCAGCTGAAAGGCGGGCAAAAGATTTTTTTTGTTGTATTGGAAATTATGATAGATGTAGCCAAACAATATTTGTTCATCCACCTGTGAACATACTCTCTTATATCTGTTTCCCGAACTCAACACGTACCGGCATCACCAGGTTTTAGCGGAACGTAGAAGCCTCTATTTCCCGCTTTCGAGGTGGAAAAACCGGTAAAACGCGAAAATAGGGCCCTACGTTCCGCGTGCGAGTTCCGCATCGACATAATCACCGAAATAACGGCACCTGGTTCCCCGCGATCCTCAGATTTGCAGCCTAGATGTTCGAAATCACTCCACAGAGTTCCGCATTCAAGCCGACCTATAATCCAGTGGATTTGACCACTTTTTTGTTTCCCGTCGAGTTTGCGGAGCAAGAAAGCGTATTGTTTTTTGTTTCTTTGTTTTCCGTCCTGCTTAAATAGCTCAAGGAAGCTTAATGCACTTTCTATAAATTAGAAGTGTAGGTGGGGGAAATCTCTGATTCCAGAGCGGAATGTATAGCGATGTTGCACTATCTACAACAATTTCCAGCCTTTATATGGTTTTAAACAGCGATTGTTTTTCAAAGTACAACAGTTTAAGGCAATACCTCCCCATTTAGACTCCTAAAGTTGAAAATTGTTGTATTTTTTGCAACATGAGGAGGATTATAGGGGGAATCCGAATGAATTGTTGCACTTTTTACAACAAGCGAAGTCACTTCAAACATTGCAAAAGTATTTTTTTTTTTGATTATCCAACTAGCTCAGGATAGGTAATCGTCGTAGACGATAGGCAACAATGAACTAACCTATTGAATAACTCGCTTTTGACCTCACGGCGGTTGAATCGATAGCAAAACTCATCGAGATATGCTTGTAGGTGCTTAGGATCTAAGCCGTGGTAGGTACCACCAATAAAAGCTTTCGCATTAGAGATGATCGTATGAAGCCACTTTAGATGATCTGGATTTTCTTTCAGGTCGTACTTTTTGGCTTCATGGTGGAAGCCATTTTTGGCCAAAGCTTGATAAGAACGATATCTATCGCTGGCAATCGTTGATCCAGCTTCAATGTAGGTGGTTGC
>NZ_AUGY01000020.1:0-73462 GCF_000422905.1 Paenibacillus alginolyticus DSM 5050 = NBRC 15375
AGAAGGTAGAATTTTCACAGTCCCCTCGATCAAGTGGATCCGCTACTTGAACAAAATACCTGCCTTTTCACTACCACGACAAGGCTTCACGGTAAAGGAGGTGGCGCAGCGCTTGGAGGTATCTACTCATGTTGTCTATTATTGGCTTGATCATGGGATATTGCAGGGTCAGAAGATAGGACCGGGATTTCCTTGGGATATCCCGCTAGACGAGCAAAAAGAGATTGCACTACGACAACGTATTCAGGATTCTGGGCATCTTGAACCAGTCAAATTGCTGAAATAGGGTTACTATGCTATAAAGTCCAAAACCAAATTGGGAGGCGTGCAGTATGAACTTACCTTCGGTATGCCCAGAGGTCTTTGTGTACCGTCTGCTTTCGGAATATATACGCGTCTGACCGGCTTTGGCCGATACGTCTTACTTCTCAGCGCATGCTGAAGCACTTCTAGATGGTGCTCCAACTTGGATTCAAAATGCCTTTACGGTCACCTGATCGATCCCTGCCGCTCCCCGGTTTCGCTTAACCTCTTTAAACGCATCCTCCAAGTTTGGTTTTGCCCATATCTTACTGATTAGACTGTACCATTTTCGTTCTTCTTGCTTCTTTACTCCTTCACGTGAGTCATTGTCCTGCACTTGTTCCCCCATGCTCGTTCTCCTTCCCTTCCAGTTTCACGGTTTGTAGCCTCTCGGCAATCTCCGCTTCTCTGTCGGTACTCGCCCCGGACGGCTTCTCCTTATGTTCATTCCCCGGTTCTTCGCACTTCATGGCTCCCCGGCTTCTGTCTGGCACATGGCTTCCCTCAATAACTCTTCTTCTCTGGTTTCGGGCTTCACACAAGTCTCCGCCTTTTGAGTCGCAGCTTGCACCGGCGATTTTTTTCTCACGCCGATTCACTTGCCTTTACGGCCTTTCTGGCAAGCTTTTTCGCTACTATCCCTACGTCTGACTTCTCACCATTTATAGCCCTTTCTTAACCATCACGGTCTTGTTAAAAGGTTACCGCTCTGAGCGGAAACGATGAGATCTCCTTGGGTCACATCATCCGACTTTCCCCCGAATCCAGTCCTCCTAACTTCCGAAGCCATCGGTGGTATTGGACATCCCCTTCCCTTGCAGGGTGATCCGACTTCGTCAGCCAACATGGTATGCCGCCTGTTCCGGGTTTTGCCTTCGCATCCTCCGCACCTACCCTCACGGACTAAGCACTATGCGTTAGCTATGTACTTCCGCCACCTCGCGGTATACTGGAGACTTTCACTCCTAAGTCGGTTGCGCTGCCAAGCGCACAAAGGACCCTCCTGTACATCACTGTACAAGGAGAGTCCTTTGTTAACGTTACTAAGGATGAGGTAAAACAAGCCGGACAATTAGCTCACTTAATCAGCACGAAGCGTGCAGGAGTATTGGCGGGATGGATGGTTTCATTATAATACAGGTTCCGTCATTCCCTACAGTCTCATTGAAGTATCGTTCTCCGTCCCTCAATATGCAGGTCATGTACTGAGTAACAAGAATTATTTTTTAACTAACAAAATTCAGATAGTTATTATCATGTAATCTAATCAGTTTCTTATTATATAGTTTTAACTTGGTTTCAAAATAGCTTCTATTTTTCAAAGTCCCGTGTCCATTCATACATCATTTTTAACATTATCAAATCCGATTTATAATGACATTTTTCAATACCAAGTTTTTGCTTTAGGTACCGAGTTAAAATCCTTATTCTACGTTTCCATAAAGGTGTATCAAGAAAAATAATTTTATCTGCCATTTCATATAAACATTGATATGATTCTCTATCTGTTCCTTCAAATATCTAGGTCCCGTTTTTATCAATATCCATAATAACTTCAACTTGCTCATCTGCTGTGCGTTTAATGTAATTAAAGCTATAAATAACTGCCCTTCCCTGAGCGAAGGGCTGCCACAAGTCTGTCCGTTAGTTTAATGTCGTACCATTTTCATTCAAAAATCAAACAATTTATTAAAAATAACAAACCGGAACCCCTTATTTCCAAGGAGTCCCGGTCTTATAAATCACCTGTTAAACATCTTTAAATAACTGCCCATCCCGAAACCTCACAATCCGCTTCGCCTGCTGCGCAATCAATAAGTCATGCGTAATCAAAATAATCGTCCGACCTTGTGCATTTAATCTCTTTAAAATGTTTAAAATCTCTACACCAGTCTTCGAATCTAATGCTCCCGTAGGTTCATCCGCCAAAATGATCGACGGATCTCCTGCCAACGTTCGCGCAATAGCAACACGCTGCTGCTGTCCGCCAGATAGCTCCGATGGAAAGTGCTTCCTGCGATCCAGTAAATCCACCGCTTCCAACGCCTGTAGAACAAGCGGCACTCTTTCCCTTTTGCTCATACCCCGATAGATCAAAGGCAATTCCACATTCTCATAAGCACTTAACCTCGGCAGCAAGTTAAAACTCTGAAAAACAAAGCCAATCTTCCGATTACGAATCTCAGCGAGCCCAGAATCCTTAAGCAAGTTTATTGCTTGACCATCCAGGTCATAGATACCTTTATCTACAACATCCAAACACCCGATGATGTTCATCAGCGTTGATTTGCCGGAACCTGACGGCCCCATGATGGCCACGAACTCCTCTCCATGATCAATATCTAATGAGATATCATCTAATGCTTTAATCGTTTCCTCGCCCATCGTATAGTATTTACTGGCATTTTCGATATGAATTAACGTCATAACCTACACCTCCATTACTTGCACTAAGTCCAAATAAATGAAGTATCTGATTCATATCCCTTACCTTTTCGCCTTATAAAACTCATGATAAAGCTTCATGAGCGCCCTTTTCTCAATTCGCGACACATACGAGCGCGAAATCCCTAATTCCTTCGCAATCTCCCGCTGCGTCCGCTCTTCCCCGCCAAGTTCCAGACCAAACCGGCCAACGATGACTTCCTTCTCGCGATCATCTAAAATTTCCAGATTGCGGTAAATTTTACTCTTCTCTATCTTCAACTGCACCTTATCCACGACATCATCTGCTTCTGTCCCGAGGATGTCGATCAATGTAATTTCATTCCCCTCTTTGTCCGTTCCGATGGGATCATGCAAGGACACATCTTTACGCGTTTTCTTCAATGAGCGAAGATGCATAAGTATTTCGTTCTCGATACAGCGAGCCGCAAAAGTCGCGAGCTTGGTCCCTTTGTTCGGCGAGAACAACTCGATCGCTTTGATCAATCCGATCGTCCCGATCGAGAATAATCCTCGAGATCTTCCCCTGTGTTGTCGAATTTTTTGAGGTTGTGGACACGAAGCAACGTAAAATTCCTTACTTAACAAATCTGTCCGTTAACTTAGCAAGGCTGCCAAACGACCTGGCGGCCTTGAATTATATAATAAAACTTTCGTTCTCCGTTGAAAAGGTTCAAATTACTGAAGCCTTAATGTCTTGTTTATTTAACTCTTGTTATTCGTTTGTTTGAAATTTATTGCAAACTCAACCTCCGTGGCGGACAGATAAATCTCAAAATTTCGTCATGATAACAAGAAACCCTTTTGCAACAAAAACAAAAAACCAGCACCCCCTAAGGAATACTTGTACTACTAGTAGATTTGATCAAACAACAAATTTAATTGTCGTTTCTTTCAATTCCTGGCTAACTTCCTAATTTCCGCAGCTACAACAGTTAAGCCTTTGCCATGTTCTCCCGCGCGTGACGTTTCAATAGAAGCATTCAGTGCAAGCTGATTGGTCTGAGAGTTATTCCGGTAATGAGCTCAGTAAACGTAAACGTAACAATTTGCGAAGATTGGTTACCAAGGGCAGAAATATCAGTGCCAATGTATTACGATGTCTCTAATCGAGTTCATTATTCAATGACTGTAAGTAGCGCAGCATTCTCTCTTTCTGACGTTTCCTTCGTTTCAACCGCTGAACTAGTCACTTCATCTCCATATTGGAAATATGACGCACCTGCTCAACCATTCCAACGACGAGTTTCAAATGATCCAATAAAAAATCACAACAAATTTCGTGATCCACTCAAGCATCAGAAACATCGTTTTCCGTCGTTAACCGGTTATTCGGATGGTTTATATCATTTTGACAAAAACCAGATGGATAAATTTCTCTTCCTATATAAAAAAATCCAGTACGGAATGTCACTCCTTGGTTATAAGATTGATGTGCTTCATGTAGCATTTTACATTGGATACAGTAATACGTATCAGAGACCGCCTTTCTTTTCATGCATAAACATCCTCCAAATTTATCGATGTAAAATTGAAAACGTTTTTATTTATATATTTAAAAAATTTCTAATCTTGAAGTTTAAGCTCTATATCATTGAGAATATGAGCATTGTTAAAAAGTTTGCTTAAACCCAAATATTGACTCAGCTTCGATTTTAAATTCAATATATTTCACATTTTTAGAAATTAATTATATTTAACTTTGCTAGATATCATCATTCTCCGGTCTTCCGCTGCTCCAACAACGATTATGAATCGGCTTCAGAATCTCCTGCACTTGCTTAAGCAGGTCATCGTTGATTGGCTCCTCGATCCAAGCGATGTTACGGCGTATGTTTTTCGGATTTGTGGATCCAACCAGTGTAACCGGTATTTGCTCATTTTGAACAGAGAACTGTAAGGCCAGTTTTTCTAAGTTTTCTCCCCGTTCTTCACAGAATCGTATCGCTTTTGAGGCGAGTTCTTTTATCTCCTCATCAGCCGGATGCCAAAAAGGGACTCCCTTTTTACTTAAAAGTCCCATAGAAAGCGGAGATGCACTCATCAAACCGACGTTTTTCTCTTTAACAAGCGGAAGTAGATCGAGTAATGTTGTGTTGTTTAATGAATAATGGCAGTACGATAACATAGTATCAATCTCAGCATTTTCCAAAATATACCGGAAGGTTTTCATCGGAAAACCTGTAACCCCGTAAAAACGAATTTGCCCTGTTGCTTCAAGCGTTGCAATGTAGGTATGCAAATCTCTGCTACCTCCTCAAGTGAGGTATATTCAATATCATGCAGCTGGAAAATATCTACATAGTCGGTATTCAATCTCTGTAGGCTTTCTTCCAAGCTGAGAACAATACCTTCCGATGTAAAATCGTATTCCGTCCATTTGTAACGTCCGGCCTTGGTAGACAACAAATAGGAGTCGCGAGGTACGTCTTTCAGCGCCTTTCCTAAAATGATTTCCGCTTTTAAAGGTCCGTATAAAGGCGCAGTATCAATAAAATTAATGCTTAAATCCAAAACCTCATGCACAGTTCGGATACCATCTTGTTCGTCTACCTCACTAAACATCGAGCCAAGCGGCGATGTTCCAAAGCCTAGTACAGGTACTTGCAATCCCGTTTTTCCTAAGTGCCTCGTTTTCATAAAACACCCCATTCTTCAAATTGGCAAAATAGAAGCCAGAGCCGCCTGTACACAAATGATGTCTTCTTCTGAAGTTCCGCCTGAAACACCACCGATGCCCCTATCAAATGTGAATCGCGATAAATAGGTAACCCGCCGCCAAGTATTACCATTTTATCAATTTGCACAAGTCCGTGAAGTCGAAATTCTGAATCCAACTGCCGAGTAAGCCTTATTCTGAGCAATTTTCTCGCTCATCAACCTAGATTATGATGCTTGAACCGGATCAAAATTGTGACAATCGTTAAATTTCTTTTAAGGATCCGCCATTTACCATAGGACGCCACTTCTTCGGGATTTCCGAGACGTTCGATCGGCATTTTGCGAATGTTTCGCGTATAATAAACGATTGCTTCCTCCCTGTCCATCTTCAATTTGGAGGCAAGGGATTCTGCAAAGCCGCCGGGACTTTCCCAAAGCGGCGTTCTGATTGAACCGGGAGTTACGACATTAACTCGAATCCCCATTGAGCCGAATTCATTCGATTAAGCTTTGGAGAGGCTGATCATGGCTGTTTTAAACATACTATAATCAGGTATGAGCGAATCGGGCTGGCGTCCGACCTCGGACGAGATATTTATAATTACTCCTGCGTTCTGTTTTATCATATACGGAATGGCCACACGTGAAGTCCGTACCATACTCATGAAATTAGTCTCAAGAACTGAATCCTCTTCCAAATGCTTCAATCGCCTTTTCAATGATCAGAGTGGAATCATCAGTCGTACTAAAATCCGCAGAAACCGGCATCAACCGATCCGAATTTAATGCCACAAGCGCATCAATTCTACGGTTTCCACCTACTACCTTAGCGCTTCCGACAAAAACACTTTCGTAACGGATAGTCCTATTCCCGCATTTGCTCCCGTTACAACAACCACTTTGTCTTTAAGTTCAAGTTCCGTATATCATTCTCCTCGTATAGTATTTCTTAAAGGTTGTTTTCAACCAATTTCCAGTACCCTAGGGTACTGGCGGCCGCCTTCAAAATTTCCATTTTTGTTCTTTGAAAATTTTATGAATTTTAATAATAAGGTATAGACTTTTCGGATTGCTTCCAAACAATGAATCTTAAGGATTCATTCGGGAAAATTCTCTTTTCTCCCGTAGCATAGTCTACTTTTAAAGTCTGTTTTCCTTGCACTCGTTTGGCACTTCTTACCCGCTGACTATTCCCTTCGGCAGCCCATGCCCGACTAGCTAGCAGCATCGGGGCAGCTCATGGACCGGAGTGAGTTCTAATATGCGAGGGTGATTGATCTGCGAGCGCGCTGGGGGCAATCCGAAAAGTCCATATTCCCTTTGGATCCATAAAGAAAGGAGGTCATCCCCTTGAAGCTGTTTGTCGGGATTGACGTAAGTTCGCAAGATATGAAAGTCTGTTTCATGGGCAGTGATGGTGATTCCCTTCACTCGTTCACTGTGGACAATAATCTGGTTGGCGCTTCTTATTTACGTGATCAAATCGTTGCTTTCTCAGACAAAATGAAATCGACCGAGATTCATATTAGCCTTGAAGCAACCGCTGTTTGCAGCTGGCACCCAGCTATGTATCTTCACGAGGACAAGGCCCTGTCAGGAGCAATACATTGCCTTACAGCGAGTGACTCGCATGCGATTTCATCTTGTTAATAGTCTAACTCGTGAAAAACAGTACTTTCTTCAAAATCTGTTCTACAAGTGCAGCGCCTTTCGCACAGAAGTAGATAGCTCCGTCTTCGGACATGCCATTATGGAGCTTCTCTTCGAAAAGTATAGCCTTGACGAGATTGGTTCCATGGATGTAGCTGATTTGGCCGACTACTTAAAGGACAAAGGCCGAAACCGGTTCCCTGATCCTGAGAATGTAGCGAACTGCATTCAGAAAGCGGCCAGAGCTTCATACCGCTTATCCAAGTGCATTGAGGACTCGATTGATTTAGTTCTGGGAACATCGATCCAGTCCATCCGCAGTATTCAAGCTCAACTCAAGGAACTTGATAAAGCTATTGAGCGCATCCTGGAAGGTCTTGTAGGCTCGAATACCGCTGGACTTTACGTAGTGCTGGGGTAGCCTACAGAAGACCCATTAGTGATAGGTACTGGGTCTTCTGTAGGCTACTTAAACTGTTTTTGTTATCCGATTATTCAACGTAAAGAAAACGATTGAAGGTGTGGAAAGGTTCCAAACCATTCTTGCGCACAACCACTTGATCCTCTGTCCGCACACCACCAATACCTGGAACGATCAGAGAAAGTTCATAGGCAAAGGTTTGACCTTCTTCAAGCACATTGTCGCAAGCCGGTCCGATTTCCGGAATATCTTCCTCTGGATCCATGCCTGTTGCATGCGCGCCGGTACGGCCTTCGCTCACTTCTACCAGATATTGCTCAACTTCGTATTTACGGAATGCCTCACGGATGACACGGTCAGCCTCGATACCGGTCATGCCGGCTTTAATTTTTTGCAAGCACTCTTCGTATCCGAGGGAGCAGGCTTCCATCAATCGTTTTGCCTCTGGAGACACGTTGCCGTAACAGATCGTGCGGGCATTGTCAGAAGAGTAGTCATTTACGCGAATACCGTAATCCATCATGACAAGATCACCACGACGCATTTGACGGTTAGTTGGGCGTTTGAAGAGGACGTCTGTATTCTCACCGGATTGGATCATGATGTCATAAGCGATCGCGTGTCCACCGTTTGCGAACATTGCTGCGTAGACAAGCGAGGTAGCTTCCTGCTCGGTAATCCCTTCGCTGTCCCGCAGCAGCTCGAGCAGCATTTCGATACCGGCGTCGCACACGCGGGCCGCACGCTTCATGGAAGCGATCTCCGCCTCGTTTTTCTTGGACTTCAGCTGCTCGATGATCATGGACCGTTTCACTTCGGATTCTTTGAACGCCTCATTGATCGGGAACCAGAACTCCAGATCCATGTACGTATAACCGCAGATGCCGACCTTTTTCGGCTTGTCTAGAGCTGCGCGCTCCTTCAGGAATGGAGCCCAATCTTTACGGATTTCGCGAATGTCACCGCCCATGTCATCCATAGCGGATACGGAGTGAGCGGACGGGATCTCACTCATCGGCAAGAAGAACACAGGATTGCTGTCAGGCACCAGGTACAGCAGCATCGGCTGCGGATACACACCGTCAATAGTGCGGTAGTTTACTAGCCAGCGGATGTTGGACATTCGGTAGCAGTCGCCGAAGACGATCAATGCATCCAGACCCTCATCCACCATTTTTTGTTTTGCTATTTCAACACGGGCCTTGTAGTCCTCATTCGTAATCGTTTCACCGGGTCCTTGGAACTCACCATAACGTACCCAATGTCCAAATTTTTCAGGAATCCATTTCAATGCTGCGTTTGAAATCATCGTTGTTTTCCCCTTTCGCCATTTCAGTTTTATTGGACTATCCTACACATGTTGCGCTGAACTTCCTTTTGAGAGATGGTCTCCTACTCCCTCCCCCTGACTCTGCTTATGTTTAGTAGTATTGGGGTATATATATAAATTAACTTATTTCGGACTTCCTCATAAGTTCATAATCTTCGGATGAGGGGGAGAATCCTCAGTACATGAGTTGAGAACACAAAGAAAGGGATATCTCACTATAAAATGAGATATCCCTTACCGTTTTCATTATGCTCCTTATTTGAACTAGTACCCCGTTTTGCCTTTATACCGTTCAACGTTCTCTTTGGTTACTATAGGAGCTTCCAACTCGATTGATTTCGGCAAAGGTTCTCCTGCCAGCGTTTTTGCTGCAGCAATAATTCCCATCGGCATAACAATCGGATAAGCGACGATGGCATCGATTGCACCGGTCTCAATAGCAGCCAACCCTGTTTCTTGAGCATCTACACTGACCACCTTTATTTCTTTTTCCCTGCCAGCCTCCTTGATCGCTTGAATGGCCCCCATTGTCATAACATCGGCATGGGAGATCAGTCCGTTGATTTGCCCCTTCGGAAAGCGCCGAAGAAGATCTTCCATTACTTTATAACCCGTGGATTGGTCGAAGTGTGCATTCTGACTGGCAATTACTTTAATATCGGAATAACCTGAGAAAGCCTCCATGATTCCTTTGTTTCTATCGATGGAAGTGGAAGAAGCGGATGTCCCTCCCATTTCAATGATATTACCCTTTCCATTCAAAAGGGTGACCAGCATCTGACCCGCTTTTCTCCCTACCTCCACATCTTCTGCCTTGATGGTCGTCAATACTTCCGTATTCGTCCGCCGATCAATCAAGATCACCTTGATTCCTGCGGCCTTAGCGCGTTCTAACGCAGGATTAACCGTGTCCTTTTCAACGAGATCGACAACTAAAACATCAACTTTCATAGCTATAAAATCATCCACAACACTCGTTTGGATAACCGGATCGCTGTTCCCATTCCCAACAACCAATTCGATATTCGGGAAATAGGCCTTCGCCGATTGTTCGGCTAGTCTTTTCGTACCTAAGCCATAAGGAAAGTTTCCGGAGACAATGACGCCTACTTTACCTTTTATGGAAATCGGCGACGCCTGAAGCGTCAATATATCCTTGCACTCCACTCGGCAAAAGAGGCCGTAATCAATTTCAGCGGATTGCGTCGAGGCGCTGCTTGTATTGGCATTTTTCGTTTCCGGAGCTGAGTTGCTGCCAGATTCGTTTCTACATGCCGTAATGAAAAGTAATGCACAAATGACTGTGAAAGCCTTCAGCAGCCATATGATTCGTAATCGGCTCACAGGAGTCGCCCCTTTTTTCAACGTTTTTATATCAGGTGGCCTTATATTTAGATGGCAATATTCCCCATTTTTGTTTAAACAACCGGCTAAAATATTTTGTATCCTGATAGCCTACCCGTTCCGATATTTCGCCTATTTTTAAATCCGTATTTAATAAAAGCTCCTTTGCTTTTTCCAGTCTGATCCTTGTCACATAATCCAGCACGGTTTCTGACGTTTGATTTTTGAAATACTCACAAAAATAAGTCGGATTCATATAAACTTGATCGGATATGAGCTTAACGGAAATTTTTTGGTCTAAATTTTCGTGGATCCATGCCTTCGCTTTGACGACAGGAACTTGAACATTGTCTACCTTATAATTCAGCAGCTTTTGATGAACTTGAAAAACGATTTGTTTCACTTGCTCTTTCAAGCGATTCAGATTAGATTCGGCCTTAATCGCCTCAAAGACATCATCCAATTCACCCAAAAAAATGCCGGATTCCATATTTTCCATACACACACCGTACATTTCAAAAATTAAATAATGAATCACGGAGAGCATCCCCGAAGGAGAACTCAGCTTTGTCATTTCTTTGAAAAACGAACTTAAAAGCTTGTCGACTTCCGTTATCGCACATCGGCCAAGCGTTGATGTGAGCTGACCGGCCAACTCTTTCAGCCCCGGAGAAATAAACGGCTTTTCGTTCTTAAATCCCGATTCGGAAGTTAATCGCGACGAAAACACTTGATTTCCGCCATAAAGCATTCTGAAGCGCATCAATGACAACAATTGTTTTTTCATAATAGGCAGGATGGACAAATCATGGAAAGGGTCGCTTATCGCAATCGACACGCTGAACGGGGAATATTGGTTGATGCTTCTCCTAAGATCGTTCGCAAATTTCTCTCCGGCTGCCGAACAACAATCGGCTTCTTGATTCGAACGTACCAGGAGTACCCAGAAGTGAAATCGCCTTCCTCTCCACCACCAACCCATATGGCATTCCTGGGTACCGACGCCTTGCGTAACAACTTCATTGATGATATTTTCAATGGCGTACGCCATGATCCCCCAATCATCCGGCGAATACTCGCGAGTCTTCATTGGAAATTCATCCGTATTGACGTACATGAGCTGGTATAATCCGTCCGGAAAATCTTTAGTCCAATACATGGTTGAAATGTCTTCGGGCTCTGATGATACGGCCTCGCTTAAAAGCTGCGTTTGTTTGGCGGTTGTAAGCCTCTCGGCTTTTTTCTGCATATCGTTCCATTTATGCCTGGTATGCGCTTCTTCAATAATTTTATGTTTCACTCTTTGCAGTAGCTCATAAAATTGCGTCCGGTCGATCGGTTTCAAAATATAATCAAAGGCACCTTCCCGAATGGCCGTCTGTACATATTGGAAATCATCGTACCCGCTGACAATAATGGAGTAAAACGTATGATCCCCAAGCATTTCTTTAATCTTTTTAATCAGTGTAAGACCGTCAATCTCCGGCATTTTCACATCTGTAATCAATACGTCTATCCGGATCTGGTTCGTTTGCAGAAATTCGATGACTTCGATCCCATCCGAAAATATCCCTACAATTTTCCAATCATCTCCGCTCGCCCGCACCATTCTTTCAATGCCTCTATGAATTCGCGTCTCGTCGTCTACGATAATGGTCTTTATCTTATTCATTGAATGGATCATCCTCTTATTCAACGTATTTTTCAACCGCTAAGTGATCTTCGATGACAGGAATTCGGATCATGACTACAGTCCCCTTGGTCAATTCACTTTCGATCGTAAGCCCGTAATCCATGCCGAACATCATGATAATTCTGGCATGTACATTGATTAGGCCAAAACCAGAATCCCTCTTGGCAATCGGATCCGAATGCATCAATTCATGAATTTCCGCGAGCGTTTTTTGATCAATGCCCGTCCCGTCGTCTTGAATTTTGAAAATAATGTCCTCACTGCCGGCAGCAAGTCCCCGAACTTTCTCCACATGAATGCGGATCGTAGCTCCTTTTCGGGTTTCAAAACCATGCTTGATGCAATTCTCGATAATCGGCTGCAAAATGAATTTAGGTGAAAAATATTGGTTTACATCGATAACCGACTGAATCTTGAAATTTAAACGCTGCTCAAACCTGTATTTCTGAATAGTCAAATAATTTTTTACATGCTCAACTTCCTTATCGATCTTAACGAATCGGTCTTTATTGCTTAACGAGAATCTCAGCATTCTGCCCAGCAAAGTTACCATTTCGACGACTGTTTCCTTCTCATCCTCCTCTACAGCCATACTTATCGTTTCTAATGTATTGTACATAAAGTGCGGATTAATTTGAGATTGCAGCGCATACAGCTCAGCTTTCTTTTGCCGAAGCTCGATATGATAGTTTTGTTGAATGAGATTTCTGATTCTGTAAACCATCGAATTAAAGCTGCTCGCTAACGCACCCACTTCATCCCTGGAATTGATATGGAGATCAACCTGGAAGTTCCCGTCTTCCACATTTTTCATTAAGCGGCTCAGCTTATGAAGCGGAAGGCTTACGCTCCAGGCCATGAAAATTGAAATCAAGCTCGTGATCAAAACGACAACAAAAAACAAAAAAATCATGACCTTTAAAACCAAGTCCGTATTTTTTGTTATATATTTAAATGAAATGCTGTTTACAATCATCCAATCCGTTTGCATAGATTGACTTACGCTTATCAATTTGCGTTCACCATTGCGATAGGATCGGAAGCTCCCATTCTTTAAAGGATAATTCGAGGCGTCCAAGACTTTACCAATCTGACTGGGGACTGTATGATAGATGACCTGCCCCTCCTGATTAGCTATCCAGATTTCAGCTTTATCTTGTTTATCCATATCATGAAGCACTTTTTCGATGAACGACAATCGGACAGCGATGAAAATGGAGCCGATACTTTTCCGGTTTTCGAAATCCCAGATTTGTTTTTTGATCAATATATAAGGCGGATTGCCTTTAAATTGGAGATCGGTTTCATTCGGTAAAATAATTTTTGACTTCCCGGACAAATCAAGCTCCTGCTCAAAGCCTGAATAAGGGACCTTCGTACTGTAAAATAATCGTTTTTTGGACCAAACAAAAACCCCTAAAATAGGATCGCTGTTTCCGCCCGTATAGGTTTTCGAGAGGAAGCTGTTGACCGTAAAACGGTCATTCAGTAAATCTAATGGATTGGTATTTGAATCCTTTCTCAAGATCGATACGACTTGACTTGAATTATATAAAAGCTCCGATAAACTCTCGAATTCGGCCATCCGTTTATCAATATTCTCGTTCGCTTGGTCCAAAATTCTCGGCACGTATTCCCCAACCTGCTCCTCGATGGACTTCGTGTATTGATTATAAGAAATGTATCCTAGCAGCGACATGGGTACTACCGTCAAAAGCATGTATGTGATGATCAGCTTCGATCTCAGCCGATAATTTTTCAGTTTAAACCATTCGATCATTCTCGTTTTAGAAATCATATTGATCCACATTTTCCTTTGTAAAATCGATGGGCTCTCCTATATGGACGATATCGTTTTTTACGCCTATATTGCCTACATTCGCAATAACTTGCCGGTCATACGGATATTTTCCATCGAGCAAATTTTTCGCTAACACGACAGTTAAGTATCCTAATTTTTGGGGACTCCAAAGCGTAATGACCGGCGATACATCTTCTTTAATATAAGTTCGCATGAGATTGGGTGTCGACAAACCAACGACCTTGACCTTCCCCTTTTTCCCCAATTCAGCAACAGCCTGAGCAGCTGCGGGAGGAGCAACAACACTCAGGCCGATGATCCCCGATAAGTTTGGATCTTTTTCTAAAATATGTTTCGTAGCCGCATAAGCCGTCTCAAAATTATCGTTACTTGGCACAATGTCGACCAATTTCATATGGGGGTAGTTTTCGATCATTTGTTTTTTGATCCACTTGATCCACTCATTTGAATTTGCTGCTGCTAACGATCCCGCAATAATCGCAAATTCGCCCGTTTCGTGCGAATTCGATGCAAGCGCATCCATTAAATGGCGCCCTACTATTTGCGGATCTACAATATTTACGAGAAATTCTCTTCCCGTCGGGTCCAAATCTGAATCCCATGTGATGACCTTTATGTTATGCTCCCTGGCTTCTTGCAAGACCGGCAGCAATTTAAAAGGATCATTGGCTGAAACAACAATCGCATCCACTTGGCGTGAGATTAATTCCAGGATCACGTTCGCCTGCTTATCGGGATCTTCGATCGACGGCCCTGTAAAGATCACTTTGACTCCCAAATCTTTGGCTGCTTCCTTGGTGCCCTCCTCGGCGCTTTTGAAGTAGGGGATGCTCTCCAGCTTTGAAACGATAGCAATCGTGTATTCCTTGCTTTGAACATCTTGTTGTTTTTGTTTGATCCGATCTTCTTTAACGGTATTCATATATACGGTTTGATACTTGGAAGAGCTCATAAATCCTGCTATGAAATCGGTTACAAAAAGGATTGAGATGATCGTGCATGCAATTTTTTTTAACATGTTCGGCCCCCCACAGTACACTGTGTATATATTTTCAACAGATTATTTTTCCTAATGATACGGCAGACATCAAGGTATTGCAACCACTTATGGAGAAATTGAAGCAAATTTGAAGGCTGCTAGTTTTGAAGTTGAGTAAATCGTAAGGAAATCCGTTGTTCGATAAAGATTGCCCCTAAGTCCATCTCTTAGGGGCAACCTCGTTTTTTTATGCATTAAGACCAATCGGTCAAACCTTTACCTTCACCCACCGACCGTTTTCGTGACTTTCTAGAATTGCATCTGTGATGCACATGGAGATGTGTCCATCCTCAAACGTGGCAAATGGGGCCGGGTCCGTCAAGGGGTTCTTTCCTTCCAAAATATACGTATAATAGTTTAACATCATATTTTTCAAGGCATCCGGCCATCCCTCATTATGCCCACCTGGGTGATGAATTTGAGACCTTGCCTCCTCCGAAAACAAAGACGGATCTGCCATAAGGATTTCGTTAGGTCTGCCTCGATGCCCAATCCACAACTTTTCGGGCTCTTCTTGGTTCCAAGCAGCTGAGCTTTTGCTGCCATTGATCTCAAAGCTTAGTCGGTTTTTTCGACCTGCACTAACTTGAGACACTGTAAAGGTGCCCCGCGACCCGTCCTCGAACTTGATAATGACCGTTGCATAATCTTCCGTCGCTATAGGAACAGGCTCGTAAAGATCCTCTTGATTTGAGGAGAGACCAAATGTGGAGCCGCTGCCCTTCGGCTTTCTTCTTATCGGTACAATAGTAGCAAGATCTGCAAGAACTTCGACGATTTTCTTGCCAGTCACATATTGAACGGTGTCGCACCAATGGGAGCCGATGTCTGCAACCGCTCTGGACCTGCCCCCCGCTTCCGGTGAAAGCCGCCAGTTATAATCCGTATCAAAGAGCAGCCAATCCTGCAAATAACTTCCGTGAACGATATTGATGCTGCCCAGCTCTTGATGATCCACCATCGATTTTAACTGCCGGACAATCGGGAATTGCCGATAATTGAAATTGACGCCGTGAACAACCTTATGTTCCCTGGTAAGCTCCAATAACTCTCTCGATTCTTCACTCGACAACGCCAACGGTTTCTCCGAAATGATATGCTTACCCGCTAGAATAATTTCTTTATTGATCTGAAAATGCAGATGGTTCGGCGTGCAGTTATGAATAACTTCAATCTCCGGGTCTTTAAGCATCTCACTCAGATTTCCATAAGATTTAGGAATGCTGAGCTCGCTCGCTTTTTTCACAGCCGCATCCGCATTGCTTTCTACAAGCCCGATAACATCCACAAACCCAAGTCTGCGGATCGCTTCAATATGAGTCGGACCGATAAAGCCGGTTCCAACAATGCCTACCTTTATTTTTTGCATATATGGTACCTCTCCCAAGTTGTTCATCCGTTTATTCGTTTGTCAATGCGTTCATAATTCCCTTAATATGATCGATAGATTGCTCCGTATAGTGATCGAGCAGCGCTTCGCCGGATTCATTATTCTGCGCAGCAACCAAGTAGGGGTTCGATACAGATGGCATAAACTCCATGGTAATCGCTCCAGTATACTGAAGTTCTAACAGCGTTCGCATCACATGCTCAAAATTGGTCTGTCCTAAACCTGCCGCTTCCCGGGTATTGTCGGCAATATGGACATGCGCTAAATACGGTGAAATATCGGTAAGAGCGGAGATATGGCTTCTCTCCTCAATATTCATATGAAATAAATCCGCCATGATTCGAACGCTTGGACAATCTACTTCTTCAACCAATTTTTTTGCCGTTGTCAATGTATTGACCAGATAGGTTTCGAAACGATTTAACGCTTCGATCGCGAGAACAACATGTTTACTTTCCGCATAGGCTCCAGCTTCCTTCAAACTCTCTACGGCGAGCCTCCACTCTTCCTGAATGGACGTTTCGGGACCGCTTTTCCCGACAGGTGTCGGAACGACGATGACCACGCGAGCGCCCAATTGCACAGCCATATCGACGCAGTCCTTCACGTATTGGACAGCCCTCCTCCGGATATCCGAATTTGCGCTGGTCAGGTCGCGTTCCGCCGTATAGATGCCGCATATGGAAGTGCATTCCAGTTTATATTCACTTAACAAGGACTGGATCTCCTCGATGTCGAGCAATTCGGGTTCACCTGCAAGCTCCACACCGTCATAACCATACTTTTGAAGTCTCTTCAAACTCGTTTCAAGTTCCTCTTGCCCATAGATCCACTGGGTTACACTATACTTATACATCTCATATTCCTCCTCATTAGCCCTTCACTGCGCCCATAGTGAGTCCGCTTACCATCTTTCTCTGCAGGGCAACTGTAATGACAGCAATTGGGACAATAATCATCGTTCCCGCTGCCGCAATTTGACCCCACAAAACACTAACCGGGGTTGCGTATTCGTTAAGTCCGACCGGAGCTGTTCGTACGTGCGGTCCAGACAAGATGTTCGCAAATAAAAATTCATTCCATGCGAAGATGAAAGAAAGCAAGGCAGCAGATACGAGCCCCGGTCCAACGATCGGGAAAATCACCCGAAAGAATGCGGTGAAGCGATTGCAGCCGTCAACAAGGGCAGATTCTTCAATTTCTCCAGGTATATCCTTAAAAAAACCGTATAGCAACCAAGTCGTCAGCGGAAGATTCATAAACGTGTACATCAATATAAGAGCGGTATACGTATCCAGCATATTCAGCTTTGAGAATACAAGATAAATGGGCAGGATGGAGACAATGGGAGGAACGATTCTTAGCGTCAATACCCAAGATAATACATTTTTGGCGCCAGCCAGTTTGTACCTTGCGAACGGATAGGCGATTCCGCTGCCAAGCGTGACGGCCAATACGGTGGAAAACAAGGATACATATAAACTGTTTCCTAAATATTTCATGAAGCTTCTTTCGAACAGCACGATTTTATAATTCTCATACGTTACTGCAAACGTCCATTTCGGTACGCTTGTAAACGCATCTGTCTGGTTTTTTAATGAAGTCATAATCATCCAAAAAATCGGAAATATAAACACGATCATCGCAGCCAAGACCACTACATATTGCAGGACAACAACGGAATAATGTTTGGATTCATTCATGGTTTTACCTTCACCTCAAACACATCAATTTTATTCAACAAGAAGGTTAACAAACTCACGACTAAAATCAGCAGTACGACACAAATGGCCGCTCCGTAGCCGAAATCCAAAAACTTAAACCCTTTATCATAAACAATCCAGCTTAACGTCGAAGTTACATTAATCGGACCACCCTTGGTCATCATATAAATGGTGTCGTAAATTCGAAAGGCATCAATCGTTCTTAAAAGCAGTGCAATCACTATCATTCTCGATAGCTGCGGGATGGTCACATAACGGAAGGTCTGCCAAGCAGAGGCCCCGTCGATTCTTGCCGCTTCGTAGGGCTCATCCGGTATTCCCTTTAATCCTGCCAGCAATATAATCATCATAAACGGCGTCCATTGCCAAATATCGGTTAGGATGAGTGCAGGTAATGCCAAATGTGGGTTGGAAAGCCAAGCGGTTCTGTCTAAGCCAAGCATTTCAACAAAATAGTTAAAAACTCCGTATTGATCGTTCATCATAAATCGAAACATCAAGCCCACGACGGTAGGAGCCATAGCAATCGGAAGCAGCATCAAGGACTGAAACCATTTCTGCCCGATCCCGATTCGGTTAAGAATGATGGCAAGTCCAAGGCCGATAACAAATTCCAAAACAACGGAGCTCGTAACAAATATTCCGGTTACTTTCAGTGCATTCCAAAAGTTATGGTCTTGAAAAAGCTGTATATAATTTTTCAATCCTACGTAGGGATTGTTCTCTCCTACTGGACTGTATTTCTGGAAACTGACTTTTACCAAAAATAGAAATGGATAAATCGAAAACAAGGCAAGCAGCAATAGTCCCGGCAGCATGACTAAGTAAGGCCCGCCTCTTTGCAATCTCAGATTCTTCATGCTCAACTCTCCCAATGAAAGATAAAGGGGGGCTTATATCCCCCCCTCAAATCCAACTAATATACGTTATTTCAGCATTTTATTCACAGCGTCATCGGCTTTCTTCAGTGCTTCCTCGACGGAAATTTGTTTATACTGAGCCGCGCTTAAATATTCAGAAACCGTACTTTCCCACTTTTCTTCCTGAGGGAAGAACGGACGGGCTTTTGCCTTTTTCATCGCTTCTCCAAGCGCATCATATCGGCGGAATTTCTTCACATCTGTGCCCTCGATCTTAAGATCGGTTAATGAGCTATCTGCATACGACTCTTCACGTACCGGATCGCCTCCACCCATCTTGGCTTGATTGACGTCATTTTGCTTATTCTCCAGCCATGCCATGAATTTAAATGCCTCTTCGGAGTTCTTCGATGTTTTCGGAATGACATTCGCCCAACCTGCCAAATGGGGAACAGATGTTTTCATTTCAGGTACTTGCACAAAATCCCATTTTCCAACGGTTTTGGACTTCGTCGCATCGTCCACTTCAAATGCGGACCATGACCAGTGTATCGCCATTGCCAGTTTTCCTTGTGCCGCATCAGACGACACTTCCGCAAAGGTATAATCGTTAATCCCCGGTGGAGAATATTTCAATAGATCTACCCACGTTTTGGTAGCTTCAACCGCTTCTGGTGTTGATAAGGAAGAAGTCATTTTGTCCCAGTTAATGACATCGGCGCCATTGGAGTACATAAAAGTTAGCCACGTATGGACGTTACCGAAGCCTTTACTTGCCTGTGCAGCCCAGCCATACATCTTTTGTCCGTTTACAACTTTTCCATTGAAGAACTCAGCAGCGTCTTTGAATTGCTTCATTGTTTTTGGCGGAGCTAAATCATAGGAGTATGCTGCTTTGAATTCTTTTTTTATGTTCTCATCCTTAAATAGATCTGAGCGATACCAGAGTACGTGCGGATGGATGGTTTGAGGCAACCCGTAGATCGTGCCACCCTCGCCGAAGGATCCATTTTTACCATTCCATTGCGTCAGCGCTAGCGCTCTTGGCAAATATTTAGATGTGTCCACATTGTATTTTTTAATCAAGTCATTCAGAGGATACAAGCTCTCGGTAGATGCGAACTCCGGCACCCAGTTATAATCCACGTTAAACAGATCATAGTTGGCTTGACCTGCAATCGATAAGGCAAGCTTTTGGTAAATAACATCACGCCCGACGAGCTCAACGTTTACTTTCACACCGGTCTCTTTCTCGTACTGTTTAGCTAACTCTTGGGTTGCCGTCCCCCATGTTGCTCCTAGCATTACCGCATTTAATGTGACTTGCGCGCCAGGGGTGGATGCGGCCCCATCCTTTTTAGGTTCCGCTAACTTACTACTATCCGTATTTGAAGAACATGCGCTCAAAATGAGACTAAGACCCAATACGATGGTGAGTGGTGCTTTTATCCATTTCATATTTTCTTTTCCCCCTATAGGTTATTGTCTGACGACCGTACAATCTACGATGATTTTAATGATATCTTTATTAGTCATCGCTTCTTTAATGCCATCCACGATGTTTGTAAGTGGAATTGATTTACTAATAATATCCGTTGGTTTAAACCGCTTACTTGAGATGAGATGGATCGCTTTCAGCCAAGTATCATAAGTCCCTGCATAGGAACCGACAATGGTCAGTTCTTTGCTATAGATTTCAAATGGCTTGATTTCCATGATCGCATGAGCCGGAGCCGCTCCGTAAGTAACGAGTACGCCACCTCGTCTTACCATTTGGAACGCTTGCTGATAGGTTGGTATAGCACCTACGGCCTCAATAACAAAATCTGCACCTCTTCCTTCCGTCAAATCCAAAACAGCCTGTACAGGATCTTGCGCCGAAGCATCGATCACATGGTCCACACCTAAATTTTTAGCTTTCTCAATTCGGACTGCATTCATTTCACTCATAATGACTGTCGCGGCACCATTCATCTTCGCCAGCTGTGCATGAACGAGTCCCATCGGTCCTGCTCCGATAATGGCCACCGTACTTCCCATCGTAATATTCGCCCGCTCCTGTCCGCGGATCACGCATGCCAGCGGTTCAATGTACGCTGCTTCTTCCCAGCTCATCTCTTCGGGCAGCTTGTAAATATTAGTCTCTGGCACCTTTACATATTGCGCAAATGCGCCGTTCGTATGGACACCGATCTGAACGATTTCCTCACAGAATAATTTTTGTCCCATTCTGCAATAGAAGCATTTTCCACAACTGATAGTAATATCAGCAGTAACTTTATCACCTATACCAACTGTCGTAACAGCGGCACCTGTACTGACGACCTCACCGGAAAACTCGTGACCTTGAATTAATGGAAATGGTACTGGGAAGTGCCCCCTGTAAATATGCGGGTCTGTGCCACAAATTCCGCAGCTCTTCACCGCAATGAGCACCTCATTCTCTGCGATTTCTGGAACAGGCACTTCCTCAACTCGCATATCCTCGGCCCCGTACAAAACGGCAGCTAACATCTTTTTCATCTGATTAGACACTCCTTTCAAGTAGAGAAGCAAACAGCGCTTTCAAGTAAGTTATCGATTCTTTGGTGTAAAGATCATAAAATTCTTCACAGCGAACACCGCTAAACGGATCGGCAAACGGTGGCAAGAGCTCCATCGAAATGTAGCCTTCATATTGGATGTCAAGCAAGGCTTGAGCAATAGGCCTAAAATCAATATGCCCTTGACCTGGCGCAGCTCGGTTGCTATCCGCAAAGTGAACGTAATAGAGCTTGTTCCCGACTTTGCGGATAGCCTCGGCTATATCCGTTTCCTCAATGTTCATGTGATACGTATCACCCATACATCCTACATTAGGCAAATTAATTTCATTGACCAGTTCGAGCGACTGCTCCAAACGATTGATCAAATAAGTCTCATATCGGTTCCACGGTTCAATCGTCAACCGAATGCCATGTTCTCCTGCATAGAGACCGGCTTCCTTAATTCCTTGAGCTGCCCAAGTTAACTCTGTGCTTCTATCAGCCTCAGCATGAATTTTCATGTTTGACGTTGGCGTTACTGAGATACCTTTAGCTCCGATTACTTTCGCGAAGTCCACACACTGCTTCAGGTAATGAATCGCATTCTTGCGAATCTCTAGGTTGCTTGATACCAAATCTCTCTCTGGTGTATAGATTGCACATATGGAGGATGCTTCAATATGATACGTATCCAGCAAATTCCGAATGTGTTTAGGATCATTAGTCTCGGGTTCTCCTACGAACTCCGCAGCATCGTATCCAAAGCCGGCTATTCTTTTGATTCCCTGTTCGATGTTTTCACCCGCATAGACCAACGTATTGTATGAGAATTTGATGCCATTACTCACGATAAGGACCCCCTATATGAAGATTGTGTTTCATGTACTAATCATACACGGGGATCCACATGTATTGAACATGGGAGACTTAATGTTTCCCCCTGTATTCTTAAGGAATAGAAAAAAATCCTGGATGGGTTAAGTCCCAACCAAGATAGATTATAAACTATGAATATAACACTAATCCGAATAAGGATGAGATAAGGGGTGACGGACCACTACCCTGAAGCCTGATGTTTGCGTGGAGTCAATTAGAAGACCGTAGTCATTGCCAAAGTGGAGCTGCAAACGCTTGTGAACATTACTTAACCCAATCCCCCTAGGAGAATCGTTATCTGTTGTTTCGTTCGGATTTAACGCTAATGGAACATGAATTCCTGGGCCGTTATCTTCCACAATGAAAATAATGTCTTGTTCCCTACGCTTAGCTGTTAATCGAATCTTTCCTTTCCCATCTGAAAGATGACTTACCCCATGCTTTATAGCATTCTCTACCAGCGGCTGCAGCATTAATTTCATAACCTTCATCTTTAAAATTTCAGGATCAACTTGAACATAAACTTGAAAGGTCCGATTGCTCCTCAAATGTTCAATATCCAAATAATTACGAGCATGTTCGATTTCCCTTTCTACGGTTGTCCACTCCTCGCCGTTATTTAAGCTAAATCGCAGCAAATTCGCCAATTTGGTAACCATTGCGGCAATTTTGTTTTCTTGAACGGATTCCGCTCTCCATTTGATCGAATCCAGAGTGTTATAGAAAAAGTGTGGGTTGATCTGATGGTTCAATGTTTGAAGTTCCAGCTGGCGTTTTTCCGATTCCATCTCTTTGGTTGTATGCAGTAGTTCAAGCATGCCTAAGATCATTTGATTGTATCCGCGGATTAATTGTCCTACTTCATCCTCGCGGGATTTGACCAGATGATAAGGAGTTAATCGACCGATCCGGACCCCAGCCATCTGCCGAACGAGATTTTTTACAGGAATTGTAAAGCTCCGAACAATTAACGTAAGAAAAGCGACGATAAGGCATAGACTCCCCGCTACAATCCATACCGTGAATGTTTTGATTTTGTCTATACTTCCCGATACATCTTTCTGCGGAACAGCCGCAATTAACTTCCAACCTACCTCACTAAGCGGCATTTCAGCTTTGTACCAGCTTTCTTCGGGCACATACGTTTTCATGTAAGCAGCCGCAGAAGGATGAGAAATAACAAGGTTTTGGTCATCTACCATCACAAACATATAATTTTTAAAAGATGATGGTGATGCCAGTTCTTTCCGTATGATTGAATCAGGTATTTGAAGTGCAATGATGCCTAACGGCTTTTGATTGTTTGTAAAGATCGCTCGAATATAAATAAAGATAGGTTTATTAAGATGATCATCCCAAACATGAATCCAAATACCCTTGCGCTGCAATTGATAGGCCCGCTGAAAGTATTCCGAATCAGGGCCTACCTTACTTAATTTGATTAAGTTCCAATAGTTCGGATAGGATGCTATGTTTTTAGGAAAGATGTACAGTTCGTATGTTCCTTTGAGTTGGATCACCACATCAACCATTCGGTTAATAAATTCCACCTCATGACTATAAGAGCTTGGAATGTCCTCTCCTAACAAATTTCGCAGTTCCCGAGATGCGACCATTTTATCCGCTTCGTTCTCCACGTTCTTGAAGAAGGAGTTGATTTGCTTGGCATTTAACTGAAGATTATCTTGAAGAAGCTGAGAAGTAACGCTCTCCAGTTGGTTCTTGGATTTGTCATACGACAGAAGACCCAGGAGTCCGAGAGGAACAAATACGGATATTGACATCAGAAGGAAGATTTTACTGAATAATTTATTTTTGAAAGCAAATAATTTTCTCATTTTCCGTAGCGGTACTCCTTGGGAGTTTGGCCTGATCGTCTCTTAAATATTTGTCCAAAGTGCTGTAAATCATGGTAACCAACTTGCTCAGCGATTTCATATATTTTCAAATTCGTTTCTCTTAGTAACCCTCTTGCCTGTTCAATTCTTCTCTCGGTTAGATGATCCAGGTAAGTTTGTCCAGTCTCTTTCTTGATGAGCTGGCTTAACCAGACAGGATGCAAAGACAATTCATCCGCAACAATTTGCAGCGTTAAGTCCTCTTTAAACCGGGTGGATATCAACTGCATCGCACGTTCCACTAACGCATTTGACTTCTGAGGGGACAATTCCCTGCTTACTGCAATCAGATAATTATTCAGCGTAAGTTCACAATCTTCCAGTGTTTTGCACTCATCAAACATTTCCCATACCTTCATCGGAATCTCTTGTAATTCCTTTGAAGTTGTTTCGCTTAAACGAATATGAACTTGAGAAAGATAGTTCAAAATGCCCCGAACCATGTCCTCTCTGCTTAGTGTGCCTTCCGTCATCATGACATGACGAATAAATCGGTGCACCCCTCTTCGAATCAATACCTCGTCTCTTTCAATCATGAGTGAGGACATGACAGACGGAGACAAGCTATCTTCATCATCAGGATAAATGGCTTGCTCCCCTTGATATACATAGGCTTCACTATCCGATAAAGAATTCAGGCGAAATGCCTTTAACGCTTCGTTATACGCGGTATGAATGTGTTCAAAATTAGACTTTCTTGAGCTTATGCCGATCGCTAGTGACAGTTTTTGATAATGCCTTACTTCCGCAAAGATATGAGCAGATAAGCCCTCCACATCCTCCACACCGGTAAGAAGAACCCAACGATTTTGCGTATCTTTAAAAAGAATGGATGGAGAAAAGGAGCCCAGCAATTCTTGGGCGATATTTCCTATTGCAAATGTTTGGAGTGAATATTCGTGTCCGAGCGACTTCCCTTCAGGATAACCTTTTGTATCAAGTATAATCAGGGAAAATGATTGGTTAACCAGCCACTCGATTTCCCATACACGCAGCCTTTGGTACACATGCTCTTCTAAAGGAGTGCGCTTTAAACAAAAATCAGTAAGGTAATCATCCCGCATCGAACGATTTCCGATTTCTGCATAAGCTTTTTGCTTATTTGTTTCAAGAAGATACAAGTTTTTTTCTTGTATAGAAAGTAAAGCCTTCCGGATCTTGTCCGTAAATTCTTCCGTTCGAAACGGTTTAAGTAAATAATCGACCGCTCCAACCTGAATGCTTTTTCGTGCATACTCAAAATCATTGTAACCGCTTACCACAATGATTAACGGCTTGTACTCCTCGCTAGTCACCTGCTCCACCAATTCCAAACCGGTCATATAAGGAAGCATGATATCCGTTACAATCAAATCAGGACGTTCCTCTATTATCATACTCAATGCTTTTTCCGCATGATTGGCCGTGTATAAGATAAATTCCAAATCAATGGATTTTATTGCATGTTTCATACCCATTAAGGACTCTGGTTCATCCTCTATAAGAATTAGCTTCATATGAATCACCTTTTCTGTGAAAATAAAAATATAATGTCATTCATGATCTCCAATTGTGGTTTAAAATATGAACAAATGGCACCACCATGTCAATCGGTACTGCCGTCGCCCTTGGAAAGTTCAAGATTGAACGATGTAAGTTTAGCGCAAACTAGAGAGATTGACAATATGAAATGTCTAAAAATCATTTCGGATGCTGAACTATATCGCTGTCAGTTATTTCGTTTCCTGAGAAAGAAGGGTTTTTCAAATCTTTTGTTTCAACACAGATGTTGGCATATGCGATCTGGGTAGAATACGGACAGTTGGAGCAGCATTTGCCCCCAGTTTTGGACACGGCCTGTCCACTTTCGAGTGACGTCCATCGTAGCTAAATAGAGATATTGGTTGTGGTGCAAAGCTCTAATTCATGATAACGTAATTGATAATGAAGTCATGGGATGGAGCAACTTACTTTGGAAACCAAATTGGATTTATTTAAATGGAAGCAATATGAATCAGCAATCATTTTACTAACCGTGAGATGGTATTTAAAATATAGTTTAAGCTATCGAGACATAGTAGAAATGATGAGCGAGCGGGGTTTAAAGATATCCCATACAACGATCATGAGATGGGTCCATGAGTTTGGACCCGAAATAGATAAACGAATCCGCAGCTATTTGAAACCCTCAAACGATTCGTGGCGTACGGACGAAACCTACATCAAAGTCAAAGGTCAATGGAAGTATTTATATCGGGCAGTTGATTCAATGGGGAAAACCATTGATTTCATGTTATCTCAAAATCGTGATATGACGGCAGCTAAGCGTTTCTTTACAAAGGCTTTGTCCTCGCCACATAATCAAATACCTCGCGTGATCACTTTGGATAAAAACCCGGCATATCCACCAGCCATACAAGAATTAATAAATGAAAAAGCCTTACCAAAAGAAACCTTGATTAGACAGACAAAGTATCTAAACAACATTGTGGAGCAAGATCATCGATTCATAAAAAAAATCACAAAACCGATGCTTGGTTTCAAATCATTTCTAACTGCAGAACAGACGTTAAAAGGAATCGAGGCCATTCATATGATTAGGAAAGGGCAGGCCGAAAATAATTCGTCTGTTCTCTCTATTGTTGAATGGCTCAATAAAATATTTGGTGTTGTGGCATAGTTAATTACAATTTATTAGGTACTTGCTATCTTTTTTAATTCTTGCACCACAACCCTCTGTCGAAACTGCTGGCTATCTCCAAGGACCTGTTGTACTGTGTCCACGACGCACGTCAGTGTAACTTGCTGCATATTTGCATAAGGTGTTAATACACTGACAACTTGTTGAAATTCTTCAGATAAATTGAGAAATGTCACTTTCTCAATCTGTGGTTTTGCAAATGTTAAATAGTCAGAGATTACATTTATGGCTGTATTTAATTCATGTAATGCAACTTCGGTTAAATTTCGCCTCTTTTCTAACGATATATCCTTCTCTCTAAAAACCTGTAGCAAACCTTTTACTGTAGTTAATGGATTTCGGATCTCATGTGAAACGCTGGCTGCGATTTGACTGACAACTCTCATTTTTTCAATTTCGTAAAGTTCCTTTTGCATTTTAAAGTAACCAATTATAAACTCAACAAGATATACTGTTATACATATCGCGACGAATTGAATAATCCTAAATAAAGCGATGATTATTGTTTCTTGGTAACTAAACTTGAAAAACCAACACCACAGCAACATTATGAGGAACGGGATTATTGCGGTAGATACAACCAGCGCTCTAACAATTAATTTTGAATGGTTGCTCAAACGACGCTTTGTTGTCATAGCTACCAGACTTATGTACATACACAAAGAAATGAGTAAACCAAGGTAAGTCCCATCGCCGCCGATAATGTAACGGAAGGCCATCAGAATAGCAAGAAGCGCCCCTCCCACCAGTGGCCCACCGTATAAAACACCGATCACTAGAGGTACTTGTCTAAAATCGAAAATGAAATTGTCCAGATAATGATACGGGAAAGACAAACATAAGATAATTGAGATGCTCAAAAAAAGGAATAAAACAATCTTGGATGTACAGCCGCTTTGTTTGCCGTATTTTGTCCAAACTAGAAAATACACAATCGATGGAACACATATGAACATAAAGTTACTCATGATGCTTTCTAATAATTGCGTCATAATGTTCTCCACCCTAAAAACTATAAATTTCATGACTAAATAATATCAGGGGGTAACCTTAACTATTAAGGAGCTGTTTCGGCAAGTTTATAACACTTTTCTCCCGTGAAGGAATCACGGGTTATTAATACCCCGTTACCGCCTGTAGACCCTGAGTCATCGAGCACTATGGGTTGAATTTTAACGGCACCAACCCGGTCAGCAGAAAGTCGGTGCATGCTGCTATATACGAAATTCCTTTTCCATGAGCGGAATACCGCTTCGATGGCCATACCAAGCTGGTCGTATACGTTTTCTGGAAACGGAGTTCCCATCATTTTCCGTATAATCTTTTTGTAAGTGATACAGAGCTCAATGAGCGCAGACTCAGAAAGTTCACTGTCCGTTTTGCAGCGAAGTTTCTTCTTGAGAGTTTGTAGCTCCCACTCAAAATAATTGTTATCAATATTACAAACAATACGGCCGAACATCTGCAGCAGCTGTCGGTAGCAATCATAGGCTAAACGCTGGTTGCCGTTGATTACAGACAGTTCCCGTACCGTCTCATCGTTCAATCCAATATATAAAATCGTATCCATCATCTCAGGCGTCGATGACATCGATCCGGAACAAACGGAAACGAGCAAAGGCGATTCCGAATCACCAAACCCTTGAGCTCTGAGCAGCTCGAAATCTCTAATCGCAGAAACGACTTCTTCCATTAATCCTTCTGGCAGACGGTTTCCTCCAATCATTTGAGATGCCCCCTATCTAAGAATTTAGAGGTTGCAGCTCAATCAACAAATCTCCCGTTTCAATCAGATCGCCTGTCTTCACGTGTACAGCTATGACGGTTCCATTCATTGGTGCTTGAATGGTCATTTCCATTTTCATGGCTTCGGTCACAAAAAGGTGTACCCCTTTCTTGATCTTATCACCAGGTTCAACCATGACTTTCACGACATTACCCGGCATAGATGCTCCAATCTGACCCATTACTTCAGCATTCGCTTTGCGACGCACTTCCTTAATGACTTTGGCCGAAAGGTCGCGAATAGAAATTTCACGAGGCTGTCCATTAAGTTCATAGTAAATGCTCTTCGTTCCGTCAGAAGTTGTCGGACCTACTGCGATCAGCTTCACAAACAAAGTTTTCCCCTGCTCAATATTTATCGCGATCTCTTCTCCAAGACGAAGTCCGTAGAAAAATGTGGGCGTATCAAGAACAGAAATGTCACCAAACTCGCCCGTTATCTTTTCTTTATCTAAGAATACTTTCGGATACATCAGATAGCTCATTAATTCATAATCATTAATCGGGCGAGCCAGCTTTACTTGCAGCTCTGATTTTACTTTTTCAAAATCAACCGGTTCTAGCAGTTCCCCCGGACGGCAGGTGAAATATTCACGCCCCTTTAATACAACATCGCGCAGCTTTGCTGGAAATCCACCGGGAGGTTGTCCGAGATAGCCTTGGAAAAACTGCACAACCGAGTCCGGGAAATCGAAGTATTTCCCTTTTTCATATACTTCTTGTTCAGTCATATTGTTTTGAACCATAAACAGCGCCATATCCCCAACGACTTTGGAGGAAGGGGTCACCTTGACAATATCGCCGAACATTTGATTCACAGTGGAGTAGGCCATCTTCACCTCTTCCCAACGATGTTCCAATCCTACCCCTTTTGCCTGTTGATGAAGATTGGTGTATTGGCCGCCAGGCATTTCGTGCGTATAAATTTCCGTGCTTGGTGACTTCATCCCACTCTCGAAGTTAGCATAGTATGCGCGTACGTCCTCCCAGTAATCACTTAGCTTTTGCAGGTTTGATAAATCGAATTTCGTCTCTCGAGGCTGACCCTTTACAGCTGCAGCCAAACCGTTTAAGCTTGGCTGGGAAGTTAACCCAGACATCGAGCTCACAGCCGTATCTACGATATCGACACCGGCTTCATAAGCTTTGATTAGCGTTGCCATCTGGTTCCCACTCGAATCATGGGAATGCAAATGGATCGGAATGCCGATTTCCTGCTTTAAGACACTGATTAGCTTATAAGCGGCAAAAGGCTTAAGCAATCCTGCCATATCCTTAATTGCAAGAATGTGTGCGCCTGCTTTTTCCAATTGTTTGGCCAATTCAACATAATAGCTAAGCGAGTATTTATCCCTTCTCTCATCTAAAATATCGCCTGTATAACAGATCGCAGCTTCCGCGATCTTGCCGGAATCACGAACCGAATCGATCGCAATGCGCATTCCTTCAATCCAGTTCAAGCTATCGAAGATACGGAAGATATCGATACCCGCTTCTGAAGCCAATTGGACAAACTTACGAATAACATTATCTGGATAATTCGTATATCCAACGCCATTAGCCCCCCTAAACAACATTTGAAATAAAACGTTGGGAATGCGTTCGCGAAGTAAGCGGAGTCTTTCCCATGGATCCTCGTTCAAATAACGCATACTCGTGTCAAAGGTAGCTCCGCCCCACATCTCTATGGAAAACAAATCGGACGCCAGCTTCCCTGTCGCTTCCGAAATATTTAACAAATCGTAAGTTCTAACCCTAGTAGCGAACAAAGATTGATGAGCGTCACGGAAGGTTGTATCGGTAACTAGCAGCCTTTCGCTCGAACGTATCCACTGGAGAAGCCCCTCTACACCAAATTGTTCCAAAATTTGTTTCGTTCCTGCCGGATATTCCCGGTAACTGGATAATGAAGGAATGCGTGGGGAGTCGAATGAAGGCTTTTTATCCGCAGGCAATCCAGGATGACCGTTGACAATCGTTTGCCCTATATAGGATAGCAGCTTTGTCCCGCGGTCTTTACGAACCGGAAATTCAAACAGCTCAGGAGTCGTCTCGATAAAGGAAGTATCATAAATACCGTTCAAAAAATCTTTGTGCTGCACAACTTTTTCCAAAAACGGTATATTCGTTTTTACACCGCGTATGCGGAATTCTTTTAATGTTCGGAACATTTTTTGAGCCGATTGGTCGTAGGTAATGGCCCATGCGGACACTTTCACAAGCAAAGAGTCGTAATGTGGCGTTATGACTGCTCCGGTATAGTCGTTTCCGGCATCCAAACGAATGCCAAAGCCTCCCCCCGACCGATAAGCCAATATTCTCCCCGTTTCAGGCATAAATCCTCGTTCCGGGTCTTCTGTCGTTACCCGGCATTGAATCGCAAAACCGCTCGACTTGATTTCACTTTGTGCGGGAATACCGATTTCCGGATCATCCAAGGCGAATCCTTCGGCAATTCTAATTTGCGATTGAACGATATCGATGCCTGTAATCATCTCCGTAATCGTATGCTCCACTTGGACCCGTGGGTTCACTTCAATAAAATAAAATTGATTGTCGGGCGTAACCAAGAACTCCACTGTTCCGGCATTGTAATAACCGACAGTTTGCATGAGTCGAAGCCCCGTCTCGCATATTTCATTTCTTAGCTCAAGCGGCAGCGAAACGCTCGGCGCCACTTCCACAACTTTTTGGTGACGGCGTTGAATGGAACAATCCCGTTCGAACAAATGGACCGCATGACCATAACGATCAGCTAAAATTTGTACTTCGATATGTTTAGGTCGTTCTAAATATTTTTCGATATACACTTCCATATTACCAAAAGCGGATTTGGCTTCCGAACGTGCTCTATCAAACGCCTCCGCCATTTCCTCATGCTTCCGTACGATGCGCATACCTCGCCCGCCCCCACCGGAAGCAGCTTTGATAATAACCGGATAGCCATTGTCTTTGCCGAATCGAAGAGCTTCTTGCAACGTGTTTACTGGTTCTGGCGTTCCGGGAATTATGGGAATACCGGCCTTTACAGCCATAGCTCTTGCGTCTACTTTATCGCCAAACATTTGGATATGCTCAGGTGCCGGTCCGATAAATACGATCCCTTCATCCGTACATCTTTTGGCAAACTCCGCATTCTCTGACAAGAACCCATACCCAGGATGAATGGCATCGACTTCATATCGCTTAGCTACCTCAATCATATTTTCGATATCCAGGTAAGCTTCAATGGGTCCTTTCCCTTCACCGATCAAATAAGCTTCATCCGCTTTAAAACGGTGGAGGGATACACTGTCCTGCTCGGAGTAGACAGCAACCGTACGAATCCCTAACTCTGTACATGCCCGAAAAATACGGATTGCTATTTCCCCACGGTTGGCAACCAGTACTTTCTTGAATTGTCGAATGCTCTTCATGATTTCCTCCTAATATAACACACTATATTTATATATTATGTTATATAGGATAAAGCGATTGGAGTTAACTAACTATCCCCTTGTTCCTCTATATGAAATTTTTATTGTGTCCATGAAAATAAAAAAGAGCCCTAGACATCATCTAGTGCTCAATTTTATTCTCATCCATATGTACACGATCTCTGTTGAACATACACGATAAACAAAAGTCCAGATCATGCTGTAAATGTTCTTTCATTAGCCTTTCGGCGGTTTCGCTATATCTTTTGACAATCGCCTGGTAAATGTTCTCATGCTCTTCCTGCAGATGGGGACGATTGTAGAAAACAACATCATGCCTGAAGAGAAGAATAATCGATCTCATCTTTTCGTATGTACCGAGCATATATGGGTTTCCGCTTGCTTCCATGATCGTGTCGTGAAAGACGGTGTTACACTGCATAGCTTCTTCCTTCGACCCTGTTTTCGCTTTTTCTATGCATTCGAGAAGAACCGCCATTTTTTCTTCCGGCAGCCCCGATGCCGCTTGAAAAGCCCCATATCCTTCGATCAAAATCCGCATACTATAAATATCCCGCAGCGTTTTATCCGTTGGTTTGATGACACGTTTATCAACAACAAGCCCATCTTGTTCAAGCCGACGCAAAGACTCGCGTATAGGCGTTCGGCTGACTTTAAGTGTAGCTGCCAGAGATTCTTCGGTTAGCTTCTGCCCAGCCGTTAATGAACCCATAATAATCATTTCTCTTATAATCTCATAAGCTTGTTGATAAGCAGGCTCCACTTTTTTAATGGACTGCATGAAATTCACCTCGTCAGCAAACGTCGTTTTAACTTAAAGAGTATACACTAAATAAAACTATAATACTAGTCTGTTATTTTGTATACAGAATACTGTATCCTTTTGTTATATCGAAAATATGAATTGGTTGTCTAAGAAGGGAGAGCAAGATGAACAAATATGAAATCGCCGTCATTCCTGGAGATGGAATTGGAAAAGAAGTCGTTCCTTTTGGTGTGAAAGCGCTGCAATTGGCAGCAGATATACATGGAGGATTTTCATTTCGCTTTGAAGAATTTCCGTGGAGTTGCGAATACTATGTGAAACATGGCCGAATGATGCCTGAAAATGGGATCGATATCCTCAAAAACTTTGAGGCGATTTTTCTAGGCGCGGTAGGACTTCCTCAAACGGTTCCTGACCATGTATCTCTTTGGGGGCTGCTGATCGCAATCCGCCGCGAAATGAAGCAATACATCAATTTACGTCCTGTTAGACAAATGCGTGGCGTTCGCTCTCCATTAGCGGCTCCAAATGACTTTGACATTCTCGTAGTCCGTGAAAATGCCGAAGGCGAATATTCCCCAATTGGCGGGCGTATGGCTGCAGGCAATGACGAAATCGTCGTCCAAAATGCTGTTTTCACACGCAGCGGAACGGAGCGTGCCGTGCGTTATGCATTTGAACTCGCCAACAAACGGGAAAAGAAATTTGTAACGAGTGCGACGAAGTCAAACGGGATCATCCATTCCATGCCGTTTTGGGACGAAGTCTTCCAAGGCGTTGGACAGGAATATCCGGAAATCAAACAAACCTCTACGCATATTGATGCATTAAGTGCTTTCTTTGTAACCAAGCCTCATACATTAGACGTTGTCGTCGCGTCGAACTTGTTCGGAGATATTCTGACTGATTTGGGTGCGGCGATTATGGGCTCGATCGGTATTGCGCCTTCTGCGAACATCAATCCGGAACGCAAATTCCCATCGATGTTTGAACCGGTTCACGGCTCAGCCCCGGATATTTTCGGGAAAGGCATTGCTAATCCGGTCGGGCAAATCTGGTCCGCAAAAATGGTGCTAGATTTCTTTGGATACGAAGACATCGGCCAGCTCCTTCTAGATTCTATAGAAGATACCATGGAAGCTGGCATTATTACACCTGATCTCGGTGGGACAGCTAATACAGCTCAGGTTGGAGAAGCTATACTACAGAAATTAAAGGAGAGGGGGAATGAGTAATGGCTATGATTCAAAAAAATTTAGTTGCTCAACCAACAAATATTTCTGCTAGACAGCGTTATACAACCTTAGGAGGGGCATGGACAGCTTGGCTGTTCGATGCCCTGGATGCCGGCGTTTTTGGATTTGTAATGTTAGCGGTTGCAAAAACATTCTCCGTCCAATTAGGAGATGTAGTTTCTACCATAGCCTGGTTTCTTCTGGCAACCGGCATTGGAGGGTACCTGCTGGGTAATATCTCCGACAAAATTGGCCGAAAGAAAACCATTCTTGCTTCGGTATTTGCCTACGGAACCGGTACTTTACTTTGCGGATATGCCGATAGTTTGATGGAATTAAATATTTATCGTTTTATTGTAGGTATTGCCGTTGGGGGATTATGGTCCGCAGCTGCATCTCTCATATCTGAAATTTGGAAGCCGGAAGGAAGAGCGAAAGCAATTTCGTTTATGCAAACAGGTTGGTCCGGCGGGCAGGTGTTAGCCGCGATTTTCGCTTGGAACATCCTGAGCCCTACAGATCCTGAATCTTGGCGGAATCTCTTTATTTATTCAAGTATTCCCGCCTATGCAACCTTTCTGTTTATTTTGTTTTTTGTAAAAGAATCGCCGGTGTGGTTGGCCAATCGAGAGTTTATGAAACAGCATGCAAGCAAAGGAAATATGTTTGAGATTTTCAAACCGAAATATCTCCGTGCTACAATGCTTGCTTTAACCATTTCCATTCTCGGGATGTACGGATATTGGATTATTACAGCCTTTACGCCAACCTTCCTCCAAAATATCTTGAAAGTCCGGATCGATCAGGCTCCCGTATTTTTAGTGTGGACAGGCATCGGAGCGATACTCGGTTATATTGTATTTGGCTATCTGGCTGAAAAAATAGGCCGCCGTAAATCGTTTGCTATTTTCTTCATCGGAATGACTTTAATGATACCTATTTTCACCTTTGCCGTGAGCCATATGCCGCTGACTGCCGGAAAACTTGAGTTTACGACTCAAAACGTGACGATTTTAGGTGTATTATCTGCTCTGCTTGGTTTCTTTACCGGATATTTTAGCGGATTTGGGTCCTGGTATTCGGAACTGTTCCCAACAAGCATTCGTTCCACTGCATCAGGCTTCTGCTTTAACTTTGGGCGTGTCGGTGCCATTCTGGGAATTAAATTAGTCCCTGTGTTGATCCCGTTAATCGGTTTTTCCAATACCATTACCCTAGCTTCTGTATCCTACTTGGCTGCTGCCATTATGGTATTCACCTTAAAGGAAACGAAGGGAACCGAATTAACCAGCGGTAACTAAAATAATTGAAACGAGGAGAAAAATCTTGAAAAATTATAGAGTAGGACTCATTGTTCCGAGTTCCAATACAACCATGGAGACAGAAATTCCAGCTATGCTCCAATCCCGTTATGAGCCTTATCCAGAAGAACGATTTACCTTTCATTCGGCCCGAATGAGAATGATGCATGTGACTCCTGAAGAGTTAAAGAAAATGGATGTGGACAGCGACCGCTGCGCGCTTGAATTAAGCGATGCCAGATGCGATGTTCTTGCATACGCTTGCTTAGTAGCGATTATGTGTCAAGGACCGGGTTATCATGTTCTCTCTGAAGAGCGTTTATCCAAAGTAGTCAAAGATAATCAAGCTCAGGCGCCGATCCTAAGTTCAGCGGGGGCATTGATTGAAGGAATTAACACGTTAGGTTTTAAAAAAGTAGCGATTATTACGCCCTATATGAAACCGCTAACAAACCAAGTTATTGCGTATATAGAGAGCGCCGGGATCAAAGTAACCGATTCCATTAGCTTGGAGGTTTCGGATAACCTTGCCGTAGGCCGTCTAGATCCAATGAACTTAATTGAACATGCGGATCGATTAGATATCAGTCAAGCGGATGCCATTGTCCTTTCCGCGTGCGTGCAAATGCCATCCCTGCCTGCGATTCAAAAAGTTGAAGATCGTTTAGGTAAGCCCGTATTATCCGCCGCGACTTCTACCGTTTTCCGAATCTTGACACAGCTTGGTCTTGATCCTGTCGTACCGGATGCCGGATATCTATTATCCGGAAAAATAAACAAATAAACAATGTTTGACGGCTAAAATGACTTTGCTATCTTACTGAGACTTTCTTTCTACGCCGAACAGGCTGGGAAGAAAGTCTTTTCTTCGTAAGGTGTCTAATCAGATCGTTTATTTTTCAAGAATTTGACCAAAAGGCTTGTAAATCATATTAACCAAATCGGTCGGTCCAGGCATGTCAGGGAAGAAAACAAGCAGGATGGCTAAAATGAATCCTACTCCCGACAGTGCTAGAAAGGCTGCCTTCTCCTTCATCTGTTTTTGATCCATTTTTGGCCATTCATACAAAACCATGAGAGCAACTATAACCGATATTCCCACTATCGCTCCCCATTTCATTTGTTCTTCACCTCTGTTTCAGGTAACCCTTGTGGTGTTGTAGCCTTACCCGGTCTACGTAGATTAATCCTGGTATCGAGTGTCACTTCCACTGTAGGAAAAATCTCATCCCAATGGTCTTTTACCTTATTCCATTCTTTCGGATACTTTCCATGAAAGACCCCGGCAAAACCCAAAATGTCGGCTTTTTTCTTTTTCTGTATTTGCTGAAGCGCTAATTGGATCCGGCGTTTAAGGTCTTCTCCCAATTCTGTTTCAATTAGTTTTGTAAAGGTTGGATTCATCGAATTCAACTGGCTTGCGTTTTGAATCAGATCATTTTCCGTTATGATTCTAACGGTCATCTTCCACTTTCCATCCTCGATTTTCGGGATCAATTCCGTATTCGAATGCAGCAGCATCACGGATATCGACCCGTTTGCATCTTTGGGCTTGACTGTGATGTTGGCGTTTTTGATCTCATTTCTAAGCCACAGCACGCCTCTCGTTAAATAGTCATCGATATCTCCTATCATTTTATCCTTCTTAAAAATAGCGGTACGGTTTATGTAGGCAATCGTTTGTAATTCTTTTTGCCCCTTTTCTGGCGGCGAGATGTCAATCATAGGCAGAGCGGCTGCACCTTCATCCCCAATCAGCATGAGAAGTAAATCCTTTAGGTTAACTTTCATCAAGTTCTGCGATAGGGCTAATTCCCGAAGCACTTCGGATGAGCTTCTCTCGAGAGGGGGGGATAGTTGCAACACATCCTTTGCTCTTCCCTTACTGATAAATGCATAGGACCTAAAGCTGGGCTGCGGATGCCGTACAAAGAAGTCCAGTTCTTTGCGAATGCCATCTTTAGCCAACTTCTCTCCGATTACAATCACCTTTGTATGGCCCCAAAACACGCGCCGAGGCAGTTTTTCCTGAAGTTTTGCTAATGCATCCGTTATGGTTTCTCCTTCTCCCGTTCTTACCATGGTTAACATTCCGCCTCCGCCACCTTCATGTTGACCGCCGCCCATGGCTCTCGGTATGGCAATTTGAGCGCTAAGTTCAATCAACTCGCCCTTTTTGTCTAAACTGACCCCATCCACAATGGAGATATCGTTAGTTTCTTTTCGATCCCAACAGCCGGTAAGCAGCAGTATGTTTGTACAAAAGATAAGAATCAAGAGAATCTTTTTCATTCGTGCTGCTCTCCCATTTTCTTACGACGTCCTTTCTTCATGTAAGCAATGAGAAGTAGGAACATAGGGATAACCGTTTGGAGCAATGGTAAGTTAAAAGGGGAGGTTTTTCGGAAATAATCTGATAATTCCGCTAAATTAGGACCCGACCAAATCGCAAATAATACCAACAGCAGGCCAAGAGGAAAGACGATAGGGCGATAATCAGACAGATTCAGCCACTGAGCAGTTCCTAATGAAATGGCATAATAAAACACGCAGATTTTCACAAACGTACCAGCCACCCAAATAGCCATCACAATAGACTCAAGATGTTCCAAAAAATCGGCAATACTAATGTATTTAGCGGCGTTCATCACGGGGTAGGTTAGACTGGACGTAAGTTGTCCGAATAACATAAGTATAACGATATTGGTTGCAACCATGGTCAGTGTGACGATCAGGACAGAAATCATCCCCCATTTCATCCCTTTCTCACGATCTCTCAAAAAAGGGAGCAGAAAAGAGATGAGGAAAAACTCGCTAAGCCAACTCTGCGGGACGGCGGCTCCCTTCATGGAAGGGATGATTCCCTTTTCTAAGATCGGAAACATATGCTTGGCTTCAACATCAGGTAGAAGGAGAATGATGATCAACAAAAATAATAAGATCCAAATGGGAACAATAAATTCAGCCAATCTTCCCAATACCTCCAGACCTGCTCGGACAGCAAAGGCGCAAACCAGCGTCATACTTGCCAGCACTAAAACGATCGGAGTACGGAGTAAAAAAATACCGACCACGAATTCCGCGTACTCTCGAATAACGATGCCATTTATTTGCAAATAAAAAAATATAAAGATAAATCCAATCACTTTTCCCGGAAACCAGCCAATAATAGTTCCGCTATATTGAATGATTGTGTCTTTCGGATAAAGACGGTTCAGTTGGCAGGCGATATAGACCGTAAGAAATCCAATCAAGGACGCCCATAACGGAGAAAGCCACATATCACGTTCGGCATGTTCCGTTGTAATGGCGGGAACCAAGAGAACTGCAGTAGCCAAAATCGTAGGATACATCATAATCCCCATTTGCATGGCAGATATATTTCCTTTCTCGATCATGTTGTTCACCTCTTTTCTTCAATGTCATCTCCTTGGATGAGAGATGGTCCCTGAGCGGGAGCCTGTCGATATTTGTTATATGAACCAGTCAAATGAGGTCTTGTTTTCATCATCCACCAGGGTGCCCGGATCAGGACGTCTTTCAAATCTCGCCCTTTCATAGGAGCCATCGGGGACAGATATGGGATACCGAAGGAACGTAGGCTGCATAAGTGGATAAGGATAATGAGGCACCCAAGCATAACACCAAGGAACCCAAGGGTCCCTGCCAAAATCATCATGGGAAAGCGCAGCATGCGAATGGCCATCCCTGCGGTATAGCGAGGGATCGTAAAGGAAGCAATTCCCGTAATCGCAACAACCATCACCATCGGGGCAGAGACAATCCCGGCTTGAACCGCAGCCTGACCAATGACCAAGGCGCCGACAATGCTGACGGCAGCTCCTACTTGTTTAGGAAGCCTAGTCCCTGCTTCACGAAGCGCCTCGAAGGTGATCTCCATAATCAAAGCCTCGACGAGTGCCGGAAAGGGTACTTGTTCCCGGGATGATGCCATACTAAGCAGCAGTTTCGTTGGAACCATCTCCTGATGATAGGTGAGAGCCGCTACATAGAGCGAAGGAAGCATCAGAGACACCACAAGGAATAAATACCTTAACCAGCGCACAGCTGTGCCAACCATGAACCGTTGATAGTAATCCTCACTAGACTGAAGCAAAGAATAAATGGTTATCGGGACAACCATTGCAAAAGGGGTGCCATCCACGAGAATGGCGACACGACCCTCTAGTAAGTTGGAAACAACCACATCAGGTCGTTCCGTGTTAAGAACCTGAGGGAATGGTGAAAATGGGTTGTCCTCGATCATTTCCTCGATATACCCGCTTTCCAATATGCCGTCTATCTCAATTCGCTGCAGCCGTGCGCTCACTTCTTCAATCAAGGTCTTGTCTGCGATTCCTTCGATGTAAGCGAATACGACTTCAGTTTGTGTATATCGACCTACTTTCATTGATTTTATTTTGAGTTGAGGACTTTTGAGCTTTCTTCTTATTAAAGAGGTGTTGACACCTAATGTCTCCGTAAACCCATCGCGTGGGCCTCTTATGACTGCTTCAGCTGTCGGTTCTTCAACCGAACGCTTCTCCCATTTTGCCAATCCCAAAGCAAATCCTAGATTTCCCCCTTCAATCAGCATCACCGGGTTGCCAATAGAGATGTGTTCAATACAATCGGTAATCGTTTTGGCTTCTTTCACATTCGCAACGGATAGTTTCTTTTTCATCAACTCATTGAAGGTTCTGGTTATCCCTGTCGTCTCCTGCATGAGCGGGAAAAGCACTTTGGATTCTAACTCCTCGACGTTAGACATCCCCTCGATATAGATGAGAGTGGCATCTATTTCACCACCAATTAAAAAAGGTCGAAATAGCACGTCCGAACAATCCGTATAGACGGAACGGAGGACCTGGAGATTTTGATTTAAATCGGAAGAAAGAGCAGCTTGTTGCTCTGCAGCCTGCTGTTCCAAGATTACGGTTTTGTGCTTTTTAAACAAATTACGAAAAAACATAAAAGTCCCTTCTTTCCGTTTGCACAATCATCTATAGGAGGTTAACCCGAAACTAACAATTTTATCCATTACTGAAAAATACGAAGAAGGGGCTTTCCCTTTTACAGGAAATCCCCTTCATTGTGTTACTTCTTATGAAAATGATGGTTTTAATTCTTCCCATGTTTGTACCAAAGCGTACTTGGCATCCAAGTCAAACAAATTATTTTCGTGTGCAAAACGTGAACGGTCAAAACAACCATCCTCCATGACAAAAGTCGGAAAACCGTATGAAAATCCATCGACTGCCGTCGCCCGCACACAACCGGATGTTGATCCGCCGCATAACACAAGAGAATCCACTTTTTGCTTTAGGAGATAACTTAGTAAGGGTGTGTGGAAAAAGGCGCTTGCTTTCGTCTTGGGCATCACCCACTCTTGATCCATCGGTCGAATGCATTCCGCAAATTGATTAAAATCATCTTGAACTTCGTACGATACCGATTTGGGCTTGGTCGCCGTTCCTGCATAAATCCCTTGCTCCAAGTCCATGAAGGTGTATACGATAGGAAGCTGCAGCTCGCGAAATCTCTCGGCTGCCTGACGAATCGCGGGCATCGCCTCCCAGGCGGCCTCTCCGCAGGAAGTCCGGTATTCTTGAGTCGCCTGGTCCAAGGTCATAGGACTAGAACCCGTAAACCCATACGTACAGTCGATTATCAGCAAGGCCGGTCTGCTCCCCATGGCTTGATAGGTGTGGTAACCGAGCCTTTCATAGGTTCCCCTCTCTGTCTCAGGGAGCCGCTTAACCCAGGACTTTAAGCTTTGTGCTTCCAAATGAGCTCATCCCCCTCATTTTTGGTTAAGATCGGTTTTCGTCGGCCCAAATACTTCGGAAGCATGACAATCAGCATAAGAGTGATACCTGTAATATCCATGATGGTCTGAGGAAAAATCATGCATACACCGCTTGCTAATATCAATATTCTTTCAAGAAAATTCAGGTTTTTCCCGTAATAACCCTCAAAGCCCGCTGCCAAGCAGGTTATTCCTAGACCAGCGGTTAACAAGGACTCTACAATCTTACCCACGCTGCCATCCATCAATAAGGCAGGTTCATACACAAACATAAAAGGCATTATAAAGGCTACTAAAGCGAGCCTGCAGGATGCCCAGCCGATTTTATTCGGGTCAGCTTGGGCAATACTGCCCGCTGCGATACAAGCTGTCGCTACAGGCGGAGAAATACACGAAAGAACGGAATAATATACGATAAATAGATGCGCTGACAAGGTACTGACTCCCAGGTTGATCAAGAGAGGAGCGGCAAGCGCTGCTGTCAAGATGTACGAAGTGGAAGTGGGCAGCCCCATGCCGAAGATGATACACATGAAAGCCGTTGCCACCAGTGTGAGGAAAACACTTCCATAAGTAAATTGAAAAATGAGCGTTCCGAATTTGGAAGCGAGTCCTGTAAGCATAATCTCATCAATAAACATCCCCGCAGCCGCACAAGCCAATGTGACGGGAACAACTCGCAGCAGTGCTTCTTCGCAGGCAACGATGATTTTACCCAAACCGATTCTTCTTTGCGGATTGAACCAGCTCAATACGATAATGAGACCGCAGGTCATTATCGCGACCAGAGGCGCGGTATATCCATGTTCGATTCCCCATATCAGGAAAATAATCGGAAGAAGATGTACCCATCCATCTTTCATCACCTGCTTGAATTTAGGGACATCGTCCATCGTAGGCAAGTTTAATTTTTTGGAACGAAAATGCACTTGAAGAAATATGCCCAAATAATATAATATTGCCGGTATAATCGCCGCAATCACAATATCGCTATAGGGAATACCGGCATACTCGGCCATCAAGAATACGGCGGAGCCCATAATCGGCGGACAAATACTTCCTCCCGCTGAAGCTGCTGACTCTACGGCGCCGGCAAATACCGGACTTAGTCCTACCTTCTTCATGATCGGAATATTGACCGAGCCTGTAGTTAATACGTCGGATGTAGGACTGCCGGAGATCATACCGAACATCCCGGAAGAAATAACGCCTACCTTCGCCGTGCCTCCGGCTGAACGCCCGGAAATCATGGCAGCGAATTTAAAAAAGAAGTCCCCCCCTCCGGCTTGCGTGTAGAAGGCACCAAATAAGACAAACATAAACACGTAGGTAGCGGCGACACCAATTGTTGTCCCAAATATACCATTAGTCGTGTAAACCATATCATCAATAAAATGATTAAGCGTAATCAATCGGTGTGAATAAGCTCCCGGTATCAAGTGCCCCAAAAAAGTATAGGCTAAAAAAATAAGCACGATAATGGTCAAGGAGGAGCCTAATGTTCGGCGCGTTGCTTCCAAGGTTAACAACACAAGAGCAATACCTACAAATGTTTCCATGGAAGTCAACTCGGCGAATTGAGGAATCCTTTTTAAATACTCAGACGAATTTACCAAAAAGAAAATCCATATGCCAAATGAAAGTAAGGAATAGAAGATATCCATCCATGTTGGAAGGCCTTTGGTTACGCTTTGTCTCGAGCTATATAACAAAAACGTAACGCCCAGCACAAACGGGTAAAATATAGCCGAATATTGGTATAAATCCATGGAGCCAAACGCACCTAGCCAGATCTCAAAAATGGATACTCCAATGGCCAATATCATGATGAGCATGCGAAAAATACCGGAGGGCGAACGCATAAAACCTTCTCTAAACCACTCTTTATAGCCGACTCTCGTTGATCCCGTTTGTTCATTCGCCAAGTCGAATACCACCTTTCGATCTTATTGGGAATCCATGGACTCATGGATTCCCACTCGCATTAAGGGTTTCATTTTTTGATGGCTCCGACTTCCTCATAAAGTGCCTTTGCTCCGGGCGCCAACGGAACAGAGCCGGTATTCGCCAACTTTTGCGCAGAGATCTCTTTCATGGATGGGTGTGAGGCGCGAATAATTTCGAGATTGTCAACTAGAGCTTTAGCCATCTTATATTGATCCTGTTCGCTTGCTTTTTTACTTACGAGAATGATAGCGCTGAGCGAAACCGTTTTCACATCTTCTTTCTGCCATTTATAAGTATTCTTCGGTACATTAATTTCCTTTAGGCCCCATGCTTTATTCAAAGCATCTAAGGATTTTTGATCAAGACTCCACATGACAAGATTCGTATTGACTGCCGTTTCTTCTAAACCTGCATCCGGTGCAAATACGAAATCCATAATAATGTCCATACGTTTGTTTTGCACGGCCTCATAGCGCTGTTGACTTCCTGCCCAGGTCAAGGAACCTCCCCACTCCTTCAATGTAGTTTCAGTTATGCCGTTAGCCTCAAGCAGCGCATTTGACCCTAATGAGTTCAAGTTCCCTTTCTGATTGATTCCAATTCGTGCGGGAGCTTTCTTTGAAGCAATATCTGCGAGACTCTTGAGACCATATTTGTCTGCAAAATCTTTGCGGACCGTTACATGAAGTACGGCATTGTCATAGAGGGTGGCCAGAGCCATCAAGTTTTCAAATTTTTTGTTAAAAGGCGCCATTCCATTTCTTGCTGCAATAACCTCAATTTCTTGAATAATACCTAATTCGACTTGCGCATCGTCTATTAATTTAATGTTCCCCGCGCCGCTGCCCGGTTCATAGGTAGCTGCCGAGCCTGGGTAGGAAGTTGCGAACGACTTGGAAATCACTTGACCCAAACCCGACCAAAAACCGCCGACCGATCCGCCTGCAAGCGTAACCGTCATCGGACTCTTATTATTTTTGTCAATTTTAAGATCTGCCGCTGCCGTTTGTGAAGCAGTTCCGGAATTTCCGGAAGTCGGCTTGGCGGCGGCAGGCTTCTCCGATTGCGTATTGGAACAAGCGATAGTCCCGGTGGATAGAACGAATGCGAGCAGCATCAGCATCAATCGTTTCCATTTTATTTGTTTCATGAGTGGTCATCCCCCAATTTGAATGAAATCGCTTACAATTAGCTTTTTTCGAAAAATTATTTCACCGCTACCTGATAGTTTAACCCTATCTCTTTCTTTTCCCTTGAGGATTGTAAAGCGGCTAAGCATATTTCTAGGTTTGCCAGCCCCCACCTCCCGTCATGAACAGGACGTTTCCCATGGATCACCGATTGATAAAATTCCTCTACGACCATATCACGTCCGTTGACATCATTCGGAAGCTGCAGTTGTTCTACACCCTCTTCTCCATAAACCAGGAGGCCTTCCGGCGTTTGCCTTATGTCGCCCCGTTCCCCGCTGACCACAGTGAGACCAAAGAAAGGCTGTTGTAGCCCCGTATCAGCATGAATCATAGATTGCTTTCCGCTGTAACCGGAACGGCGGCTTTTTAGGTGCTGCTCCTGTTCGGTGTCTAGCGCCCTTATTATCTTTCGATTAGAAGCATAGCCCCCGGGCTTCACCTGCTCTCCCCATTCACCGATGCCATTGGTCCATTCGGTTGTATGGAAATGGTCATAACCGTTATAAACGGCGGTTGCGGAGGCACCGTCTTCGAATTCGAAGAACACAACATGACTGCCTTCCGTCCGTCTTTGGGAATCCCAGACACCGGTAGACGCTCTTATACTTCTAACCTTGCCCCCACCCACTAAACGGATGATATCGAACTGATGTGACCCTTGCCGGAAGGTGACCCCTCCGCCCAATTCAGTTTGAAGTTCCTCTCGCATACGGGGACGGTACATCCAGTCGGTATAGCACCAGGTATGGGCCATTCTAAACCTCCCGATCGTGCCGCTTTCGAGCACTTCTCTCATCTTTAAAATAGGAGGGTCAAAGCTATGAGAGTGCCCGACTACCATCGTCACACCTCCCGCTTCTGCAGCTGCGATCATCTGCAGTCCTTCTTCCAATGATACGGCGATCGGCTTTTCCAAAATCATGTGCTTCTTCGCAGAGGCGGCAAGCATGACATGCACCGTATGGAATTGTGTCGGAGTAGCGATGTACACAGCATCCACATCGTGGGAGCTGCACATTCGCTCGACACTCCGATAGGTCTCCACGGGGAAGTCCGTTTTAAAATTGCGAAGCTGTTCCTCATCCAAGGAAGCGGCAGCTGTAATGGCGATCCCTGGATGTTTGAGGAAAGCGGGAAGCATCGCTTTCGTTGCGGTTCCGAGTCCGGCGATCCCTATACGGATCACCGGGGTTTGCAGTCCTAGATCGGAACTCATGGGCATTACCTCCTTTATTCTTCCGTCTCTGTCGTTATCATACGCCGGACCTCCACCACTTCTCCCCTCCAGCCGCAGGCGTGGCACCAACAGAAATAAACGGTGTTATGAGAATGCCAGTATTCAATGATGATGCTTTTGGGGTCGTGCATGGAATTGCCGCATCCGTTGCAAAAATTGACCGCTCCCGGTTCCATCGCTGCTCCACTCCTATTAATGGACTCCTACCTTATCGAATAAGTCAATTAAATCCTTGACTATCGGGCAATATTTCGTCTGAAAGCGCTGTGTAATACTTGCGAAGCCTTCGCTGAAATGGTGTTTTTTCCGCTCAAGCGGGAGCTCAATGAATTGATTGGATGCCGGGTCGCGGAACACATTAATCGGTTCCTCCCCATTCTCGACCTTCGCGATCTGCTCTTTCAGCATTTGTCTGAACAAAATGATGCCTTTATCCGTCGTACCCAGCTTTTCGTTGGTTCGGTCTGCAACGGCTCCCTGTGTGATCCAACACATGATGTCCTGCCCGTCAATATAATCGGTAATAAATTCTCCGTTTGCATCTTTGAAAGGTACATCGTACAAGCATACTTCTTTAAGCTGCTCTGGAATCTCCACGTTCGGTCCGGGCACATAAGCGTTATACCAAACGTGCCAAGTGTGATGGTCGTCAATCGGCACCCTCATCTGGAATGCGTATGTTCCTAGCCCGCCGCTGCCGACTGCCAGCATATAAGGGAACACGACCGGATGGCCAACCTTCCAATCATCGCTCTCTTCCGTTTGACCATGGAGCAATCTGCGCTTGACGATGCCATATTGGAATCGGTCAAATTCGATTTTCAGGTGCTTACGTTGAAAGGCTACTTCCTGCTTCGTACCACTCTGGGCCGTGATGTATTCATGGTAGTGCCCGTGCAGCCATTCCGTATGAACCGGATCCATCGAATTTTCCATAATCTGAAGCCAGTTCACCGGCAGTACCGCTTGACCTATGACACGGATCGCGTTGTCAACGACAAAGCCGTCGAAACAGGGTAAGAGCGGAGCAGGTTCGGGACCCATATAGCCAAAAATCAGTCCACCCATTTCTTGGACTTTATAGGCTGCGATTTTAATCCTATCTTTAAAGGTGCTGTGCTCCGGCTCGTTCGGTTGCTCGATGCACTGTCCCTCGGCATTAAAGCACCAACCATGATACTGGCAGCGGAGCCCATCCTTTTCGGGGATTCCGTGCACTAAGGAAACACCTCTATGCGGGCAGCGTTCCTGGACCAACCCTAGATTGCCTGACTTGTCGCGGTATAAAACCAAGTCTTCACCTAGCAGGCGAACCTTTTTCGTATATTGGTCCTTCAGCTCAGAAGCGGCAGCCACCGGGAACCAGTAACGACGGAGTAAATTACCTAATGGTGTCCCTGGACCGACTTGAGTAATGTAATCGTTTTGTTCCTGACTAATCATGTTGATCGTCCTCCTTTTAATAGATTGCGACTACTCTGTAATTCCGCTGAGTGCACCTTGCTTTTCCGCTTTCTCCTGATGATAGGTCCACAATTTTTGAATAATGCTCGGCTGCCAATTGGAGGTTCGGGTTCGCTCCAAATTCTCACCCTCCAATACCTTTATGCTTGGCGCTAGCAATGAGGCATCATATTGCTTTTTCGCATTTTCTTCCAAGAATACAGAGATCGTAAATGCGCTTTTAATGTCTTCTGCAGCAACAACTGTTCCATGATGGCGAAGCAGCACGGAGCTTTTCTCCCCTAACTTTCCAGCCAATTGTATGCCTAATTCTCGGGTATTGATGAGACTGGAATCCTCGAACATCGGAACGTCCTGAACAAAGGCCCCGACCCCAAATACCGGCTTTAAAGGAACATCGGCAATGCCCAGCACGGTTTGATAATGAGGATGGTTATGAACCACACTGCCGACATCGTCTCTTCTCTTATAGATTTCCGTATGGATGTGGAACTCGCTTGGGGGCTCCGAATCCCCTTCGAGCAGCTTGCCGTCCATGTCGCACAGAACGATATCTCTAACGGAAAGTGAAGCCCGGCTCGCTTTACGTGAATTGATAAGAAAGCGGTCAGTTCCGGGTATTCGTACACTGACATGGCCGTTGTTATCCAATAGCTCGATACGTTCCAGCATCCTGACAGCCTTCACAACGAGCAATTTCAATTCATCAACTTGAGTATCCACCACAACACCCCTTCAATCCAAATGAATAAAATAATCACCTTAAAATAGCGCTTACAAAATCTCTTGTCTTACTTACCTGTTTCCACCTTGACACCGGAATGACCCATAGCGGAGGAAATTTGAACGGCACTTTGTGTCACCTTCTCTATGATGAACTGCATCCGATTTTCCGTTAATCTTTGAACGGGGCCAACTGCGCCTAAGCTGGCGACAACGCGACCGTGATGATCGAAAATTGGTGATGAAACAGCGAAAGCTCCCAATATTCTATCGTTTACCGAAGTACAATACCCGATTCGTGAGATCTGTTCTAGTCGATCCAAAAGCTCAGGTTTTGAAATTAGAAGCTGCCCGTCAATTTCGCCTTGATCGATCGTTCGTCGCTGTTGATCCTCTGGTCTGTAGGCTAGCAGTACCATACTGGATGCTCCCTGACACAGAGGAACCCGCTGGCCAACTTTCACAAAATTTCTCACGGCTTCGGAACTCTCCACCATTTCAATACATACCCGATGATCCCCATCTGCGATGTTCAAAACGATCGTTTCGGAAATCTCACTGCATAGTTGCTTCATAAAGGATAAAGCAACGCTTCTTAGGGACATATTCGCGCCTACGATAGACCCTAATTTGAACACTTGTAAACTTAAGCTGTACTTCTGATTGTTTTCATCTTGTTTGACGTATCCGCACAGGGCCATCGTCGCGAGAAGCCGATGAACGGTGCTTTTGGAGAGATTGCTCTTCTCGGCAATCTCGCCAAGAAACAACGCCGGTTTTTCCATCGTAAAACAATCCAAAATACGTAAAGCCCTTTCCAACGATTGGACTTTCTCACGCTCAGCGTTCATGAGCCTCCCCCTCATAGTCATCATTCCACGATGCGGAACTCATTTCGTAATGTGGTATGCTTCCATTATAATCGCTGAAACGAATTGTATTTTTCGGAATTATTAATACTGCTATTAAAGATTCCGAATGATTATTTTACATTAAAATAATCACGTTGATCCCAGCCAGCACCATGAGAACACCAAGTAAAGTCCGCCAAGTAATCCCTTCTTGATTCTTTAGAATAAAATAGCTAATCGGCAAAACAAGAATCGGCGTAGACATATTGATCACCGTTGCGATTGATACGGGCAGCAATTTCATAGACGCAATATATAAGATTTGCGCAGTTATTGTGATGGTTCCGCTAATCACATAGAGCCAAAAACCTCGACGATCAGCCTTTCGAATTTGATTCGCGATGGTACTTATCTTCATGCTGAACGTCATATGAAGAAGAAGTCCAACAACGGCTCCGATCAAGGCCCCTAGTATGGGTTCATTCCACTGCTGAATGGCTGTTCCCCTCAAAATATTTCCGATTGCATAACTTAACGAGCTTAGAAGCGCCAAAACGATATAAGGGTGAAACAACGTCCGGGGCACATTCCAGCCTTTTTGCCTGGAGACTGCAATCTCTGAATCAGCAGCGTTCGTGACTTCGGTCAACTCCTGTCTTGGTTTCACGTAATTAACTAGAAACAATCCCGATAAAACAATGATCACCGCAAACCACTTACTGACACTTAAAGACTCCCCCAATACAGCCCACGAAATCAAAACCGTAAATAGGGGATTGCTTGTCTGAAAGGTGCTCGCTTTAGCCGGCCCTAACCTTTCAATCGTCTCAAAGAAGAACCATCGCCCCAAGAAAGTCGTGAATACTCCGGACACTAAAAATAACATAAAAGCCGTCAGATGAAATGGCTGAACTTCACCTTTAAGCATGTAATCAACTGCAAACAAGCATGTAGAAAAAATAATATTGACCGATGCGGAAATAAAAAATCCGATTGTTAAACTCAATCGGGACGTTGCCATCTTTGTAACGATCATGTTGATGGCAAACAGCATCATGGACAATAAAGCTAATAGCTCACCCATATGTCACCTTTTTTCTCGAATTTTTCCTCAATAACAAGAAAAGCCCACAAGGGGCCCTTCTCGTTATGAGTATACTGGTTTTTTAGCATATAAGTCCAAACTGATGTCCAACGCTTCCACAGAGTAGGTTAGACTTCCCATGGAGATGACGTCTACGCCGATCGCCGCAACCTCGGCGATGTTAGCGATACTTATTCCTCCGGAGGCCTCGGTTACGGCGGCCTTTCCAATCATCGCAACGGCTTGCCTCATCATTTCAATAGGCATATTGTCAAACATGATGATGTCTGCTTTCGATTCCAGTGCTTCAGACACTTGTTCCAGGTTCTCTACCTCTACCTCGATCATCATCGTATGAGGAACCGTCTTCCGCGCCATCCATACCGCTTCGCACAGTCCTCCGGCAGCCTTAATGTGATTATCCTTGATCAAAACCGCATCGAACAAACCGTAGCGGTGGTTGCTGCCACCTCCCACACGAACCGCATACTTCTCTAGCATACGTAGACCCGGCGTCGTTTTCCGTGTGTCCACCAACCTAACCTGAGGGTTCCTAGACTTCGCTTTTTCTGCTAAACGGTTCGTTTTGGATGCGATGCCGGAAAGCCGCTGAACAATATTAAGCGCAACCCTTTCCGCTTTTAAAATGGCATGTACGTTCCCGAAAACTTCCGCGATGATCGTTCCATTGCTGATCCGGCTCCCATCCTGAATGAACGAATTCACCATCAAAGTCGGATCCACTTCGTGAAAAACAGCGGTTAATACTGGAATCCCAGCAAAAATCCCCTCCGCTTTTGAATGCAAAATCGCTTTCCCCTGAAGCTCCGCCGGAACCGTAGCCTCACACGTCACATCCCCCGGACCGACATCTTCCTCTAGCCACTGGCGGACCTGCTGCTGCAAATGATGCGGATTGATATACATAAGATCTCATCTCCATTAATAATCAGATATGGCCAAAAGCCGATCGTCCTTTTCCAATTTCTTTATATAGTGCCTCCAAGCCCAAATATCGTTAAAAGTAGAGCCCAAATCAGGTAATTCTTCGATGTCCTCAGGCGGAATGCTTGAGGCGCCTTTGCCCAGTTTGGCCGTTTCTAACGTTACTTCCGCTAGGATGTTAAAGTTAAGAGCGCGAATGGTTGCCTCTTCCAGTGTTTTCCCCGTTACGGTTATGCCGTGCCCCTTCATGAGACAAATATGCTCATCTCCCATGATTTCGATCATCGGTGCAGCCAGATCTGGGCGGGTGACTAGAACTGAACGCGGGTAGACCGGAATTCCTCGCAGAGCCATACGCATCGCAGGGATGTTAAAAGCTCCGAAAATCGGCTTAAACGCCAATTCGGAAATTCCGCAAATCAATGCTGACGGCGGGTGTGCATGAATAACACAGCCGACTTCCGGACGGCTTTTATAAATTTCGCCATGAATCGGAAGCTCTTTAGGGACTTCATACCGTCCTATCAGGTCATTTCCTTTCCCGTCGAAATCGACCAAACGGATGGCATCGCTCATCGTATAACGAACTCCGGTTTCCTGTTCCCCTCTGCATCGGATCAGCATTTCCTGATCATTCATTCTAACGCTGACGTGACCTAAAATACCCTCGACAAGACCTTCCATTGCCAAAATGCGGCATGACTGCGCGACCTTGCTTCTCCATTCTTGTACATGCTCGTTCATGACTCTACGCCTCCCTTTCGGATGCGAGTTCAGGAGCTAGAACACGTGTAATAGCCTTAATCTCGCCGCGCCAAGTACAATGTCTGCACCAGCAAAAGTAAACCAACTCTTCGCCTTCTGTAAAAACGTTTAGCAAACTTTTAGGATCACGCAGTGATTCTCCGCAGCATGGACAGAACTTGATTGGATTGCGAATTTCATTCGTATCGATGGAAGCTTGGTTGAAGTACCTCATGTGACGCCTCCATTATGTGTTGTGACTGCTTGAACCAGTTAGCGGTTTGCCATGCTTACAGAGCGAAATGATCTCATCTAAGTTAGGAGCATAGCGGGTATTCCAATCCTTCGCTACACCAGACAGCAGGTCACCAACGCTAAATTTGTCTTCTTCCTGAGGAAGCTTGATATGTTCGGCTGCTTGAGGATCCCGGAAAACACATATCGGATCCAGCCCTTTTTCTAATTTCGCCAGTTCTTCCAATACCATTTGCCGGAACATAATGATACCTTTGTCTGAAGTCCCAAGGCGCTCAATGGTCCGGTTGGCGATTTCCCCCTGCGTCACCCATGCCATCATATCTTGACCGTCAATATAGTCTGTAATGTATTGGCCGTTCTCATCTTTCAACGGAGCTTCATACAGGCTGATCGGATAATCCTTGGGAACTTCAATCCCGGAGACAGGAATAAAGCAGGTGTACCAGAAATGATAGGTATGTGTATCATCCATGGGTACACGAATTTGGAATGTATGCGCCCCCAAATCTCCGACCCGCAGCATGTTAGGGAATACAACGGGATGACCGATCGCCCAATCCTCACACTCCTCGGTCTGACCTTCTAATACCCTTTTCTTGATGATGCCGTAATCAAACTTATCAAAGCCTATTTTGACATGGTGCTTGCTGATCGGCCATTCTTCCACAGGACGGCCTTGCTGTTCAAACACATGCTCGAAATAGCGCCCATGCAGCCATTCCAAGTGAATCGGGTCTAAGGAATTCTCCATAATTTGCAGCCAGTTGCAGGGAATTTCTGCGTAACCAATGGTACGAATGACGTTTTCTTTAACAAAAAGATCATACTTGGGCAGTACCGGTACGGGCTCAGGTCCCATGTAAGCAAATATTAAGCCGCCTAATTCCTCCGTATGATAAGCTGAAATATTAATTCGATCCTTGAACGTGCTGTGTTCAGGTTCGTTCGGCTGCTCGGTACAAGCTCCTTGATGATTAAAACACCATCCGTGATATTGACAGCGGATGCCATCCTCCTCTGGAATTCCGTATACCAGGGATACCCCACGGTGAGGGCAGCGCTCCTGAACTAGCCCCAGCTTCCCCGATTTGTCACGGTAAAGCACCAAGTCCTCGCCTAATATTTTAACTTTTTTTGTTCCCGCTTTCGTTAACTCGGAGCCAGCTGCAATAGGGAACCAATACCTGCGTAACAAAGACCCTACAGGGGTTCCTTTTCCTACGCGAATAAGCGTTTCATTTTGTTCCTGAGTTAGCATGAGTTACCTCCTAATATAGGGATCTTTGAGTGGAGCTCAAAGTCTCTCCGCTTTGGGATCTTTGAGTGGAGCTGTAAGAATTTGACGGCACTTTTATCGTATCCCCAAATTTGTTCACCCTACAAGCCGAACGTTTCACATACGGGAACGACAGCTTAACATATTACAGCAAAATGATTTATGATCAGAGATGACCCATGATCATCAAGGTCATGGATGCATGAATAAAGGAGAGTGAACGAAGATGAAAACAATTACACGTATCCAACTGCCGAAAAAACAAGCTGTCCTTTACAGCGATGGGGTTCTATTCGAAAATGTGCTGTTGATCTCAGGCATGCTGCCCACTGACAGCGATGGGCAAATTGTCGGTCTGGGCGATGCCGCAGCTCAAGCGGAGCAAGTATTCAAAAATATCGAAGCGGTCCTGCTTGAAGCGGGAGGTTCCTTCTCCGACATTGTGAAACTGAACATCTATTTAACGAATATAGAAGACCGTCCCGTTATTTCACCTGTCAGGCAAAAATATTTTGGCCATGACACACCGGCCAGCACGCTTCTGGAAATCAGCCGCTTGGCTCATCCCGATGCCCTTCTCGAAATTGAGACCATGGCGTATTTAGGCTAGTTAACTCTAAATGCTTCAATAGTTCGTCGAGTGACGGATGTCCCATCATCGCTTTCCGGAAGATTAGATGAATTACCCTTGTTAGAGGCCGATTTAGCTGAAGCGGCAGTGCCATGAGCTTAGCGGCCTCAATCTCTTTCTCCACGACACTGGATGGAAGAAAAGCAATCCCGTTACCGGCCATCACCATCCGCTTCACCGCATCAGAATGATTTAATTCCATGACAACGTTCATAAGCACGCCGTGTTCCCGAAACAAATAACGGATCATATAAGACGAGTAGGATTCGTTAACGTTGATAAGCAGAGGTTCATGTGTCAGGTCAAAAATATGGATCCTTGTACACTTGGCCAGCGGATGTTCCGGCGGCGCAACGAGCCAAAACGGATATGTGCAGATCGGGAGGCAAATCATGTCCGGGTGTTCTAGATGTCCGCTGATAAATCCGACCTGAGCCACCTCGTCAAAAAGCATTTCCAGCACTTCGCGCGTGCTTACGGTATGCAACGGCATATCCCAATTCGGCCGATTGCGGATAAATCCACCTATCAGCGGTGGCAAAAAGTAGGTCATTAGGGTCGGCGTTCCTGCCACGGACAGTCGTACTTTCGTGCAGCCCTGAGTCTCCAAGAGCAGGTCAAGCCCTTCCTTAAGCACTCGCAGCGATCGTTGAGCACGCTCGTTAAACGCTATACCGGCGGCGGTTACGGTCAGCTGATTACCCGATCGGCTAACCAAAGGTACGCCAAGCTCGTTCTCCAGCGTCTTCATACGCATCGTTAAAGCGGGCTGCGATACGCCAAGCTCTTTGGCCGCCCGGCTTAAGCTGCCATGTTCCATCAAGCATGCGAGCATATCCAAGTGGAATACATTCATACTGCACCCCCGGCCATGGCCTGAGAAGCAAACTCACTAAAGGCTTGAGAGGCATGCGCATTCGGGCTATTAGAAATCCCGCTCTGGAAAACCATAAACAAAGGGAATCCGATATTGGGTTCAGGTGTCATTCGCAAGCTGACAAGCTCTCCCTCCTTCAGTTCATCGGCAATGGTAAGCCCCGGTAGAAACGCGATAGCGTCAAACGGCTCCAGATATCGTTTCAACGTTTCCGGATGGTCAAAATTCATAAGTACCCTAGGGAAAAGCTTCTGTCGGGAGAACCATTGCTCCAGAAAAGCCCATGGCTCCGAGCTCGTTTGGAAACCAAGTACGGGGTACGCCCGGGCGTCTTCCGAGCTGAGAGCCTCAAGCCGTGTTAACGGATGTCCCTTCGACACCACAGAAAATAACAAGTCGTGATACAAAGGATAACCAATTAGGCCTTCCTCCTTCGGCTCCTCCTGAACCATGCCAATGTCTGCCTTCCCTTGCGAGACTAAATTCAATACCTGAGAATTAGAGCAAGCGGACAACTTCAACCTCACCATCGGGTATTTCTCGCGGAACCGCTTGATCATGTCAGGCAGAAGGTAACTGGTGAAGAACGGCGTCGCCGCGATGTGCAGCTGCCCCGAATCCGTTCTGTCCTTGGTATGAATTCGGCTTCGGCCTTCTTCAATCAGTTCCATAAACCGCTCCACATGTTTGACGAAAGCGGCTCCCGCAGCCGTGAGCTCAATCCGCCGGCCCGTTCGGACAAACAATCGGGCGCCGATCTCTTGCTCCAAGGTTCTGATTCTTCCGGTGACGGCAGATACCGACAAATACATGTCATCAGCAGTTTTGCTGATGCTCCCTAATGTGACAACCCGTTGAAACGTTATCAACAAATCGATTTCTATCGGCGGGACGCTCATTCGAATTCACCCTTGTCATCATGTCTTTAATACTTATTCTACAAATAGGATCGCAGCAATAATACGGGGCTATGCCTCCATGCGGAACAGGTCATTCCATTAATGCCCATACCAAAAAGAAGCACGGTCTGTGTAGAACCGGCTTCTTTGGTTGGGGATTTATTGATTACTTTGCATAAAAACTTTCATCAACAAGCTTGTTAAGCGGCAAATCCTCTTTAATGCCGCCGACTTCTTTTACCGCATCGATGGCCCATTTGATCCCTTCGATATTAAGCTTCCCTTTATCCGGAATAGCTTTAGCGGTATAAATAAAAGATTTCGTCGTTATCTCCTCATCGGTTCCGATTGATTTCATCCCAATCTCTACCACTTCTTTATAGTTAGCTGGATCCTTAACAAATTGAATCGCTTCAGCTGTTGCTGCCATAAATGCCCGTGCCACCTCAGGTTTTTTCAGTAGATTTCCGTTTGTAGCAATGACATCTTGATTATAGTCTTTTAACTCATCACTAAGATTTGCTAAACGTTTCATACCGGCCTTCTCCCCATTCAAATCGTTGGGAGGCTGGAGCAATGTAACCTGAACCTGTCCGTTTTTCAAAGCAGCTAATCGTGCCGGGGTTGCGCCGGATGAAACGATTCTTACATCCTTATCCGGCTCTAGACCATGTTTTTTCAACCACCAGCGCATAAGAATATCAACGCCATTCCCTGGCTGCAAGATGCCCGCAGCCTTGCCTTTTAGATCTTCCGGCTTATTGATTTCCGGTGATACAAATACGGAGAATAACGTTTTGCTGCTTAGAGAGCCAATGATTTTGATATTTGCCCCCCCGGACACAGCGGTAACAATGGACTCAGGAAGGCTCGCAATAAACTGGAAATCCCCCGTTTGCAAGCCTCGCAGCGCAACAACACCGCCATCGACGGATACAAACTCAACCTTGAGATTATATTTTTCGAATATACCTTTAGATTGCGCAACATACCAAGGTATAAAATCAAACGTATTGGAAACGGTTGATACTTTCACCGTCGTTAAGGTATCCGGCTTTTGTTTCGTTTGACCGGCAGACTCGTTTGATTTTGTCGTTTTCGTGCTGCTGCAACCGACTGCTAATAAGCAGACTAGCAGCATTACTAATGGAAGCTTACTCCTATTAATAATCCGTCGATTATGCAATATTTCTTCCCCCCACTTGTACAACTTAAAGAACAACCCGATCCAATTTTCCTGTAATGCTGCTTAATGCTGACGCCATGGTGCTATCTTACGTTCCATCATTTTAAGCAGTATGGTAAGCACAATTGAACAAACCATGAGAACACCGACATAGCCCAAATATTCGGATGTACGGAAAAGTTCGGACGCATGGCGAATGGCGTAACCTATCCCCTTATTAGCGGCAAGCATTTCTGCGACGACAACGGCAATTAATGCCCTTCCGATCGCCAAACGTATACCGGTAATGATGTAAGAAAGCGTCGACGGGAATATGACCTCTTTGAACAGTTGAAACTCTGTAGCTCCGTAAGAACGAGCGGCCTTAATCAGGGAGCTATCCGTCGTTTTAACACCTGCCATCGTATTGATTAGAATAGGGAAAATCGACATCATGAATACCATCATGACTTTGGATAAAGTATCAAGACCAAACCATAATACAAACAGCGGTGTCAAAGCTACGGTAGGGGTCGTGTATAATGCCGTAATAATCGGATCGCATGCATATTCCAATTTTTTCCAATATCCTAATATGAGTCCAAGAGGTATTCCAATTAAAGCCATTGCAAAACCTAATCCTACTTCGATAGCGCTTACATATAAATGTTGAAATAGTGTGCCATTCATCAAAAACGCCCATACTTGAATTAAAATTTTGCTTGGCCAACTGAACATGAACGGATCAATAACTCCAGCTTGACCAATGATTTCCCAAATAATTAAAATAGCTCCAATTAAATAAACGGGATATGAAACTGCCGGCGGAATTGCAAAACTTTTACGTTTTACATTCATCGACTTGTTACTGACAGAAACTATATTTGCCATTTACACCTCTCCTTTTTTATATTGTCTAGTGACCTCAGCCTTCAGGTGATTCCAAATAATGGATTTATATTCTTGAAATTCGGGTAAAGACTTCGTCTCAAGTGTTCTTGGGTATGGAATATCTATTTTCAAGTCAGTGATAATTCTTCCAGGACGGACAGTCATAAGAAATACTCGACTGGACAAAAATACGGCTTCATCAATAGAATGAGTAATAAAAATAACGGTCTTTTTTTCGTTCAACATGATTTTCAGAACTTCTTCCTGCATAATTTCGCGGGTCTGTTCATCTATTGCGGAAAACGGTTCATCCATCAACAGGATCTTTGGTTCAACGGCAAACGCTCTAGCAATCCCAACGCGTTGCTTCATCCCACCTGACAGTTGATGCGGATATTTATTCTCAAAGCCTTCAAGTCCAACCATCTTAATATAGTGCATAACATGATCTTTGATTTCGTTCTTGGATTTGCCAGAAAGCCTTAAGCCAAAAGCTACGTTCTGAAATACCGTATGCCAAGGCATTAAAGCGAAATCTTGAAAGACCATTGCTTTTTCCCCGCCCGGACCTTCGATTTTGCGGCCGTTTATGCTTACGGAGCCGGAAGCCGGTCGAACAAGCCCATCTAAAGTATGAAGCAAGGTGCTTTTACCGCAGCCGCTTGGACCAATAATAGAGATTAACTCACCTTCTTGTATTTGTCCTGAGGCCTCTTTCAGAGCATGGACTTCATTTGGATGCCCAGCATTATAAACAACATTAATGTTTTCAAATTCTAGAATCGCTGTCATGTTTCTCCTCCCACTCCCTCTTATCATAGAAAGCTACAATTTTCTCTTTTTAAGCTTAGCGTTCAGTTCCTTCTTCCCTCAATATACCGTTCCTTTATGTGAAACGGTAGTTAATTATTTTTATTGCTTCGATAAAGATTTCTACATCTATCCGCTCATTTGCTCAAATAGATTTCTGGTAGTTTTGATGACAACCTGCTTAACATCCTCACGGATTCCTTGCCTAAATACTAAAAATATTGGTGTTGAAGGCAATGATTTTTGCAGAGGCAATTCAACTAGTATCCCATTTTTCAATTCATCATAAACGATCATTTTTTGAAGGAAGGCTATCCCCAGCCCTTTTCTGACCATCATTTTGATCCAACCGAGGTTATTGATTTCTGTTGCTTTATAATCGTTAAATCCATGTTTTCGAAGAAAATTGTCTATGGTTTGTGTGTTATGGAAGGTTTTGCTGTAGTTCACGATCCGTTCGTTTCTAAGATCACTGAAGTTTAACGTGTGCATTGTGCTGAACAGATGACTCGGAGAACAGACCAAAACGGTCTTTTCCTTGGCAATCTCGATCACAGTCAAGTCCTTTAAGCTGGCCGGTGATTTGATAAACGCTAAACCAACATCTATCGATCCATTCCGGATGTCCTCAATAATATCTCTTGATACTTTGACCGTCACCCCAAATTCCACTTCGGGAAAATGCTGATACAATTCATTCAGGAGCTCGGGCATAATTTCGGCACCCATATGGTTTGGGCAGGCAAGTGATATTTTTTGTTGCACATCCGTCTTCTCTTGAAGCGCGTGATAACCTTTTTTAATGATTTCATAGGCATCTTTAAAATAGGGTAATATTTTTTCACCTGCGGGGGTCAAAGTAATTCGTTTTCCATTAATTCGGGTGAACAGTTCAGTATTTAGTTCTTGCTCAAGAAGTTGAATTCGAACACTGATCGTTGGTTGAGTAATAAATAATGCTTCTGCAGCCATGGAAAAGCTCCCTTTTTCGACAACCATTAGGAACGCTTCTATATACTTTAATTCCATACTTGCTTCGTCCACCCTTCAGCGATCCATGAATAGCTCATATTTAATATTACACATAATTTAATATAATGTCGCGCATTAATTTGGTTATTAAATCTTGGATAATACTGGCGAATACACGATTTTTTAACAGACTCTGAACCAATTTTCAAAAAACATTCCGTATGCAAGAACAGTCAGGTTGTTTAAAACAGACCCTCATTTTACTATGAGATTGTCAATCACTTAAATTTAAGGAGGCCATTGCCATGCAAACAAATGCTTCAACCTCGTTAGCCAATAACTACGTCTCCCAATCGATAGATTGTCTACACTTTATCGATGGGCAATATGTCTCTTCTCTCAATGGAAAAACGTTTGATAACATCAACCCGGCTACAGGCAAGGTGATCGGCATAGTAGCGGAAGGCGGTAAAGAGGAAGTGGATTTGGCTGTAGCTGCAGCCAAAAGAGCACTACAAGGTCCGTGGAAAACGATGTCACAAAACGATAGAATCAATGTCATCCGACGAATCGGCGACTTGATTTTGGAAAGAAAAGAGGAATTGGCTGTACTAGAGTCTGTTGATACTGGAAAGCCCATTTGGTTATCCGGCAGTATTGACATTCCTCGTTCCGCGTATAACTTCCACTTTTTCGCAGATTCTTTAAGATCGGACGGTACAGAAGCCTATCAGATGGATCAGGTTGCGATTAATTACTCGGTTCGAAAGCCTCTCGGGGTCGTAGGCTTGATCAATCCTTGGAACTTGCCTCTTTTGCTTATGACCTGGAAGCTGGCTCCATGCTTGGCTGCCGGAAATACGGTCGTTATGAAACCGGCGGAATTGACACCGATGACGGCTACGGTGCTTGCGCAAATATGTAAGGATGCCGGTGTGCCGGATGGCGTCGTCAATATCGTCCATGGATTCGGACCTAATTCTGCAGGATCGGCATTAACAGAGCATCCTGATGTGAGCGCTATTTCCTTTACGGGTGAAACAACCACCGGCAAAATCATTATGGCAAGCGCTGCCAAAACATTGAAACGTCTATCGTTCGAGCTTGGAGGCAAAAATCCGAATATCATATTTGCGGATTCTAATTTAGATGAAGTGATTGAAACAACGATTAAATCCAGTTTTATTAACCAAGGCGAAGTTTGCTTGTGCGGATCGAGAATTTATGTGGAACGTCCCGCTTACGAACAGTTTTTAGAGAAATTCGTTGCTAAAACGAAAGAGTTGGTTGTAGGTGATCCGTTTGATGCCAAAACAAAAGTGGGTTCCTTAATCGGTGAGGAGCATTTCAACAGAGTTAAAGGATATATTGAACTGGCTAAAGAAGAAGGCGGGACGATCTTAACGGGGGGCAGATCGCCTGAAGGATTGGAGCAAGGATATTATTTAGAGCCAACCATCATTGTCGGACTCGACGGAAACTGCCGTACGGTTAGAGAAGAAATTTTCGGACCTGTTGTCACGGTCATCCCGTTTGATACAGAGGAAGAGGTTTTGGCTCAAGCCAATGATACTCACTACGGTTTAAGCGCATCCGTGTGGACGAATGATTTGCGCCGTGCTCACCGTGTGGCCGGTCAAATTGATGCAGGGATTGTTTGGGTAAATACATGGTTCTTGAGAGATTTACGGACTCCATTCGGTGGAATGAAACAAAGCGGTATCGGTCGTGAAGGCGGTAAGCATAGTCTCGAGTTTTATTCCGAGTTGACTAATATTTGCATTAAACTATAGCCAGGAGGATGAACGTATGTCCAAATTGAAAGTAGCCATCTTAGGCTCTGGAAATATCGGCTCCGATTTAATGATCAAGCTGGAGCGCTCTGAATTACTAGAATTGACTGCGATGATTGGAATCGATGCTGAGTCCGACGGTTTGCGTCGTGCAAGGGATAGAGGCTATGCAACCTATACCGGCGGTCTTAAAGAGTTCTTGGAAAAGAGTCCCGATCTTGCGGATATCGTGTTTGACGCCACTTCGGCAAAGGCACATATTCGGCATGCTAAAATGCTGCGGGAAAAGGGAAAAATTGCAATAGACCTCACTCCTGCTGCAGTCGGACCGTTCGTAATCCCATCGTGTAATTTGGGTATGCACCTGGAAGCAACCAATATAAACTTAATTACATGCGGCGGTCAGGCGACAATTCCAGTCGTACATGCCATTAATAAGGTCGCCCCTGTTGATTATGCAGAGATTGTGGCAACGATATCGAGCAAAAGCGCAGGTCCTGGTACAAGAGCCAACATAGACGAATTTACGGAGACTACGTCACACGGGATAGAAAAGATCGGCGGTGCCAAAAAAGGAAAAGCGATTATCATTCTAAATCCAGCGGAGCCTCCGATCCTTATGAGAGATACTGTACATGCACTGGTTCAAGACGGAACGATGAACGAACCGGAGATCAGACGTTCGATCGCAGAAACTGTTCAATATATTCAGTCCTATGTTCCAGGTTATCGCTTAAGGACAGAGCCGATCTTTGACGGTAACAAAATTACCGTAATTTTGGAAGTAGCTGGTGCTGGAGATTACCTGCCGGCATACTCGGGTAACTTGGATATTATGACGGCGTCTGCCGTTAAAGTAGCAGAAGAACTGGCCAAAAATCGTTTGAAAAAATCTGCTGTATAACAGAAAGGGGTGGATTTTATATGACACAACAAGATCGTGATATCGTCATCACCGAGGTGGCACTTCGTGACGGAAGCCACGCGATTTCGCACCAATATACGACTGAACAGGTGATTAACGTTACCAAGGCATTGGATGAAGCTAACGTTCCTTATATTGAAGTTTCTCACGGCGACGGACTTGCGGGATCATCACTCCAGTACGGACTTTCACTCACCAACGAAATGGAGCTAATCGAAGCAGCGGTTTCCGTTTGCAAGCAATCGAAGATTGGAGTACTACTGCTCCCCGGTATTGGAACGATTAAGGATTTGAACGAAGCTGCGAATCTTGGGGTTCGTATGGCCCGAATTGCTACTCACGTTACGGAAGCCGACGTTTCGGCCCAACACATTGCCAGAGCCAAAGAACTCGGGCTTGTGACGGTTGGTTTCCTCATGATGTCCCATATGGCTCCTGTCAAAACTTTGGTGGAACAAGCTAAATTGATGGAGAGCTACGGCGCGGATACCGTTTATGTCGTCGATTCGGCAGGGGCGATGTTGCCTTATCAAGTAAAGGAGCGAATCCAAGCTCTGAAGCAAACACTTGGCATTAACATCGGATTTCACGGACATAATAATTTGTCATTAGCTATGGCGAATACTCTTGCAGCAATCGAAGAAGGAGCGACTTGGATTGATGGCAGCGTTCGATGCTTAGGGGCAGGTGCGGGGAATACACAAACCGAGGTATTGGTGTCTGTTATGGACCGTTTAAAGATCAAAACGGGAATTGATGTTTATAAAATGATGGATTTAGCTGAGAATATCGTTGCGCCGATTTTAAACGCTCCTCAGGAAATCAACAGAGACAGCCTTGTGCTTGGGTATGCAGGCGTGTACTCGAGCTTTCTGCTCCATGCTAGGCGCGCTGCTCAGAGGTTCGGCCTGGATTCGAGGGATATTCTCGTTGAGCTTGGCGAACGCAAGGTTGTCGGTGGACAGGAAGACATGATTGTCGATATCGCTGCCGAAATTGCTAGTAAACGGAGTAAAGTCGCCTCAAGCTAGGGGTAGAAAAGGAGGAATATGAATGCCAATTGTCAATATTCAAGTGCTGCAAGGAAGACCCGAGAATAAGATTAAAGATCTGATCGGCAGTGTGACGGATACGGTGGCTAACACCTTGGAAGTTCCTAAAGAGAGAGTCCGAGTCATAGTTACAGAAGTGCCAAAGAGCCATTGGGGAATCGGCGGCGTTGCCGTTTCGGATACCCCCGGCCGATAAGTAGCGGGTCTGCAAAAGATTGATGCTGCTATACCATCCATTGTTACATGAGGGAAGTGCCTTCAGTTCGAAATGAAGGTACTTCCCTCATTTACTTGCAGATGTTTACAAGGGGTTGCACATCCAAAAAAACCGTTCAGACCAGCTGAACGGTTTTGACGCGTGCTTCTAATTTATGAACGAGAATCCCCAACAAACGATAAGTATGCTGCTTCATTTTCCGCCAATACGGGTGGCCATGCGCACAAATCAAACGGAAAATCGGAGCCAGGCAGCACTTTCTCTTCCCCGACAAGCTTTAACAAAAATTGTAATGCTTCTGAATTCCATAGGACGGAATCGTACCAGAATCTTTTCAAATATTCACTTGGAGGAGCTTGCAATGTCGATTTCACTTGCTCCCATTGGCTGTATCCTTTATCAAGCCGTCCGACTTGATAAGGAAGAAGACCGCCTCCATGAGCTAATAAAATTTTAACTCGGGGATATTTGTCCATCATTCCGCTTAATAAAATATCCGTCGCACACAAGGTCGTTTCCCAGGGGACTCCGATTAAATTGGGCATCATTCTCCGCCGAAGCCTGGGATCCTCGCTCAACAAAGGATGTATAAAGATCACGGATCCCAACCGGTTGGCTTCTTCCCAAAGCGGAGTGAATGCGGCATCTGTTAAAAGAAGATTACCGCAACCTGGGCCTATAATAGCCCCTTTCAATCCTTTTGACATAGACCGACTCAGTTCATCTGCCGCAAGTCCGGGAGCGTTCAAAGGTAGAGTAGCTAATCCGGCAATGGATGGGAACGACTTTGACATCCGACAAAGCGCGTCATTGTATACCTTGCTTAATTCTAGAGTTGTTTCTTTATCAAATTCGTACAGAAACAATTGCGGTATAGGCGACACAAGTGATTGAACAATGCCGGATTCTTTTTGTTTCTCCAAATATAATTGTTCGTCAATAAAAAGCTCCTTTAATTCAAAGGCCCACTTTCCATTGATATTTAGGAAAACGCTTTTGTCTGCGTCTTTTTTCTCCTTTGCTGCGTTAACTCTCCGTTTATTCTCTTCAAGCCAGTCCATAACTTCAGTTGGAATAAAGTGAGTGTGAACATCATACATGCTGCATCCTCCCTATCAAGTCTTTTCCTGCTAATCTAATCGATCTGTAATTAAAAGGCTGATTTGCTTTAATTCTTTGACAAAGGTTTGAATTTGCAAAGGATATAAATATGTTTTAGCCATCGTCAGCGTAATAGCGGCGATCACGATGCCATAATAATTATAAACTGGCACTCCAATGGATATAACACCATCTTTGTATTCGGAATTGGAGATAGCATAACCGTTTTTCCGTACGTCCCTTAACTGCTTCCTAAGTTCTTCGGCGTTTACAATTGTTTTCTCGGCATATTTCTTCAAACCGACATGCATAACGCGTTCGATCTCTTTCTCCATCTGATGAGCCAAAAGTATTTTACCGGAAGCCGTGCAGTGACTTGGAGCACGTCTGCCGATTTGGGATATGGTGATCTTTTCATTATCTGAAGTTAATTTACTCAAATAAATAACTTCTCCGTTGTTATAAACCGCGAGGTGAACCGTTTCCCGGACATTAGTCATTAATTTGGCTAGGAGTGGATACGCGATCAGGCGCAGCTCATTTCGATGATAAGCGGCAAATCCGAGCTCAAATGCACCAATACCCAAGTAGTATTTGTGTGTTTCGTCGTTTTTTTCCAACAGATCAACATTATTTAATGTACTGACCAGACGAAAAATGGTGCTCTTCGCCAAACCTAAACGATTACTGAGCTCTGTTATCCCGAATTCCTTATCTTCTTTAGTAAACTCACGCAAAATTCGAAGTGCGTTGGTGACAGAGGAAAGCGGTTCTTGTGTAGCCATTGGAACACCATCCCTTAGCAAAGAATTCAGCAGCCTTTCGAAAAAGCTTCTTACCCGTTATTCGTAATCATAGGGTACAAAACAATGATGAAGATCAACTTGATCACTTACGAACCCATGTTCGCATGCCGCTTTAAAGAAGGTTTCCAGGACATGAACGTTTTTGCTCCAACCGTTTTCATTCCAATCCGTTGAACCAAAAATCTTCTCTGTCTGTTTCAAATGCCAATCTGCAAAAGGAAGATATAGGCTTGAGAAGTGTCCGACCTCTCTTAGACCGAGGCTCTTGGATTTTTCAAACAAGTCCATAATTTCACTGATCAGTTCAGGATACTCTTGCAGCAGATCATCTTTGATCGCCATAACATGAGTGATAGGAGCGAATCCGGTTTCTTGAATAAAAGCTGTTTGTTCAGCATAAGGATCCGGGAATAGCCATCGAAGCCCGCTGAAGTTATCCGGTTTGCGCGCGTAGAAGAAGCAGTCGATATCCCCGTTTCTGAGAAGTTCCTCCGGCGCCCCGTTTACATAGCTCCAATCCATTTGATAATCAGATGGGTACGGCATGTTCTCCATGCGGTCCTTACGCAAAGGACACCATATTATATCCTTCGGATCAATGCCGTAATAATGCTGCAGCAGCCAACGGTGCCAAATCGATGCCGTCACCCAATATTGAAAGACGGCCACCTTTTTCCCCTTGAGATCCTTATAATGTTGAAGTGTCGAGTTTTCTGCGCAGAAAGCGTACATTTGCGGTATTTTTCGAGAAAATACAGGAAGAGCCTTGAACTTAGGATTTTGCTCTTGTACTTTCAAGAACGTCGCCAGCGACATCTCGCCGATATCGAAATCACCTTTTAACGTTCTCATTGTACATTCATCGATATTTTTTACGGCTTCAACCGTATATTCAAAATTTTCAGTAGGAATTTGTTTAGACAGAAGAGGTATCGTGTGAAGGTAGGTCGTGCAAGCTATACTCAGTTTTTTCAAACTCATCTATATGGCCTCCATTAGATATAGAATAGTCTGCGATTGTATACGAAGGCTCATGCTCAGGCTATTCAACCTCAACATGTCCAACTTTTCCAATGCGCGGATCAGATGCACCTTCCCACATGTCCGTCGTTCGCAGCGATTGATCCAGCATTCTAGGCGGGCGTGGTCTATGCTCCGGAAACTCTTCCATTCCCAGCGTATACTCCAAAGTGAGGTCATCCGGATCAAGAAAATACATGAAAATGCTGCCGGAAGCCAAATGGCGGCCAGGTCCGAAAATAACCGGCACATTGTAATTAAGAAGGCGGTTGCGGCTGATGCCCATATCATTGATGTCGGCTACCTTGAAGGCAATGTGGAACATCTTTAAATCGCCCTGCGAAACGCCGAAGGAATGGTGATATGGGTTCGGAAAGCATCGCATAAAAGCGAAATACATTTCCCCTGTCGGTTTATGCCGCGTATCGGACACTTTAAAATTTAACACTTCGGTAAAAAACTTATAGGATTCCTCCAAATTGGGAACACGAAGCACCACATGATCGAGTTTTATAATTTTAACAGGGTCCGGATTATAGGGTTTCGGTCTTTGAAGCATTCTATTATAAAATTCAAATTGAATCCCGTTAAGATCACGGAAGCGAAATGCCTTATCCACTTTCAATGCACTTCTCTCTTCCTTGCTGACCTCAACCGGATTTCTACCGGCCTTTGTGAGAAGCTCAAAAGCCTTTTCCCAATTTTCTGTATCTTCCATTTCAAATGCAATCCGCTTTAAACCGGGCTTATCGCCTTTATACAATACTAAATTGTGATAATCGGAGCTGCAGGAAAGAGATGCCATGTCCGTTTGTACATCGCCCACCTGATCAAGGCACACGATTTCACTATAAAACTTAGCGCTGCGTTCGACATCCGTTACATTTAAGGCGATGTAACCCAATTTATTATATCGAATCATCGAAAACTCACCTCTTCCAAATTCGTCTAGTAGGTTCTATAGCAAGATGCTGATCGATCCGAGCGCTCCAAGCTCCTCTGAATCGAGAATGGCTTTTCTTTCTGCGATCTTGAGCTTCCCGTCTCTTATAGCAAGCTTGTATTTATACACGCCCACATATTGGCGGATTTGCTCATTGCGCCGATAACGCATCACTAGGAAATTGGCGGATACATGAATAAGTTCGTCTGTTCGCTCTGTAATTCTTACATTTGTAATCAATCTTCTCGTGCGGGAATGCGGATTTTCAGCATGAGCATGCCGGCTTTTTAACCGTTTAATACGAGATTTGATTCGCTCAATATCATCCGCAACGTGGAACAAAGTATCATTAGGATTACCATTAGGCACGTCATTCGGAGGCACATAATATTTAGCGTCTTCTGTCAGCAATTGACCCCACTCGTCGAGCTGCCATTCATCGAGCAGATAGGCCTCATGATACAAGAAGTCCTCGATCGCAGCGCGGTCAAATTCATTTGCAGTTTTTCCCTGTTCCATATCAAACCCTCCCCCTTTAATCGAAATTCACAATTAGTTGGTACCTGTTGTTTTCTCACCGGTCATTAATTCGTTCCACCTGCGCCAGAATGTACGAAGATGTACTTCATCGGTGTTAAGCTGCTCTTCTTTGTGAATGCCACGGGAAACATCGGACCATTGAACTTCCTTGTAGGCTTCATACCCTTGCTGGGCAACCTCAAGAGCCTCAACGTCATCCGGTGTCGCGAAACCACCCGGTCCATAAAAGGTCAGGTAGCTGTCCAAGCGGAGTGCCCGAGCTGTTTCCGATTCTTCCTTAGGCCCCAAAGCCCATGCAGTTACTTTCATACGATTGTGGCTTACGGGGAAAAATGTACGTACCGTGATAGCTGAACCGTCATTGATGACCAAATTTGGAAAAATAACTAGATTACGGTTCGTTTCAGCAATACGGTACGCTTTTTCTTCTCCGAGCCTTTCCGTTAATTCCCTGCGCTTTTCCTCAATTTCTGCCTTTGCTTCTTCCCCATACATCGGCATCCAGCGTGCAATCGGCCTGCCTCTATACGTCTTGTTATCGATCACCGCATTACCGTTTCCAAGTGACTTCCCAATACCGTGAGCCGGCATGAGTAAACCTTTGGGCAGAGTAATTTCCACGCCAGAGTCCTTCAAATAGTCCAGATACGTAATGTGTGTCGGAACAACATGATAGTCATCAAAGCTATTCTCCACAAGCAGCTTCCAATTCGCCTTCATGTCGTATTCCTGAGTTCCTTGAATAATTTCCATTTCCCCAATGCTCGACTGGTCGTCAATAAGGTCTAGATATTCCTTCGCACCCGCGAGGTAATCGTGCAGTGAAACAGCTGCTGCATCGAAATTCAAAAAATAGAACCCCCGATATTGTTCAAGACGTGGAACCGGATATAAGCTCATGTGCGATTTATCGAAGCAAGGCCCGTAAGCATCTTCACCGGGAATAGCTACATTGGAGCCTTGGTTGTTAAACGTCCAGGCGTGATAGAAGCAGCGAAATGTCTTCGAATTGCCCTCACGCTCCCTGCAAACTGTAGCACCACGATGTGGACAGGTGTTCAGAAAAGCATTGACCCTCCCTGTGCTGTCTTTATTAAATATAATTGGTCTTCCGCCTACATGACGTGTTTTGAAATCTCCAGGTCTCTTCACTTCAGATGCATGACCTACATATAGCCAGCATTTATCAAAAATAACTTCCAATTCTTTTTCAAAAATATCCGGTTTGACAAAAACAGAACGATTGACCTTAAACAGCATTCTTTCTGAATCGTCAATAATAAAGCGCTTTCTTTCCATTTTTGTTTCCTCCATTTATTTCGTTTCGGATTTCTTATCTCCAATCATAGATGAGAAGAGAAGCAGTAGCTAATTGATTCTTTACATACAGACCCATAGACTTACCATATAGGTGGTTCTATAGCTGGACATGAGAAATAAGCCGCTTTATCAAGCGGCCTTTTTCTGTTGATAAACTCAGTAATTGAGGAAACTTCCGCTATCATTTAGAAGTAAATCCTCCAGCTAATTTTACTTTGATCTCGCGATCTGGATGTTTAACAGGGAAATCCATCTAATATCGGCAGATGTGATAGGCTTGCTGATTATTTTTTCACGGTAAATTCTATGGAACCAAGACCGTCCCATTTTGCTTGAACTACATCGCCATCCGAGAGCATTACCGCACCTGTAATTCCACCTGTTAAAATAACTTGTCCTGCCTTTAATTTCAATCCCTTGCGGGAAAGCATTCTGGCGAGCAAGACTAGTGATTCAGCAGGATGCCCCAGCACAGCTGCGCTGGCGCCCAGTTCTTTGATTTCTCCATTTATGGATAACGTCACACCGACTAGATCCAGCTCCAACTCTTGCGGACGTTTGAGCGTACTTCCCAAAAACACCCTCGAAGAGGAAGCGTTGTCTGCAATCACGTCAGGCAAAGTAAACTTAAAATCCTTGTATCTGCTGTCAATAATCTCCAACGCCGGTGCAACATATTCCGTTGCCTCGATGACTTGTTCGATTGTCACGTTAGGACCTTCAATATCTTTTCCAAGAATAAAAGCTATTTCAGCTTCAACCTTAGGGTGAATCAGTACATTCAATAATAACGTATTGTCCGGTACGATCATGTAATCAAACACGTATCCATAGATGGGCTCTTCAACGTTCATCTGCTTCATTTTTGCTCTGCTCGTCAGCCCCATTTTTGGACCAATAATGCGATGTCCCTCTTGGAGCTTGAGACCTACTAATTCTTCTTGGATTTTATAGGCGTCTGTCACGGTCATTTCGGGATATTCCGCTTGAATGGATGTGACCTCACGCTTTTCGTACTCGGACTGATTCAAGTGTGCAGCAAGTGATTTATAATTAATTTCTGACATGTATTCTCCTCCTAAGAGCTTTCCTTTAGGAAAGCTTTCTTCGTAAGCATTAGCTCTAAGTTTAGAAATTCACGGTTACTTCCCCAAAATGAGCAAAACGTGCTTGAAAGCGGTCACCAGGCACAGCGTTTGCAGCAGCAGAGAGTGCCCCCGAGAGAATGACTTCGCCGGCTTTGAGACTAATACCGAACTCGAACAGCTTGTTGGCGAGCCATGCGACGCAGATTGCAGGGTTCCCCAAAGCTGCGGCACCTACACCGGTATTGACGATTTCACCGTTTTTGTACAATACCACGCCTGTCTGCACTAAATCTAACTCATTTACTTTCATCGGACGATTTCCCAAAACGTAAAGTCCTGAGGAAGCATTATCTGCAATCGTATCCTGAAGTTTGATTTTCCAATCGGCAATCCTGCTGTCTACGATTTCTAATGCAGGTAACACATAATCGGTAGCCAATAGTACATCCATCGCTGTTACTTTAGGTCCGATCAGATCACTTTTCAATACAAAGGCAATCTCAGCTTCCACCTTGGGCTGAAGCACTTTGTCAGACGAGATCTTCCCTCCGTTGTCAATCACCATACTGTCAAGCAAGTGACCATAATCCGGTTGGTCCACGCCTAGCAGCTTTTGCATGGCGAGCGAAGTGAGTCCGATTTTCTTTCCTACGACTCTCTGGCCCCCGTTCACCTTACGTTCAATTGTTTTCAATTGGACATGGTACGCCTCTACCACTGTCAATGAAGCATCCATCTCAGTTAACGGCTTTACGCCTTGACCTATTTCTTCAGCCTTAGCTAAATGATCGGCGAATGTGATTGTTTTTTCCAGGTTCATCATAGCAGCCTCCCTAACTTTTACTATAATTTCATCCTATAATCTTAATTCCATCCATTCAATACAACTGTTCTGGTATATGGAACCAAGCACTCTATATTTCTAAAAGGATAAAAATTCCTAACGCAAAGCTATATGCAGCAGTAAGACAACCAACAGCTCGATATAATGACAATCGCAGGCGTGCTTTCATATATCCAATTACCGCTAGTAGTGCAATAAGTGAAGTAGAGAGAATTAAACCAATGACAAAAGAAAGAACTACAGAGCCACCCAACATGACGGTACCCATTCCAGCAGCCGTACTAAGCAATAAAATTTGCGTTGGCGTTTCTGCACCGAATCCGTGAATAATGCCAACTAATAATGCTCCTGCATATCCAACCGTTTTTTTGGTCGAGGAGATTTTTTCAATATCCTTTTTAAATACTTTAGCAGCAATAACATACTTGAATTGTCGAAGTCCTTGAAGAGCCATACTCCATTTGCTTTGAAGCTCAAAACCGTTCCACCTACGAATTAATGTTATAACCATCCAAATACTCAGAGCAATAAGTGTAAAAGCTACTAAAATTTCCATGGTTGAATCAAGCCAAGCAGGAATACTTTTGCCAAACCCAATCGCTATGCCACCAAGCACTAAAATAACAAAGCCATGACCTAGAGAATACATCGTAGCTAGAATCAATCCTTTTTTGGCTTTCGTTTCTACACCGACAAGATCTGTAATTGCAGCAATATGATCCCAATCAATTCCATGCCTGAATCCTAAGAGTAATGAAGACATAAATACAACCAAAAATTGACTTGCCATTCTCTCGCCTCCTTAAGGCTAGGTGTATTAAGCTTTTATTGCAGGTGCTACAATGATTTCATGATCGAAGTCATAGTCTAACCAGTCCTCCGTATTTGCTAGAAAGCTGTTGGCTGCCGTTCCCACTTCTTCCGAGGACCAGCCCAGCAGCAGATCAACAGCTTCTTCGTTGTCCATTAACTCTCCAAACAGATTATGCGCGCTGAACCAGTAGCTGCGCTTGCCTCGGCTCTCATCCAAGATACCGATTACTCCCGGCTGCCATTTATGTTCGATGATCTTCATGTAATCATCCCTTTTCTATTAGATAATTGCCCTTTTGATCCCTATATTATTTATAACTTACCTGCTACTTAACAACGAGACCTTTGTTCCGCTATACGAAATATTCCGTGTTTCAAACGCAAATTTTTATATAGTTATTTGTCATCCGTGCTCGATGCCATTGATTTAGGTTTTAATTGGGTCAATGCGAGGGTACAACCAATTCCTATAACTCCAAACACGACTCCAACCCACATGACAAGAGAAAAAGCATACAGAAAACCCTGTATCGATGTTGCTGATGGGGCCATGTTGTTCAGCAGTGAATGAAATAGAGAGCCGCCAACTGTAATTCCCGCCATCATACCCATGTAGCGAAATGTGGCCAAAGTACCAGAAGCCGTTCCTTGTTGTTGGTAATGGACAGCACCCATAACTGCTGAGTTGCTAGGTGCCACGAATGTTCCCGTTCCAAGCCCCGTTAAAATCAATCCCACGATGAGTGTCCAATACGCATGTTCTCCGAATGCTGGAATCATAATTCCGAACAAGATAAGTCCTGCTGTACTAAAGATCATTCCTAAGGTTGCCAGCAAACGGGGCCCTTTACTATCGGATAAAGCACCTGAAATTGGAGCACAAATGGTCATGACGAGTGGTGTGATGGTCATATATATTCCGATCTCGGCAGCCGAAAGATGGAGAACACGATCCAAATAGAAGGGCAATAAAAATAGGGGCAAATAGATACAAAGGTAATTTAAGGCTATACTAAACGTTCCGAAACCAAAATTTCGTATTCGAAATAACTTAAGATCAAGCATAGGATCAAGCTGCTTACGCTCAAGCTTTTGAAAAGCCCAAGCAGCGCTTGCAAAAACGATGAGTAGAAGCGTAATAATAAGTGCACGATGCCGTGTGATGAAACTGGTATTAAGCAGCAGGGTCGCAGTCGCCATTCCAATCATGAATAACAGGATCCCTTTCAAATCTATTCGTTTGGTTTGTTTCACTTCAACTTGCGGAACTGCCCAAATCCCCAAAACCAGACCGACCATAGCGAAGGGAACTGTCACGAAAAATGTTACCTGCCAACCCCATATCTGCGTCAATAGTCCACCCAAAGCAGGGCCGATCGAAAGCCCAATGTAAGTCATTATTGCCTGAATACCAAGGACACGTCCCCTTTGTTCTGCCGGAAACGTTGTGGTAATAATTGCAGGTACTATGGAGAGAATCATGGCCCCAGCGAGCCCAAGAAATGCTCTTCCCCAAACAAGTGAGATATAATTTTCTGATAACCCGCACATCACGGCAGCACAAGAATAAAGGGCAAAACCAACTAGAAAAATCTGTCGGTGTCCCCATGAATCCGACATCCGTCCAATAGGCAGCAGAAACAGAGTAAGGACAAGGAGATAAATCAATGCAACCCATTCAGACTGGCCGAGTGTAATATGGAGTTCCCTTTCAATCACGGGTAAGACGGTGTTCGTTATACTTGTATTTAGTGATGATAAAAACGTCCCTATACCAACCGTCAACAAAACGTACCAACGACGATCGTTCCTTTCAGCAACGTTGTCCATATTCTGTCCTCCCTTCACACAATTAGCCTCTCGGCATTCGCCGAGGCTTGCTGCACAAGGCTTTATGAGCACTGCCCTGTGCGCTTTCCTCCCACCAAACGGTGGGATTTTTTATTTTTGCACACCTTTAAACTGGAAATCATAATTCCTCAAATTTGTACGCTAAACCCGTGAAAATACTTGACTTTTAGAAAACGCCTCAATAATTA
>NZ_AUGY01000020.1:73472-99682 GCF_000422905.1 Paenibacillus alginolyticus DSM 5050 = NBRC 15375
CAATACGATTTCAGTTGCAACAGCTGAGCAACGACATGAAGCCCTATGGCTGAACCCGCAAACAGCTTCTTTGACCGATGATCCTGAAAAATAGACCGATAATCTAGGACATTGAGCACTTTGAGACATTGACAAACTACTAAAAATTCCTTATCGTTATCCATGGTTTGCTCCTTTGTTTGGGAGAATGATGGATAGCGCGTCATTCCCTAAACATAGGTGCTTTTTCTTTGTTTGTCTAGATTAATAAATACTTTATATTACAAATTAAGTAAATATTTGATGTGAGGTTTGATGCATCGGTAATGAGCAACATACAACATCTTCAGCTTTCTAGAGAGAAATCAAGGAAATTGTTGTACGAAGTACAACTTCAACTGTTCTCTGCTTCTCCAACTTCCTCCACTTCACTTCCATCAGTTCAATCAATGTCACTATTTCCACTATTCCCACTAGTTTGAACTTTTCAGATTATTCCACCACTACCAAAACTCCACTTCTTCCTCACTCCCACTCAACAATCCAGCAAACAGAGAAACACGAAAACTCCATTAATTTCCAAGTGATGGTGGATGTATCCACAGTCTCAATTCAGCAATATCCGCATCTAACTAAGCAAAACATGGACATACTACACTATATAAATAAAAAAAGAGCCGCAAGAGAAATCATTCTCTCACAACTCTTTGGTTACTCAATGATAAGTGCATATACGATGCCGGGTCCATGGACACCAATGGTCAAATCATTCTCGATATCGGCCGATCGGCTCGGACCCGAGATGAAATGAATGCCTGCCGGTCTATCATTGGCAGCAAGTTCATCGAATGGGCGCAATACTTCGCCTAGCTTTGTTTTTATGCGATCCACCGGGATAATGGCAATGAACGTGGTTGGCAGCAAACTGACACTTCTGCCTCTCGTCGCATCTGAAGTTACGACTAGTGAACCTGTGTACGCAACTGCGTGTTGGGCGGCCACGATGCCGATGTCCGCTCCAGCCGCTTTCGCAACAAGCTCATCTTTGGCAGCAGGATCACCACCTTCTGCGTTCCACACCGTGATCTCAGTTTCCGTCTCAGCAAGAGCGATACGCAGCGTCTCAAGCTCAGGTTGATCTTGAAGGATCAAGTGCTTTGCCTGTGTTTCTGCGATGAAGTTTGCAATGAATTCCTCTGCTTCAGCCATACTCGCCAGACGCTTCGTATGACCCCCGGCTTTCTGCCAGTTCGTCATGAACAACTGAATGCGCTGTTCAAGTGGGAGATCCACCTGCTCCCAGAATTCTGGAGCCCCCTTCGTGCTATGCGAAGGAGCTGTTTGCAATGGCTTAGCTCTGCCTAGTCGATTAGAAATATTAGCAAAGAAAGCCTCCTGATCCTTCAGGGCTTCTTGGCGAAGCTTCTGGAGAAATGCTGCATCTGATTTAGCCATGATGATGTCCTCCTCCGCCGTCTTTGCGATCTGCCACAAGCTTCTCCATGCGGGCTTTCATCACGGAATCAAGTTCAGGGAAGGTACCTTCTAGTCCCTGCTCGATGTCCTTCCATGACTCGCGGAATGTCTTCTTCGCCATGCTTGGCGCATAGCGATACGAATTCCAACCTTTTAACGGACCTATCTTCGCTTTAATATGACCATCGCGAACTAACAATTTCTGCCCAATGCGACCGAGTTTGATTAACGCCTTAACCCGCTTGGAGTCCGACATCAAGAAATTAAAGCCTTTCATGCCAACCTTTTCAACAAAATCCGTCGACCCTCGTTCCACTTTGCGTTGACGGAGATAAATAAGCATATCATGCAGGGGAATCTTCACCGGGCATGCCTCATAACAGGCACCGCATAGGCTTGAAGCGCTCGCGATGTCGTCCCATTGGTCGACGTTTTTGTTCAGTGCCGGCGTAAGCACAGCCCCAATAGGGCCACTGTATACACCGCCGTAAGCGTGGCCGCCGATGTGACGGTAAACCGGACATGCGTTCAGGCATGCCCCACAGCGAATACAATTCAGCAATTCCTGGAATTGCGGATCTCCGAGCTGCAAGGAACGTCCATTATCCAAAATAATGACGTGCATTTCTTCCGGTCCATCGCCATCCTGCTCACGCTGCGGACCAGAAATCACAGACATATACACAGTAAGCTTCTGTCCTGTAGCTGAGCGCGGCAGCAGTGTCGCCATCACTTCAAGATCATCCAACGTTGGAATGATTCGCTCCATGCCCATGAATGTGATCTGTGTCTTAGGGATGGTACTAACCATACGCGCATTGCCTTCATTTTCGAAAAGAACGATAGACCCCGTCTCCGCAATAGCAAAATTGCAGCCCGTCATCCCAATGTCGGCTTCAAGGAACTTCTCGCGTAGCTTCCTTCTAACATAGCCAGCTAATATCCCCGTGTCCGGCTCTAACTTCTCGCCTGCATCCTCAGAAAGCAAATCGGCGATCTGGTAGCGATTTTTGTGAATCGCCGGAATAATAATATGCGAAGGCGTCTCGCCGGCCAGCTGAATAATATATTCGCCAAGGTCCGTTTCAATCGCCTCGACACCGATTTGCTCCAGCGCATGGTTGATATGCAATTCTTCGGAAACCATCGATTTGGACTTAACGACACTTCTAGCCTTCTTGTGCTCGGCAATTTGCATCGTCAATCGAACAGCGTCAGCTGCATCAGCTGCGAAGTGAACATGCACACCCTGCGCTCTCGCATTTTCAACGAATTTGCCAAGATAGTAGTCCAAATGCGCAATCGTATGCAGCCTAATTTGCCGGCCTCGCTCCCGCCACTCTTCCCAGTTCCCATGCTCTTCAGTCGCTGCCAGCTTCCCGTTCTTCAGCCGTTCGGTCGTGAACTTCACCGCATTGCGAAGAAAGTCATTGTTCAGCGCGACTTTGGATCTTTCCTTGACGGTCCCACTAGGTTTATGATCGCTCATGCGCCAGCTTCACTCCCTCGGCCAGTAATTCCGCTAGATGCATGACCTTCACGGGTTTTCCACGGTAGGATAAATTGCCTGCAATATTCATTAAACATCCCATATCTAGTCCAACAAGCACTTCTGCTTCCGTTTCCAGCACGTGATCCGACTTCTCAGATACCATGGCTCCAGATATATCGCACATTTTCACTGCAAAAGTACCGCCAAACCCACAACAGTCTTCTGCATGTGGAAGGGGAACTAACTCCAAATCACGGATATTTTGCATCAGCTGCATCGGTTCCTCTTTGACACCTAACAATCGACTGCCGTGGCAGGAAGGATGATAGGTCACTTTGTGCGGGAACACGGCCCCCAAATCAGTCACACCTAATACTTGCACGAGGAACTGTGTGAATTCATATGTTTTTTCTACTAATCGGTTAGCTCTCGCTAGATTGATAGGGTCATTTTCAAAAAGCTTCGGATAATAATGATGAATCATACTTGTGCATGAACCCGAAGGTGATATCACAAAATCACTGTCTTCAAACGCTTGAAGCAGTGTCAATGCAGAACCTCGCGCCTCATCCCAATACCCACTATTAAAGGCAGGTTGACCGCAGCATGTCTGAGTCGCAGGGAAGTCTAGCTTGACGCCATATTTTGCAAGTAGATGAACCATAGACTCACCAACCTTGGGATAAACAAGGTCGCTCAAGCACGTAATGAATAAGGATACTTTCATGATTGCAGCTAACTCCCTTCCCTAATCGTTCCCTCCGCAGAGGCAATTGGTTATACAAAAAACCATCCTCAGTACGAGAGAACATACTGGTGATGGGAGGAAATCTTTTTTAACCTTTATCTAATTGGAGGACGTGCACACCCTTTTCGCGAATCTGCTCCACATCCTCCTTGTTGGCTTGCCCGTCTGTAATCAAATGCTTGATCTCAGGCCAGCCGGCTACTTGCGTCAAAGATTGCATGCCGAATTTACTATGGTCAGCAAGCAGGTAAGTTTCATCAGCGATACTGATCATTTTACGTTTAATGAGCGCTTGCAGCTCGTTAGATTCACTAATTCCACGCTGGATGTGAACCCCTTTGCATGACAAAAACAGCTTATGAACGTGATACATGTCCAAGGATCTTTCCGCGAGTGGTCCTACATAGGACAACGATTTTGGCGAAAGGAGTCCACCTGTGGAAATGACCTGAATTTTCTCCTTACCGCTCACCTCAAGCGCAACCTTCATCGAGTTCGTGATGATCGTCAGCGGCATATCGGGAATAATTTTGGCCATATACCAAGCCGTTGTACTTGCATCTAGAATGATCCGATCATGCTCCCGGATATGTGATACCGCTTCCTTCGCGATGCTGTTCTTGAAATCAGACTGCGCCGTTTCCCTTTCCATGAAAGGGACTTCCGACTGCGCTTCCTTCACGCTGACAGCGCCGCCATGGCTGCGCATCAGCTTGCCTTCGCTTTCTAACCGGTCCAAATCACGTCGTATCGTTTCTTCCGTTACTTGACACAGCTCGCTGAGCTCGGTTACACGAATACTTCCTCTTTCATTCACCAACTGAACGATTCTCTGCCATCTTTCCGCTACCAGCATCGTATTCCCTCATTTCACCGTCAATCGGGATGCCACCTGACTAAATGTTGCATACGCTTCCTGCCACCCCGCTCCATCCTCAGGGAAGTACGTTTTGACCGGGAACGAATTCCGAATCAGCTTTCTGGCTTCGCGCAAATTGGCGATATACCCTAATGATATCCATTGTACTACAAGGTTACCTAAGGCACTACCCTCAACAGGACCAGCCCAAACTTCGCGCTGAGTAGCATTTGACGTGAATTGACAAAGCAGCTCGTTCTGGATGCCGCCGCCAACGATGTGAAGTCCTGGATATTTCTTCCCCGATAGCTGTTCCGTTCTTTCTAAAATAAACCGATACTTCAAAGCCAGGCTTTCCAACATACAACGAACAATTTCACCTTCCGTTAGCGGTACAACCTGCTCCGTTTCCCGGCAGTATTGCTGAATTTGCTTTGGCATATGCTCAGGATTCAAGAACATGTCATCATCCGGATCGATGAAGCATTGGAAAGGCTTCACCTGCTCGGCAAGCTTGACTAACTCAGCAAAGCTGATGTTCTTGCCTTCTTTGTCCCATGTTCGCTTGCATTCCTGAACTAACCATAAGCCCATAATGTTCTTAAGCAATCGGTTCGTCCCATAAACGCCGCCTTCATTGGTGAAATTCCAAGCTAATGCCTGTTCACTTAGAACCGGCGCTAACGTCTCCGTTCCGAGCAGTGACCAAGTACCGCAGCTTAAGAAAGCAAAATCTTCTTCTAAAGCGGGAACCGCGACAACAGCAGATGCTGTATCATGCTCGCCCACGGCAATGACAGGAATCGAAGGAACATCAAGCTCATCACAAATCTCTTTGGTTAACATGCCAACTCTACTCCCTGACGAAACCGGTTTCAGTAATAGCTCACCAGGAAGACCAAGCTGCTCTAAGAGCTCTGTATCCCATGTCTTCGTTGTCGCATTCAAAAGCTGCGTCGTTGTGGAATTGGTGTACTCACTATGTTTTTCTCCCGTTAAGAAGTAACGGAGCAAGTCAGGAATCATCAAGAACGTATCTGCGCGCTGCAGAAGCTCTGGATTTCTTTGTTTTAACGCATATAGTTGAAAAATCGAATTGAATTGAAGGAACTGAAGACCTGTTTTGGCATAAAGTTCTTCACGACCAACAAGATCAAAGACCTTATCCATGACATGGTCCGTTTGATGGTCCCGATAGTGATAAGGATTACCTAGAAGCTCACCATTTGCGGCAAGCAGCCCGAAATCTACCGCCCAAGAATCGATGGCTAGGCTCTCGATATCCGTATAACCCAGATGTTTCATCTGTAAAATGCCTTGTTTCAATTCATGAAACAATCTCAAAATGTCCCAATGAAGGTGGTTACCCACCTTCACCGGATCATTCGAGAAGCGGTGAATTTCCTCGATCGTAACGATGCCCGCTTCGGAGTCAAGTCGTCCGACGATCGCTCTGCCGCTGCTTGCTCCCAAATCAAAGGCCAGTACGCAGGAGGGCTTACTCACCAGCTGGCACCGCCCTTGCCACGAGCATTAATGCTTTCGTCGTAGCCGCTTTCCAGGTAGGCTTTCATCGGATCTACAGGTACACCAATCTCTTCCCGCACAGCTTGCAGAAGCGGAGTAACGTCGAACTCGAATGCCTTACGCACAGCGTCTTCTGCGCCTAAAACGTCTTGGCGCTCTTGAGCGTCTCTAACTTCATCGAGGTTAATCAGCAGAGCTTTCGCATACTGTGTTTGAACGTTAAGCACGGAACGCAGCATCGCTGGAATTTTACGCTCGATGTTGTGGCTTTGGTCGATCATGTAGGCAATATTGTCAGATGCCTGACGGATTTGTGGATTTTTATCGTTCGCTGCATCAATAATTTGGTAGAAAATCAGGAACAATTCATACGGATTGACCGAACCAACGATCAGATCATCATCACCATATTTGCGGGAGTTGAAGTGGAAGCCGCCCAGTTTATTTTCATCCAATAAGTAAGTCACAATATGCTCAATGTTCGTTCCTTGTGGGTGATGCCCTGTGTCGACCAGCACTTCGGCTTGCGGCCCTAATTTGTTCGCCAAATTGAATGCCATTCCCCAATCCGCTAAATCCGTGTGATAGAATGCAGGCTCATAGAACTTATATTCAATCAGCATACGCATGCTTGGCGTCATTGCCTCGTACATTTCCTTAAGTGCTTCGTACATCCAAGTTTTGCGAGCACGAATGTCCACTTGACCCGGATAGTTCGAGCCATCCGCGAACCAGAGGCTGAATACATCAGAGCCAACGGTCTTCGCGATGTCTACACATTCCAGCAAATGATCCGTTGCTTTACGCCGAATCGCTGCGTTGGAGTTCGTTACGCTGCCGAAGATATAGTCATCTTCTTGGAACAGGTTCGGGTTCACAGCACCGATGGATACGCCTAGATCAGACGCGTGCTGCTTGAGCTTCGCATAGTCATCCACCTTGTCCCAAGGGATGTGGATCGCAACGGACGGGCAAGCCCCCGTCAATTTGTGAACTTGCGCAGCATCCTCGAATTTCTCGAAAGGATTGCGCGGCACACCATTTTGCTTATACACCTTGAAACGGGTACCTGAATCGCCGTAACCCCATGAAGGGGTTTCGACTTTCATTGCTTTGATCTTAGCTTTAACGGCAGCCAAATCAATACCTCTATTTGCTTGCTGCTCTTCAAACCATACATATGCTTTATCGCTCATCGGATTTGTATCCTCCTATTAGGTGAATTAACGAGTGAAGGCAGCCGGAACGCCGCCGTCAACTGTGATCATACAACCTGTCGTTTTGTCTGCTTTAGAAGAAGCGAAGTATACGATGGCTTCCGCAACGTCTTTCGGGAAAATGTTGACGAGCAGCGTCGTTCTTTTGCGGTAGTGCTCTTCTAATTGATCCGGTTCAATACCATAAGCCGCAGCCCGTTCATTGCGCCAGCCGGAATTCCAAATCGCGGAGCCTTGAAGAATCGCATCTGGCAATACCGAGTTCACGCGAATGCCGAATTCCCCGCCTTCAGCGGCGATACAGCGTGCCAAGTGAATTTCAGCCGCTTTGGCCGTCGAGTAGGCGGAGGCATTTTTGCCTGCGAATACCGAGTTTTTGGAGCCGACGAAAACCATGCTGCCGCCGATGCTTTGTTTTTTCATAATTTTAAAAGCTTCTCTAGCTACGAGGAAGTAACCCGTGCTGAGCACGTTCATGTTGAGGTTCCATTCTTTGAGCGATGTTTCGTCGAACGGACTAGAAGTCGCAAGACCTGCGTTATTCACGATGATATCGATACCGCCATAGCTGAGAATCGAGTCGCGGTAAGCAGCTTCCACTTCCTCTTCTTTCGTTACATCCATTTTAACGGCAATGGCTCTGTTTTCGCCATACTGCTCGTTCAGTTCGGCAGCTAATTTTTGTGCGCCTTCAAGATTCAGGTCAGCTAGAACGACGTGCGCGCCTTCTTTTAAAAATTGACGAGCCGTTACGCTTCCGATACCACCTGCGCCGCCTGTAATGAAAGCAATTTTACGGGAAAACTCTGCTTCAGCCGGAGCCAAAGTTAATTTATAAAGTTCAAGAGGCCAGTACTCGACATTGAAGGATTCATTTTCGCTTAAAGAAACGAACGTACCGAGAGCTGTTGCGCCTCTCATTACGGCAATCGCACGGTGATAGAGAGCTCCGCTTACTTGTGCATTGGACCAGCTTTTGCCTGTGTTGATCATCCCGATACCTGGGATCAGGATCACGCGAGGTGCTGCTTCGTTCATGACGTCGCCTTCATTTTTGTTGCGGTCAAAATAAGCCTTGTACTCTTCTTTGTAAGCCGCGATTCCAGCGTTTAAAGCTTCAATTAAGGAAACCACATCACGGGAGTTGGGATTCCAATCGATGTAAAGAGGCTTCATTTTCGTATGAACCAAGTGATCCGGGCAAGCCGCTCCGACTTGGGATAGCACAGCAGCATCTCTACTGTTAATGAACTTCAGAACATCATCCGCACTGTCAGTGGTCAGGATCATTTTCTTCTCATTGCTCACTGCTCCGCGAACGATTGGCAGGACTTGTGCCAAAATATCTTTTTGCTCAGATTCAGAAAGGGACTCATACTTCGCTCCGCCATAAAGGTTGCTCTCGTTCACACGAGCTTCAATGAAGCTTTCTGCTTCTTGAATGATTGCCAACGTTTTGAGGTAGCTCTCTTCAGACGTTTCGCCCCAAGTAACCAGACCATGCTTCTCCATCAGTACAAGCTCAGCCTTTGGATTATTTCGAACGCCTTCCGCGATCATTTTGGAAAGTGTAAAACCAGGACGTACATAAGGTACCCATACGAAACGGTCGCCGTAAATTTCTTTCGCAAGCTCACGCCCGTTGTGTGCGCAGCAGAGACCGATAATCGCATCGGGATGCGTGTGGTCCACGTTTTTGAAAGGCAAAAATGCATGTAAAAGCGTCTCAATGGAAGCACGCGGATGTTTGCTGTCTATCATACAATTCACAAGGTAAGCAACCATTTCTTCATCGGACATTTCATCTCGCTCGAACAACGGACGAATGTCTTCCATGCGAAGACCTGTGAAATTCTTTGCTTTCATGGTAGCAAGGTCCGAACCGCTGCCCTTTACCCACATCACTTCTACATCACGACCGCGGAAATCCTTCTCGATTGTTTTGTACGATGTGTTACCGCCGCCCCAGTTGGCAACTGCACGATCTGTCCCCAATAAATTGGAACGGTACACCAATTCCTCTACGCCTTTCGATACTGCCTTCGCTTTTTCCGCTTCCCACAAATTCGCAACCATACGTATCCTCCTAATATAGGGATCTTTGAGCGTAGCTCAAAGTCTCTCCGCTTTGGGATCTTTGAGCTTTGCTCAAAGTCTCCGCATAAATCCCATGAGTATGTGTTTGTTCTTGATGGGTTCATCGTAACACATCTTTGTTTATTTTTGAATACTTATTTTTATTTTTGTTTTAGAAACAAAACAAAGCATAACGGACTTCGAAACTTAAATTAAAATAAGGGGGCCCGCCAACAAAACGCGGAAAAGGTACGCTAAGGTATATTTATTGGTTCATCCGCCATACGCACGCAAAAACAGGCTGCCATGGCAGCCTGTTAGATTTATTGAATACCGGAGTTGGAAGTAAGAATCGCCGAATGGAGACAGGACGAATCGAGAACCGTAATCACCGAGTGCTTCGCCAACTGTTCGCTGAGTTCAAAGGGTTCGTCACCTCACGGAACGTTCCCAAGATCAAGAAATTAATCGCCAATTACATCGAAAAGGTCATCATCTACGACGAGCACGTCGAGGTCATCTTTAAGCTCGACGCATGTCTGGTCCGTTGGATGATGCGGCATGCTGCTAAGAAAACAGATCTACCCGCCGACAGATTATTTCATTTCATCCAAGACAACATCGCGAGCGTTTATGCCCGTTTGGGCACGACCGACAAAATGATCCTAGATGCCGCACATGACGCGGAGCCATTTACTTGCTTTTGGAGCATCAAGGCATGGAACCCTTCATTGACTTAAACGTTCGTTCCAAGAAAAACCTGCCTAGCAAAAGCGGAGGCGACATTGAAATTTCGCCAACAGGCATTCCGATTTGCCCAAATGGGAGCAAAATGAAACCCAACGGTTTTGATAAAAAGCTACACCGTCGAAAGTGGAGATCCACACCTGCATGCGGTTGCTCCACCGCCAAATATGGCCGAACGTTTGACACCAAAACCAAGGATGATCCGCGTCTGTTTCCCAAAACTTCTCGTGGCTCCGAAAGACGGAATCTCGTTTACAAACGGCGTACTTCCATAGAACGCTCAAACAAACGTGAGAAGGTGGATTACAAACTAGAATCTGGTCGGCATCGCTCTACTTTGATGTGGTACATCCGCATCTATGCGACGATGATTTGCCAGCACATGGACGCCTGGTATGTCCACCAAGAGCAAGAACTGGGGCGTGTAAGGTTAGAGATGGACGCATTCATCGCCGCTTAAAAAAATGGAGAAGCTGAATATTGGTTCCGTCTGCCTATTTTTGAAAATGGCTTTCATTTTCTATTTTTACCAGCTCCGTTTTGACCCCATTTCTCCGTTTTTCCCGTTTCCCCCCTCTCAATGCCCAGAGGCTATTGAGTAAAGCATTATTGGCCTATGTTTGTTGTTTTATCGGAATTTGATGCTCCCACCCCTGCAGGTGGAGAATCAGACGGAGATCTATCCGTAAAAACGATGTTACTTGGCTGTGATTCCTTCCCGACAACGTCAACTGCAGTTAAATAGTACCCGAAGACATCTGTAATTGGGATTTGATCATCCAGCTTATTTTCTTGACCATTCAATACAACTTTACCCCTCAGCATTTCAAACTTGCCGTGATTCACGGAACGATACACTCGATAGCCCACAACATTAGGATTCGGAATGGATTGAAATATCAAATCAACGCTATTGTCTTTTCGTTGCAGAACGAGTCCGCTGGGTGGAGACGGATTCATGCCATCATCAATACGAGGATCCACTTCGGTCGGTACATCTGTCAACCCATCCGTCGGTTTATAGTCGCTAATGGAACGACCATTTGCAGCAGGTAACTTCTGCATCGCAGTTTGAAGTTCCTGTAAGATCACAGATACGGGCTTTTGTCGTCTAACCACTTGTTTTTCCTCCATCATGTCCATTGGAGTATGGGGGTTCGGAAGATAAATCGCCCCTTGGTAATCAATGACGTTCATTTGTTGCAAGACATCATCTTCTTTTGTTGGGATATACTTTTTATTAAAAAGATCCGTTACAGTATGCTGAGTTTGAATGTTTAAGGCACTTGGCAGCAAACCGGAAACATCGGAAACTGTCATCTTAACAATATCATCCGGGCGAGTAAACTCTTTTGTTGGAAAAAGTTCCGGTTTTTTTTCGATTACGTTATCCATGACAGAGGCCCATATTTGTTTGGCTCTTAAGGTCCCTTTCCCCTTTGTTAATGGTGAGGGTTGATCGTAGCCCGCCCAAACACCGAATGTAATATCTGGCGTATAGCCTTCAAACCAGGCATCATTATCATTTTGTGTGGATCCTGTTTTCCCGACGATGGAAATTTTGCCGTAATGTTTGAATTTATTCTGCAAGTCGGCAGCTGTTCCCCCGGGATCCGATATGACAGTACGCAGCATATCTGTCATTAAGTATGCAGATTGCTCCGTTACAACGGGAACTGGTCTGCTTTGGTGCTGATAGATCACACTTCCATTACCGTCCTCAATTTTATCGATAAGATAGGCATCATTAAAGACACCCTTGTTGGCCATAGTTTGGTATGCATTGGTCATCTCTTCCACAGAAACCCCATATTCCAAGCCTCCTATTACCCCTGTCTGGGCATAGTTGTCCGATTTCGTCAACGAAGTGATGCCCATTTTCTTCGCATAACCCCAAGCGGTTTCTATTCCGACTTTATTCAAAAAGATATCAATAGCCGGAATATTATACGATTTATTCAACGCTGTTCGGGCTGTGATAAGACCATGGAACTTATCATCCCAGTTTAGCGGAATATGAAAACCTTTTTGGCCGTCTTTTAAAATAATGGGCTCGTCGTCTATGATGCTGGCAGGTTGAATGAGACCTTTTTCAATGGCTGGCAAATATGCCGCTATCGGCTTCATTGTCGAACCAGGCTGTCTAAGCATTTGCGTGGCATGGTTATATTTGCTGATCGAATAGCCCCTGCCTTCAATCATGCCTAGTATAGCCCCTGTTTTGCTATCCTGCATAACTCCGCCTATTTGTTCGCCCCCTTTCCCTTTGATATCGGGAGTGAAGTTTTTCGGATTTTCGGCGATTTCATGCATGGCATCGTAAATTGTTTTATCAACTGTTGTGTATATCTTATAGCCGTTGTGAAGCAGCAGTTCCTGCTCTCCCTTCAATCCATCAACGTTTTTCTTTAGTTCCTCTGGCGAGGACTGCGGGTTTTGCAATTGAAGAAGAATATTCGATGCTCTTTTTTCAACTTCCATCATGAGGTAAGGATACGTATCGTTTGCCTTTGGCTTTGTTGCCGCTAGGCTGCTCGGCAGATCAAATGATAGTGCTTCTTGATATTGCTGTTGAGTTATTACCTTTGTTTCAAGCATTCGACGTAGAACGAGTCTTTGCCTGCCCAAAGCTGCATGAAATCCTTGAGGATCAAACTTGCCATCGCCTGCAAATGCTGAATATACATTCGGCTGTTGGGGGATTCCAGCCAAATAAGCTGCCTGAGCAATATTCAGTTTCGACAAATCACTAATGTTGAAAATCCCTTTACTAGCCGCTTCAATTCCATACAGATAGTACCCTGCTGAGCCAATACCGTATGGGATTTTATTTAAGTATGCTTCAAGAATTTCGTCCTTTGACATCATTCGTTGCATTCGCAGTGCAAGTAAGATTTCTTTACCTTTTCTACTGTACGTTCTATCCAAATTTAAAAAAACGCGTCTCGCCAACTGTTGGGTAATCGTACTTCCTCCGGTTTGGACAGGCTCATGCAGCAATTTCTCTGTAGCGGCGCGTAAGAACCCATTTATATCAATCCCGAAGTTCGAATAAAATCCAGCGTCTTCAACGGCAATCGTCGCATTCTTTACATCGGATGGAATTTCACTTAATGGGATCGGTCTGCTATCCTCCCCGCTAAGAAGCTGCCCTACCAGAGATTGGTCGCGGAAATAAACAAAACCTGTACTTATATTTTCCTTGATTTTACTCATAATGTCGGTTCTAGTTCGAATAGGTTCATCTTTGACCAACGCTGTTCCGTAACCTACTGCGCATCCAAGGGTCAAAATACCGAGTATTACTCCCAAAACAAATAACCATTTGGCGTATTTCAGAAATATAAATGCGTATTTCATTATCAAGGCCCCTACTTTTTTTGAATATTTTCACTACTACAGCCTCCAAACCTTTACATTGTCCTCACATTCATTCTTTCATAGAGCTAAGTAGAGCTATACTTCCGCAGAGCATGACCGTAGAGGCTAACTCCAGCAATATGATTTTAGTTAATATACTTTCATTTCCGACTATAAGGATATAGTATAGGCCTAAACCTAGAAGCATCAAAACGACATATAAGATTATATAATTCCTAGACATTAGCATCCCTCCATTATGATCAGAGTATAGACGATTAAAGTGAGAAGTGAATGAGAGGAACGACGATCGAAAATATCATCTATTTCTCATCCTCTTTTCATATTCGTATTGTACAGTAATTAATACCATAAATTCTTGTCCCGTCGACTTCATAGATTGCCTGAACGGATCGAATCTAAGGTTTTAACGAGAAAAAAGTTATAAATAATAAGGTAAAAAGGAACCTGCCATGAAGAAACCACTTGTAATTTCACTTTGTTTACTTGTCATTGTGTCGTTTATGATTATCATGATATCCGAGTCACGGTCAAAGCAATCTATTTATTTTACTGATTATGTAGCCGTATTGACTTACCATCACATAGATCCTCAAGAATCTTCCTTTACCATATCCCCGCAACGTTTTGCCGAGCATCTGCAAGCTTTGATCGATAATCATTACCATGTTATCCCAATTGAAGAATTTATTTCTTTTCTACAAGGCAAGAATAAAGTTCCTCCCAACGCAGTAGTTATAACATTTGATGATGGATACAAGTCTTTTTATCAATATGCTTACCCTGAGCTAATGAAACGAAACATGACAGCAACTAATTTTCTTATTGTGAACTTTGTTGGTCGAACTTATCTGAAACCTTCCATGTTAAATTGGGATGAAGTCAGCAAGATGAAAAAAGACGGATTCAGCTTTTATTCCCATACTTTCAACTCCCATACCTCGATTGTCGATCAAAATGGCAACGAAGCATTTCCTTTGACTAGTTATCTCTTTAAACAAAATGAGCATCGTTTTGAGAATGAGAACGAATACAAGCAAAGAATATTAGAAGATTTAACCAAGGCTAATACCATTCTTCAAGATAAATTAGGAAACCGTTTATCGATTCTCTGTTTTCCACATGGAGTCTATAATAGCACCGTGATCCAATTAGCCAAACAAACAGGGATTCAGTATTTCTTCACAGGAAAAGAAGGGTTTAACTCCATGAAAGCCAAAGAAATAAAGCGGATAAACGCGGGTTCCCCCAGCATTACAGCTAAAGTACTTATACAAAAACTAAAGATACCTACAATGTTCCCCCTGAAATATTCACAGCCGATCATTCGTAACGGTAAATAAGTATATTTTATAATTTAGAGTCAGTTTCATAATTCCAAAGCTTTGCTCTGACTGAGTTTTTCACATACAAAAAAAGGAGTACCTCCCCAAATCTCGAAATGTTGAGTTACCGCACAAAACACCGAGACGAAAGGAAGAACTCCCGATGTATACGATTCGACAAGAAAGCTTGTTTTCCTTGGAGCAACTATTAGAAATGTCTCCAGGTGAGAAATACGCTTGGATCTTTGAAACACTGGACTTATACCCGCTGAGGTCAAAGAAGAGGTACCTCCTGCTGAACCGGACAACAAAAAAATCTTCTGCTTTGGCTATAAAGGGCACTTTGCCGTGGATTGCAAGAACCCGTATATATTGACAGCCTTGTTTTCCTCTGCCCATGTCAATGACGGCAAAATGTCGATCCCACTCTTGAAAGCACTGGCAGCGCGGCATCCGTATCTGAATATTGAGCATGTGTTACTCGATTCGGGATACGATTTCGAAGCCGTCTATAAACTAGTGTGAGCCATAGGAGCGAAACCGCTGATCGACTACAATAAGCGGAACGAAAAACCGATTGAGGGTAAAGATGAACACTTTCGTCCCGTATGCAAAGCGGGACATTCCTACAGCTATGACAGCTTCGATGAGAAATACGAAACGCTAAAATACACACGTCCCAAGGAATGTGAATCGCGCCCTTTTAAGGAAGAGGTTGCCAGAAAGTATTTAAGATCAAAGTAGAAACCGACATTCGCAAGTATACCGTCCCTGCAAGAGGAAGTCAGAGCTATAAGGAATTGTACAAAAAACGGACAGCCGTAGAGCGTGTGATGCGTTTCGTCACCATCAACACTACCAAAGTAAGGGCTCTTTTTCCATTTTGACGTTTCACTTTTCAAGTGAAACGTAGAAATGCTGCAATTCCTTGTTGCTACTGGACTTACAGAATCTTTAGTTTCGGGCTATGAATATTTCAGGTTCCCTTTTCCACACAAATTCTAATTGCAGAATTCCAGAGCTTGGTTGCTTACATGAGTGAAGAAAGGCAGCCCTTGATTCGTTCTCCTACAAGGGGGGCCTTAATCACTCAAACTCTTGCGTGCATGCCCCCACCCTTTACTTTGAATGATTGTAGGTATGCTTCGCCACGGTCTCCGTCCTTCTGCTTGCTTCATGAGCAGTCACACCGCTCCCATTTAGCGCAAACGGTTTATAAGTAGAATCAAAGCGGTTCATATCAACACCATCCCATATATTGGTCACTGCTACTTGATTCGGATGATTAAATACTAGGAATGCTGTGGGCAAATAACGCATACCATAGGAACTGGAGGGCTTGTTCACAACCCTGTCATCCTTTACCAGGACAGAAGAAGAACCTCCATCAAGGTTAGCGGCTGTAACTGCTCCTTTTTCCAATAAGATGTGCTGAGCATCGTAAAGTGTAGCACCAATGGAATACCCTGGCTGACGCCCATCTATGACAAGGAACATAATTGTACCGTCTTTCTTCTGAGCCATACAAGTACGTGGAGCAATCCCCCAACCCTCGGCTTCATTTTTAATTAATCCTTTTCCATTGACAATAAATTTCGGTTGAAAACTAACAGCATCCGAAACACCCATTTTTTGTAAATCGGAAGGTTTGAACCGCCCAGCCACCATAAGACCATTTTTATCGATACCCACAACATTCACCAGCGTATTCATGCCAACATCGGAATACAACAGCTTGCCGCCGGACATGACGATGCCCCCAGGCTTAAATCCATTTCCATCCCAGTTTGGATCGTCGAAAGCTCCGCCATTGACACCCGCTATCGCTCCAGTTCGCTTCATCATGTTAAGAATTTGCTCACCTTGGCCTTTAATGCTCGTGGTTACAACCCGAATCATTTTGGGATCATGTACATACAGGATATGCCCAATATAATTTTTCCCTTGTATCGCTTCGACTTCTACTTTCGCGTCGATTTTCTTTGGTAATTGCACATTGTGGTTGTCTTTCACATCCGCCATCGCGTCAAATCGATTAAAATAATCATCAACCCTGCGGTTTAACTCGTCTTGACCGATTAAATACTTCGCCAAATATCGATGCTGGGTAGTTATAAGTGTATCCGCCAACATATATCGCCAGTTGGAACCTGAGGGGGTTAAGTAAAGCCAAGCGGCTGATCCGGAACTAGTTAACAAGATGAACAATAGGAAACAGATAGTAATACGTCGGCGGAGTAAACGCTTTTTTTGATTCATAATCTTCGGTTTGTGCGAAGTCTTCTTAATAATTTCCGTGCTGGAACTCATTCTTGTATCCCTACCTCTACAATACTTATTTATGTCATGGAAGCATACCCTACCAAGATTAAAAGAAAATGAAGGTTATTCCGACGGGACAGCAATTCAATGGCATTCAGGTCATAAGTCAGCCACACTTTGTCAGCTTCTTTATAATAAATCTAAAACCAAAGCTCCTCTTTCAAGGAGCTTTGGTCTGTTTGTATAAGTACCTACGCTCTGATTTTGTTATAACTGCCTCAGCATCCCAATAACCTGCTTGCGAGCTAAAGCTCTTGCGGATAAGACCGCCGCTAGCATGGAGACGGTCGCTGCACCAACCAGCATCAGCATGTAGCTCCATGGGATGAACAGCCATTGCGGCGGTGGATCGAAGACGCCTTTTAGTACCTGAACCAATAGTTGAGCTACGCCAAAACCCATACCGATACCGACTGCTCCCCCGCCTATGAGCATAAGAAGTCCTTCGCTCCATAAAAATGCGCCGATTTGCATTTGCTTCGCGCCAAGCGCAGATAAGATAGCCATCGTACGTCTGCGTTCCGCCAACCCTAGTGCGAGAATCAGTCCCGTGGAGCCTGCGCATAGCAGCAGTGCAAAGCTAAGCTCCAAAGTTGTTAGTCCATTCAAGCTAACCGAAGTTAAACTCGAGCTTATCGTTTTCTGGGCCTGAGTGATGTCAGTTACTTTCAAAGCCGGCGTTTGCGCAAGCGCGTTTTTCACTGTCGCAGCCATCTCCGAAGCTTTCCCTTGCGCCTTGACCAGTACAATTTCTCGTCCTTGCATCCCTGTTTGCTTAGTAATATAATCAGCATTTGCTACTAGGAACGAATCCGTTGGCGCAGTGGGAAACTTGCGCACAATGCCGATAAAGCGAAATGGCACGCTATGATACTGGTGATCCGCTGCCGAAAGCAGACGAAGGTGAATTGCATCCCCTGGCTGCAATTGATAATCTTTCGCCGTTTCCGCGGATACCAAAACGCCGTCTTCATGCCCGGACAGCCCTGTCATCATGGCTTTCGCTGAGCCGCCTTCAAAATAAGAGTCAGAAAGCGATGTCGCGTTCTCGATTTGCATCGGATCGATGCCGTATATATCTTGAAGGTCGTTTCCGACGTATGCGAAACGGTGCTGCATCGCTTGAACTGCAGATGCACCCGGAATATTTTGCAGAGTTGCTGCATAGTCGCTTGCTGGCTGCGCGGTGCTGCCCTGCACCGTAACGTCTGAGCCATTAGTTAATTGGGCATCTATCAGGGACTGAGCATTATATGTAGCGTTAAATATCCCCGTGGATACAGCAAACGAGAATGAAAGGGCCACGAACAGAATTCCTCTTGTCACGATTTCCCTCTGACGACTCAAAGATAGGGATACCACGTGAGAGAGCGGCCCAGCCAATGGACGAAAGAGTCGGGTAAATCCGGGCCGACCTTTGATCAGTACAAAGCGCCATACCCGAATAAACAGCAGCGCTCCACCAAGCCACATAAATAGAGGTGCGATAAAAGCTTCATAGTTTACCGATGTTTTGGCAACACCCTCCGGAGCTAAAATCAACTGATACCCACTGCTCGACGAGCGCAAGAAACTGACAGCAGCCCCCCCTAAAAGCACCATATCCAAGTAAACCGCTTGCCACCACGGCTCTCGCTGCCGTCCCACTGCCGCTTTTGCAGCAGCTACCGTAGCGTTTCGTGAGGAGTACCACGCCGGAAGCAGTGCCGACAAAAGAGCTAACATAAGCCCCGTTAAGGCTGCAGCACAGAACCATACCGCCGATGTAACATTCCAATGGATCTGAAAGGACGGAGCGATGACACCCATCCCCATAACGGTGATCCCCCCCATCAGAATGCCTGCCCCACCCGTCAGGAACGCTTCCGCTATTGTCAACTGCATGATGTGTTTCCATGATGCGCCTCTGGTGCGGAGCAGCGCATGCTCTTGCTTTCTCCCCTGAGAGCCCGAGGCCGCAACCGCAAAGGTGAGAAACGCCGCTAACAAGGCTCCAGGCAAACCAAGGAACAAGAACAATACACGCGCATAGAGTGCATCGGAGCGTGCGCCGTCTAGTCGGGCGGCCAGATTATTTCCTACTGTTCCAGCACCGGCCAGCACCGCCTCCACATGCTTACCTAGCTGCTTGGCATAAAGAAAGGCGTCTGCCGGATTGTTCGGAAGCTGCTGCGATAGGCGAACGTGAAGTTCGGTTTGTATAGTATCCGGATGAACGGCGGTCTGCCCGTCGAAGAGCGTATGCCAAAGTGATTCCGGAAAAATCATGACATTATCCGGAGGGGTTTGGGGCATTCCAGTTGCCGGAACGCCAATGGCTTGGAAGAAGGAATCCGCATTAGGCAAATCAATAATGCCTTCCACCGTTACCTCAACCGGTGGAAGCCCAATCCGCTGTATGGTCACGTTATCACCGACACCAGCATGCAGATTGGTAGACGTTTGCTGGGCAATCAACACCCCCTGTTCCTTTCCGACCAGTTGGCGGATTTCCGCGGGAAACTTCGAACGGTAAGATTCCTCAAGTCCAATCGCCTTTCCAGGCCCCGTTGTTTGTACCGTGCCCCCGGCATGAGCCGCAAAGCCTGCGGTATCCGCATAACCTACTGCAGACAGCGCCTTGTAGTCAGTCGTATGCTGCACGGTTTCAGTTGCAGCTTTCACATCGGTGCCAGACGTCAGCTTGATTTGCCAGTCCGCAGGCACGTCGGCTGCCGCACGTCCGGTCATCGTCCATTCCGCTGAAGATATGAAAGCCCCTAGAGCGGCAAGCATCGCTACCGTCATAGCTACTCCTGCTGCAACACCAAGCAGACGGCCCCACCTTTTACGAATTAATCCTTTCACCCATACAAGTGTGAATGTCACTAGAGCACCTCCAAATATCCATTACGGATAGTCCATTCCTGCTCTAATCTCTCAACAACAGCCGGATCGTGCGTAGCTATAACTAATGCGGTTCCTGTTCCATGCAGGGCAGCAAACATGGCATCGAGCATATCCCGGGCCGTTCGATGGTCGAGTTGCCCAGTCGGCTCATCTGCCAGGATTAGACGTGGTTTTCCCACCATAGACCGCGCTACCGCTGCACGCTGCGCCTGACCTCCGGACAACTCCTCCGGCAGCTTATCCGCTAAATGCGAAATTCCGATGCGCTCCAACTCGATCTTCGCAGATTGCCGCGCGAGGTCTGTGGACTCACCCAGCAGCAACAGCGGCAGTTCGACATTCTCGATAACTGATAAGGGCGGAAGAAGACTCGGCATTTGAAAAATAAACCCGATATGCCGAGGCCGAAGCTGTTCCCGGGCCCCCAACAAAGGCCATGCGATGCAGCCGGAGGTCGGTGGCTCAAAGCCTCCTAACAGCTGCAGAAGTGTGGATTTGCCACTCCCGGACGGACCGACCAGCGCGATCCGATCATTAACGAGAACCCGGCAGGTAGCCGATTGCAAAGCAACAGTTAGAGCAGCCCCGTTACTATATGTACAGCCTACATGATCGGCTTCTACTAGCACCAGGTCGCGGACCGGTTCATGTAATGGAGCGGATTTCAGGTTGATCAAACTCATTTGCGATCCTCCCGTCGTGAATCGTAATAACCCGATCTGCGAGTGCGGCTACCCGATCGCTATGGGTGGCGATCAGAGTCGCTCCACCGGAAGAACGGCGCTCATCCAGCAAGCGTAAAATGCTGGTCTCGGTGTCCAAGTCCACTTCCCCGGTCGGCTCGTCCGCAACAAGCAGCTTCGGATCGGCGCAAAGCGCCAAAGCGAGTCCTGCTCTTGCCGCTTCCCCTCCCGATAATTGGGAGGGGTACGCATCGATCCGCTCTTCCATATGAACCCAACTAAGCAAAGAACGAATCTTCGATTCATCCTTAGAGCGAAGCTGCCGCAGCTTTAATCGAATATTATCAGCTACAGTCAAATGAGAGAACAAGTTCCTCGACTGCAGCAGTATGCCGATATGCATTCCGCGAATTACAGCACGCTCTTCTTCCGTACGCCTCGTCAATCTATTGCCGCAGACTTGGACATAACCTCCGTCAGGTTCATCCAAACCGACCAGACAGGATAGAAGAGTGGATTTACCACTGCCGGAAGGCCCCATCACAGCAACGATTTCGCCGACATCGACATACAGGCTCACTCCGCGAAGCGCCAACGTTTCTTCATCGCCGGCGTGATAAAACCGATACAACTGGCAAGCTTCCAGAACTCTCTTCATTAGTTCCACCCAAAACTCTGCGACATCTTGTTCCATTGATCTGCATTATCTGCACCTAGGGGCGCCCAGACCGTCAAAGTTGCCAATTTCCCACCGCTATAGTAGATATAGCTTTGATTTTCTTGCCGTACCTGTTTTCCTGTTACGGAATCTGGCTCTGAGTTCGAGCTGTATGTAAGCATAATTGCATTCCCACTCGGAAGCTTAACCTCTTTGACGCTGTCAATCTTCACCGCGTGCCCGCTCTTTTCCAGAACGGCCCCTTGTTCCTTTCGCACACTATCTGCAGTCGGGGCTGCGGATGCTTGTGTCACGTCGACCTTCACACCGCCGAGTTTATCGACAAATGATACATTCAAACCTTGTTCGGTTCGTGCCCATCCTTCCGGCACCTCGAGCGAGTATCCTCCTGCCTTGGAGTGATACTTGACGAATGCCTGCGAATCGGGAATGTCTCCCACAGGATTTTTCTCAGGAGCAAGCGGCTTCTCCTGTGTCGTGCCCGTTGCAGAATTAGATGGTGCAGTACTAGAGCCTGAGGATGAGGCAACCTGCTTAGTAGTGTCTTGTTTTTGACCTGCTAACGGGATCTGAGAAGAGGGGGGTGTTCCCGTGGATGCATTAGACGCTGCTGTAGAAACTGACTTTGCCGTTCCACATCCTGAAAGGATGAAAAGCGTTACTGCAACCAGCATACTCCATTTCTTTACTACCATACGACTACTCCTCCATTTTTCCATTCCGGATAGCGTGCTTGTACGCTTCACTTTTATTCTATAAGCCTTACATGAAACGAAGCTTAATTCGGAATGATAATTGGATGAGAAATCCTCTCATCCTTTTCTCACTTTCCGTGTATGAAAAAGAAACCGCCGCATGAAGCCAAGCTTCTCATTATTCTCTTTAGTGCGAAAATCGCAAATCATTAAGCAGGTTTGCCGACTCGAACAGTTTGGAACGCTCCCCCTTAGTTCGTAAGTGAAAGAAAAATATCCTTATAGCGATATTATATTTTCTCACACTACGGTATTTGTTCTTTAAGGCTGACACCACCAGCTTGCATACTTCACTATCTGTTTAGCCCTTTTATCTAGCATAGCTTCCCTTCCTGACGACAAAATAAGAATGATAAAATGATGATTATAGAAAAAACTAGAAAAAACCTCTCTTTAACGAGAGGGAAGGAACGCGATAACGTTTGTACCTGAACTAGCATCACTTTGAATATTAATCGTACCGCCATGAAGTTTGACAATATCACTTGCAATGGACAACCCGAGGCCCGTCCCCCCAGTTTTTCGACCTGATTTCGATCCCCCTGAGTTTGCCTTCGAAAGGTTCTTTTTCAGACAGTGTGATTTGAATCGGTTCCGTGCTGTATTTAAGCGCATTATCCAGCAATCCACTAACTGCTGGGTCAACTCCTTCATCCTAATTGCTTCCGTATAAATGCTCTCAACTGCTTCCCGTCCCTTTGATCCATCATGTAGCCCCCACCTCAGAAGCATCCGTGCATATCCTTCGATTATGGTAAGAGGTGTTTTCAATTCATCGGAAGCATCGGATACAAATTGTTTCTGCCGTATAAAGCTTTCTTGAATCCGATCCATCATCCGGTTAAGGAAAGCGATATACACCGTAACATTAACAGCAAGCAAGATACCTACAAGCCATAAAGTTGCGAGCAAAGCAATCTTATGCTTAATTTTCATTTTCCGCTCTCCATGATGCAATATCCGACACCCGATAAGTTTGTATAAGTTATTTTTTGAACGGATAATCAACTTTTTTTCGGACGTACCGAATATAGACGTCGACAACATTCGTATCCCCTACGAGTCAGCCCCCAGATCTAAACCGCTGACTATATCCGGAGTAGAGCTTCATCCGTTTGCCGCAGCCTTCTGAGCACCTCAAGGCCGCTTAGTCCCGGCAGCATAATGTCGAGAAGAATCACATCCCACCGGCCAGAAAGAGCCTTATCTAATCCGTCCCTTCCCGTTAAAGCGTACTCGACGGTGTACCTTTCATAGCTTAGCTCCATCTCTAAAAGCCTTGCAATTTTATCCTCGTCCTCAATAATCAGAATGTGCCCTTTCAATTAGATTCGCCCTCGTTTCATTGCTTTGTACTTCCACTATAGACGAAGCGAATGAGATTTCAATGAGAGAACCTCCCTGTGTACGTTACACCGAGGAGGCTCTCTCAATCAATTAGTTATTAACATCATCATTCGTTTCTTGATCTGAGTTATCTCCGGAATCGATATCACTTTTTTCGCTCTTGGTAAACGCCCCGGTTTTGCCATCGAACTTTACTTCCTAAACTTGTCCGTTCGAGTCCCGAATTTGTACGTTGTAAACCGCATTACCGTCCTCATCTTCCATGCGGACATTTTCAACTGTTCCCTCCTGATGTTCAAGTGCACGTTTCAGATGTATTTTGATATAAAGTTTCATTCCGTAATTGTATGAGCCAGATCAATATAACTCTATCGTTGTTTACAAGTACATAGGATTGGTCATTATTACAAAAGATCATAACAAGCAAAAAGAAAAACTAAAAAGAATAGAAATTTTAAACAATCCTACACTTTCTAAGGAGGTTCTTATGGAAAAAGAAAGAATTAATGACACGAGATACATCCAACAACACTTAGCTAATGAGCGTACATACCTTGCTTGGAGGGTTAGGTTTTTTAGCTTCAGGAATCGTATTTCGTTCTTCCGCATATTCAAATTATCTACAAATCGTTTCAGCAATTACGGGGATTGGCGCTGTTGTTCTTGGCACAGTCATCATGATATTAGCAACAAAGGATTACTATAGAAAATACAAAGGAATTAATAACGAAAAATTCCCCCATCCAAAAAGCCAAAAAGGACTGTCTTTTTTACTTTTTTATCCCTAAGCATTATCGGTCTTCTTCTTATTACAATGATTGTCATCTTAATGTTTTCATGATGGGACTGCGTCTGCTAATGGGGGCTTAATCTTATCTTTAAAGTGGATAATAATTGCCGTAATGGCACAAATTGTAATAACACTGATTGATGTCCATTGCGCAGCCGTCCAGCCAAACAAAAATCTAGGCGAATCCCCTCTCAGCATTTCCAAAAGAAAACGCCCGATATTATATAAAGTATTGGTAATCAAAAAAAGATATCCTCTTTTTAAATTCCGCGGCAAAAGAATCATAACGATAGCAAAAATAATGACATCCATTTGCCCTTCCCAAACCTCAGCTGGATATAAAGGCTTATCCCCGAAAGTGGAACGGGCGTTTGTGCCCTCTGGAAATAAAATCCCCCAATTCCCTCCAGTTGGATCTCCAAAGGCGTCTCCATTCATTAAATTTGCATCACGACCAATACTCTGCCCTAGAATCAGACCAGGTGCACATAAATCGGCCAATTCCCAGAAGGATAACTTGTTCATCTTTACATACCATACTCCGTATAATAACGCACCTACAATCCCCCCCTGAATGGAAAGACCACCGTGCCAGATTGCAATGATCTCCTCAGGATGCGTTGAGTAGTATGGCCAATCAAAAAAGAATACTTGCCAGAACCGGGAACCCAAAATTGCACAAAGGAACATTGGAACTACCATATTTAAAAAGTGTTCCGCCAATTCGTTTTTCTTTTGTAATTTTGCTAATGTAATCGTTACGCCAACACCTAGACCAAAAGCTAACATAAAAAGTAAACTGTAAGACCGAATTGGATATGAACCTATATGACCTAAGAACTGAAGCATCTCTTACCTCCCATTATTATTATAGCCTCTCGGCATTCGCGGAGGCTTGCTGCACAAGGCTTTATGAGCACTGCCCTGTGCGCTTTCCTCCCACCAAATGGTGGGATTTTTTATTTTTGCACACCTTTGAACTGGAAATCATAATTCCTCAAATTTGTACGCTAAACCCGTGAAAATACATGACTTTTAGAAAACGCCTCAATAATTAAGCGAGAAAGGGATCTAAAACCCTTTACTACCAGGTTATGGGGTGTTTTCATGAAGCCTGTTTTCGTTTCACATGATGCCTACCGCCTCTTTGTCTTAAGCGCCTTAAACAAATACTATGCTCCGCCTTTGGCCAGGCCGACTGGCCTCTCATCTTCAAGTGTCTCATCACTGATCTTTCTGCTACCACGACGCTTCTAGCGGATACGTTCAGCGCAAGAGGACCGCAACCACGTGACCCGACTTCTATGCTTCGCTCTTATTTACTTTTTCTTTTAACCAGACCCGAAATTGGCATCACAGAGTGGGTCAACGAGTTGTACAGGTACCCTCTCTACGCCATTCTTAGCGGCTTCGAGCCTGGAGACTTTCCCGGTGTCGGCACCTTTTACGACTTCCTTTCCCGATTCTGGGCCGCTGACAGCAAGCACCTCTCACCGAGGGTCAGACCCCGTAAGCGCAAACCCAAGAAAGGGAAGAAAGGAGAGAAGGCTCCTACCACATCACCTGGCAAAGTACAGCGTCTCGTAGAGCGAATTTTGAAATATAACCACTCCTCCAAGACTCAGCCTATGGATCGGTTATTTGAATTTTTTCAATCCCAGTTTCTTGCCGTGTCGGCAGCATATGGTCTGCTGGGAGACCCCAACGCTATGGACGTAGCGGGTGACGGTACTCCGGTAGAGACCGCCTCTTGGTCCCGCAGCAAACCAACCTGTGATTGTCATGCCCAAGGCCTTGCGAAATGCAACCATCCTCGTGAGTACTCTCAGCCAGACTGCAACTCCGGTTGGGATAGTTCACGAGAAAAATACTATAACGGATACCACCTGTACATGCTTACTGCTGCAAACAGCAAGCA
>NZ_AUGY01000021.1 GCF_000422905.1 Paenibacillus alginolyticus DSM 5050 = NBRC 15375
ATGGGACATCTTTCGCTTTTTTTGAAATCGTGGAGTGATCAGCTTTTGCCATCCCAGAGGAAGGCATGCGTTTTTCTCCATCACGGTAGCCGTCCCATTGCCCAAGAGCAGCTTGGGACAAAAAAAGAAAGAGATCATAAACTTTGAATTTCCGCCCAGTGTCAACGTATCCGGCTTCTTTGATGAGAGGAAGCACTTCTTCTTTCGGTATAATTGTTTGCAGAATATTCGAGAACATAGTAGACTTTTTCATGAGGTCGCCTTCTTTCGGATGTTTGTAGGGGTACAAACAGTTTACCGAATGAGCGGCCTTTTTCCCTGCCATTTTATGGATAATCAACAGACCTGTACAAAATACAACATTCGTCCATATTTGCCCATCTGCTCGAACAATTGTTGTATTTCGTACAACATAATCGTCGCAATCGTCCCTAATTATAAACGCTCCGCTATTTTCGGAAAACAAAAAAAAGCTCCTTTTCAGCATAGCAGAAAAAGAGCTTTTTCTCACGAACAATTGTTTCTAGTTTGTAACAAATTATTGATGACGAGAAACAACATTTTTCAACGCTTCTTTGGATTGGAAGCCAACTACTTTATCAACTGGCTGTCCATCTTTGAACACGATAAGAGTTGGGATACTCATAACGCCAAAGCGAGCAGCAGACTCTGGATTGTCATCCACGTTTACTTTTGCAATTTTCAAGGACTCAATTTCTTTATCAAGCTCTTCCAAAACGGGAGCGATCATTTTACAAGGTCCGCACCAAGGTGCCCAGAAGTCTACAAGTACTGTACCTTCTCCTTCAACTTCGGTTTTAAAGCTGTTATCAGAAACATTCACGATTGACATGATAGTTCCTCCTTCTAAGAATGGATTTGATTTATAACATCAAGTAGTACCTAGCTACCGATGAACGTCAACATGTAAAGTATACCACACCAGTGGGTCATTTCAACCAAGCCATAAGTTAGCAAAATGGTTGAAGTTGGATCTACTTAGCAGGTAACCCTACAGGCAGCCCCTGGAGTCTTTGCTGCTCGATATAAGCGATACGATCCTTCAAATTGGCTTGCAGCAACTGCAACATCTTCATCTGTTGTTCGATTTCTTCGAGCTTCTCTGTGTAGAGTGGCAGCAAATCATCGCACATCGACTCCTGATTTTTCATGACGCAGTTGAGAAAGCTTTCAATCTGTTCGGTCGTAAAGCCTAAGCTCAAATAAAACTGAATGGTCTTCACGCGCTCAACAGCCATCTGGTTGAATACCCGATATCCGTTTTCTTCACGCTGCGTCGCGATTAGCCCCTTCGCCTCATAATACCGTAAAGAACGAATACTGGCTCCGGTAAGCTTGGATAACTCACTAATCCGCATGGCCTTCACCTTTTTCCTTTTCCTTGATCAAGTAAGGATGATTTTATTGTAAACCATGACACTAGTGTTAGAGTCAAGTCTTATTTAATACTTTCCGCTGCTATCTGTTATTGTTTGCATAATTGTCACTTTGATAAGCTTTACAACTTTCGACGAATTTGGGTATACTAAGCTTAAACATACGAATGTCGGACGTAGGGGGTAACCACATGAGCGATCCTAAACACCCTGAGCTTCACGTGTACGAAGAACCGCGTAATGATTTCATGGATGTAGGTATTGGCTTTGGCGCTTTCTTTGGCTTTTTGTTTGTAATTGCAGCCATTGCAACCGTGATTCAAGTTATGAAATAGGAATGTCCAAGCCTCTAAGAGAGCCGCTTTGCACTCAGTGTGAAGCGGTTTTTTCATCCCGTTTGTTATTAGGAAGAACTTATATTTACTTATGTAGTCAAAAAAGCTGTACAGATGAAAGCATCTGTACAGCTTTTTTTATTTCCCACGCTTGTTCGTACCTGTTACCACAACAACATCGACAAAAGGACGAATACGGTCCATAATCCGCTGTCCCTTGTACTCCTCGTCACCATCTTTGTTCGTGAAGCTGAAATGCTTCTCCAAATCAGAGAGCGCATAATTGGACGTGAAAAAGGTCGGCTTACGATTCATCCGGTGATTCACGATAGCGCCAATCACATGATCTCGCAGCCACGGATTCAAATTCTCCGCGCCAATATCATCGAAAACTAATAGATCTGTTTCCTTCAGAAGATCAATCGTTTCCTTCAGCTTGTAGGGCTCCTGGAACATCCCCTTCAAGTCCTCGGCAAAATCCGGCATATAAACAATTGCCCCTGTCATACCGACTTTGGCCAGCTGATGCAGCATGTAGCCCATCAGGAACGTCTTCCCCGTTCCAAATGATCCGGACAAGTAGAGCCCTCTAGTCTGAAGCCCCTCTTCCATCGTCAGGCTGACGTAGTCGTTAATTTGCATAACGGCTTTCGCCCGATCCAGATCCGTTTCAAGGATATCTCCAAACGAATAGCTCCGGGAAATCATCCGCGGATCCACGTGAAAGGTGCGGATTCGGCTGCTTATGGCATCCTGCAGCTGCTTCGCATTGAACTTCTTGCAAGCCACCTTTTCCTCATGAACAAACGGCTTTTCATTGACGGAGTCGGCTGTTAACATCGTATAATGCCCCGTCATATCATTCGGACAGTTATCTAAACCTGGACAGTTGGAACAGTTTTTGTACTCTGACACATATTGATAAAGCTTGTTCATATTAATCTTAATGGTATAGTCATCGACAAACGGATACTTTTGGCGAAATTTGTGAACTAAAACGTCGTCCATGACAACTTTAATTTTCGCTTCTGCCTTCCGTCTCCATTCGGATTGCGGCATTGATTTGAGTAAGTGAGACAGGGAATCCATGCTTCCTGCACCTCCTTATAATTCTCTTGTACGTTTGTACCTTCGGCTCTAACCCTCAGCTCTTCCGATTAAAGCGCTCGTCCAGCTTCTGCGCCATCCTTCTCGCGGCTTCCAGCTCTTCATCTGTCAGCCTTGAAGCCGCTGCTGTGCCGGCATCCGGCACAACAATTGGAATGTGAGGCTTCTGCGTCTTGCCTTGCCGGCCTCTCGTTACAGAGCCACCGCCAGCTTTAGCGGCCTCCACCTTGGACGCGGCCTTTTGTTTGTAGCTGATTTTCTCACGCACATATTCCACCGCTTGTTCGTAAGTAACAATTTGCTTGCCCAGCATATCCGATGCGACCGCTTCAATCGAAGACTTAGCCCACGAGCGGCGGTCGATATGTAGGAAGTGGATCAAGACATTAATGACTTCCTCTTTCAATCTATAATTCAAATCAATCTTCTCAAAAATATTAAGTACACCGTCCGGGATGGAGCCCTGAGTAAAGAACATTTTCAGAACTGCCGTGTACGGCTCATTTCGCATAATGTAATTGTATTGATGATCTGTACATTCGCCGCGCAGCTGCTGCGGCACTTCTAGGTAATAAGCCATCTCAACTGACTTGTCTCCAGACGTGTCTAGCATATCCTCATTCGCTTCGCCTTGAGACTTCTCTTCCGATCTGGACAACGTGCGCTCTCGTTCCTCATCCCGCTTCTTGCTCTGTCTGTAGAACAGATTCGCATTATACTGCATAAGATCCATCTGCAGCTCGCCCTCTTCGGTGAATGCGCCATCCTCATCCAACAAACGGCATGTTTCCTGAAGCGAAAGGTTGTACTTCTTCGCCACAATATTAATCGCAGCCATCTGATCCGGTTTATGCTTGAGAGCCTCAACGAAAACACGATTACTCGCACCTCGCGGGAACCTCATAATAATATCCGCATACTGGAAGCCTTTGGTGGTCACGTCCATCCGAGCGTCTCCCTGTTTACTGGCCGAGGCCTCATACAGGGCTTGCTCCAGTTCGTAGTCAACCACCTGGGTATTGAGGCGGAATAAATCATAGAACGGAACAGACAGGTTCTCTTCACTCGCGTCACGGCACTCTTCCGGCTCCGGCGAGAGCAGCTCTTCCCGAAGGGAAAGGAGCATGAACTTACCGACCTTATCGCGGAGCAGCAGCGTCAAATGCTGATTGCGGAAAAACTCATTGGGGCCAAGCGGAGGAAACAAGGTGTATACGAAGACATAGTCTTCTTCGCCCGGCAGAAACTTGCGAGTTGTCTGCAGGAGCCCTATGGCTTCTAGCTTCGAAGATTGCTCAATTAAATATTTGCGTCCTCGCTCCCCCTGCTCAAGCTCGAGCAGCAGGAACAGCTTTCGCTGCTGTTCCAGAGGCGAATATCCGACTTTTTCTGCACTCATCTGCAGATAGAGTGCTTGATAGAGACTTATAGCCAATCCGCCGATCATAGGCTGATACATAATGGCTAGCATTTTATAATCCAGACTGCTCAAAGAAAACTCACGGTTTACACAAAACCTGTGGTTCTCGGTGAAATGCAGCATATTCGTCATTCTCATTCCGTTACAGCACCATCCTGCCTCAACCGATTGCAGCTATGTAAGCATCTCGGTTTCTCTCTATTAGTCTACCACAAAAATCGACATGCTTGGTATCTACGAGAGAAAGATAATATTACCTAATATGAAAAAACCAACCTTTCGGATGACAAAATTCCGACAACTTAGCTGTTAGACAGACGCTCCGACTTGTTTTTGTAAGCATTGCACAATCTTTGAACAGTTGGGAATATGATTGCAAAAGAGACTATGAAAGCGTTCAGACATTTTAATACAAAAAAAGAACCTGTTGAGTTTAATCAACAAGATCTTCAACCTATCAGCTTGGTTAATGAAGCGGCAGCTGACTTTCCTGGATATCCTCGCCATACATGGCCGGATTCAGCTTTTTTGCAATCGCTAAGTCCAGCAGCACACGCTGTGTCTGATTATCTTCCAGACTGTCCACCCAAAGGCGGATCAAGTCATTCATCTTTGAAGGGTTTTTAAGTGGAATTTGATGTTTAGCATCCTTGATGAAATAAAGTGAGCTATGCGGCAGCTCTTCATGGAGTATGTTCGCATACCTATGAAATGCGCGGTCCTTTTGACCAAAAATCAATAGGATCGGAAGTTGGATGCCCCGGAGACGACGGGTACAATTGTAAATCATGGACTGTTCAAAATATGGCTTCACATTTTTGGCATCATCACTCACGGAACTTTGGTACAGTTCATGATAAGTAGAAGCATTATCCGCATTCCCAAAGGTGATCGCCTTTTTCAACACATTCATAAAGAGACCAGAACCGGCCATCTGTACTGCGAGCCAAACCCTGCCTTTGTTATAAGGATCAGTTAATTCCGACATCCCGCTAACTACGATTCCCCCAAGGAAACGTTTCGGATATGTGAGGAGCGCTTCCAGCACTAACGAGCCACCTGTCGAATAACCGCACAGGAACACTTTTTCAATACCCAGGAAATCTAGCAACTGTCTTACATCTTCAACAATAAGCGCATAACTAAGTGTACGTTCTGACGACTTGCTCGCGCCGTGCCCCCTAATATCAAAAGTAATGACTTGAAAATGGTCGGAAAGCTGCTCTCTTTGATAAGCAAAAGTTTGTAAGGTCAATAAAGGTGGATGAATAAAGACAATCGGGGTGCCAGTCCCCGTAATCTCATAATTTAATTTGGTTCCGTTCACATGAGCCAAAGGCACAATAGTCTCCTCCGAAAGGTCAATTTAGGTAACTTAACCTTATCATGACCAGTTCTGCCTATTTCTATGAGAACCTTAAAACATTTTGAAGCCTCTAATCCGCAGCGCTTTAATGGCCGATCCGCTTAAAATAGCGCCAACCAAACCACCGATAGCCGGAACAATATCAACAATTGTAAAGCTGTCTCCACTGGAAAGAAAAGACGCCTCTCCGATTGAACCATAAATAACAACACCGATAACCAAAGCAATAAAAGCATACAGTGGAAACCATGTTGTTTTCATTAGCATATTCAAAATAAACCCAATCCCAAAAAATAACACTATCATTAAGACAGTGGCTATGACCATTTGTAACAATGTAAGTTCCCCCTTAGCAATGTAAGAAGCCCGTTCATCAATCTGACTTCCTTATAATTGTAATCCACGAAATGTCACAGGTAAAGTGTACACAAATTGAACATTTCCCTCTTCACCCTTTGTTCATTTGCCCTTTCCCCATGAATTGGATACAATGTAGGGGATATTAGCCCTTGAATGGAGGAAAACCAATGAGTGAAGCCGTACAAACACTGGAAGGCTGGTATGCTCTCCATGATTTCCGTCTGATTGACTGGAATGCATGGCATGCTGCAACCCCGCAGGAGCGTAAGCACGCAACGGACGAGCTGAATACATTTCTGTCTCAGTGGCAGCAATTCGAGAACGATAAACTAGGCAGTACTGCCGTTTATAGCATCGTTGGTCAGAAAGCCGACTTTGTATTCATGCAAATGCGCGAAACGCTAGAAGAACTGAATGAATTAGAAAATACGTTTAATAAATCCAGCTTCGCTGCTTTTACAATCCCGGTCTATTCCTACGTATCCATAGTAGAGTTAAGCAGTTATCTTGCTAAGCCAGGCGTGGATCCTTCAGAAGATCCGGAAATTCAAGCCCGCTTGAAGCCTATCCTGCCTAAATCGAAGCACATCTGCTTCTATCCGATGAATAAGCGTCGCGATGGCAATGACAACTGGTACATGCTCCCTGCGGAAGATCGCAAAACAATGATGCGCAGCCATGGCATGATTGGACGCACATACGCGGGTAAAGTGAAACAAATCATTACTGGTTCCGTAGGACTAGATGATTGGGAGTGGGGCGTAACCCTGTTTTCCGATGATCCACTTCATTTCAAGAAGCTCGTTTATGAAATGCGTTTCGACGAAGTGAGCGCACGTTTCGGTGAGTTCGGCGACTTCTATGTCGGCAACCTGCTGACTCCTGATAAATTTGCTAAATTAATTCAAATTTAAGATATAACTCAAGAGTGAAGGACTCCGTGTCCCTCACTCTTTTTTTGCATGACTGTACAATCAACATTGTGCACATTTTGGGAAAAGGGTAATCAGCCCTTGAAGATGAATGAAGCAAAAAAAGAAAGCCTGCTCAATGAAGAGCGAAGCTTTCTTATCATGAATTATTCCTCATCCTCATCGTCACGCAGAGCAGCCTCTAACTCAGCTTCCATCTGTGCTTTACGAGCTAGATACGCTTCCGTATCACGGTCACGCTGGCGACCTTTTTCCTTCAAGCGTTCAATCGCTGGTAGAATGAGGATATCAATTTCCTTTTGCACAACAGCTACATGATCATAACGTTTCTCAGTCTCTAGAAAGTGACCGACCTCGATCAGGGCATTGTAACGATCCAGTTCATCCCGGGTAAGAAGTCCTCTTACTTGGACACTGCAGTGCCGCATGGCGATCCCCCCGTTACCTAATGATGACTAGAAACGTCCTTTACGTATAACAAGTGGAATTCCGCCAATAATGTAGAGGTATCTCATATCAACCACTTTTTTCATCATGGCTGCAACGTTACCTTTGAGCTTACGGGAACCAACGATACCGATAGCTTGGCCTTTACCTAAGGAAGCAACTGTACCTTTGTTGGAGTATTTGAAAGTTTTCATTTGCGAACCGCGAATGGAAGCAATCAAGTTATGCGCAACAGCTTCACCTTGCTGCATAGCGATTTGAGCTGTTGGAGGGTATGGTCTTCCTTCATCGTTCATCACGATGGAACAGTCACCAACGACATAGATGTTATCGAATCCAGGCGCACGAAGGTGCTCATCGACCTTAATTCTGCCGCGCATCGTTTCGAAGCCAGCTTCATCTAGCATATGGTTACCGCGGATACCGCCTGTCCAAACGACTGTAGCAGCTTTGATGAACTCATCGCCAGCGATCAGAACACCTTCAGGTGTACATTCTTTAATGGCTGTACCGATTTTGAAAGTAATGCCTTTGTCAGTCAAAACTTTCATCGCATACTCAACAAGCTCAGGATCGAATCCTGGCAGCGCCGTTGGAGCTGCTTCAATATTATAAATCTTCACAAGGGAAGGATCTACGTCGAACTCTTTGCAAAGCTGTGGAATACGGTCAGCAAGTTCGCCAATGAACTCGATTCCAGTAAACCCTGCTCCGCCAATAACGAATGTCAGGTAATCTTTGCGATCTGGCTCACGCTTGTACTTCGCGAATTGATACTCAATATGTTCACGAATGAAACGAACGCTATTGATACTGCGAATGTTCAGTGCGTTTTCTTTAAGCCCAGGAATACCGAAAGTTTCAGCTTCGCCGCCAAGACCAATAACCAGGTAGTCATAGGAAAGCGTACCGTCTTCGAGAATAACCTTTTTCTCATGCGGACGGATTTGAGTAACTGTGGATTTCACGAAATCAACTTTAAATTCATCAATCAATTTCAAAATGTTCACGCGTGCATTTTCAGGATTATCCGTTCCTGCAGCAGGCATGTGAAGATGGGTAGTAATGTAATGATAGTCATGTTTGTTTACCAGTGTTACATCGGCTTCATTGTAATTTAGTTCTTTTTGCAAACGAATTGCGGAAAGGATTCCGCCATAGCCTGCTCCTAAAATAACGATCCTTGGTATTCTACTCATTTCTCTCTCACTTCCATATCCGTATTTATAGTCCTATGGTTTCTCTATCTTGTGAAAAATTACACAAACAGCTTCAAAAGTAGTATACTGCCTCTAGTTTGCACTCAGACGCAGCGAATTATGATGAAACAGGATGAAATTAGTCACAACATGCGTAAACCGATTCTCATGATATAATATAATTTTCATAAGTAAATATCAAGTGCTATTTTGCTTTAAAATAAGGCGTACAAGCCCTTCTAGCCTTACCATCCTGTGTAAGCATTATTTATCATATATATAAGCGAATTATATAAAGAAATCGCACTTTCCTGTTTCCTTCAATAGAAGAGACGTTTATAATGAAATAATGATTATGGCAATACATAAATATTTACCACATCAAAAGAACCGAATCGGAGGAGTCTAAGAATGAACGAGAGAGAAACAAATCAAGATATCGTAGATATCATTGTAATTGGTGGAGGCCCAGCTGGAATGTTTGCATCATTCTATGCGGGTATGCGCCAAGCATCAGTTAAAATTATCGAAAGTATGCCGCAGCTTGGTGGTCAGCTTGCAGCTTTATATCCTGAGAAATACATTTATGATGTCGCTGGCTTTCCCAAAGTAACCGCACAAGAATTAGTGGACAACTTGTTAGCCCAAATGAAACACTTTCAGATTAACACTTGCTTGGAAGAGAAAGTTCACCAAGTGATCAAAAAAGAAGAGCGTCTCTTCGAAATAACGACCGACAAAGGCACACACTACAGCCGCGCCGTTATTATTTCGGGTGGGGTTGGCGCATTCGAGCCTCGTCGTCTTGAGTTACCGGAAGCCGCGCAATTCGAGAAGAAAAACCTGCATTATTTCGTTAGCGATTTGAATGCTTTCGCTGGCCAAAAAGTATTAATCAGCGGTGGCGGCGATTCAGCAGTTGACTGGGCTTTAATGCTTGAGCCTATCGCGGAGAAAGTCACACTTATCCACCGTAGAGATAAGTTCCGTGCACATGAGCACAGTGTAGAAAACTTGATGAATTCCAAAGTAAACGTTGTAACTCCAACAGAAATCACTAAACTTCACGGTAGTGACCGCATCGAGCAAGTAACGCTGAAAGATATTAAATCGGGCGAAGAAACTGTACATGAAGTAGACGCTGTTATCATTAACTTCGGCTTCGTTTCTTCCCTTGGACCAATCTCCGAGTGGGGCCTTGAGATTGAAAACGGCTCCATCGTTGTTGACTCCAGAATGGAAACAAACATTCCAGGCATCTTCGCTGCCGGGGATATCACAACTTATCCGGGGAAATTGAAACTAATTGCTGTTGGCTTTGGTGAAGCACCGACTGCGATTAATAACGCTAAAGTCTATATCGACCCTAATGCAAAGCTTTCACCAGGACACAGCAGTAACTTAAAATTTTAATCTTCTTAAATAAAATGGGGTATTCTAAACCTAATCTACGGATTAGGAGGAATACCCCTTTGTCATATATATGTCCGGTTTGCAACGGCCTACAGGAGCTGAATGCCGAGTGTCCTGTTTGTTTACAACAGATGAATGATTGCGGAAAATGGAGTGACTATCTAGGTCCCTACTCTCCCTATCGAGAGATTGATGATATCTCCATGTCAGATGGAACACTAGGCTCGCAGAATAATCAATGTCTTCATCTGGTAAACTGCGCCAACTGCCACACGAATTTTACCATCCAGATAACTTCATAAATAACGTCTAGTTAAGCGGGGTCTCATCCTTGATGAAGACGTGCAGTTTTAAATTACGTCTCTGTATTTCTGCGAGCAACAGGTCAACAAAATCTGATTCCAATCTCAAATCCAATGCTTTGTAATAAGAGTCGATCAACGTTTCGTCACTAATTTGTCTCACTGAAATCACCTTTATTCTATAATTTGTAATTATATTATCATGGGGGCAAAATTAGAACAAGCGTTCCGTTATCCACAGATACCTGTGTATATCCTGTGGGTAGATTGTTAATATGTCCCATAAACGCGCTGTATGGATAGGGGATACTGTGTATAAAGTTATGCACACGCTAAACTGTCCGTCAGCCGATAAAAAAAATTGATCGAAATATCGGGAATATTTTACTCACACTTAACAAATCTTTAAGCTTGTTCACACAATTGAAAAGAAATTTTAATCGTCACTTAATATTCATAGCCTACAATGATAGTAGAAAGACAAAACAAAGGAGCGAAAGACATGATCGTCTACGATATTGTACTAAATGGTGAAATTAAAGAAACGATTAAACCTCGCAAGAACCGTTTGAAAGAAATTTACGCATTTATGCTAGAGCAAAGTAAGCTTATGAAAGCCAAGTATGGTGATAATGTTAAAATTAAAGGCCGCATGGTGTATTAGGGATTAATAACCCGTTATACACTAGCGGCCTTTTTCCTTACATGCCATTAGATGATCCCTTTGCGATGCAGAACCGTTAACAATCGATAGAAATCATAGCTCCCTTTCTCCGGAATATCGATTAATGAGGCTTGGACCGCAGCGTCTAGAGCAGCTTTTGCCCATTGGGGTACGACCTCCATTGCCGCTTGCTCCTCTAGGGAACTAACTCTATTTTGTAATTCTACGATCTGTTCCTGCAGTTTCTCCAACATACGAGCGACCTCCTCATCATAGTGAGTTAAACCATAGGTTTGAATAATCATATTTAGCTTACTTGCATAAGAGGGATCCGTTGCATATCCACTGCTTTGCAATGCTTTCGCTTGCTCACCAGGACTTCTCGCCGATCTGACACTCGCATAACGAGGGGCTCCAAAAAGTAAATCCTGATCACGAAACCCTGCCTCAATCGTAGAATATGCACGAAAATCTCCTGGTACGTTATCATAGCTTATACCTTCAATAACTTCCCATGTTGTTGTTGAAACGCGATCCCCCTGCCAAAAGGGCGTCAACACCCCATTACCAACCTTGTAACCCACTAGATTGTTCCAAGTGTTCCAATTGCCCCCTGTCTCCTGAATGGCTTGCGCGATTCTTACTGAAGGATAGATCGGTGAGTTCTCTATGCGCAGCTTCATTGCAATAGGTGCAATCATCTCAATAAATTCCTGTCTAGTTGCCATGAACACACCTTCTTCTTATTTCTCTAGTAAACTAAACCTTTCAATCTATTCTATTCTCTCAATACTTAAAAGGGTTCCGCTAGTTTTTCATTTTTTGCAAATAATGTAAAAAAGGCTCCCGCAAGTGCAACAATCCTGCACTCGGGGAGCTAATGAATCCAATTCCCAATCAACATCATAAGTAATCCAAATATAGCCGAATACCTCTTAATCGTTCGGTTCGTCTTCGGGTAAAACAACAGCAGCCAAATAATAAATCCAATAGGAATTAAAATACCAACTTTTAAATTGAATGTACCTAAAATGTAATATCCGACTAATTTCAACCCTAAATATCCTTCGTCCTCTTCCCTATTTCTGTAGAACAGCATTAAAACGAAAACGACAACAATTGTAGAAATGATTGAAATATTAAAATTCCAATTCACTTATAGGATTCACTCCTCTCACCAACTGCAGGAACTCCTTTTTATGTATATTGTATCACCTGAAGGTTTGTCTTTACTAAGTTGAAAATACAAAACTTTTCTTATAAAACCAAATCTAATCCAATATGGTAAGGGGGTCAAATTATTGAAGTATTAGTCGATTAGTAGATGGCACACACCTCCCCAGTCTTCCTACACATTCATAGACCATAAGAAAAAGCACCATCGAATGATGATACTATTTGTTCATGTTTTCACCTTTCCTGGGGAGCATAACCATGAGGTGATTAAATGAGAAAACCCTTTGTTATGTTCATATTGTCATTGACTATAGCTACAACGACATTTAATTACGCAGTCCATTCTGAACCACCACAAACAACATCACAAGAAACACAAGAAACGCAAGAAAGACTTATGCACGATACTTTAATAACCTCGCTTTCACCATACATTGATAAAGCCATAACCCAATACTATGGCTATCCAAAACAGTCTGCGTTATTTTGGACAAAAATATTGAATATAAAAAGGGAACAGCAAGGTGGTTATTCTTTCACAGTAAAATTACAAGTACGAACATTTGAACATGCACATTCCTCACCCTTTGGAAATGAAACTATGACTATGAGCGTAAGCCCCTTTGGAGTGAAGGTAATTAGCTATGAACACCAAGGTGATGAATGGGAAATGAAAATAGACAAATTTAAACAGGAACTCCTTGAGGATATTTTTAGAACTTTCAATTTAGATTTATCTTCTTACAAAAAGTATGAGTATAGACAGTTGCAGTATCTAACTGAACAGAGAGATGATTTAAAATCACTATATAGTGTAAATGAGGAAATTAATAATGAATTGAACAAGGACATAAAACCACCATATAAAAACTTCGTAGCCCCATTCACATTTGTGAAAGACGAAAAAGCATACATTTTGTTTAAAAAAACTGACGGTACTAACTTTGTTTATTCGTTGTTGAAGAAGAACGATAATAAATGGATAGTCATAAAAAAGGAAAGTTTGCAAGGTAAGGAGATGCCAAAAGAACTTCTGTGGTATATGTTTAAACGAAAGATTGATGAATGATGATTGAACCCCATCAATTAACGTAAAGGCATAAAAAAAGCACACCCGCTTGGATTGTGACTTAAATGAAACTTCAGAAATGAATTTTTCGTTTCTACGCTCACGTTTTTTAACATAATAAAAAAACCTCCTGAAATGGTGTGTTTTGCGTCACACACAAGTTCAGAAGGCTTCAATTAACAATCCAAAATGGTCACTTTTAGGGTTCCACAATTCATAATCCCTAACCCTTTACGAACACCCATCAAATAACTAAACCCGCATTAAGCCTCGACTTTATCGTCGCATTTCTCAACTAAGCCCTCTTCGTCCTTCACTTTGAAGGAAGAGCCGCAACCACAGGAAGCTACTGCGTTCGGGTTATTGATGGAGAACCCGCCGCCCATGCCTGCGTCCGTGTAGTCAATTTCAACACCGTATAAATACTTGGAGCTATCTTCGTCCACAACGACCTTGAGGCCATGAATGGTGAATACTTTATCGTCATCCTTCTGCTCATCATCGAAGCCCATGCCGTAAGAGAAACCGCTGCAGCCTCCAGCTTTGACACCTAGACGCAAGAACAGGTTCGGTGATTCTTCAGAAGATAGAAGCTCTTTAATCTTATCTGACGCTGATTCACTAATGTTAATCATAACGGAAATCCCTCCCTAAAGTTCTCCTTATGGAAAACTGGCATTATACTAAGTTTTCGTAATGCTTACTAACAAGTATACTCCTATATGAAGCATTGCTCAAGGGCAGCTGCGCAGTCATTCCTAGCCAATTCAGCCATAAACTTTACGGTTATGTCCTATTGCGTAATATTGCAACAGCAATTGATCGAGCTCTCGACTGCATTGCTGCACTTCTGGATGAAGGAAGCCGTACGCCGTACCTAAGGAAACCATTTGGCCTCGTAGCTGTTCTATTTCTATATTTAATCGTTCCTGTAGTTCGGTCACGAATACTTGTATCACGATATAATCACCTTTAGCCCTACGTAATCACATTGCAATAGTATACAGGAATTTGTTAATATTGGGAATAACATTTCCTAATATAGTAGGAAAAATCATGTCCTTTTTTGTATATTGTCAATTTATCTCCATCTAAATGATATTGCCCCTCCCAACACGTAGGTTTATAATGGGATGGATGGATTGCACGTTATAGATGAAACAAAGTATAGCAGAGAGACTTTGAGCTACGCCCAAAGATCCCTATATTAGGTGTGAATTCCTGAACCGAACTGGATGAACAGGTACGCGAGCGTCTCACACCGCTTAACGCATTTGGTCCTTATCTAGCTGAATGCGTCGATTCAGTATGGGCTTTATTTACTATTCAGAGGAGGAATAATGATGAGTGTTGTGACGACAGACCCGGTCAAACGGATGGCCGAAATTGCTGAAAAGGTTGAGAACAATCAACGTCTATCTATGGAAGATGGGCTATTTTTGTATGAATCAGACGATTTGCTAACCATAGGTCAATTAGCGAACAAAGTGAATACGCGAATGAACGGAAACAAGGTTTATTTTGTCCAAAATATGAGTTTGTACTTTACGAATGTGTGCGAGGAGCATTGTGCTTTTTGTCATTTCCGCCGCGACGAAGGTGAAGAAGGCTCATACACACTGACACCTAGTCAAATGTTAGATTATGTAGCTGAACATTTTAATCCAGAAATTAAAGAATTTCATATTAGTCAAGGGCATAACCCGCATTTGCCTTTTGAATATTATGTGGATTGTATTCGCCAACTGAAGCAAGCTTACCCTGACGTTACGATTAAAGCTCATACAGCAGCTGAAATAGAATTTTTCTCGCGTATCAGTGGTCTCAGCTTCCGCGATGTCCTGAAAACGCTAATGGATGCAGGCTTGTCCACGCTTCCAGGAGGAGGAGCCGAAATTCTGACTGAGCGCTACCGGACTAAAATGAAAGTAGAAAAAGCGTCCTCGGAGGAATGGATTGACGTTCATCGTAACGCTCATTTGCTTGGTATGAAAACTCACGCAACGATGCTGTACGGCTCAATTGAAACGAAAGAGGAACGCATTCGCCACATGATGCTGCTTCGTGAGCTTCAAGATGAAACAGGCGGCTTCTTAGTATTTATTCCTAATTCCATTCAACCAGCAAGCAAAAACGCAGGCCTGAAGCAGCGTGTTCCTGCTTGGGATGAGCTGAAAACAATTGCTATTAGCCGCTTGATGCTGGATAATTTCCCACATATTAAGGCTTATTTCATCAACATTGGTACAAAATTGACCCAGCTTTCCTTTACTTTCGGTGCTTCGGATGCACATGGTACGATCGTAAAAGAGAAGATTTCTCATGCTGCTGGAGCATTGTCACCAGAAGGTCTTACACGTGATGAGCTCGTTTATCTTATTAAAGGCGCAGGACGCGTTCCTGTTGAACGTGACACCTTTTATAATGAAATCAGAGTATATTAGTCATACTAGAGAAGAGATATTGTTCAGAAGGGATATTGGATGGAATGAAAAAGTTTGTAATTCTCGGAGGAGGTTATGGCGGATTGACCATAGCCTTAAACATGCTGGAGAAGGATTTACCAGAAGATACACTATTAGTACTAATTGACCGAAGCCCTTTTCAAGGATTAAAAACAGAATATTATGCACTAGCTTCAGGCACGATCGCTGAAACTCATATTCGCGTTGCCTATCCGAACGATCCACGGTTGCTTCTAACATTCGGTGAGGTTTCTAGTGTTGATTTGAACAACAAGCAAATTCTTTTTGAAGATCAAGAACCGCTATCGTACGACTGGCTAGTTATCGGTCTCGGGTGTGTGGATAGTTACCACGGTATTGTCGGTGCTAAAGAGCACTCTTCCAGCATCCAGACTCTTTGTCAGACACGTGCCACTTACCAGCGCATTAACGATATTGCGCCATATGGACAAGTCTCCATTATTGGAGGAGGTCTAAGCGGTGTTGAAATGGCAGCTGAGCTCCGTGAAAGCCGGGCTGATTTGAACATTCGATTAATTGATCGTGGTCCAAGCTTACTTTCAGCTTTCCCGAGCAATCTGCAGCAGTACGTCCGCGAATGGATGACGGAACATCATATTGAACTCCGTCCGGGGGTGTCGTTAGTACGACTAGATGGTGGAGATTTGTACAACGGGGATGAAATTATTAAAACCGATGCTACAATCTGGACAGCAGGCATTCAGCCCAATCCAATCGTTGAGGCATTGAATGTGCCCAAAGATCGCCAAGGCCGTATCCTGCTTAACGAGTATCATCAAATTCCAGATTATCAAGAAGTGTTCGTTGTAGGGGATTGCGCTTCCCTGCCTTTCTCTCCAAGTGCGCAAGCGGCGCAAGCCCAAGGCAAGCAGATTGCCGAAGCCATGCTGTCGATTTGGAAAGGCGATACGCCTCGACTTGGTAAAATTAAACTCAGAGGTACACTGGGTTCACTTGGTAAAAAGGCCGGCTTCGGCATCATGGGTAAACGTACATTAATGACGGGTAAAATTGCTCGTGTTCTCAAAAGCGGTGTATTGTGGAAGTCAAAACGCCACTTCGGGTAAGATTAGTCTCCGAGTAGTTCGTACATCGCTTCTATTTCTTTTATACGTTCTAAAATGCGCTCGTGGAGAGCATCGGCGCTTTCAGCTGCAATGATTTCGCCATTCACTAGCGCATAAGGCTCCATATAGCATTGCCCGCAATTGCCTAGACAGCCGTATTCCATGACGTCGAAGTCAGGGTTTTGTTCTAAAGCTTTCATGACTTTATCAGTTCCATGGTGCATATTACTGGCACAAAACTCAATGATTGGTCTCATTATATAAATTCCACCTTATGTTGATATTCAAGCCCACAACCATTTTCATTTAAACATTATTGTAATATAATAATAGAAGAAAGGAGATGAATCAAATGACTGAAAAAACAAAAGAAGTAATTTATGATGAAGTCCTTGAGGTTTTAGATAAACTCCGTCCTTTTCTACAACGCGATGGCGGTGACGTAGATCTCGTTGATGTAGAAGACGGTGTTGTGAAGCTGAAACTTATGGGTGCCTGCGGCAGCTGCCCAAGCTCAACAATCACGTTGAAAGCTGGTATCGAACGCGCATTGGTTGAAGAGGTTGAAGGCATAACAGAAGTCGTACAGGTATTCTAATTACGACTATATCATAAGAAAGAGCTTACCTCTATGGTAAGCTCTTTTTGCTTATAGGATAAGGACTAGTTTTTACGCTGGTTAAGCACTGGCAATGGCTGGATCGGATCGAGACCCCCAGATATATCCATAATATTTCCAGTAATGAAATCGGATGCAGGTAAACAAAGGAAATCAATGACTCTAGCCACATCTTCGCCCGTCCCCGGTCTTCCTACCGGTGTTTCCCCATCAGCCTCAAGACGTGCTTCTTCCATCGTCCGTTCTTTGTTCTTACCTCGAATATCGCCAGGGCATATCATATTGACAGTGATCCCATGGCTCGCTTCTTCTTCAGCCAATGTCTTCGTGAAGGAAACTAAGCCCACCTTAGCCGCCGCGTATACGGCGCGATGGGTCCAGCCCCTAGCTTCAGCCGCCTTGCCGAATCCAAAATGGATGATTCGCCCCCAGCGTCTCTCCCGCATCATAGGCAGAACCAGATGATCAAGCTCCATGACGCCTAGCAAATTGCCGCGCATCAGATACTCAATCTCATCGAAGTTATAGTCACCGAAAAAGCGTCGCTCTCTGAAGAAAGGTCCGGCATTATTCACGAGAATATCTATCGGGCCGAGCTTCGATGCCGTTTGCTCCACCATACGTATAATATCATCGCGTTTGGCAACATCGCCTTGTACGGCAATGCTGCGAACACCCAGATCTTCCAATTGAAGGACGAGCTCAGCGGCTTCCTTTTCACTATTTACATAATTGACAGCTACCTGGCAACCCCGCTGTGCTAAGGTGATCGCGGTCATTTTGCCCAAGCCTTTAGCACTGCCTGTAATAAGAACCGTTCGACCTCTTAATTCCATGGTCCCCTTACCCCTTTGCAATACTTGCCGTAATATAAGAGAATGCTATTGTTAAGGTTCGGCATACCATTTCAAATCCCTGCTGCAAATCAACAACATTAGATTTCACATTTTCAACGTGAATTCGTTCGCCTGGAATGGGTTCTTTTTGCATAAGATCATCCAGCATTTCAGCATTAATATAATGAATCTCCATATTGCGCTGATTGCGCAGTCGATCTAATGCCGATTTATATTCCATTTTGAGATTATAAAGCTGGAGCTCCAGCGATCCGTGAATTTTCTTTTCGTGCATGCGGCGCAGTACGGTAAAGTATGAGAAACGAGACTTAAGCGTTTCTGTTTTCAGCTCGAATAGATCATTCATAAACGTGCCCAATTTGTCCAAGATCGAGAACAAGCGAATGAAGGCATTTTTATAAAAATAAACAAATCGATGATATTCCTCGATCTCTTGCGGATTCATTTCTTCCAAGAAAGCCTTACTGATATGCTCAGCGTAACGCTCACAGCAATATTTGCTCTGTTCCAGCTCATCCAGGGCATCAATAAACCCCTTGCTCCAGATCGCCCGTCTATGGTACTTGGGATATTCTGAAGCTAGATGGCTATGCTTCTTAGATTCCAACAGCCCAATATACGTTCTCACCGCGTTGCCAGCGTCTAGAAGAAGTCCGCTATCGATTCGTTTCGGTTCATTAAACAATACTCGCAGCACGGGCACACCCCTTTTTCATCCTAGCAAATTTGTTCGGTTATAGCTGCCAAAACCCCAACACCACCCATACATTGATACAGGGATCCAACCTGTTGAACTGAGCCGCATAATAGGCGGCGTCAGCACGCCAAAGTACGAAGGGCAGCAGCGAAAGCGATCGATAATAAAAGTAAGTATAGACCCACAGCAGCGGAATCATACTCGCGAAGCGCAACCCGTTAAAAACCAGGGAATCGGAGCCGATCCGCATTATGCGAAATATTCCTTCCAGCGGCGATCCACAAGTTCCACGATATCTTCCCGCGGGAACAGCTCATCGGGGTATCCCGGTTTCATACGAGCATCAATGACAATCGGAACCTCGTAAGCGATGTGATGACGATTTACGCTGGACTGCGCGTACATGTCACTTGCTGGGTTGAAACGAGTGAACACGGTCCACAAGAACTTGGTTTGGTCGTGCGCGATGCCGCTGGCATCATCCACTAAGATGACTAGCGGCCATTCGGTTAAGCGGCTGGCTGCATTCGCCAGCAGGCGCTGTGGCAGCTCCGGCTCCGCCGCATAAGAAGCACCTGAGACGAGCAAACATCCGCCACAGTAAACGGCGATATCATGGATCTCTGGCAGCTCTCCGGCGGTGTAGGCTCTTGGCAGCTCACGTACAGGGTCGCCTGTACCGAGAAGGACTGCTTTGCTGCCGTGATTCAGCTGACCACCTGTATAATCAAGCGTATCATGCGATGTTTTGTTGAAGATAAATAGGTCACGACCCGGATCAAATCGTTCCAGCACAGTTTCAAGCAGCTCTGTGAAGTTAGCTAAGACCGTCGGCTTGTCCGTGACGATCAAGAACTTGGTGAGCGACAGTTGACCCTCACCTAGGATGCGGAATGCCGTGCCAAGCGCCTCACGGCTATAGCTCTCTCGGACGACAGCAGCTGCGAGCGGGTGGAACCCGGTCTCTGCATACGTCCAGAGGTCTTTCACCCCCGGCATCGCCATCGGAAACGCGGGCTCGAGCAGTCTTTGCAGGAATTCGCCAAGGAAGTAATCCTCTTGGCGCGGTTTGCCGACGATCGTCGCCGGATAGATCGCGTCTTTGCGGTGCCATACATGATTCACGTTGAAAACCGGGAAATCATGGATGAGTGAGTAATACCCGAAGTGGTCGCCGAACGGCCCTTCGGCACGTCTTGTATGCGGCGGAACGACACCGCATATCGCGAACTCCGCCTCGGCCACGAGGCGGTGCCCCCCATGGGGGTTCTCCACCATGGGGAGCTTCTGGCCGAGGATGAGCGAAGCGAGCATCAGCTCGGGCAGGTGCTCGGGCACTGGCGCAATCGCCGAGGCGATGAGCGCAGGCGGGCCGCCCAGGAACACGGTGACGGGCAGCGGCTTGTTGCGTTTCTCGGCTTCGTGGTAATGGAAGCCGCCGCCTTTATGTATTTGCCAGTGCATCCCGGTGGTGAAGTCATCATAAACCTGCATGCGGTACATGCCGAGGTTATGATGACCGCCGTCTGGATGCTCGGTGTAGACGAGCGGCAGCGTGACGAACGGGCCGCCATCTTCTTGCCAGCTCGTCAGGACAGGCAGTCCTGCGAGTGGGTTGTCCTGCTTCAAGCCGCCGAGAATCGGCGCTTGGCCCGGCTGAACCTTTTTCGTTCCAACTTTCAGCAGATCCTTAATGAGGGCACGTTCGCCCCAGAGCGCTTGCGGCGTTGGAGGCATTAACGTGCTTGTAGCGTTAATAACCGCTTTCATGAATTGCTCCGGTTTGGGGCCGAAGGCAAGATCAACGCGTCTTGTTGTCCCGAACAGATTGGAGACGACAGGGAATGAACTTCCTTTGACATTCGTGAACAGCAAGGCTGGGCCTTGCTCATCAATGACTCTACGATGAATCTCGGCAAGTTCTAAATTTGGGTCTACTGGAGCGGAGATTTCAATCAGTTGATTTTCGCGGCGCAAAATGTCTAGAAAAGCTCGTAAATTCGTTGGTACCATGTATGTTCCACCTTTGACTGTGAGATTGTAGATGAGTAATTGTAAGTAAAAAGGAAATAGCCTTCCGCGTCAGAAGGCCTCCTCTACCGCAAAGGTAGCCTGCCGTGCTTCCAAGGAGCTCGTCCGTCAGGTATTAAGCTTTGCGGTCATATAGCGTAAGTACACATAGATAACATAAGAATCCAAACATGCAAGAAACAATAACCGCGTGAATCATGCCGGTAAATAAATAAGCGACTTCATTCCCCATGGACCAGGTCACAACGGCTCCGCTAATGACTTGAAGTGACACTAAAATTAGCGCCCATTTGCTGCCAAACCTCAGCTTGTCTGAGCCTTGATAATAACGTTTGGCCTGTAAGTAAAGAAACAAAATACATATAAAAAGCAGTAAAGCCGCTACACGGTGGGTAAAAACAATACCCGTTGCCCCGCTGAGTTCAGGGACTACTTCTCCATTGCATAAAGGCCAGCCCGAACATCCGCCTGATGAAACGGTGTGACGAACGAATGCGCCCAGATAAACAACGACATAGCTGTAAATCGTCGTGATCCATACAACGGCTTTAAAACTGCTGCGAATGGCCGTATCACGCTGGAATTGCCCCCATGGCGTAAAAACAATGGCTAATAGCAAAGAGAATGCAAAGGCCAATAAGGATAATCCGAAATGTAAGGCCAAGACGAGTGAAGATTGGGGCCATACGACAGCCATAGCTCCCATTGCTGCTTGAATTAATGTCATCAATACCGTAGCAGAGATGAAAAATTTGGCATCTCTACGTTTCACATAACGAAATACAAGGATGAATGTTGCAACCAGGATTAACGTCACAATGCCGACAACCAATCGATGGCTGTACTCAATAAACGATGAAATCGTATGTGCCGGGACGAACTTCCCATGACATAGCGGCCACTCATCTCCGCAGCCTCTACCAGCATCAGCCTTCGTAACTAAGGCACCCATTGCCAGAATAAGAAACATGCCAATGGCCGAAAGATTCGCTAATCTTTGAATCAATTTTTGCATGATTGCACCTACTTTTATGTCGTGACTTCTGTTAATCATGTCGAATGATGTTGTTCCGCTTTCAATTATAGCTTTATTAAGTTGGCAAATCCATTCGCAATTGTTACAAAGCTCCGAAACCACGCGGAAGGCCGCCCCGAAGTTCATAAGACATTCAATGTTTCAACTTTTTGGACGAGGGTAAATAAAGGATGAGCACCAAATTATTGCTGATCAACCAAAATCGATTGCAGGAGGTTTTATCTATGGGTAAGCACATTATTGGAGTATTCAGTTCGGAAGAAGAAGCCATTCGCGTGATTAACCAACTCAAAGCAGAAGGCTACAGAGCAGATGATATCTCAGTTATCGGCAGGAATAATGAGGGTTTAAGTCAAATCGAGGATGAAACAGAAACCAAAGCGGAAGAAGGACTAGCAACCGGTGCTGCTGCTGGCGGTGTATTGGGTGGCGTTACGGGATTACTGTTGGGTATTGGTGCACTTGCCATTCCAGGTATAGGCCCTATTATAGCAGCCGGCCCTATTGTCGCGACATTGACCGGCACAGCCGTTGGCGCTGGTGCAGGCGGCCTAGTCGGTGGTTTGATCGGCTTAGGTATTCCCGAGAACGAAGCCAAAGATTACGACAATTACGTTAAAGGTGGGAAAATCCTTGTCCTCGTCGAATCTGATTCGACCCGCAATCATAAAGCTTTTGAAACATTTCGCAATAACCAATCGTTGAATGCTAATACCTATACCCCTGAGTATGGCTATCGATCCTAGATATATACTTGGGTTAAAAAAATCTCTCTTTAGTAAAATGGGGTCAAGTCAAAATGGCCCCATTTTACTCATAAGAGAGATTTTTGTGCTTACGACTTTAACGCATCTGACACTTCGATTGCACGGCCCAGAAACTCTTCAATTTCTTCGCGTGTTTTGCGAAGTTTACTGACAAAACGAACCAGCTCTTTGCCTTCACGGAAAGCAATAAAGCTTGGTATACCAAGGATGTTCAGTTGCTCACAAAGATCGGGCACTTCGTCACGGTCTAATTCGATGAACGTAATACGCCCAGCATAAGCTTCTTCGACTGCAGGCATGAAGGGTTCGATATAGTGGCAGTCTTTGCACCAACTTGCTTTGAATACAGCAATGGTCAACTTGGACTGCGAGATTTGTTCTTGAAAAGCTTGTTCATTGGATACTTTAATCATGACGAGCACCTCGCTGCTTTGAATTTATTAACTTATAGCACGTCCAAACATTTGTGTCAAGATTAGAAAATAGGCCGCACTTTGCTTGAAATTGATTTACATTAAAAGTAAAAAGTGATATCATATAAATATCAAAAAGATATACTTTGAAGGGGTGTTGCAAGAATGAAAGAAACGAATGCTTGGTCGTTGAATGGTTTTCTAGGTTTATTGTTATTTATTATCGGCGGTGGGCTTGGCGTTTTCCTTCTTACGCAAGAACAAATTCTTCCGGGTATTATCCTTATTATTCTAGGGCTAATATTCGTCTCAACAATCACAGCTGTTAATCCGAACGAAGCTTCAGTCATCACTTTCTTCGGCAGCTACTTAGGTACAATTCGAAAAAGCGGACTATGGCTGATTGTCCCTTTTTCAAGCAGAAAGAAAATTTCATTGCGGGTGCGCAATTTTAACAGCGTAAAACTCAAGGTAAACGATATTGAAGGAAATCCTATCGAGATCGCAGCTGTTATTGTGTTTAAAGTAGTCGATACCTACAAGGCCCTCTTTGATGTGGACAGCTACGAAAAGTTCGTTGAAATTCAAAGTGAAACGGCGCTGCGTCATGTCGCCAGCAAGTATCCATACGATCGCTTTGAAAGCGACGGCTACTCACTCAGGGGCAATGCCGATGAAGTTGCCGCTGAGCTCAGCCTTGAACTGCAGCAGCGTCTGTCTGTTGCAGGTGTTGAGGTCATCGAGTCTCGCCTGACCCACCTTGCTTATTCCACTGAAATTGCAAGTAGCATGCTTCAACGCCAGCAAGCTTCTGCCATTTTATCCGCTCGCCAAATTATTGTTGATGGCGCTGTAGGTATGGTTCAGATGGCTATCGCCCGTTTGGAATCCGAAGGTCTCCACCTGGATGAAGAGAGGAAAGCGGCCATGATTAACAATCTTCTTGTTGCGATTGTATCGGACCGCTCAGCGAGTCCGGTCATTAATACCGGTTCGTTGTACTAACGGGAAGCGGCTATGGCTCCTAAGAAAAATTTCCCGCTCCGACTTGATCCTAAGCTGTACGAGGCTTTGGAGCGTTGGGCGGAGGATGAATTCCGCAGTGTTAACGGTCATATCGAGTATTTGCTGCGTGAAGCGCTTCATCGAACCGGACGTGTGACTAAACCCGGATCAGAACAAGCCGTTACGGATAAGACAGATGAGTGATTATTATGACCTTGCGATTAACACTCGCAAGGTTTTTTCTTTATAAGTTTCTAGGTATCGACTTGCCGGCTATTCAACAAATGAATGTAAGCCATAGCCATATTTGGCCCCGTTCCCACATACCTGTAAATGAATAAGCAAACACTAGAGGTAAGGATTCGGTGAAGGTCGGGAGGTAATTGGTGTTGGGAGGAACAGTCAAACCAAGTGGTAAGAACATGAAAGCTGTTCTAAACAAAATGAGAGGACTCCCGAACGCGGTCGCACAGTTGTTCAAACAGCAAGCATCGCTGCTTTTGGATTCCTCCCCTAAAATTGGTGACCCCTTGGAGGCTATTCCTGTCACAACAGCATTCATTGGAAGGCTGGAAAATGGCTTAAAACATCAAATAGCTCTGCTGCAAAGCGGTGTCGTAAGTTCTCCTCTATCCACATCTGAAAAGGAGATTGTGCACCGAATCAGGGAAAAAACCCAGTGGGAAAACCGAAACAATGTGACACGAACTAACGCGTATTGGTCATGTTATCAGGATCATCCGGAGCTTCATTGGGCACTGCTTGCCCATATGGTTTCACGCAACGGGGGTTGGTGCATGACCGATCTCCGCGGGGAGCTGCTGCCACATTTGATTAGCAATGAATTGGCCCAGCATCTATTTGCTTTTCTGGAACGAGCGAACGGTCTTATTTTTCAAGATGCTTATCCTCAACTACTGCTCTACCACGAAAGCAAGAAACGAAAGATGAGTTTATTTCATCTCCTGCCTCATCTGGACATTTCGTCCTGGATGGCCCCCGTCTGGAGCGATTTCTGGACGCATCGGGAATCGGCCGCGCTAACGATATCACTTATTGTTAATGAGCAAAACTACATTGAAAAACGAATCGTAAAGAATAAACTGATTCAGCAAACTGTGTTGAATACGCCTTTGTTCAAAACACAAGCTTGGCTGCAATTGAATCAAATCGGTTTTCCCTTTTTTCCCGCTTCTAACGAAACGCAAGGACCACAGCCGCATCTAGCTGGACTTATCCTTGAGAATTTCGCTAGCTTAACAGAACGCATCGAATTCGGAAAGAGCTTGTATGCGATACTTTTCGGAGCACCAGATGTACTTCAAGGGGTGCTTAGATTTGCGGCCACAACTCCACACACAGGATCACGTTCTGATTACTGGCCTCACCTGTTTGCCCAAATAAGAAAAACCCCTCCCGATAAGAAATATCAGGAGAGGCTGGATGGCAGCGCCCTCAAGAAAGGGACACAGCCGTTTTATAGTCCTACACTTACATCCGTATGGCCTGACAGGAGCTTGGCCCCCGTAGAGCCAGGTGACTGGTTTACGAATGTGAAGAAGCCAATGGTGCATATGCACTCTATTCCTATACCGATTCCCTATGATTTAACGAAAGAAGTGTACTTTGGTTTAAGCAAGATTGAATTAGGCATTGTAGCCGCACAAGCCATTAAGAAAGTGATACGGTGACTCAGCTTGGCAATGCTACGAACGTTTGAGAAGACGACTTACTTTGCCGATTAGCTTTTGCACGGGCGATGGAAAGTTTTTCACATCGTCCTTCGTTACGACACGTGTTACCATCAGAATCAATGGATACAGGGCTGCCGAGAAGCCACAAACAAGTACAGCATTTATTCCTTCATTTAGTCGATACCAGGGAGTTGGATGCACATACGTATGTGTAAGCCATTCTGCCCCTAGACCAAGGATGACGATGACAACAATGGATAACAGTAATCCGATGAAACGACGTCCGAGGATCGTAAAGTCGACTTCTTTACGAAGCGAGCGTAAATTGAGCCAAGACGTGACAATAAAACAAAGACCTGTTGAGCCGATGATTCCATAGATGCCAAACCACTGCGCAAGTAAGAAGCTCCCAGCGAGCTTGACCGCTATACCAACGGCAACGTGCGTCATCAGCGGTTTCATCCGGCCCATGCCCATCAGGACAGCGCCTGATGTTTGCATCACAATTTGGAACATAGCTCCTAATGTGAGCAGTGAAATCATATAAGGTCCGTGGCTCATGCCAAATGCGGTATCCTCATGCCCGAACATAAAGAAGTCTAATGGACGTGCAGCAATAGCGATTACCAATACAGCCGGTAACCCGGAAAGAATCGACAGTTGAAGCACCCTAGTTGTCTGGTGACCAACCTGTTTCAAATCTTTGCGGGAATAAGCCGCTGAGATGATGGGAACGACAGATTGACTAAGCGCGATGGCCAAAATAATCGGAATCCCCGCCAAGGACTGGGCACGCCCTCCTATAATACCAACAAGCCCAAGCGCTTCGCTTCTGCCAATCGTCCCTTCTAAGAGCGGGATAATAATTGAAGTATCGATCGCATACACAAGTGTAACGGTCACTGAGAAAATAACGATCGGAATCGACAGCTTCAATAAGCTGCGATAGATTTCGCTATAACGTGCCGGTGCCTGTGTTATTGGCGATTGCGTGCTTCCCGCAGCTATCTGTTCGGCCGCTATGTTGGACTGCGCATCTCTACGCTTCAGCTTCAAGGCATAGTAAAGCATAACGGCAAGCGCCGCAATCCCTCCCATGACTCCTCCGAAAGATGCGCCCGCAACTCCCCAACCTAAGCTAATGTTCAATAAAATAAATGCGAGTCCGATTGAAGTTACAAGCCTGAATACTTGTTCCACAACCTGTGAAATCCCGTTAGGCATCATGTTTTGCCTGCCTTGAAAATAGCCCCTCATAATAGCAATAAGCGGGAAGAACAGCATGGCCGGCGCGATAGCGCGAGTAGCAAGTGTCGCATCTGGTCCGCCATGTGAAATTTGTTCGGCATAGATCGGTGCAAAGACATATAGAATCGCCGTCATCACGACTCCAGCTACGATTGCAAACCAAATTGCCGCGCGATAAATCCGCTGCGCTTCTGCAGGTCTTCCGATCGCATATTTCTCGGACACCATTTTACTTAGTGCGCTTGGGATACCGGCTGTTGCTACAACAAGTAAAATCGAGTATAGATTAAAAGCAATAGAATAACTGCCCATTCCTTCCTCATGAAGCAAATGTACCAGCGGAATTCGCTGGAAAACGCCGAGAAACCGCGCTATTAGCGCGGCCACGGTGAGAATGAGCGTCCCTTTTACTAGAGAATCTTTGGTTTCCTTCGTCAAGTCCGTTCCTACTCTCTTACAGTATTCATTCCATTAGAAAACCCAGATAAAAAAGATAATAATCATGGCCAGCTGGAGCGCAATTTTCACCGCACTGCTTGCAAAGAACCCCAGTACAGAGCCGACACCGGCACTTATCGCTTTTTTCCACGACGTACCGATGATGATTTCACCAATCACTGCGCCTAAGAAGGGGCCAATAAGCAAACCGAAAGCTGGAATAACAAAAGGCCCAATGATAAGACCAATGGTACTACCGATGATAGCCGCCTTAGAGCCTCCAAACTTCTTTACCCCCAGCGCACCTACTGCGTAATCAGCCACCATAATGATAACGACAATCAAGGATTGGATAAGCCAGAACCCGAATCCGAACGGCTCAAAGCTGATCAACCAACCATAGATGAAGAAAGCTCCATAAATCGCTAGCACACCGGGCAGCACTGGATAAACTGCGCCGATCATGCCCACTACAAATAATAGGATAACTAATGTCCAGCCTAAGGTGATCATAGATCGCATCTCCTCCAATCCTAGCAGATTATCATTATTACTTTTACAGCATATAAGTACGAATCACTTTAGCAATGGCATGTTCATTGTTGGTAACAGTTGTAATATCCGCAATACGCTTCACTTCATCCTGTGCATTGCCCATAGCTACGCCAAGACCCACTTCACGAATCATCGCAATGTCGTTCTCACTATCTCCCATCGCAATGACTTCTGACATGCTAATACCTAGAAGCTGACAGACCGTCTCTACACCGCTCGCTTTATTAATGCCTAAAGGGTTAAGTTCAATATTAGAAGGATGTGAATTCGTTATTTCAAGTGTTCCCCATCCCTCTACAATGTCCCGGATTTGCTGCAGTTTCTCCATATTTTCGGTGAAATAACCGAACTTTAGCCATTCTTGACTGTCAATGTCCATGGCTTCACTCTCGCGATTGAACATGCCTTGCACCGAATAAGCCCACCACCAACAATCATATGTTTGAGCTAATCTATGCAAATTACGTACCGTCTCAGCAGGAAGCAGGGTCCTCTTCAGTAATTTGGACGGAGACTCCCACACTTCACCGCCATTGACCACAACGAGAGGTGAGGTAAGCCCTAACTCCTGAATATAAGGCATTGCGCTAGCAGCTCCGCGTCCTGTAGACATAATAACGATCTTACCCGCTTTAGTTGCTTCCTGAATCGCTTCTCGGTTTTCAACGGATATTTTTTTATCATCGTCCAGCAAGGTACCATCCATATCGAGGGCGATTAATTTATAAGATCCCACGTGTTCCCATCTCCTGTCTCTACGTCATTAGTAGACCTAGTAAGCAGCGAGCACTTTCTTAGGCAGTTCTTCCATGAATGTTACATGCCAGAGGGCAAATATATAAATGGTCCAAATGCGGCGAGCATAGTCGCCCTGACCGTTACGATGCTTATGCAGCATGCGCTCTACAGCGTTGATGTTAATATAATCTTCAATCCCGCTGGACTTAATTTGCTCCAAAACCATATCGCCCATCGAGCCTTTCATCCAATCGCGCAGCGGCACTGGGAAACCAAGCTTCGGACGGTTCAGGATGGGATCAGGGATGATACCTTCCATTGCCTTGCGGAAAATGTATTTCGTCGTTCCATTTGCGATTCGGTACTTCGCCGGAATGCGGCGTGCCACTTCGAACAGTTCCTTATCGAGGAAAGGAACACGCAGCTCGAGTGAGTGTGCCATCGTCATCTTGTCGGCTTTCATCAGAATATCGCCAGGCATCCATAGATTCATGTCGATATACTGCATCCGGCTCACAGGATCAAGATGCGTCGTCTTGCTGTAATAATCGCCAGCAATTTGCACAGGATTCTTATAGGCGCGCAGCATCTCATTATCAAGACGCAGCACCTCCGCTTTCATATCCTCGGAGAAAATCTTGGCATTGCCGAGGAAACGCTCCTCAAGCGGTGTCGTGCCGCGCAGCAAGTAGTTGCGGCCCTTCACGCTGCTTGGCAGCATCCGGGCAAAGCGGTTCAGCATGCGCTTCACCGATGTCGGCAGCTGGTCGATCGCGCGCAAGGATTGCGGCTCGCGATAAATGCGGTAACCGCCGAACAGCTCGTCCGCGCCTTCGCCGGACAGCACAACCGTCACGTGCTCGCGCGCAAGCTTCGCCACGTGATAAAGAGCAATGGCCGAAGGATCGGCGACAGGCTCGTCCTGGTGCCAGATCGCCTTCGGCATCGTGCCGAAGAAATCATCCTGCGTGATGATTTTGTCGTAATGCTCTGTGCCGAGTGTCGCAGCCGTTTGGGCGGCAATCGGCGTTTCATTGTTGGCGCCCTCGAAGCCAACGGAGAACGTGCGGATCGGTTCGATATTCCGCATATGTGTGGCAATCGCAGTCGAGTCAATCCCGCTCGACAAGAAGCAGCCGCGATCCACATCACTAACCATGTGGAGCTTGACCGAATCATTCAATGTTTCCCGAATTTGCTCCACGTAATAGTCAAACGGACGATCCTCCGGCTCAAACATGGGATCCCAATACTTATGTATCGACATTTCTCCGTCAAACGTTATTTTGACCGTATGCCCTGGGGGAAGCTTTTGTATGCCATGGAACATGGTGTTAGGCTCAGGCACATATTGAAAAGTTAGATAGTTCAGCAAGCTGTCCGTGTGGATCAACCGGTTCATGCCGTCCGCAGCCAGCAGGCTCTTAATTTCGGAGCCGAACAAGAACTGGCGGTCATTGACATGATAGTAAAACGGCTTAATGCCGAAGTGGTCTCTCGCTCCGAACAGCTGCTTCTTTTTCTTGTCCCAAATAACGAAGCCAAACATGCCGCGCATGTACTTGACGCATTCCTCTCCATACTCCTCATAGAGGTGAACGATAACCTCCGTATCGCTTTGCGTGCGGAATTGATGCCCACGCTCCTGCAGCATACTGCGCAGGGCTTTATAATTATAAATTTCCCCATTGAAAATGATCCACACAGAATCATCCTCATTGGCCAATGGCTGATGCCCTTCTTTTAGGTCAATAACAGACAAGCGGCGAAAGCCAAGACCAATCCGATTATCCGTCCAAAAACCGGAATCATTCGGACCCCGATGAACAATAACATCTGTCATTTGCTGCAACATTGCAATGTTTGGTTCTCTATCTTCAAAATACATCACACCCGTAATACCACACATGGTGAAACTCACTCCTCCGTACCATTCATCAATCTTTCTATTCGACAACCGATATATTAGTATACCATATCTGTCCGTCATTCTGGAAATGCGATGAAAGTACGTGAAAGCGCTGTATCCTATAGAAAAATGATGGAAATCAGAAGTCGCTTTAATGAAGCTGTTAACCTGGTTTTTTTCATACGTGCCTCCACCTTTCCTCTGTGCATAAAAGTTTACCTTGTGCAACTTTTAGAGTGAAAAATGTTCTTTCCCCTACATTAGGATATGCTCATGGATGCGAAACGGTTCCTGCACTTGTGTACAGCTTGAATAGGCATAGAAAAAGGACCTGCTTCCGCAGATCCCCTTTCATAATCACTATTAGCGATTACTGTTTTATAATTTCAATTTTACGGATCCGATTGGCGTCTCTTTCACGTACAATGAATGTCAATGAACCGTAATACCACTCTTCACCTATCTGCAGCTCCGGTTGTTTGCCATATAACCAACCGCCGATCGAATCGACATGCTCATCAATAATGTCGGTTCCTAATACCTGATTGACCTCATTCAACAGGACAGTACCTTCCACTACATAATGATTTTCTCCTAAAGTCTCTATTTCTTTCTTTTCATCTTTATCAAATTCATCACGAATTTCACCGACAATTTCCTCCAGAATATCCTCAATCGTTATAAGCCCTGAAGTTCCCCCGTACTCATCCAAAAGCAGCGAGATATGAACATTTTCCTGCTGCATTTTCTTAAGAAGAGCTTTAACTGGCATGACTTCCGGAACGGTCATCATCGGTTGAAGCAAGGATTTAAAATTAAAGTCCGGGTTACTAATGTAACTCAAGAAAAACTGCTTGGTGTTGACGAAGCCAATAATATCATCTTTGTTTTCTTTAGCAACTGGAAAGCGAGTATATTGTTCTTTCGTAATAATCCCCATATTTTCTTCCAGTGATTTATTCGCATAAAGGCAAATCATATCCGTACGCGGCACCATAATTTCGCGAGACAACAGTTCATCAAACGAGAAGACTCGATTCACATAACGAAACTCGGTCTTATTTATTTTACCACTCTGATAACTATCCGATAAAATAATACGAATCTCTTCTTCCGAGTGTGCTTCTTCATGCTCATTTGCAGACTTGATGCCAAAAATCTTTACCAGCTTGTTCGCCGACCCATTCAACAGCCAAATGAAAGGATACATGATTTTATAAAATAAAATAATGATTGGGGCTGTTAATAAAGAAATGGCTTCTGCCATTTGGATGGCTAACGTTTTTGGCGCTAGTTCACCGAGTACAACATGGAGATACGTAATGGATAGAAACGCGATAGTAAATGACAAGATATGGGATAAGCTTTCACCTACTCCTATCACATGGAACAATGGGTTGAGAAGCTTTTCCACTGTTGGTTCACCCAGCCAACCAAGTCCCAAGGCCGTAATCGTGATGCCAAGCTGACAAGCAGACAAGTACCCATCTAAATTAGAAGTAACTGTTTGTACAGCAAGGGCATTTTTCTTACCTTCCAATACCATTTGATCCACTCTACTGGGGCGAATTCGAATAATAGCGAATTCAGTAGCGACAAAAAAAGCGGTAAGTAGGATAAGTATTGCAATTAAGAACAAATTGATAAGCATAGTTACCTTCCTTCAGCTTGTAGATCTATGGGAACTTTTTATCCAGCCTTTGCAGGCTATTTTTCAGTCCTATTACCACGGCCTTTTCCCGCCGCCGAGCTTCGTCAGAATGCCATCGTTCGCCGCATCATAAGCCTGAAAGATTTTGGCTGCGATCGGGGATGCCCCGTAGCGTCCGAATCCGCCTTCTGGCACAACAACAGCTACCGCTAGCTTCGGGTTCTCCACAGGAGCGAATGCGATAAACACTGCGTTTTCTACCGAGCCTCCCGATACAGCTTGCGTCGATGTACCTGTTTTGCGTGCTACATTAAAAGGTAATTCATCAATGCCTTCGGCACCGCTTTTCATCCCATGAATAATGACATTCCAATCTTCTTTAGCAAATTCAGAGGAAAAATCCTCAATAACCTCTGGCTCAATTTTTTTAACTAATTTACCTTGGTAATCTTGAATTTCATCTACAAAGAGTGGCTTCATGCGCTTCCCGCGACTAGCCAATGTTGCTGTATATTGAGCGAGCTGCAGCGTAGTCGTTTTTTCATTTTGTCCCCATGAAGCGTAGACCATGGCAGATTGGTAACTGTCTTTTTGGGCATTTTTAATAAAATCATTGGAACCTGCGAACTCACCTGGGAGACCGCTTCCTGTCTTTACCCCCATACCAAATTTCGCCAAGTATTCGGCCCATTTCGCTGTGACCTTTGGTGATTCTCCTCCATATTTCAAATAGAAGGGAATGCCCACTTTCTCGGACATAAACGTGTTAGAAGAATGTTCAATAGCCCCAGCAGCATCAATATATCCGTAAGCGGCTTTACCCGAATTTGTGATGGTACTGGACCCTCCCTTACCAAAACTAAACGATCCAGAATCGTAATAGTTCTCATAAGCGCCGAATAATTTTTCCTTAAGTCCAATTAATACCGACAAAGGCTTAATGGTAGAACCCATAAAAACAATGGAAGACGGATGCTTCGCATTCTCTTTCTCATCTGGATATTTGGACTTAGCTGTCATGATGGAGCCATTGGAAATATAAGTACCAATTTCTTTGTAAATATCCGGCGAAATTCCTCCGGTCCAAGCATTAGCATCGTAATCCGGATAGTTGGCCATAGTGACGACGCGCCCCGTATCCACTTCCATCGCAACGGCAAAACCAGAGGTGGCCTTCATCCCTGTTTTCATATACAGATCATTGGCATGAGTCGGGCTGCGTAAATATTTGATATGATCCTCCAACATTCTCTCTGTTGCCTTCTGAATATCTTTATTAATCGAAAGATAGAGATTATTCCCTTTGACAGGTGCTGTCACTTCGGCTCTTCCGATAATCTTCATAGCCGCGTTGACGGGATATTTTCTACTCCCATTTTTACCGCGCAGCTCATCCTGATACATGCGTTCAATGCCGTCAAATCCTACATTTTCTGAGTTCAGGTATTCTTCGCTATTTGGGCTGTCTTTATAAATATCTTTGGCCGTTTGTGTAGAAAATGATTTCAAATATCCAACCAGATGCGTGGCTATCGTGGTCTTGTTGTCATCGTCCATTTCATAAGTACGGATACTCTCCTCCGTCACTTCTAGCCATTTAAATTCATCTCGGTGCTCAAGTAAATAGGCCATTTCCCCTTTGGATAAATCAGCCTTAATCCGTCGCGGTACCCAATAGTAACTTGGGTCTTTTACCTTGTTTTTGTTAATGTCGTAACCTAAATCCATCGCTAGAACGATCTCTTCCGGAGTAGGGCTGACTGAATTCGGTTTGGCATATTTATCAAAAACATCAACCTTTAGCCGCTGAGCAAGCGCAATTACTTCATCTTTGTTTTGTTGACCTGGTTCAATACGGAAAAACAAGGACTGAACAGGGATTGTATATGCCAGAGGAGATTTTGTAGAGTCATAGATATTGCCTCGAATGGGAGCGATACTCGTGGTCTGATTCGTATTCGTATTTTCTGCCGCTTTAAGATCTTTGGCTTGAACGAATTGTAAGATAGCCAATCGCACGATTAAGATCGAAAATAATAAAAAGGTTATAAAGAAAAATATATTGATCCGAAACGAAAAGTGCCGCTTTTTGGTAATTTCTTTTTTCTTCGGATCATCCATAATGGATGACTTCATCACTTCTCAGATCCTTTCTTATGCTATGGCTTGTTCATGGAACAGCTCAAGTAGGGAATGAATACCCTCTCCTGTATGATAGGAATAACGGATAATTCGCACAGCATCGATACCGACTTGATTTGGCGCCCAAATATCATTCGTTTCATGGTCGCCTATATAAAGTATATCCTTCGCCTCTAACCCCGCCCTATCCAATGCAAGCTGGAAAATCGCCGGATCTGGCTTCTCTAAACCTACTTCTGTTGAAACAATGACAGGGTCGAAATCATTCAAAATCCCCTTATCCTCCAAAATGGCTTTCAAGGTAGGAGCAAAATTGCTGATAATCCCTATTCGAAAACCTCGGGCCTTCAAACCCTCTAAGAATGGCTTAACATCATCAAACAATTCATAATACTCGGGTGCCGTGTAAATGTCGTAGAGCTCGTGGCAGCAGGCATAAATCTCTTCCTCTGTCCACTCCTCATGAATGCCCAATTTATGAAGCACATATTTATATAGATTAACCCAGAACTCACGATCTGACTCTGGACTGCAAACCACGAAATTGTCCTGCTTATTCACATAATAAAAAAGACGAAAAGCTTCCGTAAATAGTTCACTAATATGAGCTTCATCACGATCCACAGATCGCAATTGTAAGTACTGTTTCAATATCGTCTGAGCTGCTGGAATCGTAAGTAAAGTGTCCCCAGCATCTAAGTAAATCATCTTATATTCCTGAAGTGGTTTCCGCATACAATCTCCCTCGTTTTTATAAACAATCCTATCTTAATAAGTGTACCACATTTAATCATCATATGAGAAAACCCACCGGAACTACCCATCATTTTCCTAGTAGGTATGGCTGCCATAACATAAAAAAGCCTTCCTTCGATTTCCAAAGGAAAGGCTTCTTACTCTTCTAAGCGTCCTTAACATGAGTTTGATCGAAGTTAGGCGGATTGAACCAGTTGCCTCCGCTTGCCACCCAGGTGGAATCCAGCGGTACCCAGCGATCCGACTCTTTCAGGTAAACCTCATTCCAAGCGTGAGGCCCGTAGCTGCCCTGCCCGTCATAGCCCAGTCCCGTTACAACTTTCACATCAAGGCCGATGGATCTGGCCATCTGTGCATATAGCCTGGAGTAGTCTATACAAACTCCTTCGCGGGTGTTGAAGGTATCCTCCGGCGTCTGTTCCTTCCAGATTCGTTTCTCTTCATACAGAGTTACCTTATTCCAATCATATTTGATGCGGCTGCCTACCCATTTATACAACAGCTTGGCCTTCTCTTCATCCGTCTTCCCGCTGGCGGTTACTTCTTTGGCGGTATCAGCAATGTTGCCTGGAATTTTCGCGTCTAGAACTTCGTACTTCCGCTGCAGGATATTCGTAAATTCCTGCTCGACTGCACGAGTGAACACGGGCACTTTGTCGGCAATGAAGTCACCTGTAAAGGGTGAAATGACTTCTTTTGCACCTTTCTGATACATTTGTGACGATTCAATGTAAGGTGTAATCAAAGAGTGCGGGAATAACGTTACATAAATGAAAAGCACAGCAATAAGAATGAGCGCCCTAGCGAGTCCTGCGACAGAACCAATGACTCCACCCGAGACAGAACTAATAAAAGAATTGCTGCGCTCCCTGTAAGGATCTCGATTTGCCAACCAACTTCCTAACAAAGGATTGATCAGTAGGTTCAGCAATTGCTTCACAATCATATAGCCAAGTAAAAATAATACACCGAAACGCAGCAGCGGAAAATCGCGGATACTCGTCATGGCCGTATAATAGGCTTGTTTAAGCATGCTTATTTCAACGGTTGGAATTTGCAAATTCTGCCCCTTCAACCAGGTTTGGATCACTGGAGATACCCACTGAACCCCTTTCCACGCGATAAACATGGACAAGATGACGATTACCGCCTCCACAAGCATAGACAGAAGATGTTTGGCTGAACCTGACCCTCCCCGGAAAAACCCTTGAATGACAGAGCCTACAAATGTGAGAACGATCAAGATGGATATTAAATTTATCGAAGTTGATTGTAACCACGTCATATCCGTCATGATTTCTCACCATCCTATCTTTTTCATATCATTTACTCCATTTACTGCTTAGCGTTTTTCTTCGCTTGCTCAATGAAAGCATTAACGGCTGCGTTAGCATTCATCTTAAATGTTTTACCAAGGAAGGTGACTTGTACTTCATCCGACCCTGCTTTGCCTTCCACCTTTAAGCTCTTCGTCGTAATGAGGAAGGAACCGTCGGGATTCGCTTTAAACTCTGCATCTTTGGCTTCCGAGGTCAACGTACTGACAGCCTTATCTTTGATTTCATCCCCGACTTGCGCAACCACGCTTGCCCCAATATCCTTTATTTTATCCTTATAGCTCGCTCCATAAACGACAAGAGCTCCAACAATCGCGATGACCAGAATCCATTTCACCACGGTTTTCACAATTCCGATCACGATAAAAAGCACAATAATAGCAGCTACAATTAAGTACCAACGATCCTGCGCAAAGGATATCCATTGATCCATACTAACCCCTCCTATTTATCCAAAAGTCCCTTCCTATCATACTACAGGAAATCCTTAATCTTCATCTCTTTTTTTCCTTAACAGGGCTAACTTCCGTTCTATCTCCTCTGTTTTATCGATTCTGCTTCTCGTCTTTCGAAAAGACTGTCTCAACCGAAAAACCAGGAAAATAGCCACCCCAGCAAGTAAAACAATCATATATGCGTCCATAAAGCCTCCTATAAACAGAATTGTGTCATTTGTATGGAAAGGTCATATCTATGGGACGAGCGGCGTACAACTTAAGAAGAGACAAGTCTAAATGATTGAGGTGGTGAGATCATGCGAACAGCTCTTTGGTTGTACTTATTTATGTTTGTTGCTTTTTTTGATTTACACGCACAGTACCCGATTCTTTCTCCCTTCGCCTTATCTTTAGGAGCAGCTCCTTCATTTATAGGGCTCATTATGGGCGTATACTCGATCACTCATTTGCCTGGGAATCTAATCGCTGGGTATGGCGTGGACAAATACGGAAGTAAGATCTTTATTGTCTTTAGCCTGATTGTAGCAGGGATCATCTTACTTTTTCAATCCAATGTGAAAGATCCTTGGCACTTGCTATACATTCGTTCGATCAGCGGATTCGTACTCGCCTTCTTGTCCCCTGCCTGCTTATCGCTGCTTGCACGCATAGCCAAGGATCGCATCCATCAAAGTAAACTGATGACTGGCAATGGTCTCATTCATACCCTTGCTTCCGTGGTATCTCCAGCAGCAGGCGCTGTATTAGTTGCCAAAATCGGGTTTACAACAGCCTTCTCGGTCTTAGGTTGGATTCTTATTATCACAGGTGTTCTTGCCATCTTCGGCGTGAAAGAAAAACAGCTATTAGCCCAAACAGGGAGCAAATCTCCTATCTTAGATCATCATGGTCATGGCATACTGAGAGATGAATCAGATCTGCCCGCCAGCATAACGATTCCATGGTTATTCTTTCTCATTCCGATGGCACTCTCCTGCTCGCAAGGCATTCTCTTCTTTGAGCTTCCATTAATGAAGTCGGCCAGAGAGTCCATCTTAACGTCTGGCGTTTTTTTCACATTAATCAGTTTAGGGGCATTGTTAAGCATCAGCTTTTGGTTCTTAAATAAGATCCCCCCTTTTATCCGAACTGTCTGCGGGAGCTTATCGCTTGCGGTCGTTTTCTTCGGTCTAGCCATTCAGTGGCCGATACCGCTCACTGTATCTCTTTTCCTAATCGGAATGGCGAAAGGTGTCATTTATCCCGCTCTCGCTGCCCTTCTTGCCAGTATAACAAGCAGCAATCGATACGGACGCGTCTTTTCCCTTCTTTCCATCTCCTATTCCGTTGGCGCTTTTATCGGTCCAATGATGGCAGGACAGCTTCGCGACCACATTTCCTCTTACTTCATCGCGTTCTTCATCTTAATGCTGGCGCTTTCCCTCTTACCGCTGCGCTCATTTAAAACGCCTATCACGACGTAATTTCCCAATAAAATAGCGGCTTGAGCTTATCAAGCCGTCTTTTGCGCTGTAAATCCCTGTCATTTCCCGGGAAATGACACCAACATTTTCGCCTAATCGTCGAATGAAATCCTTGGATCACTTGCGAAAACCGGTTATACTACAAAAAAACCTAAAGCGAGGAAATCCCATGTCGATTGTCATCATTGTAGAAGGTAAAAATGATAAAAGCCGATTAAAACGCGTCGTGGATGAAAGTGTCAAAATCCTCTGTACGTTCGGTACCCCCAGCTCATTAACTCTAGAGGAACTGAGAAAAAAAGCGGAAGATAATCCTGTTTTCATATTTACGGACAATGACGCTTCCGGCAAAAAAATACGTTTTCTATTGCGAGAAACGTTTCCAGATGCAGAACAGATCTATACGCGCAGAGGGTATGCTGGCGTGGAAGGAACACCTGAGGAATACATTATTCAGCAATTAGAAAAAGCAGGGCTGGATGAGTATATCAAATACCCTGCTCCAGACCCTGCTTTTGAATAGTTAATTGTATGAATGATTGACTTATTTTCCTTTAGATAAGGTCACGACATCTTTGACAATATGGTCAACATCCAACTCTGGGTTGCTCGCATCATAATAATTCCGGAGTTTTCCTTTTGGGTCAACCAGCAAAATTGCATTAGAATGCGAGAAATTACCATCCTTCTCTTTAATCACCATAATGCCAAAATCTTCAGCAAGCTTGTGAATTTTCGATTCCTCACCACGCAGGAACGTCCACCCACCTGGAACTGGCTTCGATTCAAATCGGTTTCCGAATTCTTTAAGCACTTCCGGTGTGTCTCGTTTTGGATCGACTGTTATCGAAACAATTTCCGCTTTAGTACCAAGTAAATCTTTTTTCTTCAAAGCTTCCTGAACCTGAGACAGTAAGAAAGTCGTCGGCATGCAAACATCCGGACAAAACGAATAAAAGAAATATACAAGTCTAACCTTACCATCCATATCCTGAGAGGAAACGGGTTTACCGTCTAAATCCTGAAGTTGAAAGGAAGGAGCTTGTTTCATAGCTGTTAAGCGTTGGTCCGGTTCACTGCTATTAGCCCATAATTTATAGGCAAATGATGCAATCATGGCAATTAAAATAGCGCCTAGCGCTAGCTTAAACCAATTTTTCCCGATAAACGTACTCATGACTTCAGCCCTCAATTCTAACTAATTTTCACAGTATCAATGACCATGAGGAACGATAAAAGCGTTAAATACAATAGAGAGAATAGGAACATACGCTTAGCCCATACCACTTCGGCCTCACCTGTTGCCTTAAAGCCTTTGATACTCATGAAAGCCCAAATCAATCCTAAGATCGTTGATGCGAATAAAAACAAGTAACCTACATACCCATAAGCCGTTAACATAACAGTTACAGGAACAAGTAAAACCACATAACGCACCATACTGATCTTGGTCACGTAAGTCCCCTTCACGACGGGTAAAAGCGGGAATCCTGCAGCGCGATATTCTTCCATACGGCGAATCCCAAGAGCCCAGAAATGCGGAGGCTGCCAGAGGAATAAGAAAGCAAAAAGGAGAATAGCACCTAGATCAACGGTACCACTTACAGCGCAGTATCCAATAACGGGAGGTGTAGCGCCAGAGAATGCCCCAACGAATGTACTCCATACCGAAGTTCTCTTAAACCAAGCTGTATAGAGCCAAACATACAAGAACAGGCCAATCAGTCCGATCAACGTTGCAAGCGGCGACTGTGCTCCAAAATATAGGACTCCCAGACCGATCGTTCCTAAAATAATACCGTACCATAGAACGACATTCGCACTCATTCTCCCGCTTGGAAGAGCTCTATTCTGCGTACGCTCCATCTTCGCATCCATTTCACGGTCCAAATAATTGTTGAGCACCGTTCCACCTGCCATGACAAGAGCTGTTCCTAGCATGGTCATAATAAGGTGTACCCAGCTTACATCCCAATGGGCAGCAACCCAATATCCAGCAAAGGCTGTCATTAAATTGGAATAAATAATGCCTGGCTTTACCAAGCGATAGAAATCTTTCAAGGTCACCGGCTCAGCCGATGCTTGCCTATTGCTAGCTTCTATGGATTCTGTCCCCATGGTCCCTTGTGACGAACCGTTCGAAACGCTTTCGTAGCTAACTTGATTTTCCACGTAAACGTCCTCCTCTATGTCGAATTTCCGAGCAAACTTAATTATGAACATTCCCATCATACCAACCCCTACATCGTTTGACAATGAAGTGCAGCCAGTTGTCATTATATTGTCGATTCTCCTTCCAGTATGCGTGGAAAATGATTGGAACATTCGATTCCATGTAAAAAGGAGCCCCCGAGGGCTCCCTACACAGTTTAATCCTATTATTTATTAACCATTAGTGGCGTTAATGCTAATAAGCTGCGGCGAATATCATGCCATGCTTTCGACAAAGTCAGTTGTAACTCCCATGCATGTCTTCCCATGACGGTGACGATTAAACCGTATTTATACGTAAGACTGGCTCCGATACGGACATTTACACCCTCCAGCTTCTCAAGACTCCCCAATACTTCCTCGAGATGACGTTGTTTAAGACGATCAGAGAAAATGTACAGATTACCGAGGTGTGTTTCCCGCTCCCAGCAACCTGGTGCTGATAGCTGCATAGTCTTTGGTTCAATTCTTTGATTCTGATAAAAAATCAATTCCTTACCGTACCAAACTTTCATACGATTCATATAACGGGAGTACTGAAATATTTCGCCTCGTTGCGTTCGTCCGGGACAACAAACATCCGAGAAAATCAACACTGACCCGGTTGCTAAATGAACATCCATTTCTGCTGCTAAGCAAGCATCCTTATAGAGCATTAAGGGCTCTGGCATGTATTCCAGCATCGCATCTTCTTCCAAATGCAGCGTCTGTCGCTGGGTGCTTCCGTGACCAGCCTCAGACGGATGAACCTTCGTGAACGATTGGTTCGTTAGAAAAACACGTGCCCCCTCTCCAAGGCGCACGTTGATTTCGTAATGATCCCCCGACATGAGTCCTGGGGAGCAGTCCATCATATAGACGCCTAATTGATCCGTAGGATTGGCGTCATGTAGCAGCGTTTCGTTCACGTAACGAAACGTTTTGGCGATTTTGAGCGGGGAGGCGTGGTATTTGTGGACCAGCTGTGTCTTGCCGCTGCGTACCGCAAATTCCGCCTGAATCTCCCCGGTCAAGCTAGGCATGGCTGAACTCCTGTTCCACCCATGTGACAATATCGTCCACCCCTGTACCGCCCATCAGGTTGGAGAAAATATAAGGACGGTCGCCGCGCATCTTCTTCGTATCCGAATCCATTACTTCCAGGCTGGCGCCTACATACGGAGCTAGATCGATTTTGTTGATAATGAGCATATCGGAACGCATAATGCCGGGACCGCCTTTGCGCGGTATTTTCTCCCCTTGGGCGACATCGATAATGTAGATGAAACGATCTACCAGCTCTGGGCTGAACGCTGCAGCCAAGTTATCGCCGCCGCTCTCGATGAAAATAATATCGAGATTCTCGAATCGATTCTCCAGCTCTTCGATGGCTTCGAAATTCATCGAAGCATCCTCACGAATCGCTGTATGCGGGCATCCGCCTGTTTCTACCCCAATAATGCGTTCCTCAGGCAGTGCCTCGGAGCTAATCAAAATACGGGCATCTTCCTTCGTATAGATATCATTTGTAATCACCGCAATACTGTAGCGGTTGTTGAGTTTACGAGCCAGACGCTCCACTAGCGCTGTTTTGCCAGAACCCACAGGTCCGCCGATTCCAATACGCATAGGGCGACTCCGATCAACAGCAGGTTTCTCCCAGTGGTGGTGATGATGACCTTGACCTTGACACATAGTCATTCCTCCTAAAGATATGATTAAGACATGAATAATCGCGAATACAGCGTTTCATGCTGCATCATGGCCAGATCTGCGGCTGGCGAGTTCGTATACGCATCCATTGGATCCATATGCGCTACACGCTGCCACTCGCTTCCTGTCAAAGGAAGCAGCTTCGCAAGAAGAATTTGTCCTTGGGTTTGCCCCATGGACATGAGTCTGAGCGCACTGTTGATGCAGGTCATGATACAGCTGTACAGATAGCCTTCCGCCGCTTGATTCAACGGCACACCGAGGTGATAGCTCACCCATCCATGGACAATCGGATGATTAGAGCTGCTGCGGCCGGCTTGCACAGCTTCGTCAAGAGGCAGCCAGTTCAGCTCGGGGTACATCGAGCGCGAAAGCTGGAGCAGCCTGCGGCCCATCTTTTGAACGCCGCTCCTCGCTTCACTCGATACACGCTGCACATGCAGCATGTGGTCGATCTCCCAAAGCTGATTCCATTCCTGCCTTGGAATATGGGTATAGGCAGCTTTGATTACCATCGCATCTGACGGTGCCCAACTAGTTGCGAGCATCGTGCGAATATAAGCTTCGAGCTCTTCAATCGTTGTTAGTCGCTCCTGCTGAATGAGCGTTTCCAAACCAAAGGAATGAGAGAATCCGCCAATGGGCAAGGCTGAATCTAGAAGCTGCTGATAAGCGAGCCAGTGAAACCTAGGCGTTATCTCTTCCGTGAATGTCGTTGTCTTTGTTGTCATCGCTTTTATGTCGTCACCTCGATCGGGGACTTCCCACTCTTTTAAAATAAGAAATATAACTGTGCCATCGGCAGTTCGGTCGCCGGCTCACAAGTAATGGCTTTCCCATCAACCTTCACTTCATAGGTCTCTGGGTCTACTTCTATAGAAGGCGTGCCGTTATTATGAATCATGTCTTTTTTCGAAATATCGCGACATCCTTTCACAGGCTCGACACGCTTTTGCAGCCCTAATTTCTCAGCGATGCCACGATCATAAGCGGCTTGAGAGACGAAGGTAATCGAGCTTTGCGTCAAAGCTTTACCAAAAGCGGCAAACATCGGACGTCCAAATACAGGCTGCGGCGTTGGAATTGAAGCGTTCGGATCTCCCATTTGTGCATAAGCAATGCTGCCGCCTTTGAGAACCAGATCCGGCTTAACTCCGAAGAACATCGGGCTCCATATGACCATATCCGCGAATTTTCCAGGCTCAATGGAACCGACAAGGTGAGAAATCCCATGCGTAATCGCCGGATTGATCGTATATTTGGCGATGTAACGCTTAATTCGGAAATTATCGCCGGCTTCCGTATCGGGAGCCAGCGGTCCACGCTGCTTCTTCATTTTATCGGCTGTTTGCCATGTACGAATAATAACCTCGCCAACCCGCCCCATGGCCTGAGAATCCGAGCTTAGCATACTGAATACACCTAGATCATGAAGTATATCTTCGGCAGCGATCGTTTCTGGGCGAATCCGTGAATCCGCGAAAGCAACATCCTCAGGTATACGGCTGTCCAAATGATGACACACCATGAGCATATCCAAATGCTCTTCAATCGTATTGATCGTGTATGGACGTGTCGGGTTTGTCGAAGACGGTAGTACATTAAGCTCAGCAGCTGCGCGGATAATATCTGGCGCGTGCCCTCCGCCTGCTCCTTCGGTATGATACGTATGAATCGTACGGCCCTTAATAGCTGCGAGCGTATCCTCGAGAAATCCCGCTTCATTTAGTGTATCGGTATGAATAGCTACTTGAACATCATATTGGTCTGCGGCTTCGAGACAAGTGTCGATTGCTGCCGGTGTCGTTCCCCAATCTTCATGAAGCTTCAAACCAATTGCTCCCGCTTCAATTTGCTCCGTCAACGGAGCTAGAAAAGAAGCATTGCCTTTTCCCGTAAACCCCAAGTTCATAGGGAAAGCTTCAGCTGCCTCCAACATACGCTGCATATGCCATGCGCCTGGCGTACAAGTTGTGGCATTCGTCCCTGTCGCTGGTCCTGTTCCTCCACCAATCATCGTCGTCACGCCAGAGGAAAGCGCCGTTTCAATTTGCTGGGGACAAATAAAATGAATGTGAGCGTCGATCCCGCCTGCGGTTACAATTTTACCTTCACCTGCAATAACTTCCGTGCTCGCTCCAACGATCATATCGGGATGTACGCCATCCATTATGTCTTGGTTTCCCGCTTTACCGATCCCCACGATATGACCATCCTTGATGCCAATATCACCTTTGACAATACCCCAGTGGTCAATAATGACCGCATTCGTAATCAGGGTATCCAAGACACCTTGGTCACGGGTAGCTCCACTGGACTGCCCCATTCCGTCGCGAATGACTTTGCCTCCGCCGAACTTGCATTCATCCCCATAAACGGTGTAATCATGCTCGATTTGTGCCCAAAGCTCGGTATCAGCCAAACGAATGGCATCTCCCGTAGTAGGTCCGAACATTAGCGCATAACTTTTACGATCTATTCGATTCACCGGGCTTCCCCTCCCATGCTTGCCATCTCTCTCGCGCAGCACTTGACATATTCCCATTAGCTGCTAAGCCTTTACTCAAGTTATTTAGTCCATAAGAAAGTTTGGCTCCACCAAGTTCAACGAGCTGAACAGGTTTCTGTTCTCCCGGCTCAAAACGGACAGCTGTTCCCGCGGGAATATCCAAACGCATGCCATAGGCTTGTTCTCTCGAGAAGTCCAAAGCTCTGTTCACTTCAAAAAAATGAAAATGCGAGCCCACCTGAACGGGACGATCTCCTGTATTCGTAACGATCAAATTAACCGTTTGTCTTCCTATATTCATTTCAATATATCCCTTGACTGTTCGATATTCGCCTGGAACCATCTTCTCGCCCCTTTCGATTCATCATTTGTATAGTTAGGTTATTGGTTCGTGTACGGTTACTAATTTGGTCCCATCGGGAAACGTAGCCTCTACCTGTACTTCATGAATCATTTGAGGCACACCTTCCATGACTTGCTCTGCTCTCAAAATCGTTGTACCGAATGCCATCAATTGAGCAACGGTCAATCCATCCCTGGCTCCTTCCATAATTTCGGATGTTAGCAGCGCTATACTTTCGGGATAATTCAGTTTCAAGCCTCTGGCAAGTCTTCGGCGTGCTAGATCTGCAGCCACAGTAATGAGCAGCTTTTCTTTTTCTCTCTCCGTTAAATGCACATCTTCACCTCATTAAAATCCGAATAATGGTAATCCTTTATCCTTATTATATTCGTGTATTCCATGATTGTAAATCATCTATGTTAGATATAATGACATTAAAACATTGGTTTCTGAAGTCATTTTTCGTATTTTATGTGATTTTAACAAAGAAATGGCCGGTATTTGTGCGCTATTAACAAAAAAAACTTGTTTAATGTCATGTATATTGACATTAACTTGTTTTGCACTTTATCATAAGCCTTGTAATCCAAATCTTGTAAGCAAAGGGAGTGGGACGTGAATGAGAGAGATACGAAACAAAGGTAAGCTCACAGTCGCTTTGAGTATGGCTTTGATGATGGTCATGGCTGGCTGTGCAAAAACAGAGCCAACTACATCCACGACAACTACACCTATGGCGACCAAAGCCGCTGAAGCTAAGGCGGAGACGAAGGATGAAACTGTACCTGTCGGGATTCTTCACTCCCTCACAGGCACTATGTCCATTAGCGAAGTATCCGTAAGAGATGCTGAACTTATGGCGATTGACGAAATTAATGCAGCTGGGGGACTCTTAGGTAAAAAAATCAAGCCCGTGATTGAAGACGGTGCATCCGATTGGCCGACTTTTGCAGAGAAAACTAAGAAGTTACTGCAAAAAGACAGCGTCGTAACGATCTTTGGCTGCTGGACATCTGCCAGCCGCAAAGCCGTGCTTCCGGTCGTCGAACAAAACAAAGGATTACTGTGGTATCCGGTTCAGTATGAAGGCGTGGAATCATCACCTAATATCTTCTACATAGGCGCTACAACGAACCAACAAATTATCCCTTCTGTAACTTGGCTTCTTCAAAACAAAGGCAAGAAGTTTTACCTTCTCGGTTCCGACTATGTTTTCCCAAGAACAGCCAACAAAATTATTAAAGAGCAGTTGAAAGCTGAAGGCGGGTCGCTTGTAGCCGAAGAATACACACCGCTTGGACACACGGACTACAATACAATCATTAGTAAAATCAAAAAAGAGAAGCCGGATGTCATTTTCAATACGCTGAACGGCGACAGTAACGTAGCCTTCTTCAAGCAATTGAAAGATGCAGGCATTTCATCCAAAGATCTAACAACAATGTCCGTAAGTATCGCTGAGGAAGAGGTTCGCGGTATTGGAGCTTCTGTCTTAGATGGACACTATACCGCTTGGAATTACTACCAAACAACCGATACACCTGAGAATAAAAAATTCGTTGAAGCTTACAAAGCTAAATACGGCAAAGACCGTGTTACGGATGATCCGATCGAAGCAGGCTATACGGCCGTATACTTATGGGCTGCAGCTGTGAAGAAAGCAGGATCCTTTGAGGTAGAGAAAGTGAAAGCTGCTGCCAAAGGTATCGAGTTTAACGCACCAGAAGGTAAAGTGGTTATTGATGGAGAGAACCAGCATATTTCCAAAACGGCACGTATCGGTCAAATTACGGCTGATGGCCAAATCAAAGAAATATGGAACTCCGGCCAACCACTCAAACCAGATCCTTTCCTCAAAACATACCCTTGGGGCGGAGAAGTAACGAAAAAATAAAGATAGTTATTGGAGCCAGGATTGCCTAACGGCAGTCCTGGATTTCACCAAAATATAAGAATTTATATGTTTCACACGATAAGTCGGCTATATTTCAGGATAAACGCCCCCGTCCGAGAAGGACGGGGTAGACGTTTATTTTGTTTACTTGGGGTTTACTGGGAGGGATTTCCATGAGTCTGCTGTTTCTTCAATTATTCAACGGTCTAAGCCTTAGCTCCATTCTGCTGTTAATTGCCATTGGCCTTGCGATTACATTCGGCTTAATGAATGTTATGAATATGGCACACGGTGAATTCATCATGATTGGCGCCTATATGGCTTATCTAGTCCAGCAGTGGTTCCAGAAGTTTCTACCGGCCTCCGCTTTCGGATGGTATTTCATCGTGTCGCTAGGTGTCGCCTTTGCAGCAGCCTTCTTTGTCGGCTGGCTGCTCGAAGTTGTTCTCATTCGATTCATGTACGGCAGACCGCTAGACAGCCTGCTTGCTACATGGGGAGTAAGCCTTGCTTTGCAGCAGCTTGCGCGCACTATTTTCGGTGCTCCTAATGTGGCTGTCAAAGCGCCCGAATGGTTGGAAGGCGGACTTCATCTATCGGCCGACCTCATTCTCCCCTACAAGCGCCTTTTTATTATTGCTTTGGTTGCGCTGTGTATCTTGGTGATATATATGTACCTGTACCACTCAGCCGGAGGAAGACGCATGAGAGCTGTTATGCAAAATCGTGAAATGGCTGCTTGTCTTGGTATTTCCACACGCAGAGTAGATGCTCAATCCTTCGCTTTTGGCTCCGCTATGGCAGGAATTGCCGGATGCGCCTTAACACTGCTTGGACCTATTGGACCAACCATAGGCACATATTACATTGTGGATGCGTTCATGGTTGTTGTTCTAGGCGGAATCGGTAAGCTGATTGGAACCGTGGCAGGAGCATTAGGTATTGGGGTTTTCAACACAGCTTTGGAATACACAACAAGTGCTACGCTTGGTAAAGTGCTAGTCTTTACGCTCATAATCGCCTTCTTGCAATGGAAACCGATGGGACTTGTGACGATCCGTTCAAGATCCTTAGATTGAAGAAAGGATGTGGCATCTTCCATGCTCTTAACGGGACAATCCAAGCTTAAACTGATCGTCTATGGCATTTTTTTGATCGCTATTGCTTTGGCTCCTTTATTCATGTCAGACTTCCGACTTTCCCTTCTTGGCAAGTTTCTCGCTTATGCCATCATTGCCATGGGAATTGATCTAATTTGGGGCTATACGGGCATTCTTAGCCTCGGCCATGGTGTCTACTTTGGACTTGGCGCTTATTGTATGGCCATGCATCTTAAGCTCGCCGCGACGCCAGACCAACTGCCGGATTTCATGTCATGGAGCGGCGTTGAGAGATTACCCTGGTTCTGGGTTCCATTCCAACAGGCAGGCGCAGCATTCCTTCTCGCCCTTATCGTGCCAATGATCGTCGCATTCATCTTAGGATATTTTACATTTCGCAATCGTATCAAAGGTGCTTTCTTCTCCATATTGTCTCAGGCGTTAGTCATTATTACCGTCACGCTATTCGTTGGCCAACAAGGCTATACAGGCGGAACTAACGGACTAACCAATTTCACTACCTTTCTTGGATTAAATCTCCAATCACAATCTACGAAATTACTATTTTTCTATCTCACCTTAGCTGTTGTTGTTGTCGTTCTTATCCTTTGCAGTCTGCTCGTCACCAGTCGTATGGGGAACATTCTCACAGCCATACGTGATGGGGAAAATCGGGTTCGCTTTATTGGCTACAATCCAGTCACATATAAAGTATTCATTTACTGCGTTTCAGCAGGCTTAGCCGGACTTGCCGGTGTGCTCTTCGTTCTTCAGGAAGGCATTATCTCGCCCGCACAAATGGGCATTGTCCCCTCTATTGAAATGGTTCTTTGGGTGGCTATCGGAGGTCGTGCAACGATTGGGGGCGCCGTTCTCGGCGCATTAATCACCAATGCAGCCAAAACAACGTTTAGCGAAGCTTACCCCGCTTGGTGGCCTATTATGCTCGGAGCCATGTTCATTATTGTCGTACTGATGCTGCCCAAAGGAATCGTCGGTACGATTACACACTACACCTCCAATTGGAAAAAACCAGATCTCCCTAAGCCGATTTCATCATCGCATGAAGCAAGCTGACTATATACTACATCCTTAATGTTATGAAATTTGAAGGGGGGAACATCCCAATGCCAGGACAATTAGCGAAACAACAACCTGTAACCGGCGAGCAAATCCTTAGCGTTAAAGGGCTTGAAGTGAGCTTTGACGGATTTAAAGCCTTACGCAATCTGGACTTTTCCTTGCAGCATGGCGAGCTCCGGTTTGTTATTGGACCGAACGGAGCAGGTAAAACAACGCTCTTGGATGTCATTTGCGGGAAAGTGAAGCCTTCGCATGGTCACGTTTTTTTCAAAAAATCCATTGATCTTACCAAACACCAAGAACACCAAATTGCACAGCTCGGCATTGGACGTAAATTCCAAGCGCCTTCTGTCTTCTCAACCTTAACCGTTTTTGAAAATTTGGCTCTTTCTATGAAACAGCAGCGCGGCCTCCTTAGCGCACTATGGACCAAGACGACGAGTGAACAGCGGGAACGCCTGCATCTCCGACTCGAGATGATTGGCTTGCAGAGCAAAGTCAAAGAGCGCGCAGGGTCACTCTCTCACGGCGAGAAACAGTGGCTAGAAATCGGGATGCTGCTCATGCAGGAGCCCGATCTGCTGCTGCTGGATGAGCCTGCCGCCGGCATGACAGATAGCGAAACCGAGAAAACAGGTGAGCTGCTGCACGAAATAGCGGCTAATCAAACGATCATCGTAGTTGAACATGATATGGAATTTGTTCGTCAATTCGCTAGAACAGTCACCGTACTTCATGAAGGAACCGTACTTCGGGAAGGCACGATGCAGGAAATTCAAAGTGATAATAAGGTTGCTGAGGTTTATCTAGGAAGGAGAGTGGAGCGAGGTGCTTAACCTTCAGAAGATAGAAGCAGGTTACGGTGAGAGTAGGATTGTACGCCATGTGAACCTTGAGGTGAAACCTGGACAAATCGTTTGTCTTATGGGCCGCAACGGGGTAGGGAAATCCACACTCATGAAAAGCATCATGGGACTCATTCAGCCGAAGTCCGGCACGATCCATTTTAACGAACGGAACATGACGTCCTTTCCTCCGGATCGACGAGCCAAATTAGGGATCGGCTACGTGCCGCAAGGCCGCGAAATTTTCCCGCAGCTTACTGTCGAGGAAAATCTGCTGCTTGGTCTAGAAGCTGCAACAGATGGTAGAAAAAAACTCCCTGACTCTCTCTTCGACACTTTCCCCGTGCTTCGTCAAATGCTTCACCGCAAAGGAGGCGACCTCAGCGGCGGGCAGCAGCAGCAACTAGCGATAGCCCGTGCCTTGGCCCCAGGCCCCAAGCTGCTGCTGCTGGATGAACCGATGGAGGCGATCCAGCCTTCTATCGTCATGGAAATTGAAGCCATCATTGAATCAATCAAACGCAGTCGAGAAATTGCTGTATTGCTGGTAGAACAAAGCCTCGAGTTCGCTACAAGCATTGCCGATTATTATTATGTATTGGACCGAGGAACCATTGCCGCCGAAGGTCATGCCGAGCATTTGAGCGAAGATCAAGTACGAAAGCATTTAACGGTATGATCTTGATTACACGGACCTACTCTATAAAAGGAAGCTGGATGACTTGACCTATGAAACTAGGCGTCAAGTACCGTCCAGCTTCTTTTTTTTCATACAAAGGAACTAATTATAAAGTTAAACTGGACGTCACAAAATGTATAATGATAACATGCATATATAGGATCGAATGTTGCGTCCGGCATATCGAGCACCGAACCTTTTGAAGGAAAAGGAGGGGGGGAACGTTTATGTCTAAGATTTTAATTATTGAAGATGATTTAAGCATTGGTGAAATGATGTCGATTTATTTGTACGAAGAAGGCTATCAAGTCATGCGTGCGGAAACGGGCCGTCAAGGCGAAGTGTTATTCCGAGATTTCGAACCTGATGTCATCGTGCTTGATATTATGCTGCCTGATGTTGACGGGATTCAGCTATGTACGGACTTCCGCAATTCGTCAACCATCCCCATTCTTATGGTGTCCGCCAAAAATGAGGTCTCCGATCGCGTCAAAGGCCTGCAGACTGGTGCTGATGATTATCTATGTAAACCATTCTCAATGAGGGAACTGTCAGCACGAATACAAGCATTACTGCGACGTTCACATGCCTTTCCTCCGCCAGTTCAAACTACCGATACGAACGAGCAAGTCGTTCATCTGGACCTAGAGAAGCGCTGCCTTTTTGTACATAGCAAAGTAATAGAGACCACGTTCTCTGAGTTTGAAATTATGAAACTTTTTTGGCAGAATCAAGGACGAGTATACAGTCGAGAGGAGCTTCTAAACCGGGTCCGCGGTTTCGATTCCTATGTAACCGAACGTGCAATCGATGTACATATCGCAAACCTTCGCAAAAAAATAGAAGCTGATCCCAAAGAACCGAAATATATTAAGACGGTTTGGGGTGTCGGTTATAAATTTCTACTTACGTAAGCTCCCGATGGGGCTTTTTTTGTTTGGGATAATTAAGCAAAAACTAGTCACCAAATAGGCTGATGCACAATATGATGATTATGGATAATGACACGTACTTAGAATCTGTTTCGCATTACTATTATGAAGAAAGCTTTCTTAAGGAAAGCTCAAGGAGGAAATACAAACATGATGAATAGTCCTTACAAAATCGGAAACCAAGGCATGACCTCGCAAGCCCCTTATGGATATCCTTATCCGGCTTATCCCGTTCCAACAATGGGAATGGGTGCCAATAATCCACCTGTTCCAAGCGGAGCACCTACACCTACTGGCGGTCTGCAAACCGGTGTAAATGTACCTGGTCAACTCCCCATGGAACAATCTTATATCGAAAATATTCTCCGTTTGAACCTTGGCAAAATGGCTACCATCTACATGACATACGAGAATAATTCGCAATGGAATGCCAAAATCTTCAAAGGCAAACTGGAGGCAGCAGGACGTGATCATATCATCATCAGCGATCCAGCTACTGGCATGCGTTACTTATTGCTCATGGTAAATCTAGATTACATTACATTCGACGAGGAACTTAATTACATGTATCCTTACACAGGTGGAGTCGGCCCACGGAGATAATGGTTAAATCAAAATATAAGCCGCTTGCTCTTTCGTTAGAGCAGCGGCTTTTTTGTCATGAAGAAGTCACTTCTGTGAAATGCCACATATGCAGTTTGCGCAGCCCGCCTTCAATCCACTCTTCCCATAGGGCTTGATGTGAAGCATCTTCAGTTCCATGCAAACGTTCTTGTTTCAAAGTAAGATACTCCTCATACGTAACATCCTTCCAAATTTCCACAAAAAGTCCTTCCTGATCGGTTCCCTCTAACAGTTCCAATCGCCCTTCCCTCCGCTTCCATTCCTGCATATAGATGAGAAAAGACTCCCGAAAAGCGGGTTTTATGGCATACTCTACAAAAACTTTGGACATTTTTAGATCTCCCTCTGATTTATTTTTTGCTCCAAAATGGTAAACTAATAAAAAGACGGAAAAATGACCATGCTTACAAGGATAAATGATTCTGTCGTCTTATAAGGATAAGGAAAACTCAGCCCATGCTTACGAAGAAAATTTTCCCTACGGAAAATTCTTAGGAGGAAACCCATTTGGACACAGGCACTCATCTCGTTATTGGTTTAGGGTTAGCGGGACTGTCACAAATTGACCCTAGCGTATCTGCGGATTCAGCGGCAACCACTGCGGTCTTCATTGGAACGGTTATTGGCTCACAGATTCCGGATGTGGACGGGCTGCTTCGTTTTAAAGGGAACGCCACTTACATTCGAAATCACCGTGGCCGCTCTCACTCCTTGCCAGCTTTACTTTTATGGACACTGCTGATCACTGGAGCTCTTGCTCTGTTCTTCCATGGAATCTCCCTGCTGCACCTGGGTATGTGGGTAGGAATCGCCGTTTGTTTTCACGTCTTTACAGATTGCTTCAACACCTATGGTACACAAGCATTCCGGCCATTCTCTGAAAAGTGGGTGTCTTGGAACATTATACACATCTTTGATCCCTTTATCTTTTCAAGCCACATCGCAGCTATTTTCATGTGGTCCTTCCATGTCGCTAGTCCAAAGCTGGTATTCCCGTCTTTGTACGGGGTTATCGCCCTATATTACATCTGGCGCTCTCTCGACCATTACATCGTAGAAAAAGGGCTTTATCGCAAAGACCCTACCCATATGCCCGGGGATAAATACACACTTATTGTAACATTCAACCTCTATGTGTGGAACGTTGTAAAACGCAGAACTGACGGCACCTTCCAGTTGGGTGAACTGAAGAATTCAAAGCTTCGGTGGATCGACACCATCAAATGTGAAGACCACCCAGCCATCGAGGCGTCCAAGAATCACGAAGACATCCAAGCCTTACTCTACTTCTCGTCCTTCACCTGTGCGGAAGTAAAAGAACATCGCTGGGGCTACGAAGTAAGATGGGCTGATGTGCGTTATCGCCACCGCAAGCAGTATCCTTTCGTCGGCGTTGTCTTGATGGATCACAATTTCCAAACACTCGATTCTTATGTGGGCTGGGTGAATGACACTAGACTTGAAAAAAAGCTAAAAGTGGATCTATATTAGAAGCAATCTGATAATCAAGAAGGAGTCGCGTGTGCGATTCTGCGAGAGGCCCTTGCAACAGCGCATGGGCCTACTCGATGAACCCCCCTCTCTCAATGGTAGGGAAAGCTACGAGTTCGTATTACCTTACCCTACGCCTCCAACTCAATCGGTTGCGATCATTGTTCCTCCGCTACCGGAAATATTGTACATGCTCCTGCAGAAAAGCGTCTAGCGTGCGAGGCTCTCTACCGAGCAAGCGCTTTACTGTGTCCGTGGGCCTTTCTAGCACTACCGTAGACATGGTTTGAATTTCCACAACGTGGCTCGCAAGCCAAGGAGGCATATGCCCGTACTCGATTAGATTATTGCGTAGTACTTCGGGCTCCATGTTGATGTAGTTTATCGGCCGATCAAGCAGTGCGGATAGTTTACTTGCGATCTGGGGATAGCTAAAAATCTCTGAACCCGTAAGTGTATAGATTTGGCCTGCTGCCTCGCGATTGGTCAGAGCCTCAGCGGCAACATCTGCGATATCGCGACAGTCAATGAAGTTACAAGGTGAATCGCCCATGGCGCCGAAGAAAATATTTTGGGTTGTGACCGTTGGTACAAGACGCAATAAATTTTGCATGAACGCATAGGGGCGCAATATAGTATGAGTAAGACCCGATTCACTCAAAGTTTTCTCGATTTCTTGATGCCAGTCTGCCACTGCTACTGGAGATCTCTTCTCAAAGGCAGGACTGGATATCTTTACGATGTGCTTGATGCCAGCTTCGGCAGCAATCGCAATGATCGAAGTCTCCAATTCGATCTGATTTGGGCTGTTGGACATGGCGAGGAAGAGCTGGCTAGCTCCTGCAAACGCGCGGCGCAGTGATTCGTGGTCGGAAGCATCCGCCGATGCGACCTCGATCGTCGACCAGCCTTTATCCCCGATCTGAGCACTTAACTTCTCAGGCTCTCTGCTCAGTGCTCTGGCGGGCACGCCAAGATCAACCAAACGTTTCAAAAGCGCACTACCTATCGTACCTGTTGCTCCAAGAATAACGATCATTTTTATCTTCTCCCTTGAAATGATAAATTAGTTTTGACGGCAAGACGCCACCTCCATGTTACTATCGTGCTGGCAATCACTCCGGATAACGGGAAATCGATCCATATACGATCGATCCAAACCAAATTATCGATAGGAATAATAATTCCCAGTAAGTTAGTTGTCGCCCAAGCGGCGCATAGGCCCAACATGGCTCCCATCAATGCGAACAGCCCAACCACAACCAAGTGAGGTGCGGCGACGAGCCACCGTTTACGACCTCCCCGAATGCGCAGCCAAAGGCCAAGCATCAAAGCTATCAAAGCAGATGTTCCACCGATTGTAGTCAAAGCAGCTAATTGGAGCCCCTTGTCAGCAGTGATCAATCCCCCGATACCTGCCATAATGGCAGGAGATACATAAGCCATAATAACTTCACGCCACAGTACAAAAGTCTTTGCGCCAGAACCAGCTGCCTTGATGTCGTAAAGACGTTCTGTCTTATTCGGGTATTCCGTCTTGTTCATTCAGTTACATCCTTCCTTTCTTCTTATTAATTATTCAGCAATTGCCTCCATATAATTAGGAAGCTAACTATAAAAGAGTGAAAATAGGCTAGCTTCACTAGCCCATTTTACTCATTACTGATTTGTTCCTTTAATCCGACTGGTTCATCCGTTAGCGCTGAGATGCCTTGTGTAACTCGGCCGAGCAGATCGAGAAATACGCTGCGTTCCTCGATACTGAGTAAGCCCACCATGGCTTCTAGCCGCGCAAAATGCTCGTGGGCCATTTCATGGAGCTTCTTCGCTCCTTGCTCTGTCAATATGACCGCTTTCTGTCGGCCATCGACTGAACTTGATCTCCGGAATACGAGGCCATCTCGCTCAAGCGTGTCGATAAGACCAGTCACTGTAGCACGTGTAATACCTAAATGCTCCGCCAATTGCGAGGGCAACACTTCTCCTTCGTTATCTTCAAGATCAGCTAATAACCGATATCGCCCTGTTGATAAACCGAATCTGGCGAAATGAATCTCCGAAGCATGTCCAAGCTTGGCTCCCGCTGCCATCAGCCTAGATGCGACGAGCACAGCCTGTGCGTCTACGTCTAGATTATAACGATCAATCTGACGCTTGGATTGTGCAAGAGAGGGAATAGCTTCAATTTTATTTACTGTATTATTTTCGTTGGTCATATATATAGTATGGAACCTAACTAAATTGATGTCAATATATTTTTTACGACTGTGGTGAGGCGCACGAAGAAAAAAACCCAGAGGTTTTGGCCCCTGGGCTTTATTGTTACTTAAATTGGGAAAACTATTGACGAAGTCAGGCTATCTAGCTGCGGAAGCCAGATTGTCCGGCTAGCGTTTGCTCAGCGATTTGTACCAAACGGCGAGTAATGTTACCACCGATTGCACCAGCATCGCGAGTAGCCATATAACCCATGTAACCATCTTGAGGAATTTGGATGCCCAGTTCTTGAGCTACCTCATATTTCAATTGATCTAAAGCTTGAGTGGCTTGTTGAACTACCAGTGTGTTGCTGCTACGATTTTGCGCCATAAGGATCAGACTCCTTTCAGTCAGCTATAATCTTTGATGTATTTGCAAGCTTGCAAAGATAGTATGTGGAGGAAATGAATTTATATGCACGGCGATCAAAAAAGTTTAAAATAAGAAGACACTGTTCAATCTTCTAGAAAGTAGGTCATATTCATGAGCAAACCACTCGCTCTTCTTTTCGCTGTTGTTGGCACCCTGCTACTCGCCTCCATCAGCTTATTCATTGCCCTTAGACAGCCTTGGATGATTCTTGCCTGCTCCATCATCTCCTTAGGCTTTATCGGATATGGATTTGCGGTTAAAGCGAAGATTCGCAAGAAGAATACGCGGTCTTAACGAAGGAAACAACTCGATCGTCAATAAGAGAAAGAGCTCAAACAGCTATACTAGCTGATTGAGCTCTTTTGCTTTTTACAGAACGACGAAGCCCATCCGCTTCTTCACTTCGAGCAGAGTTTGATCAGCTACCTCAGCAGCTTCCTGTGCCCCTTTTTTCAAAATGTCGAAAATTTCGCCTGAACTGCGAATTTCACGATAACGTTGTTGGATCGGCTCTAGAACGGCCACGATATGTTCAGCTAAATCCTTTTTGAAAGGACCATAGCCTTGCCCCTCGTATTTGGCTTCAATCTCCACTAGGCTCATTTCGGCAAAGTGTGAGTAGATTGACATTAAATTACTAACCTCTGGCTTGTTTTGAGGATCATACTTTACCTCACGGCCAGAATCTGTGACTGCTCGACTAAGCTTCTTACGGATGACATCGGGCTCATCCAGCATGGCAATGTAACTGCCGGCATTTGGGTTGCTTTTGCTCATCTTTTTGGATGCATCATCCAATGACATGATTCTCGCACCGACTTCTGGCATATAAGGCTGCGGCATGACAAACATTTCACCAAAACGGTTATTGAAGCGGTTCGCTAAGTCGCGCGTCAACTCCAGATGCTGCTTCTGATCATCTCCGACCGGAATAAGGTCCGCATTGTACAACAGGATGTCTGCTGCCATCAGGGATGGATACGTAAATAAGCCGGCACCGACGGAATCCTTGCCTTCGGATTTGTCCTTGAACTGCGTCATACGCTCCAGCTCTCCCATATGCGTCAACGTCGTCATAATCCAGCCGAGCTCAGCATGCGCATGAACATGGGACTGCAGGAAAATGGATGCTTTGCTAGCATCTAGTCCCGCAGCAATATAAAGCGAAGCGATGGACTCTGTTTGCTCTTTCAGAGCTGCCGGATCCTGTGGAACCGTGATAGCGTGCATATCCACGACCATAAAGTAGCAGCGATGCAAATGCTGCAGCTTCACATAATTGCGCAGTGCGCCAATATAGTTGCCAATCGTCAGCTGTCCGCTGGATTGCATACCGGATAATACTCGTTTCATTGGATAATCCCTCCAGATTTCTATCTTATGGTCTAAAAAAACAACAAAAAGGCCTCTCCCCGCAAGGGACGAGAGACCGTGGTACCACCCTAATTTGTCCGTGAACAATTGTTCAACAAGACCTTCAGGCTCTGATAACGGGGAGCTGCCGTTTGGCATACTTGGACAGATGAGGATGTTCTCCGGCCTAGGTTCCGGCAACCTGCATACTGTGTTCAGCCTCATGCTCAAGGATCCATTCGGTTTGCTTGTTTCACCGGTTCACACCAACCACCGGCTCTCTGAGAAACAGATGACAAACTTACTTGTTCCTATCATCGCGAATTGATTTTATATTATTATACACCCTTACAATTCATTGTCAATCAAGGACATTGTCCTAACTGAACCTGCATGTACATAGGATAGATCATACTAGCCTTTCTATGCATAAAATAACTCCGCGTCCTTCGTGGACGCATCAACGGACAAAGGGGTGTCATCGAATTGCTATCGACTTTATATCGCTGGAGCCTTCCAATCTCCACCGTGATTTGCGCGTTTCTCTTAATCTTAATCGTGACAACAAGAGAGCTTCCACCTATGGGCTTGGTCACATATGAAATCAAACACGTTTTTACAGCCTTCATGGATATCTTTCTCGATGCATTGCCTTTTATGTTTCTAGGTGTCCTTCTATCCACCGTCGTTGAAAACTTCATTCCTGAGACGTTCATCAGACGTATGACGCCGCGGCATCCACTTGGAGGTATCTTATTTGCCTGCGTTCTTGGCATCATGTTCCCGCTCTGCGAATGCGGAATGATTCCTTTTGTTCGCCGGCTCATGCGTAAAGGAATGCCCGTGTACATTGCCGTCATCTTCATTCTAGTCGGTCCGATTCTGAACCCCATCGTTTTTGCCTCGACGTTCATGGCTTTCCGCGGCGAGCCTTCGATGGCCTATTCGCGAATGGGGCTTACCTTTGGCGTGGCGCTCATCGTAGGACTGATGTTGACACGTTTCCTGAAGAGCAGTCCTTTACGTCATCCTGTTGAATATCAGGGAAACACCCACCATCACAACCATGGGGGTTCCAGCCCTGGACATCACGCCGACCATAGTCACACTCACACTCACGACCATGATCATAATCATGGACATAACCTTAACCATGAGAATCATCATGAACATGAACACAATCATGATCATCAACACGATCACAATCACGATCATCATCACGATCACGATCACCACCATGGCCACAATCATTCACACGGCGGTAGTCGCGTCATGACAATGTTCAGCCACGGTACGACCGAGCTGTTCGAAATGAGTAAATACTTGATGCTGGGCGCTTTCCTGACCGCTCTTATTCAAACTTTCGTCTCCCAAGACAGCTTATCTGCGATCGGTCAGGGGCCTTTCATTTCACATGTGTTCATGATGGGCTTTGCCTACCTGCTCTCCCTGTGCTCCACAACAGATGCTTTCGTGGCTGCTTCCTTTGCTAAATCCTTCTCGCCAGGCTCCTTACTGGCTTTCCTTGTGTTCGGCCCGATGATCGACGTCAAAAGCACGCTGATGATGCTGTCCATCTTTAAAGCCCGCTTCGTGCTGACTCTCTCCATCGTAGTTGCTGTAACGGTACTGGCGGGTTCATTGCTTATCATGCATTTCTTTACAGCTTAAAAGGAGATTTTGGATCTGAGCATATAGGGATAACGACATGCAGTCGCCTCCATCAATGCTCAACGCCCTGAGCGCAGTCGACTGTGGGTTTGATGTAAAAAATACAGCTAATCCCGGGCAAATCGACGTTTCCAGGTAGATCATGTAAAGAGTGCAGTAAAATCTTCCAATACTAGCCATTTTGAGCTAAAGCATGAAAATTTGATGTACGAAACTATTCTACTCAAAATGATATGCAACTACATAATTTGCTGCACATTTTGCATTTGTTACTTTCATTTGCTACTTTGCAAACTAGTCGTGAACAAAAATTGAGCATTCAACAGCAAATTTCCCCCCAATCGAAAAAGGAGCTCGCTACAAACAGCGAGACTCCTTTTTTATAAATTAAAACTTCAGAATAGCGCCAGCGCTAGCATTGGTTACCATTTTCGTATAGCGCGCCAAATATCCGGTTTGGATTTTCGGTTGGAACTCTGTCCAGCTCTCACGGCGTTTCGCGAACTCTTCGTCGCTGATCTGTAGTTCGATTTTACGGCCGTCCATGTCCACATCAATGATGTCTCCATCATGTACGAAAGCTAGAGGACCGCCCTCTGCCGCTTCCGGTGAAATATGACCGATCGAAATCCCGCGGGATGCGCCGGAGAAACGTCCGTCCGTAATTAACGCAACCTTCGCGCCAAGACCCATACCTACGATTTGGGAAGTAGGAGCCAGCATTTCCGGCATACCAGGTCCCCCCTTCGGACCTTCGTAACGGATAACAACAACATGGCCTTCTTTAACATGACCATTCGCAATACCGTACAAAGCTTCATCTTGCGAGTTGAAGCAAATAGCTGGACCAACGTGACGTCCGCCAACAGATTTATCAACTGCGCCGACCTTAACAATACTGCCTTCAGGAGCAAGGTTACCGAACAGAACAGCCAGTCCGCCTCTTTCACTGTGTGGGTTCGTAATTGGACGCAGCACATCATGGTTCACAATTTCACAACCCGCAACATTTTCACGCAGCGTTTTGGCTGTTACAGTCATGCGGTCACCATCAAATGCACCCGGCTTTTTGAGAAGTTCGTTAATAATTGCACTTACACCACCAGCTAGATGCACATCTTCAATGTGATAATCGGAAGCTGGAGCGATTTTTGCTAAGTGAGGTACACGTTCTGCCACTTCGTTAATGCGTGAAATCGGGTACTCAATGCCCGCTTCTGCCGCGATAGCCAATGTGTGAAGAACTGTGTTCGTGGAACCCCCCATCGCCATGTCGAGCGCAAATGCGTTATCGATCGCTTCGATGGTAACGATATCACGAGGCTTGATGTCTTTTTCAATGAGGACCATCAATTGTTTTGCACAATCTTTCACGAATTGCTTACGCTCTTCGGCAACAGCAAGAATTGTTCCGTTACCCGGCATAGCAAGACCAAGACCTTCAGCCAAGCAGTTCATAGAGTTCGCAGTGAACATACCGGAACAAGAACCGCATGTCGGACAACCGTATTGCTCTAGCTCTTCTAAGCCTGCTTCATCTAATTTACCAGCTTGGAAAGCACCCACGCCTTCGAATACAGAGGATAGGGAAATGGATTTACCGTTTTTATCTTTACCGGCTTTCATCGGACCGCCGCTCACTAACATCGTAGGGATGTTAACGCGAAGGGCACCCATGATCATACCCGGTGTAATTTTATCACAGTTAGGAATACAGATAAGGCCATCGAACCAGTGAGCATTAACAACAGTTTCCAAGGAATCAGCAATAATCTCACGGCTTGGCAAGGAATAACGCATACCAATATGTCCCATCGCAATACCATCGTCAACACCAATGGTGTTAAATTCGAAAGGAACACCGCCCGCTTCACGAATCGCTTCCTTTACGAGCTTGCCAAATTCTTGCAAGTGAACGTGTCCGGGAATAATGTCTATATAAGAGTTACAAACCGCAATAAACGGCTTGCCGAAATCTTCCTCTTTAACACCGGCTGCACGCAGCAAACTGCGATGCGGAGCGCGGTCGAATCCTTTTTTAATCATGTCACTGCGCTGTTTTGGATGTGCCATTCTTTATTCCTCCTAGATTTCATTTCATATATGAAAATAATGAATCTATCATACCACACTTCTCGTAAAATTTCTCACTTCAGTGTGATAACGCGTCAATGTAACGACAAACTTTCCATTTTAGGCTTTGCGACGATTCAAATGAACGAAAGTAATGGCCAAAGCCAGCACCAGCACTCCGCCTTTGACAATATCAAATCCGAAATAAGGCACATTCAACATCGTAAGTCCATTGAGCAATACGCCAATCAATACAGCGCCAAAGAAAGTCCCTATGACATTAGGTTTCCCTGCACCTAGTACAGAATACCCGACGAACACCGAGGCAACAGCTTCCATCAGAAGTGGAGCACCGGCATCAATCTGTCCTGAACCGACACGAGATGCATATAGAATACCTCCGAATGCTGCGAAAATACCGGACAGCACATAGGCCGCTAAACGAATTTTGTTAACAGAAATTCCAGAGAGACGTGCTGCCTCCCGATTTCCCCCCGTTATGTAAAGCTGGCGCCCCCAGCGGGTGTACGTCAGAAAAACATGCACAGCGATAACAGCCAGAATCATAAGAATAACAGGCACAGGTATGCCAAGAAGCTTGCCTTGACCGATCCAGAGAAATTCCGGCGTAAACTTCCCTTTGGCCACCGTGCCGTCTTGGAATCTCATATTATTATAGATGGAAAAGCCTTTCGTATACGTTTTTTGCACGCCGCCGATGATGTACATCACCGCTAAAGTAGCAAGTAAATCCGGAATACGAATTTTGACGATGAGCCATGAATTTATAAGACCAATGACTGCTCCTATTACTAGAGGAACGATGATGACCAGAATGAGCGGCTGTTGGTACCATACCATCAAAGCCGCCGCGGCCACCGTTGATAATGAAACCGTCGAACCCACGGATAGATCAAAACCGTCTACAATCTGCGATAACGTGACCCCAATAGCGACAAACATCACAATCGAAATCGACCTTAGAATGTCTGCGATATTGTCATACGTCATAAAATTCTCATTGATGATCGAAAAGACGATAACCACCAACGCAATAATGAACAAAGCGCCGTATTTAAACGTAAAATCTAAACTTCTTTCCTTCATGCTATTCAGCCTCCCCCGCACTCGCATACGTTAAAATGAGATCCTGCGTCGCTTCCGCGCGGGAGAGCTCCTTCACCACAGAACCATAGCTCATTACTAAAATGCGATCGGCAATTCCTATAATTTCATTCAGCTCACAGGATAAATAAATAATGCCTTTACCTTCCGATGCCAATTGACCGATCAAGCGGAAAATATCGCTTTTCGCGCCAACATCGACCCCCTTGGTCGGCTCATCAAACATGTAGACATCGGCATTCGTCGGCAGCCATTTGCCCACGGCCACCTTCTGCTGGTTGCCGCCGCTTAGATGCTTCACCACGCGATTCGGATCGCTGGGCTGCACGCCCAGCTGCTCCACCATCTTCGCCGCGTGCGCACTCTCTGCGCCGCGCTGCACGAAGCCCAGCGAGCTGAGCTTGCGCAATATCGGAAGCGACAGATTGTGCTTCACGGTCTCCTCCACGAGGACGCCCTGCTTGCGGCGCTCCTCGGGCACGAGCGCGATGCCGGCGCGCACGGCATCCTCCGGCTGGCGCAGCGCGAGCTTGCGCCCGGCGAGCCACACCTCGCCGCCGTCCGCGGCGTCGGCGCCGAAGATCAGCCGGCTCAGCTCCGTCTTGCCAGCGCCGACCAACCCCACGACGCCGAGGATTTCACCTCGGCGGAGGGCAAAGCTAACGCCGCGCACCTTGGTGCCGCGGCGCAGCCCTTTCACCTCGAGGAGGGTATCGCCGATAGGAACATCGGCTTTGGGGAACTCCTCGGTGAAGGTCTTGCCCAGCATCGCCTCAATAACTCCGGCGATGTCCATGTCTGCGGCCGCCTGCGTGAGCACGTGGCGGCCGTCGCGCATGATCGTGATCCGGTCAGCGACTCGGAACACTTCTTGCAAGCGGTGGGAGATGAAAATAATTCCCACCCCTTCGCGCTTCAGGCTGTCCATGATCTGGAACAGCCGCTCTGACTCCTCCAGACTAAGCGGTGCTGTCGGCTCGTCGAAAATGATGATCTTGGCCTTGTGCGCCATCGCTCTTGCGATAAGGACTAGCTGCTTCTGGGAGATGCTCAGCTCGTCCACTTTGCTGCGGATAGAGAACGCAGCCCCGATCTTGGCTAGAATCGCTTCGGCTTCCCGATGCAGCTTTCTCCAGCTGACCCAGGCCCCGCCTTGAACCATTTTATCCATCATGACATTTTCGGTTACCGTAAGCCCAGCTACTAAAGCTGTATCAACTTCTTGATAGACGCAATAGATGCCTTGGTTCATTGCTTCCTTAGGGGTCTGTATGTGGAGAGACTGGCCATTTATCGAAATTTGACCGGTATCATGGGTATAAGCGCCGGATAAAATCTTCATCAAGGTACTTTTCCCAGCACCGTTAGCCCCGAGCAAGGCATGAATTTCTTTGTTTTGCAGGTCAAAATCAACCTCCTGCAGCGCCTTCACACCGGGGAACGATTTGGAGATGCCTCTCATTTGCAGCAAAGATCCGTTGTCTACCGACATCTTCATTCACCTCTCATCTCAATCTGAAAGTCCCATCGCATAATGACGATGGGACCGCATTGGATAACTTTATTTTTTTTCTGCAGCTTTCAACCAGTCTGTATAGCCTTGTTGGCTTCCGCCCCAGCCTTTGACGTATTCGCTAAGCTGCGTTGTATTGACTTGCTTGTCCTTCGGCAATTGGTCTCTGGATACATAAACAGGCTCCAATACCACTTTCTCTGGCGTTTGATCACCATGCAGCTTTTGATACAAGTAACGCACTTGTACTCGACCGATATCCTTCGGATCTACAGCAGCTGATGCCACCCATGGGCTTTTTGGATCTTGCAGCAATTGCAAGTCTTCATCACTTAAGTCAATCCCGTATACTTTAATTTCTGTACGGCCTGCTTGTTGAATCGCACGGGACGCGCCTTTCGCGAACTCATCCCAAGCTGTCCATACCGCCGTGATATCACCTTTGTTCGGGTATTTCTTCAGAATCGCTTCCATTTGCGTTTGTGTATCTAACGCAGGATCTTTGGCTGTACCGAATGCAGCGACTTCTTTAATGTCTGGATATTTCTTTTGGAAAGCTTGGTAAGCGAGTTGTCTGCGTTCCATCGGTGCAAAGCCGGCTACCCATACTTTCACGATATTCCCTTTACCTCCGGCATCCTTAGCAAGCTGCTCTAGCGTGGCTTCTGCCATCTTCTGATCGCCTTGCTCTAAGGACGTAACGCCCGGAACAGAAAGAATCGAATCGAAACTTACGACTGGAATTTTCTTTTCTAGTGCTTTCTTCACGCCTGCTTCCAACGCTTCCGCTGTTCCGTGATCGATGAGAATACCATCGAATTTCTGATTAATCGCTGCATCCAGATTGGACGACATTTTCGCCAGATCCGTATCAGCCACGAATACCGTTACTTTACCGCCAAGCTTCTCTACTTGTTCCTTCACACCTTCTACATACTGAGATGAAAATGTACCTGTATTGAATTGCATCACGAGTGCAATTTTCTTTCCGCTTAAATCTGCCGCTTTAGCTGCATCCGTTGCCTTCGCACTTGCTGCAGGTGTTGCCGAAGCGCTGCTGCTCTCTTTTTGTCCGCAGGCTGCAAGCAAGCTTCCTACTAATGCCAAGATGATGAATAAACCGCCTAATTTCGTTCTTTTCATGAGTTACCCTCCCGATCTAATGCTTTCTCTATCTCCTATCAACTCTATCAAAAGTTATGCCGAGTAATTTAATAGGAATTACTGTATATTAGCATTGGGAGGATTTCCCGTCAATACATTTGAAGATATTTTCTCTTAAATTTCGACTTTTCTCATTTTCTTCCGAAATCAGCCTTGATTTCTCCCCACTTCCGCGTATCCCATTTCACAATTTTATTGGAATAGGTGTTCGTTTTGAGCCATTTCAGCGCCCGATCCACTAATGTCCAAATTTCTTCTGTGGAAGCATCCCTAACTAGGTTAGTGGAAACCTCCTTCTTACGTATCCAGCTCAAAGCTGTAACCGAATCGGTGTAAATCGTTTTATTACTCCCTTGCTTCTGCAAATAAGCGAGCCCGTGAACGATAGCTAGAAACTCACCTAAATTATTAGTCCCTTTGGAAATAGGGCCTTGATAGAATATAATCTCGCCCGTTTTCGTGTCGACACCTTTGTATTCAACAATACCTGGGTTCCCAGAACAGCCAACATCGACAGAGATACTGTTGTAATCAACTTCCGGAGCTGTCTCAGGGGTAGCAGACTTCCCCTTAGCTGTCGCGGATGCCCCCCCATTTCCAGAAAAATTCAGCGACTTCTGCCACCCTTTTTCCAGTGCCTGACGTGCTTCCAGCTCTGATTCATACGATTTAAACCTAGCTTGCGGATACCCTTTGGTCTGCGCCTGACAATCAGCCCACGTACGGTAGATTCCTGGTTGATGCCCCACCCAAACCACATAATATTTCACTGCTGCCATCTTATTCACTCCGTAATTGTTGATGTATTTGATTTACAAGATCTTCCACAACTTTCACTGTATCACCGAAATAAGGCCGATAGTCCAAATCTTTAATAAACGCAAGATAAGCTTCGCCTATCGCCAAAACCTTCTCGCTGTACTCCAAGCTAGGAATCATGTGCGTTTCAAGTTCGCGGTACGTGCCATTAGAGCGCTCTTCAACAGATGCAAGTTCCACTTGTTCATCCGCCAAATGACGGACAACGAACGAAAAACCTCTACACTCCGGATCTCCGCAGCCGCATACAAAGAACGGCATTCGCTCCCATTGATCCGCTGGCGCAAAACGATTCGGCGCGGTATCACGCAAGGCACTGTACAAGAACGCCGGAAGCCCTACATCTACACAGAGAGGCTCTTCAATTATGATACTATCGTCCACCGCCATGAGGACATCTGCCTGAATAATTTGTAAATCCTTATCTAGGGACCAGCCCTTTATGGATATATCAAACATAACTCCTGCCTCCGCTCTCCCATTTATTCGGTTTTCTCATTATAGCAAAGACTGTGCATTCCTGCTTTTAAGGTTTTTTATTATGGTTAAAATTTCCAATTTAGGTTATGAGTATAATTTCTAAAAAAGATTATACTACCATTACTGGAGGTGATATCAGATGGCATCAGGACAATCTCGTAGCAGCAACCAACTAGTTGTTCCACAAGCTACACAAGCTCTAGACCAATTAAAATATGAAGTTGCTCAAGAATTGGGCATCCAAATTCCTCAAGACGGTTACTACGGCTACATGGCTTCTCGTGATACAGGAGCAATCGGTGGTAACATCACTCGTCGTCTCGTGCAAATTGCTGAACAGCAACTTGCTGGCGGCGCAGCCGGTAAATTCAGCAGATAACAGTTTCCCCTATACTTACGTTTAATAAGGGCTTTCTTTTAAGTAGCAACCTACTTGGAAGAAGCCCTTCTAAGCTTTGATAGGGTAGATTGGGCTATTGCGCATACCAATGTTGTTTTTGCTACAACAATTCACACGCCTAAAGGCTATTTTGCAGCTTGAAGTTGTAGTTCGTACAACATTTCGAGCCCATTTCCTGCGAAATCGCCTTTAAGGGGCTCAATTGCTGTACATTATGCAACAACAGAGGGAGAGAGGCAGGATCTGGGCAGTAATTGTTGCACTTTTTACAACATCATTCAAAAGAGAATATAGATTCATTCACCAATCATTCAATTTCCCCTTACAAACAAATACAAACAAAACACCAGAATTCATAGTCAATTACAGAATAATTCACACTTATCCCCAATCTAACTTAGCCTGGCAAATCCGCAGCCAAATATAAACAAGGCCCATGCACAATGCATAGGCCTCTTACTGAGCCGTATTTACGAATTGTCGCATACGGCTCCTCCGAGCTTATCCCCTCGGGGGATAATGTTCATAGTAGCGTAACCGCAGCCGCATCGTCTAGATCCCGAATCAAATCCTGCGGATCCTCAAGACCCACGTAAAGGCGGACAATATGCCGTACGGTATCTCCGCTCTGCACCACATTTACGTTGACTAGACTTTCAAATCCGCCCCAGCTAACGCCAATTTTGAAATACTGGAGCTTTGTCGCCCAAGCCTTCAGCTTCTCCAACGGTTCTAACGATTCGAACGAGAATAAGCTGCTGAACCCCTTTAGCTGCTTAAGCGCTAACTCATGTTGCGGATGCATAGGGAGCCCCGGATGATGAACATGAACGGCGTAAGGTTGGTGACTAATATGCTCGGCAACGAGCATTCCACTGCGCTGATGGCGTTCCATTCTAAGCGGAAGTGTCCGCAATCCACGCATCACTAACGCTGCTGTTTGTGGTGTCATGATCCCACCGAACAGCATGTACTCCGAATTGCTAAGTCGAGTCATAAGTTCCATTGAACCGATGACAACCCCGCCCAAGCAATCACTATGCCCGGATATATATTTTGTTATAGAATGGACAACCAGATTAATCCCCAACGAAATAGGCAATAGATGACATGGTGTGGACCATGTGTTGTCGATAATCGTCTTAATCCCCTTACTCGCGGCAAGCTGAGCACACGCACGTAAGTCTTGAAGCTCGAACGTCATCGTTGTCGGACTTTCCAGATACATCAATTTCGTATTAGGTCTGATGGCTTCTTCCCAATTGCTGAGTGCAGTCCCGTCTACGAAAGTCGTCTCGATACCGAATTTGACCAGGTATGATCCAAGAAACTCACGTGTCGGACCGTAAGCATGATTCACGCAGACAATATGATCGCCTTGTTGGACAATAGAAAGAACTGCCGCTGTGATGGCAGCCATCCCTGAAGCGAAGCACTTCGCGTCTTCGCCGCCCTCCATTTCGGCAAGCCTCTCCTCGAGATTGCGAACGGTCGGATTATTGCCGCGCGAATAGACGTGATGCCCTAATACATTTTGCATAGCCAGATCGAATTGCTCGTGAGTTTCGAAGGCGAATAAACTGTTTTGATAGACGGGGACGTTAATCGCCCCATGGTGTCGAGTATCGTACGGGTCATGTGCCGCTTTGGTATAAAGCGAATCCCCCGACTGATCTTTATTCATAGATGTTTCTCTCCGATCCGAAATTTACTGCTTAGCCTTTCACTGCGCCTTGCGTGAGGCCTTCTACGATAAAACGCTGCGCGAACGCGAACAGAAAGACGGTTGGAATGACGGACAATACGGTGCCTGCCGACATGGCGCCCCAATCGACGTCATATTTGAGAATAAGCGAATTCAATGCCACAGGCATCGTCTTAAGTGTGTCGTGATCAATGAACATGACCGCCATAAACAACTCGTTCCAGTTCTGCACGAATGCGAAAATAAAAGTCGACGCGATCCCCGGCATCATAATGGGCACGATAATCCGGACCAGAGCTACAAGCCGCGAGCAACCATCGATCATCGCCGCCTCTTCTAGACTGGCAGGTATGCGTTGAAAGAAACCCCGTAAAATAATGGTTGAGAATGGAATTAAACCTACCGTGTACATGAGTACGAGCGCGATTCTGGAATTAATTAAATCCAATTGCGTCATCATGAGGTACAAGGGACCAAGTGAAATAAAACCTGGCAGCATCTGTGTCGCGAAAAATGCCAACATAATTTGCCGGTGTCCACGAAATTGAAAACGGGCAAGCACATAAGCGCTCAAAACGGAAATCACAATAACAATAAGTGCGGATGAGATAGCTACCAACAAGCTGTTGCCGATGTAGATATGAAATTTGGATATTTTAAAAATGTTGACATAATTATCGAACGTAATATTCGTCGGCCAATATTTAAGCGGATATGTGAAAATTTCGTTCTGAGGCTTTAATGAAGTAATCAAAATCCAATATAGCGGGAAGACCATGATCACTAAATGAAGCGCTAGAAAAAACACTTTGAATGGACCTATGAATGGTAAGCGCGTCTTCATGGTTAGAAATCCCCCGTTTTCTCAGATTTGGTAACCGCTAAATAAAATATCGTATACAACAGCAAAAGCACGATCATGACAACCCCGATTGCGGATGCCGCGCCGTAATCCCCGGCGTAAATGATTTTATCCAGCATTAACGAAGATAAAATATGCGTACTTCCTGCTGGTCCACCGTTCGTCATGCCGTAGATGATCGTAGGATCGTTAAAGATCCAGATGACCCGAAGGAGTGTAGTCGTAATGATCGTCGGTAAAATGTAGGGCAGCGTAACACTAAGCAGCTTGCGTGCCTCACTCGCTCCGTCCATCTCGGCAGCTTCGTACAGCTCGGAAGGTACGGATTGCAGCGCTGCGAGCAGCATAATCGCGAAAAATGCGATGCCGTACCATACATTTGCAATAATGACGGAGATCATCGCCCATTTGGGATCCGATAAGAACCCGATCCGCGTTTCGATCAGACCTGTCTTGAGCAGAAGATCGTTGATGACACCGATTTGCGAGTTAAACATCCACTTCCAAATCATCCCAATCAAAAACCCCGAAAGCGCCCATGAGTAGAACACTAAACCTTGGTAAATCCCTCTACCCCGGAATTTTTTGTTCATCAACAGCGCAAGCGTCAGCCCGATGAGAAATTGAAATACTAAGGAAAAAAACACCCAGTACGCACTGTTCGTCATGGCAGTCAGAAACTTCGGATCCTTGAATGCGTCCTGAAAATTTTGTAGACCGACAAAATGAACATTCCTAAGATCGAAAAGCTTATATTCTTGAAACGCCATGATGCCGCCCTTTAAGAACGGATAATACGTGAAAATAAGGACCAGTAATAGAGCGGGGAGCAAACCAAATAAGATGAACGGCTGCCGACTCTTCATTAGATGCACCACCTCATATAGAAAAATGGTAATGGGCAGCGAATCGCCACCCATTACGAAGGTTAAACGCTATTTTTTCTTCGACTTTTGGTCCATCCAATAAGCGTCCCATTTCTTCAGAACGTCGTCGATCGTGAATTTACCGAGCAAATACGCTTGGCCACTCTCCATGCTTGCTTGATTCCATTGACCCGTACCCGGATATTGGAACGGCGGCTTGTAGTTCATGAATACGTCCGGCTTGTTGGACATATCCAGCAACGTTTTGTAAGGACCTGTTTTGAAGTACTCGTCATTTGCTGCTGTGGTATGAATCGGTACTAAACCGTACTTTTTGCCAAACTCAGTATTCTGCTGCGGATTAGACAAGAAAGCGATCAGCTTGAAGGCAGCTTCTTTGTTCTTGGATTGGGATGCGATACCCCAGCCAGCTCCTCCTGCTTGAATGAGAGCCTTGCCGCTTGGTCCTGTTGGCATTGGTGCCGTCGCCCATTGTTCCGGCTTCATTTTCTCCTGGATCGTTTGAATGACGTCCGGATCTTGCAGCAGCATGCCGGTTACACCTGAGGTGAACGCTTGTACCTGCTCTTGGAAGCCCCAGTTAACAGCATCCGAAGGTGAAGCTTCTTTATAAATCTTCATATATAATTCAATAGCTTGCTTAGCTTCTGGTGAAGAGTAAATCGTATTTCCGCTCTTTAAGAATTGCGCATCTTCCAAATTCACTTGATCCCCGTTATAAGCGAGTACCATCTGGTCGGTGATGCCTGCAGAACCCATACCGCCTCGGAACGAGAACCCGTAACGGTTCTTAGCTGCGTCGGTTAGCTTCTTGCCCGTTTCATATAGTTCTTGGTAAGAAACCGGCGGCTTCAAGCCTTTTTCCTCGAACCAGTCTTTGCGGTAAAACAATTGACGTTGGTACAAGCCGTTCGGAATGAAGTAGAGTTTATTGTTATTCGTTGCGATCGACTTGGCCACAGCTGTTACTGTACCGAAGTCTTTCCAAGTACTGGTGTAAGTATCGAGCGGCTCAATGTAACCGTTGTTCACATACTCCGCGATGTTCAAATCCCTTACCTCTAGAACGTCCAGTTCTTGTTTAGCTGCAAGCATAGTTCTAATCTTATTATCCGCTTGATCGAACGGAGGCGAGATAAGATCGACTTTAATGTTCGGGTTCTCTTTCTCGAATTGGGAAATCATCGCTTTGAGAATGTCGGTCCGTTTCGGGCTCGTCAAGCTCTCGATCATATGAACGGTAACCGCTTTCCCCGAACTCGCTCCTGCACCCGCTTGATCGCTATTGCCTTTCGCATCATTTTTTGCCGTGTCCGTATTGCTGCCGCATGCTGCGAGCAACCCCACTAGCATCGTAGATGCAACTACTGTTGGCCATACTTTACGCATTTGTTTTCCCCACATAAGAAGATACCCCTCCTCGGTTGCGATTCGTTTATGATGTATCATCCAGTCATCCTGTCTGATAGGTTGATCATAATTGATACCGCTTTCTCCGTCAAGTAAAAAATCGACAAATTTTTCAATAGGTTTTTATCAGCTTCTCGATAATATCCATCATTTGATGAAACTCGCCTGTCGCTCTTTCTGGATCCTGCTGGGCAATCCCCTCATAAATCGTATGATGGAATGGATAGGTCTCGTCAAATAAGCGCTTCTCTCCAAGCGGATCGTTGAAAAACTTTTGATAAAGGCCGCTCATGGAGTTTATGACGCTTTCCAGGATCGGATTCCCTGAAGATTTAATAATGTGTTGGTGAAAAGCAAGGTCGATTTGCGAGGTATCTTTTCCGCTATCTTTCAACTTTTTATATTCTTGTAAGATTTTTTCCAACTCTTTCAATTGATTCGCATTGATATTGCGTGCAGATAGCTCCACCGCTTTGCCCTCGAGTGCCCGACGCACATCCAGAATGGAAAGTAAGAACTTCTTCTCATTCTCCACCTTCACTTTGCCTGTGAAACGAAACGTATCAACATCGCGTACAAAAATACCTTTGCCGTTCTCTACACGAACAATATCAACGGCTTCCAAATAACGCAGTGCTTCCCTTAAGGATGAACGGCCAACACCAAACATTGCTGTCAGTTCTCCGGCGGAAGGCAGCTTGTCTCCCTCTTTCAAAGCATTTTCCTCAATGTATCGTTGAATTTCTTGTGCTACTAGTTCATGAACATTGTATTTCTGAATTTTCGGCATCGACTTTTCCCCTTATCTTCGAACCTGTGTACCTATCAGACAGGTGAATCATAGTATGAATTATATGAAGTTGTCAAGCCAAACGAACGAAGTTTTCACCTTTGGATATGTAAATTCGTGCGGTGTCGGGCTCACAAAATGAGGGGTATCCTCTCGGTCACTCCAGTATGAAATTCGTTCTGAATACCGATTCGAATATCTCAGAAGGTCAATTGGCCAAAAAGGGGCTGTCCTCAAGTAGATTTTATCTACTTTTGGGACAGCCCCTTCATTTTAAGGCTTCACTTGATATAGGTTATACAAATCATCCAGCATGATGTTAGCCGCTTTGACACCGCCGGCTGTATTCCAAGTCGCATCATTCACTTTGATTAGCTTATTTTCTTTAACCACTTTAAGATTTTTCCAGAGCGGGTCATTCATCCATTCCTGCTCTTGCTTAGTCCCTTTGCCATCCCCGGTCTCATACGTAAAATAAAACACTTTGTCCGCAGCATCAAGCTCCGTTAGACGCTCCTTGGTAATGTCCTCGAATGATTTCTCATCACTCTTAGCATCCGAACGAACGATACCGATTTGTTTAAAAATAACACCCGTGAACATATTGCCGTAATAGAATCTGGTTTTGCCACCCATAAAACGAACGACAGCCACTTTCTCTTTCAGCTTATCGCCTGCTTTGCTTTTGAAATCCTCAATGCGTTTATCGAAAGCTGCGATAATTTTATCGCCTTCGGCTTTCTTATTTAACGTATCAGCATATAAGCTGAAGTTACTTTTCCACTCACCGCGCAGCGTCTCCGAGTAGACCGTTGGAGCAATGGCTTTTAATTGATCGTAGACTTTCTCATGACGCATCTTATTGCCAATGATTAAATCAGGTTTAAGCGATGCGATCAACTCCAAATTCGGTTGTGCTTCACCGCCAACTGTCGTCACACCCTGCATATCTGCTTTAATATGATCAAACCATGGGCTTCCATAATAAGATTCAACGGCGCCTACCGGTTTGATGCCTAATGCAAGAAGTGCTTCCGTTCCTTCATTGGTCAAAATGACGACACGCTTTGGATTCGCCGGTACGACCGTTTCTCCCATGGCATGTTTAATGGTTCGAGGACTATCCGCTTTCTCTGATGCCTCAGGTGCTGCTGATGCTGAAGGCTGTGAACCTTGCTTTTCTCCACATGCCGTCAAAACAACGGACAAAATAAACACAAGTGCAATAAGAGCCCAAGCTCTTCCTTGTTGACGATTTCTTTTTCCAAACATATAAATGAGTTCCCTCCACCAGTCAATTACTGATAACGATTATCATTATCTATCACATCGTACTAAATTTATCACCTGCCTGTCAATCTACATTGATAATGATTATCATATTCATTGACTTCGCTAGTCAGACTCATTAAAATAAATGAAGCAGGATTTAAGGAAGCAGGCACTCATTCATGAACAATTCGATCTATTCAAGCAAACAACGTCTCCACCATTTCTATAAAAGTATTGGATTACTTGCTGCTTGCTGGCTGCAATGATGCTCAGCAGCGTCATGTTCGGACTACATACATACTCATGGGACCAAATTATGAGCTCTTTTTCTCATACCGCCCAATCAACAAACGAAGCTATCATCATTCAAACGGTCCGCATCCCAAGAGCTCTAATAGCTGCACTAGTCGGAGGAAGCTTGGCTGTTGCAGGCGCACTTATGCAAGCTATTACAAGAAATCCGCTGGCTTCCCCAAGTATGTTCGGCATTAATTCAGGCGCTGCGTTTGCCATCGTGTTGTCTGTTGGTTTTTTTAATGTTTCCAGCCTCACTCAGTTTACTTGGATTGCATTTCTTGGTGCTGCATTCAGCTCAGCTCTTGTTTATGGACTCGGTTCCTTGGGCCGGGACGGCTTAACGCCTATGAAAATTACGCTAGCAGGCTCAGCATTGACGGCATTTTTCGCTTCGTTAACCCAAGGCATTTTGCTTGGAAACGGTAAAGCGTTTGACCAAGTCTTATACTGGCTTGTCGGATCTGTTGAAGGACGGACTTTGGCCATGCTCCAATCCGTTTACCCTTATATCCTAATCGCCTGGATTGGCGCCCTATTCTTATCGCCGCACATCAACATATTATCTATGGGGGATGATGTAGCCAAAGGGCTTGGACAACGAACCGTATACGTGAAATTCATTGCTGCAGTTGTGATTGTCATTCTTGCCGGAGGTTCTGTTGCTGTTGCGGGACCGATTGTTTTCGTAGGCATCATCATTCCGCATATCGTTCGCTTTCTTGTTGGAATCGATTATCGCTGGGTTATTCCATATTGTGCGGTTCTAGGCGGCATTCTTTTAGTTGGAGCTGACATTATCGCTCGTTTCATTGTTATGCCTAAGGAAGTTCATGTCGGGGTAGCGACAGCCATTCTCGGAGTTCCCTTCTTCATCTATATCGCTCGCAAAGGGGGACTTCTGAAATGAGTCATTCCCATCGTTATGTCGCCATTCGACAAAAACGCTTCTCTTATCTGATCAGTAAGAAATCTCTGATTGTTTCTCTTTTTCTGCTCCTTGCGGTCATCATCGTGATGATTCTGAGTACAGGAATAGGAAGCATCTATATCCGACCCGCTGAAGTCGTTCGCGCTGTTTTTGGTTACGGGACTGATCCAAACACGATGATCGTCAGGACTTTGCGTCTGCCAAGAGTCATTGTAGCTGTCTTAATAGGTGCATCTCTAGGAGTAGCCGGAGCCATCCTGCAGGGTATTGTACGAAATCCGCTAACCTCGCCGGATACGATTGGCACAACGGGCGGAGCTACGCTTGGAGCTGTTTCTTTTTTCTTTTTTTTCTCGGATAAAATCAGTATTCACTGGCTGCCAGTTGCCGCTATTATTGGCGCTTTCGCCGCTACATTACTGGTCTATTCACTATCATGGAAAAATGGGATCACGCCTCTGCGGCTTGTCCTGATTGGGACGGGACTAACCGCTGCGATGAGCGCATTGTCTTATCTCATGCTGCTTTCCGGACCGATTATTCTGGCTAATCAATCTCTCACCTTTATGACAGGCAGTATTTACGGAGTTTCCTGGAAAAAAGCGGTTTACCCGCTCTTGCCGTGGGTCTTGCTGTTAATTCCCATTATTTTCTTGTATGCGCGGCACATTACGATACAATCCTTGGGTGAGGATATCGCACGTAGTGTTGGGAGCAACGTTGGGCGTCAACGCTTCTTATTGATCATCCTTAGCGTAGCCTTATCCGGAGCTGCAGTTGCCTTCGGAGGTGCGATCAATTTCATTGGTCTTATGGCGCCGCACATTTCCCGTAAGCTCGTAGGTCCTAGCTTCGGCGCGCTAATCCCTGTTTCCGCTTTGACAGGCTCCCTGCTTTTGCTATTAGCTGATTTAGCAGGTCGCTTCTTATTCAAACCGCTCGATATTCCAGCAGGTGTATTCACAGCAGCTATCGGCGCCCCTATCTTCATCTATGTGCTATATCGCAGTAGAAATCGCGGTTAACAACTGCGGTTTACTTAAAGGAGACAGATCAATGCCCACTCTAGAAAATGCACTGGAAGCACAATCGCTTCAGTTAACATACGGAGAGACAACCATCTTCCATAGCTTGAATTTACAAATACCAAAAGGCAAAATCACCGTGTTTATCGGCAGCAATGGCTGTGGGAAATCTACACTTCTACGTTCCCTTGCTAGACTGCTGAAGCCGAAATCTGGCGCCATTCTTCTGGATAGCACGGAAATCGCCAAACTCTCAACCAAAGAGGTAGCCCGGCGAATGGCCATCCTTCCACAAGGACCTTCCGCGCCAGAAGGGCTTACTGTACGTCAGCTCGTAAAACAAGGACGCTATCCTTATCAAAGTTGGCTGCAGCAGTGGTCATCGGAAGATGAGAGCAAAGTCATGCAGGCGCTTCAGCTTACGAATATGCTCACATACGCGGATCGCAGTGTGGATTCCTTATCTGGCGGGCAGCGCCAAAGAGCATGGATTGCCATGACATTGGCGCAGGACACCCCTACTCTGCTCCTAGATGAGCCCACTACTTATCTGGACTTAACCCATCAGATTGAGGTACTGGACTTATTGTTCGAGCTGAATGAGAATGAACAACGCACGATCGTGATGGTCCTGCATGACATTAATCTTGCCTGTCGTTATGCCCATCACATCGTCGCCATTAAGGACAGTTCGGTTTATGCGGAAGGAACGCCGGAAGACATCGTGAATGAACAGCTGCTTCTCGATGTGTTCGATATGAAATGCAGCGTAGCGCCTGATCCTATCTTCCGTACACCCATGTGTATCCCTTACGGAAAGGGTCGGATTCTTTCCCATAAATAATAACAACCCCGGTTATCAATGTGACCGGGGTTGTTTGTGATAAAAGGGTATAAGTGCTAAATCGTTCTTGCAAAATTAGCCATGTTGTAATTGCTCTCAAACATAATACTAGCAGACACCATGTTTTGCCTAATGGTGAAATCAAACAAAATTTCTCCATGGGTCCAGCTTTTCTTCCGTTTCAGCGATTCAATGGCCATCTGCCGGAAGGATTGATACTGCAGCTCCGTCAAACCTTTGGTTGTGGTTGCAGGCAATACGCCGTCCTTACTTTCAAACGGAAGGTGCTTAATACCGAATTTACCAATTTCATTGTTGCGAATGTGAACAAAAACAGTACCGGAATTCACGTGGGATAATTCTTCTTTGATCTTTCTAAACACCATGTCGATTTGTCGAGCGAGTGGTATTTGATCCAAATTCATTACTTTCCTCCTTAAGTTTTATTTTTTTACTTATTATGTAATTTATGCGACTGTAGACCTATTATACTCACACCATTTACATAATTCAACAGTTTATTTACATTATTCACACAATTCTTACTATTTTTAATGCAATGTTAATATAACTCCCTTTTCCATTGTAAGAAACGAACGATATTTGTCGAAATGATGTAGAATATTTCCAGATTCAATGTTATAATTTGCAAACATACATCATGGATTCCAACACAAATAAACAAATTTCGCAGAGGAGTCGGTCGGATTGGATAAAGTATCATCCTTATCGTTCAGAAAGAAACTACAACTTGGTTGTTATGCATTGATTGGTTTGAACTCAATTTTCATGTTGATTGTTACTTTCGCCTCGGATTGGAATCACTTACTTGGCATCATATTTCTACTCATTATTCTAGGAGGCAGCTACCCGTTCATTCGATGGTTCGAGAATCAGTTAACGGAACCAATTGCCGATTTATCCCGAATAGCGCTCAACATTTCCAAAGGAGACTTCTCTCAAAAAGTAACCGTAACCTCAGATGACACACTTGGTCAGCTTGGCCAATCTTTTAACAAAATGATAGATAAACTCCGCGATATTCTTCGCGACACAGGTAACATCTCGAAGCAGGTTTTTCAAACAAGCCGCGATATATATGTTAAAAATGAAAGCTTCCGTACAGTCCTAGAACAAGTGAGCATTTCGGCCCACGAGCTCGCCTCAGGTGCCGGGCAAATTTCAGAAGAAGTTTCCGGTGTTTCAATCACTTCCAAAGATATTGAAGTGAGAATCGTCAACTATGCCGGATCTGCCAAAGAAATGAAAGACCGCTCTGATCAGATGATGACTCTTGTAGAAAAAGGACGCACGTCCGTTGAAAGCCAAGGCATCGGTATGAAACGAAATGTAGAAGTTACCCAGCAGGTGTCTGATACAATCGACATGCTGGCTCGTCAAGCTGAAGGCATCAGCAGTGTGACTCGTTCCATTTCCGAGATTGCTGAGCAAACGAACCTCTTGTCCCTCAACGCTTCCATCGAAGCTGCTAGAGCTGGCGAACATGGCCGAGGCTTTGCAGTCGTTGCGCAGGAAGTGCGCAAACTTGCTGAAGAGTCAACGTCTCTTACACGTGAAGTATTCGGTTTCGTGAAGAGCATCGAGCAAGGCATACAAGAAGCTATTCGCAGCATTCAAGTGAACGAAGATGTCGTGAAGAAGCAAACCGTGTTGATCGAGCAAACTGAAATTGTTTTCGCTGAGATTGTCGGAAGCGTAGGCTTTATTTCGGAAGAAATTACCCGCTTCGCAGAAGAAAGCGAGCAAATGCTGACAAGCTCCGAACAAATTGCTGCGGCAATGGAGAACATATCGGCGATCACGGAGGAATCTGCGGCTGGTACACAAGAAGTTTCCGCTTCTATGAATGAGCAGATCGCTACAGTACAAGGAATCGTCACTCAAGCCGAAGAAATGACGCGTGTAGTTACACAATTACAACAGACGATTCAAATCTTCAAATTATAAGCTTTACTTGCACAAAAAAGGCTTTCCCACTTCAATCATGGGAAAGCCTTTTTCGTTCACACTCGGACTTTAGCTTCTGTCAGTTCCATGAACTGCTTCACATCTTGAGCTGCCATATCAACTGCGCTTTGCCAGAAATCAGGCTCTGTCAGATCAACGCCAAGATGCTTCTGAGCAAGCTCCTCCACGTTCATGCTGCCTGTGTCTCTAAGCAAAGAGATATACTTATCTTCGAAGGCTGCACCTTCCTGCACCGCTCTCGCGTAAATACCTGCACTAAACAGGTAACCGAACGTGTAAGGGAAATTATAGAAAGGTACATCCGTCGCATAGAAATGCAGCTTAGCCGCCCAGAAATGCGGGTGATAGCTGCTCAAAGCATCTTTGTACGCAAGCTTCTGCGCATCCACCATGAGCTCGTTCAAGCGCTCAACGCTAACTAAACCTTGACTTCGCGCTTCGTAAAAGTTCGTCTCGAAGATGAATCTCGCGTGGATGTTCATGAAGAAAGCAATGGCGCGTTGGATTTTATCTTCGAGTAAAATGATACGTTCTTCATCTGTAGAAGCACTCTTCACAACTGCGTCCGCTACTATCATTTCAGCGAAGGTTGAGGCCGTCTCAGCGACGTTCATTGCATACTCCTGCGCTAACGCAGGCATATCCGTCATAACATGCTGATGGTAGCCGTGACCTAGCTCATGCGCTAATGTAGAAACATTGTTGAGCGTACCGCCGTAGGTCATGAAGATACGCGTCTCCCCCGCAATCGGGAAAGAAGTACAGAATCCCCCAGGACGCTTCCCTGCTCGATCCTCGGCTTCGATCCAACGCTTCTCAAAGGCTTCTTCCGAAAAGGCTGCCAGCTTGGGACTGAACCGTTTGAATTGATCGACAATCAGCGTAGCGCCTTCGTCATAAGAAATTTTCTTCGAGGAATCGCCCAGTGGCGCATCCACATCAACCCACGCCAACTTATCAACACCTAGCAGCTTCGCTTTACGGTTTAAATAGTCAACGAAAATATCTTTGTTGCGGTCGATCACTTCCCACATGACATTCAGCGTTTTCTCTTCCATGCGATTGATTGCAAGCGGCTCTTTATGTATGTTTTTCCAACCTCTGTATTTATAAACCTGAAGGCGGAAACCTGCCAAATGGTTTAATGCTTCGGCGCAATATTCCTCTTTATCTGTCCATGCTTGTTCCCATTTTTCAAACAGATCCAGTCGTTCTTCACGATTCTCCGTATGGAGTTTATTGAATGCTTGACCGGCAGATAGCTCTACCATTTCACCGTCAACCTCCACAGGCATGCGGAATTGACCAACGGTCGTATTATACAGATCTCCCCACCCATGATAGCCATCTACGGCCAAATCATTAATCAGAGCTTCCTGCTCAGGCGGCAGCTTCTCCTGGGCCAAAGCACGCCGCTCGTGAAGCGAAAAAGCTATGGCTTTGAACGGCTCTTTCTGCAGGAGAGCTGACCATACATCATCTTGGATTCCCGTCAATACTTGATCAAAATGGGTGAGCGACGACAGATGCTCTGCATACAAGCTTTTGACCTGTCCGCTAAGTACAGGCGCCTTCTTATCCTTTTGATTATCCGCCAGCAAGCAGCTTACAAAAGAATCCGCCTCATGGATATGCTTCAAATTATGCTGAAGCAATTCGATCAGTCTTACTAACGAAGCCGCGTCTTCTAACTGCTCTGGTGAAGGGGTATTTCGTACTTGTTCTTGAAAAGCAGCAATCGATGCTTGAAGCTCCTTCAGATGAGTTGCGAATGCAGGAGACTCGCTTCCCCCAGGAAAAAAGGTTTCTAAATTCCATGTTTGATTAAGAGGTAAATTAAGCAAAGCTATCACCTTTCCTTTCCATCTTTTATTAAATCATAAACGCCACCTGATCGCCAATCATACTCATCTTGCTCATTGCTTATAGGTAAAAAGTATGATTCAATTATAGGTAGTTCCAACACTATATATTCGGAACAGGATGGGTGATTTCAACTATGAAACCGTTACAAATTTCTCCAGAAACGGCCGTTAAGCTGGCTGAACAGCTTAAGGTGCCTTTAGAACATCTCATGCATATGCCACAACATATTTTACTGCAAAAATTAGCGGAGCTCGCTAAAGCTTCCTCTACGGAAAATAGCGATCCAGAATCGAAGTAAGCTTTGATCCCTTTCGCTAATACTTGGCCTTATGACATTATTATGAAGGACATTTATGTGGCTGAGTGTCCCTTTTGCCATAGCCCCAATGTGCTGCTGCCGCTCAAAATCCACGAACTGACATCTATTCACGAAGGAAAAAAGAAGCTGTTAGTGTTTCCTTGCTGCCATAATAAGCTAACGCTCGTTGACACAGATCGCGATTATTTATTGGCGGACACCGTAATACGCAAATGAATCGTAGCTTCCAAGCGCAAGGAGTATAAAGAATCCCTATGAATGAGTACCTCGTTCCTTTGACAAGCGCATGTACGTTAGTTACGTTAAATTACATGGCAATGAAAGTTCGCAGCAAGATGCTTATCGATTCTTATGAGCACCTGCTAGCCCCATTGCTCACTGGACTAGCCAGCATCCTTATGATGCTGGTACCCCTGCCAGAGCTTTTTGGTCTGGTTGATTTACGTTCGGTCCCCATCTTTATGGCCGGTTTGCGTTATGGACTACCTGTTGCCCTGCTATCGACAGTATTACCCTCGGGCCTTACCCTCTTCACGCAAGATAGCCAAGCCTGGTTCATCATCGTACAAGAACTTATTGCCCCAGCACTGATAAGCTCCATCTTTCACAACAAAGAATACCGCAGTGGTTTCTTGGACATACCTATTCGACATGGGCTCCAAATATGTTCATTCGTCTTCCTCCTTCGCCTACTGATACATGAGCTACTAGAGAGTAACCTATCCTGGCTATACGCCTTAGATCAGTTGTTTATGCTGGCTATCATGTCAGCTGCTTTCATCATCATTATCGTCATGGTCAATGATGAGAATAAAAGTTGGCGACTGCAGCGCCAGTTAGAGCTTCAAGCCAATCAAGACAGCTTAACCAAACTGCCGAATCTGCGCAGCTTTATGCCGATCGCCAGCAATGCGCTTCACAAACGCAGAGTATCCATCATGATGATTGATTTAGATAATTTCAAGCAATACAACGATCAGTTTGGACATTTGGAAGGTGATCAGCTGCTTCGCGAGATCAGCAGTGCTTTACGAAACCATATCCATGAACAGGATTACTTGGCCAGATACGGGGGGGAAGAATTTATTCTTCTCAGCTCAGAAATTGATCCACTGCGGCTAAGCAAATATGCAGAACGGCTATGCTCCATTGTCGCTGATACGTTCCACCAAAAAAATTTTACGGATTTTACTCCAATTACAATCTCAATAGGAATTTCAACCGCGGAAGAACCTCAGGTGGAATTGAGACGAATCATCTCTGAAGCGGATCATGCGCTTTATGAATCCAAACATCACGGTAAAAACCGTTCTACCCTTTACAAACATGTGCAATTAACAAATGAGAAAAAAATGAACGCTTAACCATTCATGGGATTGAAATCAACTCCCAGAATAGATAAGCGTTCATTTGATTTATACGACAATACTCATTATGTAGCTTGTTTCATTTCGTCTGGAAGTTCCATACGAATGGCAAGCATATCTTCACGGGTTGCTATCCATTGTTCACGACTTGCTCTAATCATACCAGCATCCATAATCTTGCGATCATTAATGATGCGTGAAAACCATTTGACGGCCTCATTAAAGCGGCTTAATCTGCGATTCAGCTCTCCAATCAAGTACATGAGTCGTGCATTATTGAGATCCAAACCTTCTGTTTCATAAACACTGACATAAGCTTCCAAAGCAAACGTTAGGAAACGCTCCTCCTGCTCCCAATCTCCTTTGGACCGATACAACCATGCCAAATGGTGTAGAAGACCTGCTACAACTCGCGATTTCTCATCTCTAATCTGTGCACTGAGAAGGGCCAATTTGTAGCTCAGAAGCGTATCTTCCCAAGTTCTTTCTCCGCAATAATTGCGCATGGACCAGTTTTGAGCCACTCGCTCGTAGAACACTTCCCTCTGCGCGGGTTTCCATTTATCCGAAAAGTTCTCCGTATGTGCATACCCGCAAAAAGGACAGACCCTCACGACGTAGAAGTCGGGATTGATATCTTTATAATGAACGCAGAAATCCGTATCTGTTTTACTAGCTTTTTTGAAGCTTGGGCGAACCTTCATCGTTTTGTAGGAATTCTCGCAATATGTGCACTTCACTGCTATTTCATATAAAGGTTCGACCAACATTGAAACCCCGCCTTCACTAATGTTGTATGTAGGAAAGAAGAACTATTCTTCTTCTGATGTGTTAATAAAATGATAGGCAGAGCCTTTCAGCCGCTCAAGTAAAAAATCCCGCAAATCAGCCGGTAGTCCTACTTCCACCATGGCTTCCGCCATACAGCCTAACCATGCATCTGCACGTTCTACTGTAATAGGAAATGCCATGTGTCTAGCTCTCATCATCGGATGTCCATGCCTATCTGAATACAAGGATGGACCACCAAAAAACTGACTTAAAAACATGAACTGTTTTTCTATAACGGGTTCTATATCGGAAGGGAACAGAGGCGATAGTAGTGGATTTTGCTGAACTTTTGGATAAAAGGCTTCCACGAGACGGCGTACCGTCTCCGCTCCCCCCATCAATTCGTACAACGTGCTGCGATCACTTTCTGACATTAGGGTAAACCTCGCTATTCGTCTTGCTTTAATAGTTTTCTAAATCCTCATCCCCTGCATGCATGAGCGTTTCTCGAATGACAAATACGAACATACATACAACCAAACCAGCAATGACACCTGTCATTTGAATCACTCCCGCTGCCTAGGATATAAGACTTTACTAGTTCTATTTTACCATAAAACCGAGCTGTGAACAGTACCAAAGTCTAAATATTTTGGGACGGCATGTATGTCCCATCCTGTTCATATAGTTGAGTAGGAGGAGGTATCCAATCTCATGCAGAAACGAAATTTCACGGCTGCGTTACTCATGGCATTTGTTGTTGTTGCCATTATTCTATGCTTATTCGCATTCCCTCATGACGGTCTTCAAGCAGCCTTGCGCGGCGTTTCCATTTGGTGGGATGTGCTCTTTCCCGCACTGTTCCCTTTCTTCGTCATATCCGAAATTATGCTTGGCTTTGGTATCGTTCATTTCTTCGGTACGCTGCTCGATCCGATGATGCGTCCCGTCTTCCGTATCCCTGGTATCGGTGGCTTCGTCATGGCTATGGGTTTCGCTGCTGGTTATCCGGTCGGAGCTAAGCTGACCTCCCAACTCTGGGTGCAAAAGCTTGTCAACCGGGAGGAAGGTGAACGACTGGTTGCGTTCACAACAAGCTCCGACCCGATTTTCCTAATTGGAGCTGTTTCAATAGGCTTCTTCCACGATGCTTCTTTGGCTATGATCTTGGCTATTGCTCATTATGGAGGCTCGGTGCTTATAGGTTTAATGATGCGATTTCACGGCAGGAAGAGCCTACCTACAGAGAAGCAGACGATAAGCAAGGGCTGGGTCTGGAAGCGTGCTTTTAATGCCATGCACAGCGCTCGAATTAACGATGGCAGATCTATAGGCACACTTTTAAGTCAATCCATTCTACAGTCGCTCAGCTTGATTTTCGTAGTAGGTGGATTAGTTGTATTCTTCTCTGTTGTTTTGGAAGTCTTAACAGCAGCTAAGGTCATGAATGCAATCTATCTGCTCATCTCCTCCATTCTACAGAACACAGGGCTCCCCCATGAGTTATCACAAGCGGTTATGAATGGCTTGTTTGAGGTGACACTCGGGGCGAAGGCAGCCGGGAATGCTCCCGCTTCACTAGCGCTCTCCAGCAAAGTGGCTATCGGCGCTTTCATTTTGTCATGGGGCGGCATGTCCGTTCATGCTCAAATTGTTAGCCTATTAAGTCATACCAATCTGCGATACTTGCCATTTGTCACCGCTCGCTTCATCCATGCCTTACTCTCCGCTGCTATTGTTCTCGTTTTTTGGGAGCCTATGCAAATTTTTCGTGAATCCAAATCCGTTTTCTTACCTCAATATGATTCGGCTTCTCCAGTTCTTAGCTATCTAAGGCTAATGCTGCCAATTAGCGGAACGGTCTTCCTTGGTGCTTTTTCTGTCATTGCCGGACTCTTTGCTGCATATTCCTTACTTAAACTCGTGTATGAAAAGGTTGGTGGAACAAGATAATATGGGTAATCACGATCATGAGCATAAAGGGAGAGAACATCCAGATATGCAAGCAGCCTTCCCCCAAGTAACGAGACATTTGCCTCCTGCGATTGAGCGTTTGAATGAGTTATCATTCAACTTATGGTTCAGTTGGAACCATGACGCCTTGCAGCTTTTTGCACAGATGGATCCCGTAAAATGGGATCAATGTGGCCATAATCCTGTTCTTTTACTTCACTTGTTAGACAATTCACAGATTGAAGCCCTCAGTGGCAACCCAGATTTTGTAGCTTATTATCAACAAGTAATTGCCAAATTCGATGCTTATATGAATGGCGCCACTTGGTTTCAAGAGAAACATCCGGATCAAGGTTATGTAAAAATTGCGTACTTCTCCGCAGAGTTCGGTTTTCATGAATCTTTGCCGATTTATTCAGGTGGATTGGGAATCTTAGCCGGCGACCATGCGAAATCTGCAAGTGATTTGGGTATCCCTTTGATCGGTGTTGGACTTCTTTATAAAAAAGGTTATTTCACACAGAAAATCGATGCCTCCGGTGGTCAGCAAAGTGAATTGTACCCTTATGACTTCACTAAGCTCCCGATTGAACCTGTGCTGCAAAATGGCCAACAGCTTGCCGTATCCATTGATATGCCGGGCCGCGCCATCACCTTACAGGTTTGGCGTGTGCGTGTCGGCCGTAATTCGATCTATTTGCTGGATGCCGATCACGAAGCTAACAATCCAGCGGACAAAGAGCTGACGGCTCAGCTTTATGGAGGCAATCAAGATACGCGGATTGCTCAGGAAATGGTTCTTGGCATTGGAGGCGTTAAGGCGCTGCGGCTGCTTAACATCTACCCGAACGTGTACCATATCAACGAAGGCCATGCGGCTTTCCTCACGCTGGAGCGGTTGAAGGAGCTTCTGCATCTAGGTCTTCCCTTTCATGTGGCGGTCGAAACCGTTCGCTCAGCCACTGTATTTACGACCCATACGCCTGTACCTGCGGGGCATGACACATTCTCCATCGAGATGGTGGAACACTATCTCGGGCCTCTTCTAAGTGAGCTATCGCAGCACAAACAAGATATTGTGGCATTAGGGCTCGATCACCATACGGGTCAATTCAATATGACCCATTTGGCCATGAATACAGCTGGACTGCGCAATGGGGTCAGTAAGCTGCACGGTCAAGTATCCCGAGAAATGTTCAAAGAATTTCACGGTCATATCGATGCGAGCGAAGTTCCCATTAGCTCCATTACGAACGGTGTACACATGGATACATGGACAGCACCGCAATGGAAGGAACTGCTTGATCGTTTCCTACCCGGTTCATGGCGGGAAGAACAAGCCAATAAGCATCAGTGGGCGCAAATTGAGGTCATTCCAGACGAATCCATCTGGAAAGTCCATCAACAATTGAAAGAAGATTTAGTTCGATACGCTAGGCGGAATTTGCTCGAGCAGCGAAAGCGCAACGGAGAATCGGAAGAGCGCATCGAAGAAGTTAGACAATATTTGAACCCCAAGGCATTAACCATTGGATTTGCCAGAAGGTTTGCGACCTATAAGCGGGCTAATCTTATTTTTAATGATTTGTACCGGCTTAAGAAGATCATCAATGATTCCGAGAGACCCGTACAATTTATTTTTGCTGGCAAGGCTCACCCTGCCGATTACCCAGGTCAAGAGCTTATCCGTGAAATTTATCGCGTCTCACAAATGAAAGAATTCGTTGGGAAAATCGTTATTCTCGAAAACTATGACATGAATATGGCACGTTACCTCGTTCAAGGTGTAGACGTCTGGTTAAATAACCCCCGTAGACCCCTTGAAGCCAGTGGAACGAGCGGTCAAAAGGCAGCCATGAACGGGGTACTTAATTTTAGCGTACTCGATGGTTGGTGGGAGGAAGGCTACAACGGTGCGAACGGTTGGGCTATCGGATCCACAGGAGCAGCGGACTGGGCTGCACAAGAGAAAGAAAATACGCAAGCCATCTATCACATTTTAGAGAAAGAGATTATTCCGCTGTACTACAATCAAGGAGCACTCCCGCATCAATGGATCAGCCGTATGAAACGTTCTATCCAATCGCTTAGCCCTGTCTATAACACACATCGCATGGTGCAAGACTACACAGAGCTCACCTATTTGCCGACAGCTCAGCGAGCCCGACTGTTTGTTTCTAATCATTATGATGTTGCAACAAAAGTTGCCGATTACAAACAGTTCATCCGTTCGAACTGGTATCACGTGAAGATCATAGGCATCGATGACCGCTCTGCCAAATTATCAACGGAAGTGCCGTTAAACGAAATAAAACCATCAACGAAAGAAATTACGACACAAGTTCACTTCGGACCTATTTGGCCGCAAGATACGGCAGTAGAAGTCATTTATTACGAGGAAAATGGCGAAAAATGGGAGCAAAAAATCATTCCAATGGAACCTATTGGTGAACTGATTGAACAAATGCAGAGCTATAAAGCGACCATTCCAGCGCATCTCATTCATGGGCCTCACTTCTCTATTCGGGTGCGCCCCATCTCATCTAACTTCGCACATTCCTTTGAACTTTCCTTAGTAACCAGTACATTATCGTGGCAGTAAATACGTGAATTCCTAGATAAAGCCCCGTTTGGGGCTTTTCTTATTTTCTTTTATAAATTATTATGAATAGAGAACTTAACGGTATGTGCATGTGTTCGTGAATGCAAATCTAACCACTTGGTGATGCTATGGATTGGAATAAGGCACTGGAATTGGCATATATCGCACCGAATACGGAGTGTCATTTGATCATTGTCGGAGAATGTAAAGATGGGCAGCCTTTTTGCTATGAAGAAAACTTCTCCATAGACAAAATAGGTGACACTTCATTCACCGTTTGTTTAGAGCTGTCCGGAATTTTTCCATTCGACAAATTAGAGCATATTTCTTTCATTGAGTTTTCTTTTAAAGACCGTGGAATTTTATTTTACGCCTATGTCGATTTAATTCAACTTGAATTAAAGAAGACGATATGTTACCTTTCGCTATCCATTCCCGAAGAAATTCATCATCATCAGAACAGAAGGTACAGCCGTGTGAAGCTCTCCCTTCGAACACCGATCACACTGCGTATTGTTGGCATTCGCGGTATATCCGCAAGCAAGGGAGTCGCTTTTTCCGGACAACTGCTTGATATTAGTGCCAGCGGTCTTTCTTTTGTTACGACGAATCGGCTCTTTTTCCCCTTATTTCTGGAATTCAGCTTCATTCTCCCTGGGTATCCCCATCCTATTACGGCTTATGGTGAAATTATTAGGGTGACGAATTTCAGTAATGATTCTTATCGGGTCGCCGCCGAATTCCGACATACACCTGAATCGATGCTTCAGGACATTGATAAATATTGCTCGATAACTTCTTAGGAGGAAACCAATTGAAATACAACGTCATTGAACGAGGCGATGACATCTCCAAGGGGCTGACAGAGCGGTTCCATAAACTCGCCGCAGAGCAAGGCATGCCGAGGGATGAAGAAAATCCCGACATTGTCCTTTCTATTGGCGGAGATGGCACGATGCTGCAAGCTTTTCATAAATATGTGCAGAAGCTTGACACAATCGCTTTCGTTGGGATCCATACTGGACACTTAGGTTTCTTCGCAGATTGGAAACCAGATGAGCTGGATCATCTAGCTTCATTGATGTTCAGCGTCACCACACCCGAGGAGCTTCGTGTTGTGCAGTACCCCGTCGTTGAGATTGAAATTACGACTGAAAAGGGCTCCGAGACACATTTGGCGCTCAACGAATTTACCATACGAGGAATCGAAGTATCGCTAGTCGCGCGACTTCACGTTAACGACGAAATGTTCGAAATGTTCCGCGGAGACGGAATCTGTATCTCCTCGCCTGCCGGCAGTACAGCTTACAACAAAAGCTTAGGTGGAGCAATGGTCCACCCTTCGCTTGAAGCCATTCAAATTGCAGAGATTGCTTCAATTAACAATAGGGTCTACCGTACACTCGGTTCTTCCATGATTTTACCGAAGCATCATCACTGTGACATTTATCCCAAAGCGCAGCAGAATATGCTTTTATCACTTGATCACTTATACTTGCAGCGCGACGACGTCGTTTCTATCCGCTGCCGTGTAGCTGCCAACGTGAAAGTTAAGTTTGCCAGATTCCGCCCATTTCCTTTCTGGAGTAGGGTTCGGGAAGCTTTTGTTGGGTTAGAAGTGAAATAAATAAGAAGAAGACGCCCCTCACTCCGCTAAAGAATGAGAGGCGTCTTTTGGTTTCACTACATTAAGGAGTGGTTGTAATCACTTCAGAAGGCACTTGCTGCTTTGCGCCATTCACTTTTTCGATAATAAAATACGCGCAGCCAAAGTTGCAGTACTCATTCAAGTAATCTTGAAGAGCCGCGATGGATGATTCCTTTGTCGCTTTAGGATGGATTTCTTTAAAAAATCCTCTCAGCCTTAACTGGCTGTATCCCCAATCGCCGACAATATAATCATATCGCTCCAGCACTTCGCTAAAACGTTCTTTAAAAACTTCAAAATTCCAGCCATTCTTATGGTCTGTAACGAGCTCATATGTTTTATTTGCAATATGAATCATGATGGTAGGAAGCTCTCCTTTCTATGATCCGTTCGTTAATCTAAACGTTCGAAGCCGCTTGAACTTGTTCATGGGCGTGGTACGAACTGCGTACCAATGGCCCCGACTCTACGTGCTTAAAGCCACGTTTCATGCCTTCTTCTTTGAGCATAGCAAACTGCTCAGGCGTATAATACTTAGCTACAGCCAAATGTGTTGTCGACGGCTGCAGGTACTGCCCAATCGTCATAATGTCGCAGCCAACTGCTCGTAAATCCTCCATCGTTTGCAGCAGCTCGTCCCACTCCTCGCCCACGCCAATCATGACGCTGGATTTGGTAGGGATGTTCGGAGCAATACGCTTCGAACGCTCCAGCAGTTCAAGAGAACGGCGATATTTCGCCTTCGAGCGGACGCGGTCTGACATGCGCTCAACAGTCTCCATATTATGGTTCAAGATATCAGGTTTGGCCTCTAGAACCGTGGCCAGCGACTCTTCCCGCCCCAAGAAATCGGGGATCAGCACTTCGACTGTGCACATTGGCAATTTGCGGCGAATTGCTTTGATGGTTTCAGCGAATATCATCGCACCGCCATCTGTTAAATCATCGCGCGCTACGGAAGTTACGACACAGTGACGCAGTCCCATTTGTAAAGCGGCATCAGCTACACGTTCTGGTTCTTCAAGATCCAGCTCGGTAGGCAGCCCTGTTTTGACTGCACAGAAACGGCATGCTCGGGTACAAATATCGCCCAAAATCATAAAAGTGGCTGTACGATTCGCCCAGCACTCATGAATGTTCGGACATTTAGCTTCTTCACAAACCGTATGCAGCGTCTTGGAACGCATCATTGACTTTATTTCTTTAAAATTCTCATCTGTCTTGAGATTAATTTTTAACCAGTCTGGTTTTCTCTCTAATGGCTTTGTAGGCATTATATTTCCCGCCTTTTATTTGGTTTCTCGTTCTTGTTATTATAACATGAATGACTGACAAAACAATCCACTTTGCCAGTCAGTTGTGATACACTTATTAAGATGGCCAAAACAGCTTAACCTATCACGTAAAGGCTGTATGGGAGGGAAGAAACATGAGCATACAAGAAGTAACAAGAGAGAAAGACCGCAAACTTGGAGAAATTTTAAGAGGTATGGGACGAGTATTAATCGCCTTCTCCGGAGGGGTTGACAGTACATTCGTCCTCAAACGTGCGCAGCAGGAGCTCGGAGATCAAGTCTTAGCCGTCACTGCAGCATCCGAAACGTTCCCTTCTCGGGAATTCGATGCCGCCGTTGAACTAGCAGAACAAATCGGTGTCCCACTGTACAAAACAGAGGTCAAGGAACTAGAGAACGCGAATTTCGTCGCGAACAATCCAGATCGCTGTTACCATTGCAAAACGGGACTTTATTCACATTTGCAGCAACTAGCCAAAGAGTTAGGATACCCCTATATTCTGGATGGTTCGAACATGGACGATCTCGGTGATTATAGACCGGGTCTACAAGCCAAAAACGAGCAAGGCGTCCGTAGTACTTTACAGGAGTCCGGCATGACCAAAGACGAGATCAGACAGCTTTCCAAAGAGCTAGGACTGCGTACTTGGAATAAACCGTCTTTTGCTTGCTTGTCATCTCGCATCCCTTACGGGACGCAAATTGAGAAATGGAAAATCGACCAACTGGATGAAGGCGAGTACTTCTTGTCCCAGCTCGGATTGTATCAGGTGCGCGTTCGTCACCATGAAAAAATTGCCCGCATCGAGGTTATGCCGGATGAGATTCATAAAGTCGTTGAGCACCGTGATGCGATCTATGAAAAGTTCAGCAAGCTCGGTTTCACTTACGTGACGCTCGATTTACAAGGTTACCGCACGGGCAGCATGAACGAAGTCCTGTCCAAGGAGACGAAAGACAAGGTGAAAGAAGCATCCTTATGATGAACCTAGAGAAAATCTTAAAGCTCGTCCAGGCGGGCGATCTGGACGTAGAAGAAGCCAAAAAGCAAATCATCAAGGAAGGCAGCGCCGCAGGCCCAGCTAACCTTGATCTTGGATTTGCTCAGCTTGACATCGATCGCGAGAAGCGTACGGGCTTCCCCGAGGTCATTTTCGGGGAAGGCAAGACCGCGGAGCAGATCGAGGAGATTTTCCGGCGGCTGATGGAGCACACCGACCGCGTGCTCGCTACGCGGGTCGACGCGGCCAAAGCCGCACATGTTACAGCTGCCGTGGAAGGCGTCACCTACCACGAAACGGCAAGGTCGCTAACTTGGTTCAAGCGGCCTATGCTTAAGGTCCACGACGGCTATATCGCCGTCGTGTGCGCAGGTACCTCCGACCTCCCCGTGGCGGAGGAGGCGGCTCTAACAGCAGAATGCCTGGGCAGCCACGTTGAACGAATATTCGACGTGGGTGTAGCTGGCATTCACCGGCTCTTCCGCCGGCTGGAGCTCATTCGCGGTGCAAACGCGATTGTGGTCGTTGCCGGCATGGAAGGCGCGCTCGCCAGCGTCGTCGGCGGGCTAGTAGCCAAACCGATCGTGGCTGTGCCTACAAGCATCGGGTATGGTGCGAACCTTGCAGGCATCGCCCCTTTGTTGTCGATGCTAAATAGCTGCTCACCAGGAATCTCCGTAGTGAACATCGACAACGGCTTCGGAGCTGGCTATTATGCAGGGCTCATTAACAAAAATATGTCGAAACGAGCGTGAGATCCTACAATGCGCATTTTGTATTTAGACTGCTTCTCCGGAATCAGCGGCGATATGACCCTTGGAGCTTTAGTAGACGCGGGAGCAGATCGAGCTTACATTGAAGATGAGCTTACCAAAATCAAGCTAGAGCCATACATGTTGGAATGGAAGCGTGTTGTTAAGCGCGGCATTTCTGCCATGAAACTAGATGTCATTCTAGACCCGCAGCACCCACCAAAACACCATCGTCATTACTTAGAAATCGTACAAGTCATTCAACAGGCAGAGTTCAATGAGCGTGTAACAGCTCTCAGCTTAGCTATTTTTGAAAAGATCGGTATTGCTGAAGCCAAAATCCATGGTATTCCCGTTGAAAAAGTACACTTCCATGAGGTCGGAGCCATAGACTCCATTGTCGATATCGTAGGAGTAGCCTTAGCCATTGACTCCCTGCAAGTCGAGCGGATCTTTGCCTCCCCAGTACCGCTTGGTTCAGGAACGATACATATCGATCATGGTATATATCCCGTTCCGGCTCCGGCAACACTGGAAATGATGCGAGGGTTACCTATTGCATCAACTAACTATAACCTTGAGATGACTACGCCAACTGGTGCCGGTATTATTTCCGGAATCGTGGACGAGTTCTCCAAAAGCTTTCCTCCTATGATCGTTGACACCATCGGTTACGGTGCAGGAACAAGAGATTTACCTAATCAACCGAACGTGCTTCGTGTCGTAGTCGGTAAAGTTGATCCTTATATAGGAAAATGGCAAGTAAGCCACGAGCACCTGGCACATGAACATGGTCATGGTCACGGCCATACACATGATGATCATCATCACCACCAACATGAACATTCACATACACACCCTCACCATACATGAGCCTCCAAAGAGGCCGTAAATAAAATGACAAAACGCCTCTTCCTTCAAATCAGGAGGAGACGTTTTTTTGTTTTTGCTGTATAAACTGCATCCTAACTTCCTCGTATACCTGCTTCAAAGGTACTTGATACTCCTTAGCGATTTGCTCGCATTCTTTGAACTCTGGTGCATATTGTACCAATTTCCCCTGGTGATAACCGACTTTTACCGTTAAAAGTCCCCATCTTGTTAGCACTTGCTTGAATTCTCTAGCCAATCGGTGACAGGAAGCGTGCATATACCGAATGCCAAGTGTCGTTGTCTCGCTAAAAATAACCTCCTCTACAACAGAGAGCCGTTCATCTTCAACCAGCACATTCAGCATAATCCCTGGTCTGCCTTTTTTCATAATTATCGGTACTACAAATACATCATTCGCACCTGCTTCAAAAAGCTTGTCCATGATATAAGAAACCCACTCCGGGTTCATATCATCCAAATTAGCCTGAATTAACAGCATATTATCGTCCACATGCTCATCCCTATGATTAAAACTCACGATCCTCACCTCTTAGAGGCATCATAGCAAAAATCCGATAACAACGAAAGATGCAGGGATAAACATTCGCCGAAGAGTACATCCTAAGAACTAACATTTAAGGAAGGATGATTGAGATGAAAAGCAGACCTTTTTGGTCGCGGGTTCTTGTTCTTAGCCTCCTCCTATCAGCAACCGAATCCGGGACTCTTTCAGGCAGTGCTGAATCCCATGCCGCTGCATCTGACCAATTCTTTAAGGCAACTCCGTCTAAAGTTAACCCGAACTTGAACGCTGAGCGGAAAGAGCTATTTGAAAAAACAAGCATCTTGTCTGGCATTCCGTGGGCATACCTTGCTGCAGTTGATCAGTACGAAAGAACGATGAATATCGCGAAAAAAAGACCCGTACATCAAGGAATTACCAGCATTTACTTCCCTGAAGCAGATTGGGTGGGCTTATTAAATCCAGACCAACAAGATACGAATCCAAAAAGCATCTCCTTCTTTCATGGCTACGGACGAGATGGTTCAGGTGACGGCGTCGCAGATCGAAACAACGATTTAGACGTACTGGCAGCTATGGCCACAGTAATGAGCAATAATGGCAACCAAGAAGAAAATTTACAAATCAACTTATGGAATTATTATCAAAACTCACGCAGTGTAGAACGTATCAAACAATTCGCAACAATCTATGCCACACTAGGTACTCTCGATGTTGGTGAGCATGCTTTTCCACTGCCAGTGAATGCAGACTACTCCTACCGCAGTACATGGGGAGATAGCCGCGGATGGGGCGGGCATCGTTCCCATGAAGGCACAGATTTATTTGCGGGCTATGGTGTTCCTGTACGAAGCACTTGCTATGGCATTGTAGAGATAAAAGGCTGGAATCCCTACGGAGGCTGGCGGATTGGTATTCGAGATGTGAACAATATTTATCATTACTACGCCCATCTCTCTGGTTTTCAAAAAGGGATCAAAGAAAACGATATCGTAAAGCCTGGACAAACTATCGGTTGGGTAGGCAGTTCGGGTTATGGTAAGCCAGGAACTTCAGGTAAATTTCCGCCTCATCTTCATTTTGGACTTTATCGTGATAATGGGCTAACCGAATGGAGCTTTGATCCTTACCCCTCCCTTCGCAAATGGGAACGAGAAGATCGGATGAAAAAGAAAAAATAACACCGCTCCATTATTGGGGCGGCTCTTTTTGTGTCTTGCTTTCTTGCGTTGTAACTCCCTCTGCCTTTGGTGTTGTTGTAGTTCCGGCATTCGGTATGCTAGGCAGCGATAAACTCGGTGGACTTGCATCCTTATTACTACCCACCGGTTTTCCCTTATTATCATAATAATATGTTGGGACATCCCCAACCACGAGAGAATATGAAATAGGAATTTCCGTTTCCACAATTTCTGTATCGGAATCAAAGGGAATAATCACCGATACTTCAGCAATAATGCGAACATACACTTCAAACATAACCATATTGATTCCCGCATTTTGTGATCGCGTATTCAGATCAACCTTCACAGTACCAACTGGCAGCAGCCGAATCGGAATATCAGGGCCAAACGAGGAGAGAATCGCACTATTCATCGCTTGCCCAACCGGAATATGCTCAGATATACTTTGCAAATCTTTCAGTTCACCTTGCACAGTTTTAATCGTATCTGCAGTAATACGCATATGTTCATTATAATTAAGCATGAAGCCCGTTATTTTACCGTTTTTATCCATCTTCCAATCAATTAATTGCTCCGCACTCGTATTTCCAGCCACATGATTCGCAATAGCGCTATTAATCGCTTGTGTCGCTATCTGCTTGATGCGTACCTTTGCCAAATTCATCAGTGGAGGTCTAAGATTACGTTCTACGAAAATAAAAAACTGCACAGTAAATAAGACAAAAATGAGAAGACTGATCAAAAGCACCTTTTTGCGGTTTGTTTTCCCTGTAGGTCTGCTTCTCCATCGTCTCCTTAGCAGCATCCCATTCCCTCCCCTAGCCACTTAAATCAATTAGTACTACCTTATGCGGACATGGAGTGAAAAAGAAGACACGTTCCCTACGGCAAGTCCCATCAACTCGAATACGTCCATATCCATGTCCTTTGTTAACCTATCTCTTCTCCGTCCCCTCCATTTGTGCCCCGTCCCATGTGAATCCCATGTCGTCTAAATCGTGTCTAAATCCGACTCCACTTCACCCTCTTACATCGTTATCCCCATCATCTAGTACCAGCTCACATCTGGGTACCATTGTATCCAAATCTTCTCATATCTGAGACCCACCATCTCAAGTTCTTCTCACGTGCGTCTCATCCATTCCTTATCTTCTCACGCTGCGTCCAATCGTCAATGCATCTTCCACTATCTTCTTATCCATTCCGTGTTTACACACGTCTGCCCCCCTCATCGACTCTGCATCCCCTCTCTTTGTCACCATTTCCTTCAGCCAACACAATTTGTCACGTCCTTTCATGCAAGCCTGTGTATATGTATCTCATCTCAGTCGAATCTTCCCTCCTACGTCACCTCACTTCCCATCCAACCCAACTTTTCTCCATCTCTATGGGCACTATCCCCATTACTCAGAATTAGAAATAACCATAATTTTAATCAAATATTCCCAAATTGTCTTGAAATGAGTTCATACGTTTGGTATAATATTAACAGGAACGTATATTCCTATTTTGAAACAAACGGAGAGATACATATGAATTTTGCATGTATGTCACTTGATCAATTTCAAAATCATTTTTCCACTGATAGTGCTTGCATTGCGTATATTTTTCACACTAAGTGGCCTGAAGGTTTTATCTGCCCGCGTTGTAAACACAGCCATGCTTATGTGACAACTACCCGTCGTCTTCCGCTTTACGAATGCTGTCACTGTCGCCATCAAACGTCACTAATATCTGGAACTATTATGGAAGGAAGCCGGACTGAACTACGTAAATGGATACTGTCTCTTTTTCTATTCTCCCATACCAATAAAGGTACGACCGCAACCGAACTTTCTAAATTTATTAAGGTTACATATAAAACTGCCTGGCTAATCTTACATAAAATCCGTTCTGTGATTCATAGCTCCGATAATCAAAACCAGCTTTCGGGTTCAGTTTGTATAAATTCGGCTATCTATGGACGACCTTATAATCCTTCCGTCCACAAACACAGACAAGAGCACCTTCTTCTAGTAGGCTCATCAGTTAATGAATGGAATCAATTTACCCACCTCAAAATAAAGCACGTTCTACTTCCGAATCCAAAAGAAAGACATATTCCTCGTATTGAAACAAAAGCCTTTCATCAACAGCACATTGAATCCGATACCCAAAATGTTGAGATTGTTACAGGTTTTTATACCCCCTCACGACTTCGCCCATTGCTCATATTCGCTAAACAAGCTAGTAAATGGATAAATAACACCTTCCATGGCCTTGGACCCAAACATTTACAAAAGTACCTAGACGAATTTAGTTATCGTCTAAACCTTTCTTCAAAAAACATACCTATTTTTGCCCATTTAGTTCAACTCTGCATCAAACCCTCGAGCTATCAATAGGCACTAAAAGTAGTGTGTTATTTAACCATCAAATTTCTTGTAGTGCATTAAAAGTAGATTAGTTCCAATTGATAAGTACATGATCAAATTACTTACTTACTTACTTACTTACTTTCTTTCTTTCTTTCTTTCTTTCTTTCTTTCTTTCTTTCTTTCTTTCTTTCTTCTTACTTCTTATTTCTTACTTCTTACTTCTTACTTTCTTTGTACTTTCTTTCTTATATTTTCTTTCTTTATATTTTCTTTTTATTTCTTTCTTTTTACTTTATTTACTTATACCTGAAATATTCATAGCTCTTATCTAATATGATTTAATATCAATAGTAACAAGGGATTACGGCCATTTTTCATCTCTCTTAAAAAGTGAAAGAAAAAATGGAAAAAGAGCCCTTACTTTGGTAGTGTTGATGGTGACCAAACACAACAAAACTACTAAGGAGGCTCTTCTTTGACAAGTTTACAAGAGTATGGCATGAACTTCAACCCCCGAATGAGAATCAATTTTGAAGGCGGTGATCTGACCTCAGACGCCGGCCTGCTACTATATAAAGAATTCGATCACAAACTTGGTCTTTCTCAGACCATCAAGCAATTGCTAGTAGTCGACGATCCTATTCATCATCGAGATCATCCT
>NZ_AUGY01000022.1 GCF_000422905.1 Paenibacillus alginolyticus DSM 5050 = NBRC 15375
ACATTGAAGCTGGATCAACGATTGTCAGCGATAGATATCGTTCTTATCAAGCTTTGGCCAAAAATGGCTTCCACCATGAAGCCAAAAAGTACGACCTGAAAGAAAATCCAGATCATCTAAAGTGGCTTCATACGATCATCTCTAATGCGAAAGCTTTTATTGGTGGTACCTACCACGGCTTAGATCCTAAGCACCTACAAGCATATCTCGATGAGTTTTGCTATCGATTCAACCGCCGTGAGGTCAAAAGCGAGTTATTCAATAGGTTAGTTCATTGTTGCCTATCGTCTACGACGATTACCTATCCTGAGCTAGTTGGATAATCAAATTAAGATAAATGGGACGAAACTAAAGAAATTGTTGCACTCGGTACAACTTTCGATTCCTACTGAGAAGGAAATATGCAAAAGGAAGGTGCGGAAGGGGAGATAGTAGAACAAAAACAAAAGAAGAAAAGTAGAAGGTGGTAAGCGCGATAGGAGAAAAAGAAGAAGGTAAGAAGAAGAAGAAGAAGAAGAGAAGGTAAGAAAAAAGAAAAAAGAAGATAGAAGGAGTAGAAAATGAAAAAACTGCCCCCACAGCACAATAGCTGTAGAGAGCAGTTTTCCTATTAAGAGGCGGGCTGAGCCGGTTTACCGGCATAGGCATCCGCCAATTTCTGTATATCTGCAGCAGTAAGTAGGTACGCCCACTGTCCGCCTTGCTTCGTTAACCAGACTTGATCTTGGCTTAGCTTACCTTCATAGATCTCGGTGACTTCTTTGCCATCAACAGTCAATCCAAGCTCTATTTTGAGCTCACCGCCAGCAGTTGGCTTCTGAGCCGCCGGCTGTGGAAGTTCCGCGCTGTGCAGGAAGTTCAGCTCATTCAACAGCGGAGTCGCCTCCGCGCCTTTCAGCTCTTTATCACCAAGCTTCCAGTTCGCCTCAGCAGCTACCTTGTCTTTATCTGTTTTGGCAAGCGTATAGGTTTGACCTTTCCATGTCAGCTTTACGCTTTGCACTTTGTCGCTTTCGAATTGGACTGGGCTAGCATCAGCAAAATCTACTGGCTCTTTACTGAGGGCAGAGAGCGACTGATCACTCACCTGATACACAGCAGGAGATCCCTCCACTTGAACATAGGAGAACCCTTCAATAGGAAGAGCTGTACCCACCAACAGTCCTTTCTTCGAGCCGTCTTTTAACGTAACTTCATAAGTTCCAACGGGCTTATCTAACCCATAGTTGGACAGATTACTTACCTGATCTTCCACTAGTTTCGTTGATGTCACCAAACCGAGGGCATCCAACCACGAACCCACTTGGTTCGTATTGATCGGCGCTGCTGCCGGGGTTTTCATATCCCATCCGCTGCCGTTCCGAGCTAGCTCGATCTGCTGTTCCTCTTTTTTCACATGAATGGACTGCACGTCTTCTTGCTTGAGTGTGATGAGCGATTTCGGTTCATCTTTTTTCTCTTGAAAGAAGTTTTTGCTCGAAGCGTACCAAAAGCCGCCGATACAAATAACAACTAACAGAATCGTAGGAATAAACCGCTTCATCCTCGTCTCCTCCTCCACCAGATCAAGCCGCCAATGACTAGGAACAAGAGCGGTAAGAACACGATCGTTACGAGGAAAATCGTATTCGCTTGGCTAGGCGTAATCATCGCTTGCTGGAACGCATCCCCTTGACGCGGACGGATCGTGATCTGATCCTTCTGTTCCTGCAGCCAGCCGATACTGTTCAGAGCAAAATCCTTGTTGCCTTGATTCTGAATATCTTGATCTAGTACAAACGTAGATCCCCCAAGAATGACAGCTTTCGGCTTGTTATCCTTACCCGAAATCGCGTAGCCAAGGTTAAGCGGTCCTTTGACATCTGTCGCATCCTGCTTGGTTTTGGATTGTGCTAGAAGGTTGATATCAGTTTCACCGTAAGCTTTATCTGTCGTTTTCAAAAGCAGGGACTGGGTGTAATCTGGTGCACTGCCATCCGCATTCAAGCTTACAGCCAGCGACAGCATCGTAATCAAATTATTGCTGGACAGCTTGTTGGTAATGTCATGCGGGCCATACTCCGGAATAATCGTCAGCGGATCATAGAGCGACGTTTGTTTCGGTTCAATCGCAATCGCGTGTTGATCCTGAATACCGTATGTTTTCATGATCGCATCGATGTTTTTCCACTTGGTCGCCATATCTTTATTGAAGCCTAGCGCCATATAAATCTTGCCTTTATCCTTCAAATAAGCATCAATCAGCGCCGCTTCTTTATCATTCAGGTCATTTTGCGGACCAAGCAGCATAAGCATCTGCGCATCGTCCGGTATTTTACCCTCAACGAACAGATTAAGGTCTTTCACGACATAATTAGCGCCTTCCAGACTGCTTTTCAAAATGGTCATGGCATTCAGTGGATATTCCTGATGACCGGAAAGCAGATAAACCGTGTGCTTCTCTGTGGACGTGAGACTCTTAATGGCTTGGGTAAACTTCTCTTCCCCTGAGAATGTGTAAGAACCATCCTGCTGACCGACAAACAATTCATAGAAATTGATATTCTGCTTTTTAGAGCCTAATTCAAAAATAATCGTTCCGCCTTGATCGACACCATACTGCTTGGCCATCGAAGGCTGTTTCAACATATCGTATTCATCATACGTAATCTTACTGCTTTGCTTCTTATATTCGGTCACCATATCGGTGACTTGCCGCGTCACAAAACCGTTGTTATCCCCGCTATTCGTAAAGGCAACGATGTGAATATCTTGATTTAAGTTTTTGAGTGTGGCAACTGTTTGCTCGGAGAGCGTAAAGCTCTTATTTTTCGTCAAATCGACCTGAAAGCCTTTCAGCGAATGAAGGAAGATCGTCAGTATAATGAAAATGCCGATAACGGCGATCGATAAAACAGTCGCATTAGTTCCCCGTATCCACTTATTCATCCCGCTCACCTCCAACGCTTTCTTTCAAGGACTTGTATGCAAAGAACCAGGAACACAGCTGTTAATGTGATATAAAAGAGGATGTCTCCGCCGTGCAGGACGCCCTTTTGCAAGTTCGTCAGATGGCTCGTCAATGAAAATTGAGCGACGTAATCCTTCAGCTTGCCTGTCATGCTGCCGCTTACCCAATCCAGCAGCCATAGCATAAGCAGTATAACAAAGCCTGAAATACCGGCAACCATCTGATTGTTGGACAAACTGGACGCGAACAAGCCAATGGCCATCATCGCGCAGCCTAATAGGAACATGCTTAGATAGGACAGCCACATAACTGGCTTATCCAGCGTTCCGAAGGCAGACATAATGAGCGGGTAGATCAAGCTGATCCCCACTAGCCCCACTTGTACAATAAAAGCAGACAAATACTTACCCAGCACGATTTCACCAATACCTGCAGGTGAAGTCAGAAGCAGCTCATCGGTGCCTTGACGGAACTCATCTGCGATGAGACGCATCGTTAAAAGCGGGATGATAAAGAGATACACGAATGTGGTATTTCCAACAACGGAACGCGCATCCACAATCGGCGGCTGGCCGTTTACGAAGTTGATGTAGAAGAAGAAGCTCGATAGCAGCACATAAAATGCGAATGCCACGTAAGCAACAGGCGAAAAGAAATACATTTGCAGCTCTTTTGAGCAAATGGCCCAGATTCTACGCATCGGTATCTACCTCCTCCTTCAGCGTGCTGTCGACTTCGGCAGGTTCATCCGTCGTCAATTTGAGGAAGATATCCTCTAAGCTGAGGCTTTCCCGCTTCATCTCTAGAATCGGATAGCCTGCGCCAGCCAAGCGGAAGAACAGCGCTTCGCGGATATCGGAGCGATCCGCGGAGGTCACGAGCAGCTTCACCGTTTCGGCTGATGCTGGCAGTTCTGCGAGCACTGCTTCTGTTGATGCATCATCGGTGATGAACACATCCTGCGCAGCAGGCGCAGCGATCGTTGCAGCGTCGCTCGGCGCATCGACTTCTTTCACCGCTGCGACTGCCTCTAGACTGCGCAGCTCGGTCAAGATCCGCTCGCGAGGTCCCTTGACCTCGAGCGACACTTCGAACGTCTCGCCCATCGTGCGGCCGAGATGCTCAGGTCGCTCGTCGAGCACGACGCGGCCTTGGTTAATAATGAGAACGCGGTTGCAGATCGCGTTAATTTCCGGAAGAATGTGCGTGCTCAGCAGCACCGTATGGTTCTCCCCCAGCTCATGAATCAGCTGGCGAATCTCAATGATCTGCTTCGGATCGAGGCCGGACGTAGGCTCGTCCAGGATAAGCAGATCCGGTTGGTGCAGAATCGCTTGCGCAAGGCCCAAGCGCTGCTTGTAGCCCTTAGACAAGGAGCGGATGATTTGCTTCTCGCGGCCTTGCAGACCTAGCTTGTCTATCGCTTCGCCGACACGCAGCTTTTGCTCCCGTGCAGGCACATCGCGAAGATTTGCGATAAATCGTAAATAAGCTTGCACCGTCATCTCTGGATAAAGAGGCGGTGTTTCGGGTAAGTAGCCGATTTTGCGGCGTGCTTTCTTCGGGTTATCGGCCATGGAGTGACCATCCACCCATATTTGACCATGCGTAGGGTTCAAATAACCCGTAATCATGCGCATTGTCGTTGTTTTGCCAGCACCGTTCGGCCCTAAGAAGCCGACGATCTCGCCGCGCTGCATCGAGAAATCGATGTTGTGTACGCCGCGATCATTTTCGTACAGCTTGCTGACTTGTTTGACCTCAAGCATCCAAGATCCCCCATTTCTACTCATTCATATAACCATCATCACTATACCCGTGGAACAATAAACCAACCTTAAGCAAATCTGAAAAATAGATTAAAAAAATGTGTCTAAATTGTGAACGAATGGGATGTAGGAGATGAGGATGGGAGACAACATCATTGATTGCTAGAAAACAAGCTGAAATCATATGTATATAAATAATAGAATTCCCTAGCTGCTAGAGAGTTCTATTATTTATGGCATTATGATGCTGATTAATTGATGGCCTAAAAACCTAACATTTTAGAGATCTTTTCAAGTATTCGTTGCTGTGATGTCAATTGTTGAGATATTTCATCATATCGCCGGTCCAGTAACTCCGCTGTGACAGTAATTATTTCACCTTTGAGATCTCGATCTGAAGTTTCAGTTGCCTTTTGTTGAACAGTTTCGATCAGGTTTCGCAGTTCCGTTACCTCTTCAGATACGGTGTAATATCGCTGGTCCAGTAACTCCATTGTGGCAGTAAGTATTTCACCTTTGAGATCTCGATCTGAAGTTTCAGCTACCGTTTGTTGAACAGTTTCGATTACGTTTCGCAGTTCCGTTACCTCTTCAGCTGCGGTGTTATAGCGTTGGTTCAGTAACTCCGCTGTTGCAGTTATTATTTCACCTTTGAGATCTCGATCTGAAGTTTCAGTTACCGTTTGTTGAACGGTTTCGATCAGGTTTCTCAGTTCCGTTACTTCTTCAGAAACGATGTTATAGCGTTGGTTCAGTAACTCCGCTGTTGCAGTAAGTATTTCACCTTTGAAATCTCGATTCGAAGTTTCAGCTACCGTTTGTTGAACACTTTGGATCGCATGCTGCAACCCTGTTACTTCTGTAGAAATACCCTCAAATTGTTTGTTTAGTAATTCAATTGTGGAAAAAACCTCACTTCTGATATCTTGTTCAAACACCTCGGCTACCTTTTGGGTGAGAATCAGGATCATGTTTCGCAGTTCCGTTACTTCTTTAGATACGGTGTGATAGCGTTTGTCTAGCGATTCTGTAGTAGCCTTTATTTCACTCCGGATTTCTTGTTCCACCACTTCGCTTACCTTTTGCATGTGAAGATCAATTAAATTGCGAAGGTCCCCCACATCCTCTGAAACGCCTTCAAAGCGTTGGTTCAGTAACTCGGTTGTAGCAGTAAGCACTTCACCTTTGAGATCTCGTTCTGAAGCTTCCGTTACCTTTTGCTGAACGATTTGGATCGCATGCTGCAACCCTGTTACTTCTGAAGAAACACCATCAATTTGTCTTTTCAGCACTTCAATTGCGGAAGTAACCTCACTTCGGATGTCTTGTTTAAACACTTCAGTTACCTTTTGGGTGAGAATCTGGATCACATTGCGCAGCTCCGTTACTTCTTCCGATACGGTGTCATAGCGATTGTCTAGCCATTCTGTAGTAGTCTTTATTTCACTCCGGATTTCTTGTTCCACCATTTCGCTAATCTTGAGCGTATAGAGATGAATCTCATTATGCTGGTTTTTTACATCCTCCGAAATGCTTTTATAGCGTTGATTCAGTAACTCCGTTGTGGCAGTAAGTATTTCACCTTTGAGATCTCGATCCGATGCTTCAGTTACTTTTTGTTGAACAATGTGGACCGCATGCTGCAGCCCTGTCACTTCGGTTGAAACACCCTCAATTTGTCTATTCAATAATTGGAGTGCGGCAGCAGCTTCACTTCTAATGTCCTGTTCGAACAAATCAGCTACATGGTGGGTGAGAATCTGGATCACGTTTCGCAGTTCCGCTACTTCTTCCGAAAAGCCCGAAACTTCCGCAACCTTTTGCTTGAGTGTATCCATGATGTTATTAAGTTCCGCGACTTCACTACTTAATTGAACGAACTGAGAGTTCGAGTGATTCATCATTGGTAACAAAAGGCTGCCGCCTGCTATAGACGATATACCAACCTTTTGATTCAGGCCGTTTACAGGGTCCATTAAACTCCTTGGAGATTTATTCGCTTCTAACTTTCGCGTGAGTAGCTGTACCTTGTTACTTAATTCCATAGTCTCTTTACTTAATTGCAAGTCGGAGTTGTTCACAACTGGAGGTAAGCTGGAGCTGTCTTCGGAAGGAGGTAAATTGGTGTCAGGAACAATAGTAGGTGCAGGAGGAGGTAAAGGCTTTTCTTCATTAAGTACGATAGTTGTTTTCTGACGCATCTCCTGTAAATGCTCTTTTATAAATTTAAGCGGTTTATTGGCATCGCTCATCTTGGCAATGATCTCAAAATTTTCGATGGCTTCTTCTGTGTACCTTTGGGATCCACCAACGGCTTTAGTCGGAAGAAATTCGCGAAAATAATTTGACCATTCCATTACAGCAGCTCGCGTTTTTCCGATTTTACCAGCGATCTCGGTGAGCTTATATGTCCTTTTCATTGTTATCCATCGTCATCCTTTCTTCTTATGTCCGTTAGGCTTAGGCATTAGCTGTAACATATTATTCAGGACATCGAACAAATGACAATAAATGAAGGAAACATTTAAAACTCCGCCTTCTTTTTCTTCCAGACAAGGATAAACGACTCCATCGTCCTTCAGGGACGAGCGCGTTTGTCAAGACTGATGACGCGAAGTGTAATAAAACTTATACTTTCTTATCTACAAACAACAAACCCAGCACCTATACGGCACTGGGTCTCTTCCACACTATAGATCTTCTACTTCACTAGTTGACCGCGAGTTACACCAAGTTGGTTCGTCGCTTTCAACGAACGCCATACTTGCGTTCCGCTAATTTCACCGTCAATCGCACGGCGGTACAAATCGAGAATTTCACGCACTTTGTCCGGCGTCTCTTCAAGGAACTCAACACGGAAGGAACGAATGCCCAAATCCATGAAATGGCTCAAATACTCAGCACCAGATTGATCCACTGCGTTGTACACCGTATTACGGCAGCCTTCATCGACACGAACCGGATGGGACATACCAACACGGTCTTGCAAAGAAACGCTGTGATCCTCACAAGGACGGCCGCAGTTTGTAAAGTCAGTACCTTCGCTTAGGAACGTACAGTACACGCAGTGCTCCGTATGGAACATCGGCATATGCTGATGGATAACAACTTCAAGCTTCGAAGTCTCAGCACGGCGAAGCAAATCGACCATCTGCTGAATGTTCAAATCGTACGAAGGCGTAATCTTCGAAAGTCCCGCTTCTAGGAAAAGGGCAGCTGTCTTGTGATTGGCCACATTAAGTGAGAAATCCCCGATTAACTGCGGTTTCGGCGCGTCCGGATTTTCCAACCGATGCTTCAAGAAGAAGTAGGCTGCGCCCGTATTGCGGATCAATACCGCATCGGGATTAAGCTTTAATATATGGTTAAAATAGCCCGTTTCCCCTGGCATATGAATACGCGGTGTCACCAAGGCGATCCGGCGCCCGGCTGCACGAACGGCATCCACGGCCGCAGGGAACTGCTTAATAAATTCGAAATCCGCATAAATAAATTCGATATCCGTTGTCTCAAGCACAGCCTTCACCTGATCCAAGTTACGGCAGAGTGCCGTAAGCTCCACTGCCTTGCGTTCCGCTAGGGAAAGGGCAGGAGCAGCCGCGGTCTCAGTTGCCGGCTGAAGCACGTCGTCATACACGCCGATGTCACGCTTCATGTAAACCGGCGGTTTCTGCCGCTCGTCCTCCATCAGCTCCACAGCCATGCGGCGCATGCTGTTAAGTTCACGCATCGGCACGATCAGCTCACCGGTCAGCTGCACATCCAGCTGACTAAGCTCATAAATCGTGCCGCCAAGGCGTCCGAACTGCTCCGTGAAGAGCTGTTCGTCCATCGGTCTTTTCTCCGCGCGAACAAGCGGAAGCTCGGACTGTACGAAGACGGTATGACCGCCTTGCATATCCGTCCACCAGCTTTTGAGCGGCTCGCCTTCTACGCCGCTAACTTTCACGCTTACCGGGAATGTTCGGTAAGGCTTGTCGGTCTCGAACGTCTGGCGCAGGCGTTTGTCCAGCTGTGGATCATTCGTCTTCCAGATGCGGTCCCCGACATGCAGACGGCTCAGCTCTACATCATTGCGTCCCATAATGATCTCGATGAGTCCGCCCTCGGCTTCGCCTTCGAGCTTCTCTCCCTTGCGGCGCAAATCGTAGATGCGCCCGCCTTCTTCCTTCTTCGTCGGATCCCCCGCGTCGAAAACAAGCCCGTCGCCGCGCTTGAGCGGCGCCTCCAGTTCACAGATCACCCCATCACGCAAAATCTGCTTGATGCGGCCCACGAACACCCCGCGGCTCTTCGGAAACGTACCGTCTACGAGCTGCTTATTGTTGGTTCCATTCAAGAAACCAACCGTAAATCCACGCGAGAAGCTTTGCTGAAGCTCACGAACCTCTTCTTTGGTAGGACGAGCGTCCTCCCCAGCGAAATAACGGTCAATCGCACGGCGATACTTGCTCACGACATTGGCCACATATTCAGGGGTCTTCAGACGCCCTTCAATTTTGAAAGAGCGTACGCCGGCTTCTATAAGCTCCGGCACGATCTCGATCGCTGCCAAATCCTTTGGCGACAGCAAATACGTAACGTCGCCCATCGGCTTTTGCACGCCATCGACCATCAGATCATACGGCAAGCGGCAGGCTTGTGCGCATTCTCCGCGGTTAGCTGAACGCCCGCCCCACATTTCAGAAGTCAGACACTGACCGGAATAAGATACGCAAAGCGCACCATGTACGAACACTTCCATCGGAAGCTTCGCTTGATCGCCGATTTGTTTAATCTGCTTTAAGTTATTTTCGCGCCCTAACACAACGCGTTCAATATCGAACGGCTTCGTAAATTCAACCGCCTCAGGTGATGTAATCGTCATCTGTGTGGATCCGTGAATCGGGAAATCCGGGGAGATTTGGCGAATCATTTTAACCAGACCAAGATCCTGTACAATAACCGCATCCACACCGGCGTCCACACAAGCATCAATCAATTGCTTCGCATCATTCAGTTCTTCCTCAAACACGAGGATGTTGAAGGTCAGGAAGCCTTTCACCCCATATAGATGAAGAAACGACATAATATCCGGCAGTTCAGCCATCGTAAAGTTATGTGCACGTGCTCTAGCATTAAATTTCTCCACACCAAAAAACACGGCATCCGCCCCATTGGCAACAGCCGCTCTCAAACAATCCCAGTCCCCCGCAGGGGCCAACAATTCTATATCTTCTCTGCGTATCGTACGCATGGCAGCAAATCCTTTCAATAATAGATCCTCGGGTTATCCTCAAAGTCTTCTCTTTAGTGTAACAGAAAGAGTAGGTAGGAATCTAGGGCGGGGGGTAATTACAAACTTAGCCAATATCCGACAGTGGCGGCTGATTGCCAAACGTTTCCTCTTGGAACAGAAACCCTTTAAAAGTTAACAAAGCTTCCTATGAATGCTATAATGGCAAGGATAGTGACCTTTTTAGTAATTGAGGGATCCCTTTGGTTTTGTCGAAAATTCGTGTTCTTAAACTACTGATCGGACTAAGCCTTGTCAGCCTATTTACCATCGTCCTTCTTTTATTTTTGCCAAAAATAGATGAAACCAAGCTCCTCTATGCGACGAGCGGGGATCTTCATGATGCGGCAGCCTATGGAAATTTTCAACAAACCTTGCAAGCAGGCGTTCACATTGACAAACAAAACCTGCCTTCCTTATCAACGAGCCAGCTTCGCAAGTACGATGCAATCTATCTAGATCCTGCCCTTGCGCAAGATGCCGGGTGGGCGGAGCAAGTTCCGAAGCTCGTAGCATTTGTGAAGCAGGGCGGACATCTATTAGTGGAAAATGAGTTTGCCGACCGGTTTCCGCTCGATTTTCTTGGAGCTGCCAGAATTGTTGATTTAAAAAAGGTACCACTGAACAAATTTGGCTCGCCTTTCTTATCAGGGGATTCACTGTCTCTCAGCTACCCGCAGGTGCCAGCTAATCTTCAGGGCATTCAACAAACCTTTCAATTATTTACGCAAAGCTATCTTAAGCATAATACAATGGACGATCTACCTGGTTTTAACCTTGGATACGGTTTCGATTCCTCCACAGGTCAAACCATTGTGGCAATGAATAATCCAGTGGAGTCGAAGATGCCCGTTTCGCTTGTTATGCAGAACCGTGTTGGCAAAGGCACCGTGCTGATCAGCAGCAACTTCCTGCCGAACCGTTACTTCCTAACAGGCTACGACATGATGAGCGGCATGGATCCGAAGCTAGGCTTCAATCAACTGGCTGCAAAGTATCAAGCAGCAATAAAGCGAGTTCCGGGAACGACTTATTTCAATAGAAAAACGTTACCGATCGAGCCTTACTTTAACTTTGCTTTTGCAGCAGCGAACATGCAGTATCGCAGTGAGCTGCTGGCTTATGTATCGAAAGAAACACTTGGTTACAGTGTTAAAAAAGTCCTTGGCCCTTATGGAAGGCCTGCGATGGCTTTTCAGAACCATTTTGAGGCGATGCCGGCCATTGGGCAAAAAGACGGCATTGCTTGGGCGGAGAAGCTGAAGGAATATAACGAGATTCCCTCGTTTACACTCGTGCGCAATGCCTTCAACTGGGGGCAATGGCGGGAGAGCGTGACGGTGCAGCTCAACACTGGGACGAACGCGCAGCCGAAGTTCGTCGGAGAGCTGCCCGGCTCGGGTTACGCGAGCGGGCTGCACGTGATGGCTGCCGGCAAGCCCCTGCGGCAGGCTTTGTTTCTGCAGTATCGCGATCTGTCGAGCGCGATTGAACTGCCTTACCGCGCGTACCCGACAGCCGCGGATATGAACGGCGACGGCCGCACGGACCTCGTGGTCGGCAGCTCGGATGGATTCGTGTATGTGTACACGAATCAAGGTGTTAACGCGGCGGCCTACACAAGCGAACCGCTGCCTGAGGGCTTGGCGCTGCCGGACACGTTCGGCGCGCCGGTGAAGCTGCTGCTGGAGTCCGGCGAGCCGCTCCAGCTTGGCCCTTACAGTACCGTTCACGCCGCAGACGTGAACGGGGATGGCCGCACGGACCTCGTCGTCTCCGACGAGTCCGGGGCGGTACTGGTCCTGCCGCAGCTCGCTAGCGGCAGGTTCGCGAAGCCCGCGGCGCTGCTCGCGGGCGGGAAACCGCTGCAGCTGCCCGGAGGGCCCGCAGCGCCGTTCGTCGCCGACGTCGATGGCGACGGCAAGCTCGACCTTGTCCTAGGCGGAGCCGATGGACAAGTGTGGCTCTTCAAGGGCCGCAGCGCAGCGGGCCTCGAGCTAGAGGCAAAGGGCAGCGTGCTGTTCCCGCTGCCTCAACATGCCACGCACGCGGCACCATCCGTGCGTGACATCAACGGCGACGGCCGACCTGATATCGTGGTCGGCAGCAGCGATGGGGACCTACAGGTGTTCACCCAAGAAAGCGCTGGCGCTTGGGCAGATGCGGGTCCCCTACAGGGCACAACACTGAACCAAGTCGGCGATCACGCCTTGGTTGCCGGCCACTACTCCGTCCCGCTTTGGATAGATCTTAATCACGACGGCAAAGACGACCTGGTCGTCGGCGGGATCGAATTCGGGTCCCCCGTTTCGATCGACGACCCCCAGTTTCCTTATCAAGCGGAGCTCCAGGAGTTCATCCAATACGCGCGTGACAATCATTTACAAATCGATCCGCACGTGTTTGTGCATAATTTCAAAAGTACGGAAGAGGAACGCACCGAGCTTTCCCTTCACAAGAAAGCTTTCGATAAGCTCGGCATCCCATGGCAGCACCTTGGAACGAACCAACACACGTGGCGCATCAACAACATAGACCACCAGCAAACACTGGCGAATGAGCAGCAGCAAGGATTATGGTACAATTTCGGATTCTTATCGCCGGATTCACCTGTTATTCCACGTCCGGAAGAGATCTGGTCGCTTCCCTTTCTATTACAAGATAAACAAGGGAATATGGATCATACGATGCTGATTCATACACCGACGCCGGTGCTGCGGACAGGAGACTATGCAACGACAGATGTTTTCGAATCGATGGTTAAATTGGATATGCCGATTGATTATTTCGAGCACATCGAGTACCATTTTCCCGTACCATCTTTGGTTGCCGACTTAACCAATTTTGCTGACTACTTTAATAAACTTCGTATGAAGCATGATTATAATTTTATGACCGAAACACAGATGGCGAAGTCCTTCTTAACCGCTATGAAAAGCGAGGTTCGCATCAGTCAGTCATGGGCCTCTTATTTATGGGACAAGCTGAAAGATCGATTAGGTGGCGGCAGTCCACACTTTCATGCCACTTTGACACCGAATACCGACAAGGTGCCAAGCTTGGCTGGTGAGTATGCTACGACACTCGGTGTCGTCATCGAAAAGGGCGAAAAACTTGCCCCATACTCTCTACAAAGTGATTCGGATATGTACACGACAATTGATAACCGATTCTATCTAGGTTTGACTAAGCCATCCTCCATCGGTATTGGAGCGACCAAGGAAAAGTTACATGTCGTGCGTTCTAATATCCCTTTTGAGCTGACACAGCAAGGAAACACTCATCAACTAGTCTTGAAATCAGCAGGTCTGCAGCAAGTGAAGGTTTTCAGTCCTACAGAGCTGCGTCTAGACGGATCATCCGAGGTCAAGATCGAGCATGACGCCCAAACGCATATGTACACCATTACCCGATACGGTGATTTGACGACACTTTCTTTTACCGCAAAGTGAACTAACGTTCCTTTACCACTTTTCATTTAACCAGGAGGCTTTCCAACATGTCTAATGAAGAATTATTAGCGCAGCTTGAACAGCATATTCGCGAGCGTTATGAAATTGCTGAGGATGACGATGATTTTGACGTTGATGTTCATCTGTTTGATTATGGGTTCATTGACTCCATCGGCGCCACAGCGCTGATTGCCCACATTGAGAAAACATACAGCATCCAAGTGACGAATCAAGATTTAATGCTGTACTCCATGAACACGGTAAGCGAAATTGCCGATTTTATTTCCAAGAAGACTGCGAGGTAACCCACTCATGTTGACATGTAAAATTTCTTTAGAAGGCCTGGCTGAAAGCCAACATGGACAAGTCAAATACGCGTCCGCCTTTGCCGATGAGCATATTCAAGATATTGCCCTTGTGGATGGTCACATAATTATTACGCATAACTCTCCGAATGGAAACGAGGGTATGACCGAACGGGTTCAGCGTCTCATTGAACGCTTCTCCCACGGTGATTTCGGCTTCAAGGAAAACATTCTATTCGAGAACAAAGTCGATACTCCCTACGAAGGCGATATAATCGCTGAGCTTGTAGAGCGTAAAGCAATTAAAGTGTTGGAGCCCGGTCTCTTTATTTTCCGTGAGCCTTTCTCCAGCTTAATGCGTTTCTTCGATTACTCTTTCGTTACGAAGATCGCTAAGCGTTTCGAAGGCATGCAGGAAGAGTCTTATCCAGCTGTCATTCATAGTCATACTTTGAACAAAACGAACCATTTCACTTCATTTCCTGAGCATATCCACTTCGTGACTCATTTGCGTGAGGATTTGGATGTTATCGAATCCTTCTCCCAATCGATCCGCGAAGCTGGCGGTTGGAACCAAGAGCAGCCGCTCGCGCTTGATAACAACATGGTGAAGCCGAACTTCATGATGAACCCTTCTACTTGTTATCACTGCTATGAAGGCCTAGAGAATGAAACGCTTGAGGGTGACGGCATCGTCGTGACAGCCATTGCGAAATGTCACCGTTTTGAGTCCAAGAACCACACCGATTTCGGTCGTCTGCTCGACTTCTCGATGCGCGAAATTATTTTTGTCGGCAAACCTGACTTCGTCAAAGAAAATCGCCTAAAATCGATCGAGTATCTCAAAGAGCTTGCCGTTGAATGGAACGTGGACAGCATGATGGAGATCGCCAACGACCCGTTCTTCACGAACGATTTCCAAGTGAAAGCGTCCTTCCAACGCAATCAAGAGATGAAATATGAGCTGCGCTTGAGCATTCCTCATGTGAAGAAATCAATCGCCTGCTCCTCTGTAAACTTCCATAGCAATACGTTTGGGAATGCTTTTAATATTAAAATGGGCAAACGCAACGCCGTTACAGGCTGTGTAGGCTTCGGCATCGAACGCTGGGCGTTCGCGTTCTTGGCGCAGTACGGTCTCGATGAGCAGCTGTGGCCTGCCACATTCCGTGAGCAGTACCATGCTTGGCAGGAGAAGGCGCTGTAAGTGCCTTTTCTTTTATCCTTAACCACTTTGCTTTGGCCGACTTAAGCAGATAACTGATTAATCATCGATGAGTGATTCACCTCTCAACACACGCGAAGTTTTTAGGCGCACGTTGTAGCATCGCCGCATGGATGTGGTCAACCCTGACCGTCTAAGTTGTATTTCGTGCAACAATATCTCGATAAAGCGGCCTTTACCAGCAGCAAAGTTGCATTTCGTACAACAATTCTGGTCCAAAACGCCTAATTTGATGAAAATCTTTATGAATTGTTGTATTTTTTACAACATATAGCCAATATGCTCAAGGAATTCAAAGTATTGTTGCACAAAATGCAACTTCATCCAGTAACATCACAATAGCCCACACGCCGACATTGGCTGTACGATATACAGTTACTTGTCAGCTGTGGGCTAACTAATGCTTCATATGTTCACTATGGTGAGCAGACGTTATGAATCGTCCATCCTAAACTAAGATAATGAGTGATACCGTTGAAAGTAGCTGCATTTCTCAAAAAAAATAGCTTCGTACTCGGCCTGCTGCTCGCAATCGTCGTCTCCGACCTGCTCATTTCCTGGTGGAACCCGATGGTTAGCTCACGCCGTTTTTACAAAAACGATTTTACCAAAACGCTTTACCACCACGGCTGGTCCCAATCGGGCCCGGTTTTCTTCGGTAACTCGTCAGTAACGGGTGCTTATATCGAAGAAAAGTCAGACGCTCATTTGGTCGAAATGGGACTTTCCTATGGAAAACTGACCGATCTGAAGGGCATCCTATCGGACAACCTTTATCAGGTCAAGGATGAGCTTGTGATCGGGATCGATGTTCATACGATGCTTGACGCACTTGAAACGGATCCCACTTACCAGTGGTTCAAACCATGGTACCAACCTTATGTCTACACGTACCGCGACTATTTCCGTGACTCCGGTGAAGAGTTTGTTCGTAATCTGCGTCATGGCAGTCTTGCCTACGAACCACGTTGGATTGATAAAGAGCTGTACCCCGGTCGCAAGGACGATGCCTTTCTGAAAACGAAATGGACCGATTACGACAAGCGCTTCGGTGCCATGACGCTGAAGGATTTTAAGGCAAATTTGGATGCTCTGCAGTGGGTTATCCAATATGCGAATCAACATCAACTTGCTCTGCGTGTGATTTGGATGCCGTGGAATAAGGGCTATGCGGATCCGCCTTATGTCGCTTCCTTGATGAATGAGGCAAACCGCCAGCTGCAAGCTGCGAATGTCCCTACGCTGGATTTGCTGCACAAATACGATCAAAGCTATTTCCATGACCTTGTCCACTTGAACCGCGAAGAGGGCGCGCCGCTATTTACGAAGGAGGTTGACACATGGTTAAAATCCTTAGGAAAACCATCGAAGTCCTAATCTATCTCGTGATGCTGTATTTAGTGTTCATCTATTTTACTGGCAAGGGCTTGTTTATCTACGAGAAATTCTAGTATTTCTAAATCGGCCAGATGTCGAAGTTGAAACCGATCAAGCTTTTGAAGCGAGGAGTTCTATAGCTATGTTTTATATGCACATGAACGCAATTATCGCTATGATTGGCATGGTTGCCGTTCTGATGCTCACCCGCAAGTGGGCTAATAATAAACGCATTCTAATGATTATTTTCAGCCTCTGCTTTCTGCTGCTCTTCAGCCAGAAGCTGCTAGTTTTCTACGCTGCATTTACGGTCATTAACTATGCTGGCTTTGTTTATCTATGCAGAACGACGTTATGGCGTAAAGCGACCTTTATTTTCGCGATTGCCGCTAATGTTGTCGGTGTGTTTCTCGGTGTCCGGCTTTTCGTTATGGACATTTTTCACAATCCGTTGTTCGATGCCATTATCTATTTAGGCCTCATCTATAACGTTCTTAAAGTAATCGATGCTTATTATTTTGCTTATTTCTTCGGTAAAGAAGGCCAAGTCCCAGCCATTGATTATGCGAATTATCTGCTCTTCATTCCAACTTTTACATCGGGGCCGATTTTAAAATTCCGTGATTTCATGGCCGATAGCAAAAAACCTTACAACGTAGACGCAGCGCTCTTCGAAGACAGTGTGAAACGAATCATTCTAGGCTTATTTAAGAAAATCGTTGTGGTCACCTGGATGACCAGCATTTTCGATCAAGTGCTAAAGCAGGATCTGCACACTCATCAGTCGTTATTTCTTTTGATCTGGTTCTATGCACTCATTTACTTCGATTTCTCTGGTTATTCCGATATGGCGATCGGCTTTGGTCGATTGATGGGCTATACGATGCCTGAGAACTTCAAGCGCCCGCTCTTCTCGCCTTCCATGACGCAGTTTTGGCGAAATTGGCACGCGACATTAGGTGATTTTTTCCGTGATCATATCTTCATGTTCTTCTCTCGTACCGCTCCATCCCGCTGGGTAGCCTCTAGTTTGTCCGTTCTGATTATGGTCTTGATTGGTCTGTGGCATGGCTTTACGTGGCTTTATTTCTTCTACGGGCTCTATCATGGGATTATTCTAGCCATCGAAAATATGTTTAAAATCACTACCGTTAATAAAAAGAAAGTATCCAAAACCTATTTCTATTTCCGTTGTTTCATGACACAAGCGTTGGTTACGTTCTCGGTTATTATCTACAGCTCCAATTATGAGACGGTCCTTCGGATCTATAAAGGCTTGCTTCATTTTACTCGATGATAGTGGTATAATTTGTGTGGTTGTTTACCATTTATGGAGGTGTACCTAATGAAGTTAGGCGTTTTTATGGTTCTGTTCGGTGGAAAACCTTTCGAGGAAGCGTTGGATTACATTGCTGCGAAAGGCTTAGATGCTGTTGAAATTGGTACAGGGGGCTATCCCGGTACAGCGCATTGTAACCCAAGCGAACTCCTCGCAGACGCAGGGAAACTAAAAGCATTTAAACATGCGGTGGAATCCCGCGGTTTGACAATCAGCGCACTTAGTGCCCACGGTAACCCACTGCACCCGCAAAAACACATTGCTAAAGAGTTTCACGATGCTATCATACAAACGATTGATCTTGCTGAACGCTTAGAGGTACCTGTGGTTAACACGTTCTCTGGCTGTCCTGGCGACCATGAAGATGCGAAGTATCCGAACTGGCCGGTAGCGCCTTGGCCGAACGATTTCCAAGAGATTCTGGACTGGCAGTGGGGAAATAAAATTATTCCTTACTGGACGGAAACAGGCAAGTACGCTTCCGACCGTAATATTAAAATTGGACTAGAGCTGCACGGTGGTTTCTCCGTACATACGCCAGCAACCCTCCTTCGTCTACGCGAAGCAGCAGGTGAAGCAATCGGAGCAAATCTTGACCCGAGTCATATGTGGTGGCAAGGTATCGATCCTGTTCAAGCGGTTCAAATTCTTGGCCGTGCCGGAGCGATCCACCATTTCCACGCTAAAGATACATCGCTGGATGTAAACAATGTGAACCGCTATGGTGTAACAGACATGCAATCCTATGCTAACATGCTTGACCGCGCTTGGCAGTTCCGTTCCGTTGGTTACGGTCATGATATGAAAGTTTGGGCTGACATCATCAGTGCTCTGCGCCTTGTTGGTTATGACTATGTCGTGAGCATTGAGCACGAAGACGGTTTGATGTCCGTTGAAGAAGGATTCTCCAAAGCCGTACAAAATCTCCAACAAGTGCTCATCAAGGAACCTCTTGGTGAAATGTGGTGGGTATAAACACATCCGCTTGAAATAAAAACAAAAAAGCCCGCAGGCGCCGTTGATCTTACGATCTTGGTCCTGTGGGCTTTTTATCTTGTTAACTCGAAATTACCAACCGCTGATCATAACGTAATCCATGAAGCCGAATACGGCCAAGGAAACTAATGCAAACCCCAGGGCAAACAAATTTCTTCGTGGGTTAATCAACTGTCTAATGACCGCAATTGCGATAACCACTGTGAAGATCAAAACATAGATATCAAAGCTTGTATACGTACTTGTTGTTGCTGCTGCTTCCGCTAATAACATGGTGAAACCTCCTTATAGTAACTCGGTGCAAGGCACACGTCCTGCTATTTTAATTCTATGTTAGCTTGATTGAGCACTAGATGCAAGTGATTACACTGATGTGTAACAAGTTTGTCACCTTTTGCATGGCTTGACCACATCACAAGGCCACGAATGACTAGGTTCACCTTGAGATCGTACATCACTATCAATAATTTCTTGTTGATGAGTTTAGAGTTCTCAAACCTGCCTCGTAAGTATAAAATGTCCATCTCTTCGCATATTTATAACTCTGGTCATGCAGTGATTCAATCCTTACCTTAGTGATCAAAATAAAAAATAAACCCGAAATCCCTATCGAGGGATGTGTCGGGTTCTATGTTTTCATAGAGTTGCACTTCTTAAACGACTAGTCCGTACACGGTGTCGAATTCTTTATGCTCCTCTAGGTATGCGTTTTGTAGTTTTTCAGCTAATTCTTTCTCCTGCCAAGCTAAGAAACGAAAAGGGTCAATACCTAAAGCAGAAACAATCTCTTGTAACTCTAACGTTGGTTTCATAACAAGCCTCCATAAAGTAGATAGATTAGAACTGCTTATATCCTCGATCATGGATAGTTAGTATGAGGGATATTTCTGAATGCAACTTATAACCTAATTATAGGTCTATTCTCCCCCATTGTGATAGAGGATTAAATTGTCGAAGCTTGTATCATTCAATTAAGTCTTAACAAAATTCAAGGTTTGTTAGTCGAAATTGTGACAAAAGTAAAAAATAAGCTTGGCGTCACGATTACTTATATCGTGAACCAAGCTTATTCGGGTAACTGACTAGCCGACTGATTCTTCTAGCACTTCAAGTCGCTTTGCGTAGTTCTCAGAGCGCTCCCGATCCCGTTCAAGGATCGGTTTCAAGTACTGGCCGGTGTAGGACCCGGCCACCTTCACGACATCCTCCGGCGTACCGGCAGCCACGATCAGTCCTCCGCGGGTACCACCCTCGGGACCTAGATCGATGACGTGGTCCGCCGTCTTAATGACATCGAGGTTATGCTCGATGACAAGCACCGTTTCACCGTTCTCTACGAGACGGTGAAGCACCTTCAGCAGACGATCGATATCGTGGATGTGGAGCCCCGTAGTGGGCTCATCCAAGATGTAGATCGTCTTGCCTGTGCTGCGGCGGTACAGCTCCGCCGCGAGCTTCACACGCTGGGCTTCGCCGCCGGACAGCGTAGTCGCTGGCTGGCCGAGAGTCATGTAGCCCAGCCCCACATCCAGAAGTGTCGTCAGCTTACGATGAATACGCGGCAAGTTCTTAAAGAACTCGCAGCCGTCCTCAATCGTCATCTCTAACACTTCGGAAATGCTCTTGCCTTTGTACTTCACTTCCATTGTCTCGCGGTTGTACCTCTTGCCTTTGCAGACTTCACAAGGCACGTACACGTCCGGCAAGAAGTGCATCTCGATCTTGATGATGCCGTCTCCACGACAAGCCTCACAACGGCCGCCCTTCACGTTAAAGCTGAAGCGGCCCTTCTTGTAACCGCGAACCTTAGCTTCGTTCGTATTCGCATAAACATCACGAATATCATCAAACACACCGGTATACGTAGCAGGATTCGAGCGTGGCGTACGACCAATCGGTGATTGGTCTATATCGATAACTTTATCAATGTGCTCAAGACCCACAATTTCCTTGTGCTCACCTGGACGCACCTTCGCTCCGTTTAAATCACGCGACAAGGTTTTGAACAAAATCTCGTTAATCAACGTACTTTTGCCTGAACCGGATACCCCTGTAACACAGGTAAATACACCGAGCGGCACTTTAGCCGATACGTTACGCAAGTTATTTTCTTTGGCGCCTTTGACCTCGATCCATTTCCCATTCAGTTTGCGTCGCACTGCTGGGATCGGGATGAACCGTTTGCCGCTGAGGTATTGTCCTGTAAGAGAGTTATCATCTTTCATTAACTCTTTTGGCGTACCTTGTGCAATAACTTGTCCACCGTGAATGCCGGCACCAGGGCCGATGTCGATAATATAATCCGCAGCCATCATGGTGTCCTCATCATGTTCCACAACGATTAATGTGTTGCCGAGATCACGCATATGTTCGAGCGTCTGAATAAGACGCGTATTATCTCTCTGATGCAGTCCGATGCTAGGCTCATCCAAAATATAAAGGACACCCATCAAACTTGAACCGATCTGAGTAGCCAAGCGTATCCGCTGTGCTTCCCCGCCCGATAACGTGCCAGCAGCACGATGCATCGTTAAGTAATCAAGACCTACATTGACTAGGAACCCTAGGCGAGATCTGATTTCTTTGAGAATCAAATTGGAAATTGTCAGCTCTCGTTCATTCAAGTCCAGCCCCTTGAACCATTCCTCAGCCTCACCAATCGAAAGGGAAGTGGCATGTGCAATGTTCTTGCCATTGATCGTCACAGCTAACGTTTCAGGCTTCAAACGCTGTCCTTTACACTTCGGACAAGGCTTCGTGCTCATATACGTCTGAATGTGCTCCCTGATCCCCTCAGAGAACGTATCTTTGAATCTGCGTTCTAAGTTGCGAATGATACCCTCGAAAGGTACTAACGCTTCCTTGCTCGCTCCCATATCATTCTCATAGCGGAAGCGAATCTTCTCCCCGCCTGTTCCATAGAGGATAACCTTCATCTGATCACTGCTTATCTCAGAAACAGGTACATTGCGAGGAATGGAATAATGTTCACAAACCGCGGCAAGAAACTGCGGATAATAGTTGGAAGTGCTGCCGGCCCATGCTTCGAACGCTCCCTCTTCAATCGTTAGCTTCGCATCAGGAACAAGTAGATCAGGATCAACGATCATCTGACTGCCTAGTCCATCACAATCAGGACAAGCACCGAAGGGACTGTTAAACGAAAACATTCTCGGCGCTAATTCTTCAACGCTGAAGCCGCACTCCGGACAAGCTAAGTTCTGGCTAAAGAGCAGCTCTTCTTGGTCAATGATATCGACGATTACCCGTCCATTTGCCAACTTGAGCGCTGTCTCCAGAGAGTCCGCAAGACGAGTTTGAACATCCTCTTTGATCACAATACGGTCAACAACGACTTCGATCGTGTGCTTTTTATTTTTGTCGAGTTCGATCTTCTCAGCGAGATCGACCGTTTCACCGTTGACACGGACCCTTACGAATCCCTGCTTTTGAATATCGGCAAGCAGCTTCGTATGTTCGCCTTTGCGTCCTGAAATTAGGGGAGCTAGAATCTGGAGCTTCGTTCGTTCTGGATACTCCATAATGCGATCCACCATTTGTTCCACGGTTTGCGATGTAATCTCAATGCCGTGGGTCGGACAATGCGGTCGTCCAATTCGAGCATATAGCAAGCGCAAATAGTCGTAAATCTCTGTTACAGTTCCAACTGTGGAACGCGGATTACGGCTTGTTGTTTTCTGATCAATGGAAATAGCCGGTGAGAGACCTTCAATCGAATCTACATCCGGCTTATCCATTTGCCCTAGAAATTGTCTGGCATATGCAGATAGAGACTCTACGTATCTCCGCTGCCCCTCCGCATAAATCGTATCAAAGGCAAGCGACGATTTCCCTGATCCACTTAAGCCCGTAAGTACAACGAACTTATCACGCGGAATCGTGACATCGATATTTTTCAGATTATGAGCTCTAGCTCCTTTAATAACGATTTGATCTCTAGACACGGGTACCCTTCCTCTCCTATGTGGAGCTGATGCCTCTTCTAGGCATCAGCTTTCATTTCCATAATAGCATCACGCAGCTGTGCGGCTCGTTCGAACTGCAGGTTCTTCGCTGCCTCTTTCATCTCGCCTTCCAAACGCTCGATCAGCGATGCGCGATCCTTCTTCGACATCTTCGCACCCTTCACATCGGCCAGATAATCTGCTTTCTGTTCAGCTACCTTCGTAGCTTCAATGACATCGCGTATTTTCTTGGCAATGGTTTGCGGCGTAATCCCCAGCTTCTCATTATGCGCTTCTTGCAGACCACGACGGCGACTCGTTTCATAGATCGCTTTCTGCATAGAATCTGTTATTTTATCTCCATACATAATAACACGACCGTCTGAATTCCTCGCCGCACGGCCGATGGTTTGAATCAACGATCGTTCCGAACGCAAGAACCCTTCTTTGTCCGCATCTAGAATAGCGACTAGCGAAACCTCAGGTAAATCAAGACCTTCCCTAAGGAGGTTAATCCCCACAAGAACATGGAAAGTCCCCAACCGCAAATCACGTAAAATCTGCATACGTTCAAATGTCTTAATATCTGAGTGCAAGTACCGAACCTTAATGCCTATTTCTTTAAAGTAATCGGTTAAATCCTCCGACATCTTTTTCGTTAAGGTCGTAACGAGCACCCGCTCATCTTTTCGAATTCGATCATGAATTTCGGCTATTAAATCATCGATCTGACCCTTGGTTGGTCTTACTTCTATGATTGGATCCAATAACCCAGTAGGACGAATAATTTGCTGCGTCATTTCTGGACAATGTTCCAGCTCATAAGGTCCAGGTGTTGCTGATATATATAAAATTTGGCTGACTTTCTCCTCAAACTCCTCAAAGCGTAGAGGACGGTTATCCAGTGCAGAAGGCAAACGGAAACCGTGATCAACCAATACTTCTTTTCTTGCCCTATCCCCATTATACATCGCACGAATCTGTGGCAAAGTCACATGAGATTCATCGACCATAAAGAGCATATCGTCTGGGAAATAATCCAAAAGCGTATAAGGCGTAGCCCCCCGCTCACGGAAAGTCAGCGGCCCCGAGTAATTCTCAATCCCATTGCAGAAGCCCATCTCTTGCATCATTTCCATGTCGTAGCGCGTCCGCTGTTCCAGCCTCTGCGCTTCGAGCAGCTTCCCTTGCTCTTTCAGCTCGGCAAGACGCTCCTCGAGCTCACGCTCAATATTCATGAGTGCTCGCTTCATCGTATCTTCGTGCGTCACAAAGTGAGACGCCGGGAAGATCGCGATATGCTCGCGCTCGCCGATAATCTCGCCGGTAAGCACATCGATTTCCGTAATCCGTTCGATTTCGTCACCAAACAACTCAACTCTCACCGCTTGCTCGCCATGCGACGCTGGAAAAATCTCAACGACATCTCCGCGCACGCGAAACGTCCCGCGGACAAAATTCAAATCATTCCGCTGGTATTGTATATCCACAAGCTTGTGTAGAATCTCATTGCGCGATTTCTCCATACCTACACGTAAAGAAAGCAGCATACTCCCGTATTCAATTGGCGAACCCAAGCCGTAAATACACGACACGCTCGCTACGACAATAACATCACGGCGCTCAAATAACGAGCTTGTCGCCGAGTGACGGAGCTTATCTATCTCTTCATTGATGCTGGAATCTTTCTCGATGTAAGTGTCAGAGGAGGCAATGTAGGCTTCTGGTTGGTAGTAATCATAGTAACTAACGAAGTAGGAGACGGCATTATGAGGGAAAAATTCTTTAAATTCACTGCACAACTGTGCGGCTAACGTTTTGTTATGCGCAATAATCAGGGTAGGACGGTTCAACTTGGCAATGACTTGCGCCGCTGTGAACGTTTTTCCCGTTCCCGTCGCACCTAAGAGTGTCTGATGCTTATTACCCGCTTGTATACTTTGAACAATTTCCTCAATCGCCTTGGGCTGATCGCCTTGCGGAGAAAAATCGGACACAAGCTCAAACTTCTTAGAGCTAATCTCTAGTTCACTCATCAATAATCACCCACACTTATAAAGGTTGTTTAAAAAGTTCACTTTGATAACGAAGTCATTCAGGAAGCAACTCGGCATCGAATCTTGAACGAAACCGGGAAGTCCGGTACTCACGTAGCAAAACTCTACGCTCCGTTCCTCCTTCTCCGGACTTCGTCCAACCTTCTCGGTTCTGAAAGCGAACTTTTTAAACCTACATTTCAACGAAATAAATCGAACTTTTATCCTATTAACTTTCCTTATGCTATTTCCGATATAGAAGTTTATGGAACTTATTCTGCACAAATATAAAGGAATCTCTAATTTCATCCATCATAAGAATGTTTGTTCTGGTTTTTTCATTATACTCTTTTTGAATCATGGATGCAAACGGCAATATCTGTTACGGCCTGTATAAGCTTTGTGAAGAGAGGCTTCAACGAACTTATCAGGTTGCTTTATGGTTCCTATTCTTTTTATGCTAATTAGGAGTGGTACAGTCATGGATTTGACAACAGTTTTAGGATTAGTATTGGGTCTTGCAGGTTTAATCGGCGGGTACATGTGGGATGGCGGTCATATTAGTTCATTGATCATCCCGAGTGCCATGCTGATCGTTTTCGGCGGTACCTTTGGTGCAGTAGCCGTCAGCTTTCCGCTCTCTATTTTAGCCAAAATCCCTAAAGCTCTAGGCATTGCCTTCAAAGAAGTAAAAAGAGAGCCGGGGGCAATTATTGATGAACTTGTGGATATGGCTTCGATCGCTCGTCGAGAAGGTGTATTAGCCCTAGAGCAGCGCGCACAGGAGCATACAAATCCATTCCTTAAAGATGGCTTGCTTATGGTGGTGGATGGAACTGATCCCGAGCTGACCAGACAAATTCTGGAGCTTGAAATGGACGCTATTGAGCACCAGGTTAATAATATGTCAAAGGTGTTTGAAGTCGGAGGCGGATATGCGCCAACCATGGGAATTATCGGTACTGTTATGGGGCTTATTCACGTTCTTGGCAATCTCGACGATCCCTCTAGTCTCGGACCTGCGATTGCTGTTGCTTTTACAGCTACCTTATACGGTGTTATGAGCGCCAACTTGGTCTATCTTCCGATTGCTAATAAAATAAAAGTTCGCGGCAAAGAAATGGTTTCCGAAATGGAACTGATGTTAGAAGGAATTCTTGCCCTTCAAGCCGGTGAGAATCCACAGTTAATTAAGAAAAAACTGAATTCCTTCCTCCACGATAAATCAGCGAAGAAAGTCGCAGAGGAGGATGCCGATAATGGCGCGGAGAGGTAAGAAGCACGAGGAACATGTCAATCATGAGAGATGGCTCATTACTTACGCTGATTTAATCACCCTTCTGCTCGTTTTCTTCATTATTATGTATGCTATGAGTAAAGTCGATGTTCAAAAGTATTCCGTTCTTGCCCAAGCCTTAAACATGCAATTCCAGAAAGCTGACTCGGTTTTGGATAAAGGCTTCGGTGTAAGCGGTCAAATGACCCCTAAGCAAGGCGATGCGGACAGTAAGGACAAAGATGCTACCAAGCATAACGTGAACGACCAAAAGGAAGAGAAAGATAAAACAAAGCCGGAAGAAAGTGAAAAAGAGAAGCGCGAGAAGGAGCTCCAAGATCTTTTAAAACAAGTTCAAGCTTATATTAATGATCAGAACCTGGAGGCACAAGTGTCCGCTAGCGATACAGAACGCGGTGTGGCTATCACGTTAAACGACTTATTCCTGTTCGACTTAGGAAAAGCTGATCTGAAGACGGCCTCCTATCCTATTCTGCAAAAGCTCGCTTCACTCATCCCTACTTTGAACAGCAAGGTAAGCATTGAAGGGCATACCGACAACTTGCCGCTAGCTACAGGCAATCCTTTCAAAGATAACTGGGGATTATCATTCGCCCGTTCCCTTTCGGTGCTTCGCTATTTTAGTGATACGGCCAAATTGGATAATAATAAATTTATTGCTACCGCTTATGCCGATACGATGCCAAAAGTAGCCAACACCAGCGATGAGAACCGCAGCAAAAACCGCCGCGTCGAAATCATTGTACTGCGTGATGGGCTATCTCCAACAACAACTGTTAAATAAGCAAAGACCCTTCCTCTTTCAAACAAGAGGATAGGGTCTTTTTTAAATCACATGGATTTCGTCGAATTATTGGATAACAAGCCGGTCAATTTATTTCGCAAATAGGAGAACAGATGCAAGGGTCTTTGCTCTAGGAAATACAATGCATCCTGATCCGGAGCTAAAATAATACCCAATTGATGATGATCGCCAGAGTAAATCGCTCGCTGCAAGAAACGTACCTCACCCTGCTCGTTCAGCACTTCCAGCCTGCAGAAGGCGGAATTCAGCCCCATTGCAATATGCAGATCAGTTTTCGTCTTGATTTTATGACCGTTCACCTTGTGAATGAGTTCGCCCGTTTGAATACCAAGCTCGTGGGCAGGACTGTTTGGCACTACCGACAACACCATAAGACCTCGCTGTGAGTGAACGTAGAACGGCACCAGCTTATCTTCCACCCATTGGTTATACCGAATCAATCCTTCATGTAAAGCTATGCTGAGTACGGCTCCTACAAGCAGAATCGGTGACCAGAAATGAGCTGCAATCGCTGTAACTAATAGGATGATGCCATATAAGTAGAGTAAGCTTGCGCTAAAACGGGCTTGTTTGCGGGGAAGCTTCGATATCGTTAGCTCCGTAAAACCAATCATTGCCGGAAAGGCAAGAAGTGTCCATCCGGATGCGAGGTTTGAACCAAACAGCGTATCCCATGGAAGACCTTGTATACTTCCCCCCGTCATAGGAACGAGCAAGAATAATGGAACAGGCCAGAAACCTTGCAGCTGTTGCCCGCCGATAATTTGCCCTCTTCTTCCCTCAAGGAACAGCGGTGTTGCCATACGTGCCCCTTGAAAACCGACGAGTGTTCCTTCTAGAAGATGAAGTATGGCGACAATGACCAGCAAGGAAGGGATATCCGCGCCAACTACAATGTCCAGAACCGGAATTGCCTCCTGGAGGCTGGTTACATTCGGTATCCACGAAAGAATCACTTGCGCGATTCCCAAAATACCTACCGCATAAGCTAAACAGAAGAATCTAACGCGCATCATCACTAGGATAATCGATAAGACCCACAATAGAATTATTGTGCTCGCTTGAATATTAACACCTACGAAGAGCATAAGTACGGAGGCACTTATACCGCCTAGCCAACCCCAAAGTACGGTTCGCCACGTCTCATTTAATAAAGAATGCAAGCGCGTGTGAAACAGCTTACGCTCCATCTGAATCTGTTTCCGATAATGCAGCACGATAAATAGAATACCTATATAGTAAAAAGGATTCGCAAACAACTGCCCTACAGCCTGCAGCAGTCTGTCCAAGAGTTGAATCAATACATCCATACGAATCTGGGTCTCCTTGTTGAAAAAGAAATAGGAAGGCAGCCGTAGCAACCTTCCTACACTAATTCGACTATTAGAGCCTAACTCCTGCCCATCTTGACGAATTTCCAATATCTGATCCTTATTATTTCCCGATTTGCTTTTGAATTTGCCCAATGGCTGCTTTTAATTGCAAATCGTTTTTCGGCTCACGAATTTGCACCAAAATTGATTTTTCGATTTTAGTCGCTGTTTCCGTGTCAACCTCACCAGTCATTGGTAATCCATTAGTCCGTTGGAATGCTTTAACAGCTGTAACGGTCTTATCATTAAAATAACCATCTGTACGCTCTGGGTTAAAACCAAGACCTGTCAGCATCAGCTGTAGATTCTTCACATCATCGCTTGTCATATCTTGTTTAAGCACACTCTTCTTAGACAGCGGAGCTGCTTTGAAATAACCTGGCTGTTCAACCGGAATATCCGGTTGGATTCCCGTTTTGTGAATCCAGTTGCCATTTGGTGTTAACCATTTGTACACGGTCATTTTAATATTGCTGCCGTCGCCCATTTCCTTCTCGAAAGTCACCTGAACGGTTCCTTTCCCGTAGGAGGTTTCACCAATAATCTTGCTGCCAACCGCTTCTTGGAAGGCTCCAGCCAATATCTCGGAAGCACTCGCACTGCCCTTGTTGATAAGCACAGTAACCGGATAGTTCTTGCCTGAACCCGTTGAAGGTGTCGGCTCCCGCTTGCCATCCCGATTCTCGACCTGGACGATCGGCTTGCCGCTCTTAACGAATGGATTCACGATATCTACGACTACGTTCAACAGACCGCCCGGGTCATTACGCACGTCGATAACAAGCCCTTTCATCCCTTTGGCTTCAAGGCTTTTCAGCTCTTCAGCGAAACGGACGGCCGTATTCGAGGAGAATTGGCGAATCTCAATCTTTCCGATTTGGTCCTGCAGCATTTCGCCATAGACCGTTTCAACGTCAATATTATCTCTGACCACGATGACTTGCACCGGATCACCGGCACCTTGACGAAGTAAATCCAGCTTCGCCTGTGTCCCTTTAGGGCCGCGGATTTTCATGACCGCTTGGTTGAGTGTAAGCCCGTCCAATTTCTCACCATTGACAGAGACAATCACGTCTTTGGATTGAATACCCGCCTTCTCAGCAGGAGATCCCTTGATGGGAGACACGATAACGAATTTACCTTCCTCGATCGAAACCTCTGCCCCTATGCCTTGAAAAGAGGATGTAATACTCTCATCGAACTGCTTCGCTTCCTTCTGGTCCATATACACAGTAAATGGATCTTCCAGAGATTCCAGCATGCCATTGATTGCGCCGTTGACCAACTTATCATGATCCGGCTGCTTCAAATATTTGCTTTCGATCAATTGAAACGTTGTAGAGATTTTACTCAAATCCTTACTCGATAGCCCGGATGAGGTGGCCGTGGATGCAGCTGTACTGCCCGCAGGCTGCTCTTTCCGCCCCCAAGAAAAGGATGAATCCACAATCGTCAGTGTCACGATACTGCTTGCAAACATGGCTAATAATACAAATACTATGACCGTGCGTCCTTTGAATTGCAAAGCGCGTTTCACCACCTTTTTCCTAAGACCCATTTGGGTTCGCCTGTTTGTAGTATATGACAAGCTATTCCCGTTTTATAACCAAGTTCCCTTATCGTAAAAACGGTTTAGGATCAGTTGGAACTTCATTCTTCCTAACTTCAAAATGCAAATGGTTCCCTGTCGATTGACCTGTCGAGCCAACACCGGCAATCTTCTGTCCGCGTTTCACCACATCGCCAACTTTGACATAGATCCCATCATTCATAATATGTCCATATACCGTCCATAACCCATTCCCATGATCCACGATGACGCAATTCCCGTAGCCGTTCATCCATGATGCATAGATGACTGAGCCGTTCTCAGCTGCGAGGATATCCGTTCCTTTGGGTGCTCCCAAATCAATCCCTTTATGGCTCTCTGATCGGCCTGTAACTGGATTGATTCTATTCGTGAAATCGGAAGTAAGCGGTGCTTGAACAGCCAATGGGTAACCCAGTTTCCCACCGGAATAAGTGAAAGGCGACTTCGCATTACTAGCAGCCCGCTTCTTCGCCTGTAGGTCAGCTTCTTGCTTCGCTAATTGTGTAATCTGTTTATCGCTTTCTTCTGAAATATCCTCTAGCACCTTCTCTTGCTTCGTAAGGGAAGCAATCTTAACTTCCTTGGCCTTTTCCTTCGCTTGCAGGTCATCCCTAAGGGCGTCGGCGTCAGCGTAAAGGGTCTTAACCTTCTCAAGCTGCTGCTCCGTATCTGCTTTCTTCTGGGCAACCGTCTCTTTATCTTTCTTATTCGCTACTAGTATCTCTTTATCTTGGTTGACAATAGATTTCAAAGCTTCAATACGGTTCAAGAAATCAGAAAAACTAGTCGCGCTAAGCACCACATCCATGTAGGAAACAAATCCGTTCATGTACATCAGGCGTACACGGGATTTCAGCATATTATCACGAGTCTCAACTCGCGCAACCGCCTCATCCAATTGCTTAGCATTATCCGCTAAAGCAGTAGACACTTGGTCGATTTCCTCATTCAGCTTCGTGAGCTTCTTACTAGCCTCATTCACCTGATTGACAAGCGTATTCATATCCTTGGTCGCCTGGTCCTTCTCCGTCTGGACCTTCGTTATTTGATTCTGCGCGTCATTCGCCTTCTGCTGCGCTTGCGCCTTCATTTTCTTGAGCTGAGTCAACTGCTGATCGATCTTTTCCGTTGTTGAAGCGGCATATCCCGCACAAGGAACCGCCAATGAAGCCGCAATCCCAAGTGTCAACACCACAGGTAGAATCTTCTTCTTCAAGCACGTAGCCTCCCTATCATCAAAACCTGGTTCTTCTCGAGTCTTATACTTTGAATCTCTTAAATTCTTAATCTATGAATCTTTGAAAATATTTTAATATAAATAGAAGCTAAAAAAGCCCGCTTTCAGAACCGAGAAGGTTGGATGAAAATGAGGGCAGGAGGAACGGAGTGTAGCAAGCTACATGAGTACCGCACTGCCCCATTTTCATTCAAGATTCGACGCCGATTAAGCTTCAAGATCAACTTCGTTATCAAAGTGGGCTTGTTTAGCCACCTTTTAGACGCGGAGGAATTTGCGGACTGAGATTAGGGACCCCCAGATTCCGATAACCATGCCAATACCTAACAACAAAGCCGTCATCGTAGGAGCAATCTTCCCGAAAGGTGTTAATTCAACCATAAGCAAATTCAAGTTCAATGAACTTGTGTTAAGCAGTTTCCAGTACCCACCTAGAATAATAGCTGTCGGGATCACAGAGCCAATGAATCCTAGTAGAGCACCTTCTATAAAGAACGGCCAACGAATAAAGGAATTCGTCGCACCCACCAGTTTCATAATTGATATTTCTTTGCGTCTGGCCAAAATCGTAATTTTGATCGTATTCGCGATCAGGAACACGGCGGTAAATGAAAGTAAAATAACGATACCAATCCCGATCCAACGAACAATTTGTGTCACCTTAAATAGGGCTTCCACCGTGCCTTTGCCATAATTCACCTTATAGATGGGCTTTGGATCTTTGCCGATGTTAAGCGCGCTGATTTGATCAGCAACGAAGGCCACATTTCGCGGGTCATTAACTTCGATGGTGAATGCATCGTTTAACGGGTTATTATCCCCTTCAAATCCATCTAACAAAGCTTTACCGCTCTCACCAAGCTTTTGCCTTAAATAAACAAGGCCCTCTTCTTTCGAAACAAACTTGATCGATTTTACCTCATGAATAGCTTGGATTTGAGTTTCGAGCGCCTTCATCTGATCCTGCGAAGTGTTAACCTCCAGGTATACATTAATCTCAACCTGTTTCTCAATCTGACCTGCAATATCATTCACATTAAGGGTAATAAGGACGAAAACACCTAAAATAAATAATGAAATGGCAATCGAACTGATCGACGCGAACGTCATCCAGCCATTCCGAACGACATTCTTCGTACCTTCTCGCAAATGACGAGAAACCGTACTAATCTTCATAACCGTACTCCCCCCGTGCCTGGTCACGAGCAATGAGTCCATGCTCAATCGCAATGACTCGTTTACGCATCGTATTGACGATTTCCTTGTTATGCGTAGCCATGACTATGGTGGTTCCCCGGAAGTTAATTTCCTCCATCAATTTCATGATTCCCCAGGAGGTCTCAGGGTCGAGATTTCCTGTCGGTTCATCGGCGATAATGACGGCTGGATTGTTAATTATTGCCCGGGCAATCGCTACCCGCTGCTGCTCGCCTCCAGAAAGCTGAGAGGGCAGCGAATTCGCTTTATCCTTCAACTTAACAAGCTCGAGCACTTCCATGGTGCGTTTCTTAATCTGCTTCTTAGGTGCCTCGATAACTTCCATAGCGAAAGCCACATTTTCAAAAATATTAAGCTTAGGAAGCAGTCGATAATCCTGGAAAATAACGCCAATATTTCGGCGCACAAAAGGAATTTTACGCTGTTTCAGCTTTTCCAAATTAAAACCGTTCACGAAGATTTGCCCCTTGGTCGGCCTCTCTTCTCTATACATCAACTTCATAAATGTAGATTTACCTGCGCCGGAAGGTCCAACAACATAGACAAACTCGTTGCTGTCCACTTTTACATTAATTCCTCGCAATGCATGAGTGCCGTTGGAGTATGTTTTCCATACGTCCTGCATTTCGATCACAATATCACATCCTAATATAGGGATCTTTGAGCGGAGCTCAAAGTCTCTCTGCTTTGGGATCTTTGAGCCCAGCCCAAAGTCTCTCTGCTTGTAAACATAGCTTTTAACCATTCGACACAAAAGCTGAAATTCCTTTTAAAATAGCTTTGAAATTCCTGTTGAATACTGTCATTATATCATTTTATTAGAGAATATGAGAAATCCAACGCTAGTACTGTCGAACTAGAAAACTATACCATACGAAAAAACCGCCCTGCAAAGGACGGTTCTGTCATTAGTTTTGTTTATTTTTAGGCGGGGCTACACTAGAGCGGACGAGAAGTTCCGCTGGAAGCACCAATTGTTTGGTTACCTGACGACCCTCCAGCATGTCAATAATCATCTGGGCAGATTGATAACCGATTTCATATGGATTTTGGCTAACGGTTGTTAAAGCTGGAGAACAATAGGCGGAGATACTGATGTTGTCGAATCCAGCAACTGAGACATCGCCAGGGATTTGAAGTCCAAGCCCCCGAAGCGCCTGCATCGTCCCAAGAGCCATTAGATCACTTGCGCAAAAAATAGCGGTCACATCAGGACGCTGAGACATAAGTCTGTAGGTAGCGTCACGAGCTCCTTCATCCGAGAACCCCCCGTCGAGAACCAAATCCTCCTCAAACGGAATGCCTGCTTGCTCCAAAGCTTGCTTATAACCATCCAAACGCTTAATGCTGACATCAGCTTGCGCGTGGCCATTCACTAGCGCTACCTTCTTATGGCCCTGTTCAATCAAGAACTGCGTCATCCGAGACGCGCCTTGAATATTATCCGAAGTCACATAACCAACATTGCTGTTTTTAAAAGGAATATCAATCAGTACGCAAGGTAAACTCGAGGTGACGATCTCTTTTAAATAGGGGTCATCCAGTCGAATGCCCATAATAATGACACCATCAACCCCGCGTTCCTGACAAAGCGCTTTGTAGGATTTCGCAGCTTGCTTCTGGGGTGTAGTACTGAATAAGATCAGATCGTAATTCAGCTCCCCCGCCCGGTCGTTCATACCGCAAAGAATTTCAAACGCGATACTATCCTTAGTACTATTACGCGTAATTCCGGATAGCAGCAGTCCGAGTGTCTGTGTTTTTTTGGATATTAGGCTGCGCGCGGCCATATTAGGACTATAACCAAGCTCATTCGCAATGAGCTGAATCTTTTTGCGGGTATCATCATTCACATCATTGTATCCGTTAAGCGCTCGCGATACGGTAGTGACGGACACGCCGGCTTCTCTGGCAATATCTTTTATTGTTATCATATAGTTAGCGTGTTCGCCCCTGTCCAAAACGTTTTGGAATAAATCGATCGGAATTTTTATATAATTCCTATATTAATCTATTCCTCTTCTAGTTTCAATCTTAATTATTGCCTAATGTAAACGCTTAAAAATTTGTTAAAAGGGATTGAAACTGGTTACATCCTTCTGTATAATCAAAATATCAAGTTACCAAAACGTTTCGGAAACATTAAGGCAGTGATTGTTTGAAAGATTGGAAAGAAAATTTAATGGGTTTCGACCCCTTTGATTTTGGTTTCCTTTTCTTTTTATTTGTTTCCGAAACGTTTCGGTAAGAATAATGTAGTAGAAATCATCAAGAATAACAGAGAAAAGGGGTGGCCCGAATGGATTACCGAGTCATTAAGGAGAATGATCTCTTCCTCATGACCGATAAAACCGGCGATATTCCAGCAGGCAATGAAGCAGGACACGGTCTATATACGAAAGATACCCGCTTTCTAAGTGGGCTTGAAATTCGTATTAACGGCAAAAAACCGATTCTGCTTAGTTCTTCCGCAGGAACGAACTATATCGCCACCATTCGTATGACTAATCCTCATATGGAATCGGATGGGCAGTTGATTCTTTGGAGAGAATCTGTCGAACTGGAAAGACAACGATTTATTTACGAAGGCGCTCTATATGAAACCATTGCCTTCACTAACTTTTATCCGAAGCCGGTTGCTTTCGACTTTACAGCTCAATTCGAAAGCGATTTCGCTGACATGTTCGTCGTTCGGGGCTTTCAGAATGGAACTTTCGGTGAAGCGCTCCCTGATGTGATGGAACACCAGAAGCTGGTCAAACGCTACAAAGGAACAGACGGAGTTGAACGTCAGACGCATATTTGTTGGGATCGCAAGGAAACGGTTGTACAGGAAGACAGTACGATAGCCTTCAACTTTGAGCTAGCGCCCAAAGAACGCCAATCCGTTACCTTCTTCATTGCCCCTTATATCGATGGCAAGGGATCTGAGCAAGTCTCTGCCCAACAAGCGATTGAGATGCTGAAAGCTTCCTACCAGGAATGGGACCACAATACCACTTCCATAGAAAGCAATCTTCCCCTATTCAATCACTTGTACGACCGCGGACTTCAGGATTTGCGCGTGCTCCTTACGGACCTTGGGCATGGACGCTTCCCAGTTGCTGGACTGCCTTGGTATGCGGTCCCATTTGGACGGGACAGTTTAATTGCTGCCCTGCAAATGCTGCCCGCAGCACCAAATGTGGCCAAAGGTACATTGCTTACAATGGCCTCCTATCAGGGTACAAAGGAAGATGTTTGGCGGGATGAAGAACCTGGTAAAATTATGCACGAAATTCGCTATGGCGAGCTTGCATTAACGAACCAGATTCCTTTCACACCTTACTACGGAACCATTGATGCAACGCCTCTTTTCCTACTCCTTGCTGCGGAGTATGTGCAATGGACCGGAGATACGGCGCTCATTGAGCAGTTGATGCCGAACATCGAGCAAGCCTTGCACTGGATTGACAATTATGGAGATGCAGATGGTGATCGATTTGTGGAATATTACCAGAAATCATCCAAAGGCATTGCCAACCAAGGTTGGAAAGATTCTGGCGATTCTGTCGTACATAGTAACGGCAATTATGCCAAAGCACCCATTGCGCTCGCTGAAGTGCAAGGGTATGTCTATCATGCGAAGATGAAACTATCTCCTATTCTTCGCCAGTTAGGTAAAGAATCAATGGCCGATGAGCTGGAAAGCTCCGCAGAAGATCTTCGCCAACGCTTCGAATCGAGCTTCTGGATGGAAGAAGAAGGCTTTTACGCAATTGCACTAGATGCTGACAAGAAGCAAGTCCAATCAGTGACAACTAATCCTGGTCATGTCCTCATGTCAGGCATGCTCCAGCCAGACCGCGCTGAATCCGTTGTGCGCCGACTAGTAGCACCTGACATGTTCAGTGGTTATGGCATTCGCACCATGAGCACGGAATCGTCCGGCTACAATCCTATGAGCTATCACGACGGCAGCATTTGGCCGCATGACAACTCCCTTGTATTGCTGGGAATGAGCCGCAGCGGCTTCAAAGCGGAAACCATGCAAGTCATTGAGGGCTTAATGAAGGCATCTGAAAGTTTCGAGTACCATAGACTCCCTGAATTATATTGTGGGTACGACGATTCCATAGGTGAGCCTGTACCTTATCCTGTTGCTTGTTCTCCTCAAGCCTGGGCAGCCGGTACTCCGCTAGTATTTTTGCAGACCATGCTCGGTATCGAGCCCGATACGCTGGGAGGTACCATCCGATTTAATCCCGTATTGCCATCTGGCATGACGGAACTTACCGTCCGCAATATGACCGTGGCGCAAGGCAAGCTGAGCCTACACATTCTGTTTAACCCACAGACGCAGACTGCGGTTGTGAACGTGCTGCACAATACAACAGGGCTTCAAGTGATTCAACATTCATAAATAGCTATTTAAAAAAAGGGAGGCATTTACTCATGAAAAAATGGCTTACTGGCATTTCACTTGCCGCTGTATCATCGATGATCGTAATCTCCGGCTGTGGCAACCCAGCTAACAACGCATCTCCATCCCCATCGACTCCTGCGGCTTCAGCTGCAGCGACTGCGGCAACTAAATCGGCAGAGCCGGTCACGATTACATTGAACGGTTGGGGCTCCAGTCCTGAAGAAACAGCACTGTTTCAACAAGTATTGAAAGATTTCCAAGCCAAACATCCGAACATTACCGTTAAGTTTGACGTTATCGCGGATCAATATATGGATGTCATTAAAACTCGCTTAGTAGGTGGCGAAGGCGCGGATGTATTCTTCCTAGATGCATTTGAAGCCCCTGGCCTGATTGCCAAAAACGTGCTTGAACCGCTTGATGGTTATGTAAAACCTGAGTTTGACGTTGCTGACTTCGAAGCGCCACTTCTGAACGCTTTTAAAGGTAAAGACGGCAAAAGCTATGGCTTCCCGAAAGATACGTCTACACTAGCGCTTTTCTACAATAAGAAAGATTTCGCAGAAGCTGGTATCACTAAGGTTCCTACAACTTGGGAAGAGCTTCAAGATGCAGCCAAAAAGCTGACTAAAGCAGATGGCGGTAAAGTATCCCGCTTCGGATTTGGCGCTGCGCCTGAGCTCGCCCGTCAAATGTTCATGATTCAAGCTGCTGGCGGCAAGGTTTCCGACGATAACGGCAATGCGGCTTACTCATCTCCTGAAGCGTTGAAAGGTCTACAACCGGTAGTTGATATGCACCTGAAAGATAAATCCGCTGGCGAACCGAAGGATCTGGGCGCAGGCTGGGGCGGAGAAATGTTCGGACAGCACAAAGCTTCGATGGTGATCGAAGGAAACTGGGCGATTCCGTACCTGCAAAGCACATTCAAAGATCTTGATTTTGCTACAGCTGAGCTTCCAACCACTTTCGGCAAAAAAGCGACAATGGCTTACACAGTGGCCTATGTAATGAATAAAAGCTCAAAACACAAGCAAGAAGCCTATGAACTTATTTCTTATCTGACTGGTAAAGAAGGCATGAAAACATGGACCAGCAAAGGCTTAGCACTACCTGCTCGTAAATCCGTAGCCAAAGAGCTTGGCTTCGACAAAGATCCGCTGCGCGCTGCATTAGTAGCCGGCAACTCCTACTCCATTCCATGGCAAGCGAAAGAAACGTTGCCGATCATCATGAACAACTTCAACAATCAGTTTATTTCCGCTTATCAAGGTAAAGTAACCCTGGAAGAAGCGCTCAAAAAAGCGCAAGACACCGCTAATAAAGAAATTGCCGCAAGTAAATAACCAAACAAAGCATAGCAGCCGTAAAAGAGGAGAACCTTCCTCTTTTACGGCATTTTACAGGAAAGGGGGAGCTTTGAATGAAACGACGCTGGAACCGCCGCAAATGGCGGGACGTGATTTCTGGATATTTGTTCGTTTCTCCGTCTCTGATTGTGCTTGGCGCCTTCTTTTTACTGCCTATTCTTTACGCAGTTTTCCTCTCTCTGCATAAGGTTGAGCTGCTTGGAGGCATAAGCTACAAATTCATCGGACTTCGCAACTTCGCCCGAATCGCCGATGACGACCGTGCCTGGATCGGGCTCCGTAATACCGTTGAATACGCGTTATATGTCGTTCCCATACAAACGATTGTCGCCATGCTGATGGCGTCCGTATTGAATTCTAAAATTAAATTCCGTAATTTTTTCAGAGTTGTCTACTTTATGCCGACAATCACCTCATCCGCGGTGTTAACCCTCATTTTCATGTGGCTTTACAAATCTGATGGATTACTAAATGATATGCTCAATTTCCTGGGCATGGATAGTTTCAATTGGCTGGGAGACCCAAGCGTCGCCCTTAAAGGCATTATGATCATGAATATATTTTCCACAGCGCCTCAGTTTATGGTTATTTACTTAGCAGCGCTGCAGGATATTCCCGATACGTTATATGAAGCAGCCGAGCTTGATGGCGCAGGAACTTGGCGCAGATTCATCTCGATTACAGTACCTATGCTCAAACCCGTCACTTTCTTCGTGGTGACCATGGGATTGATCGGAACGTTCCAACTTTTTGATCAGGCCTATATATTGTCAAATGGTTCTGGGGGCCCTGATAATTCTACGCTGACCCTTGTTCTATTGATTTATCAATATGCGTTCAAAAACTTGGATATGGGTTACGCATCCGCTTTAGCCTTTATGTTAACTTGCGCAATCATGATTGTGACGCTGATTCAACGCAAGCTTTTCGGCGGCGAAGAGAAATTGAACTAAGAGAGGAGAGACCCTAAATGGAAGCATCCAAAACCCGCACTATAGCGCGCGTATTAACCTATCTCATGCTGATGCTATATGCCGTAATTACCGTTATTCCGTTCTTGTGGGCGCTCTCCGCCTCGTTCAAGACGCTAGCGGAAATCTCTACAACCGGTTTATCTTTTATTCCAGAACATTTTACGCTCGATAATTACAAATATATTTTCACAAGTGAACAAATGTTCCCTCGCTGGTTTTTTAACAGCGTCTTGGTCGGCGTCTCCGTTACCCTGCTCAATCTGCTGCTGAACTCATTAGCCGGGTACTCATTAGCCCGCTTCGACTTTCCCGGCAACAAGCTTATTTTCTTCTTCATCCTTACCATCCTGATGGTACCGGATAAGGTTACGCTTATTCCACAATATCTGATCATTAAGGACTTGGGCTGGCTGAATAGCTTCCGCTCTTTGATTATTCCGGCGGCGGTGCAAGCCACTTATATTTTCATGATGCGTCAGTTTTTCATTAGTTTTCCCAAGGAATTGGAAGAAGCCTCGGAAATGGATGGCATGACACGAATCGGGATGTTCTTCCGGGTTGCACTCCCGCTAGCTGGACCGCCGCTTGCGGCTATGGCCATATTCACCTTCATGGGGTCATGGAATGAATTCTTGAAACCACTGCTCTTTATGTCAGAGCGCTCGATGTTCACACTTCCGCTAGGGTTGAATACATTCAAAGGCCAGTACATCTCGTACTGGAACTACATCATGGCAGCGTCGATGATCTTCACCCTGCCAGCCCTGCTTGTTTATGTATTCGGAAATAAATTTTTCATCAAAGGAATTACATTTACAGGGACGAAATAATGCTATATTTGAAAAACCGTTGGATCATGTCTATCATGTCCGGCGGTTTTTTGTTCTCCTAGGCTGCTAGATAATCCCCTGACAAGTACTAAAACTCCTTAGCTAGCGATACATATAGTAGTACAGGCATTCTGTGCCTGAACCGCTTGTATCTGAGCGTAAAGGAGCCGCTGTACATGCCAAACCAAATTAGAAAAGTGATCTTCTATGCGTCTATCTTCCTAGGCTTACTAAGTGCGTTTTGCATTGCTCTATATATCTATGGATCTCAACTTACATTTCCTGCAGGGTTCACCGTTGCCGGCTGGCGGGTTGAAGGAATGCCCTATGATAAATTTCAACAAGAATACGAAAAGCGCCTACAGCTGCTCTCCTCCTATCCCGTTCAATTGCAATCCTCCCGTTCGAATATTCCTAATAAACAACTGTCACTTGGACAACTAGGTGTTGAGTATCAAAAGGAAACCCTAGCTCGTTCACTTGGGCAGCTATTTGGAGGCTCGCCGATAGAACGTATAAAAGCTCGCTGGACGCTGCGTCATGTAGATATACCACTAGAGGTCACTGTCAATCAAGCGCAGCTAAACACCGTAGTCAAAGAAGCTTGGAAAGACCTCTACAGCCTTCAGCCAGTTGCCGCCAAACGAATTGTAACCAATGAAGATTTACTAGCTTTCGAGCCCGAACGTAAAGTGCTGAGAATTGATACGGCCCATTTGCTTGAACACTTGAAAGAAGTTGCCCCATCCATTGCCTATATTCACAACGCCGCTCCTATTACTCTGTCTTTGCCTTTATACGAGCAGGGCCCTGCAACAACGGTCGAAACATTGAAGCATCAGGGCATCGATCGCAAAATCTCGGAATTTATGACCTCATTTCCCCCGTCGGGCGAAGGGAGAATTTACAATATACGCTCCACAGCCGCCTCTATTCAGGATTATCTAATGGCTCCAGGAGAGACCTTCGACTACAGCAAGATTATTGAAAAAACGGAAGCCCAATTCGGCTATAAGGAAGCACCAGTCATTCTAAATGGCAAGCTTGTGCCAGGCATTGGAGGCGGCATTTGCCAAGTATCTACAACGCTTTACAATGCAGTACTGCGGAGCGGTCTCGACATTGTTGAACGGCGTAATCATTCACTCCCTGTTAGCTATGTTGCGCTCGGCCAAGATGCCACTTTCGCCAGCGGTTATATTAACTTCAAATTCCGCAACAACACAGATGCCTATCTATTGATACGAACCATAACAACAGATCAAGCCGTCACTGTGAAGCTTTTCGGTCATATGTCGCCATCCATTACCTACGACATCAATTCCAACATTGTAGAAACTATTCAACCACCGGTTAAATACTTGCAAAATTCCAGCCTGAAACCTGGCGTTACACGCCCTATTAGCACCGGCAAGGTCGGCTACAAGGTAGAGACGTATCGCATCAAAAGAGAAAATGGTACAATTGTCAGTAAAGAGTTAATCTCGAAGGATCAGTATTCTCCAGTGCCTACCATCATCGCTGCCAACCGGAGCGACATCAAGTCAGATGAAATCAATCCCTCAACGCCAGAGCAGCCCATCCTTGAAGATGGCGTGAAAGGACCGGTTAACCGGTAATAGATAGAGGCTTCTGCCTCTTTTGCGAATAGGAAAGGTCATGTGACTGTAGTTACTAGGTCATTATGACTTTTTTCTATTATGATAGGAATATGAAATAGCACACAAGGAGGCTAGACGATGAGCAAAATCGATTACTTCAAAGAACTAAACTATCGACTGCGTGGACTTCCCGAGAAGGAGCGCCAAAATATATTGTCTGTTTATGAAGAATTGTTTCAGAAAGCCATTGAAAATGGCAAGCAAGAGGATGATGTTGCACAGTCTCTCGGCTATCCTCGAGTTCCTAACTGGGACGCTCAAAAGGAGACGCCAAGTACAGAGCAGGAGCCTTCCAAAAGCACGTCCAGCGAACGGGTAGAGAAATCTTATCCCAGACCTGAACCGACTGCGGCGCCTAAGCAAGCTCCCGAAACTAGGGGCTATCCGCCTTATACGCATCCACAGGGCACGAATCCTTATATGAATCCCAATCCATACCCTTATCCGGTTAAACAGGAGTCGAGTATTAAGGCGATCATCGTAAGTATTATGCTTGGATTTTTTAATCTAATATTCGTTGTTGGTCCATGGTTCGGTGTTCTCGCCGCATTAATTGCGTTATTCGTTGCGGGCTTTGCGCTCATCATCGCACCAATAGTCGGCATTCTTGGCAGCATCACGGGATCATCCAGCAGCGACCTGACGTTCATTGGATTTGCACTGCTAGCTTGCTTTGGTTTAGGCATCATTCTGACAACGCTTGGTTCTTTGTTGTTCAAACAATTCTTCAAACTCAGCTGGATGTACATCCGATTCAATGCCAAATTGATTAAGGGGGCTTAAGCTATGAAACGTGGCGTCAAATTTTTCTTACTGCTCGGCTTTGCCTGCCTTGGGGTCGGCCTTATTGGAGCAGCTGTTTCTTCTAAAGATGTCGATTGGAGTGCAGGTGTCACAAATATTGATATCGAAAAGAAGATTCCGGCAGCCAATATTGATACATTAATCATTCAAAATGACATCTCCGGGGTAACCTTTATCCCAAGTAACTCCGATGAAATTAAAGTGCATCTCGTAGGAACAGTTGGAGAGCAAACTGCTAGAAGCTGCACCATTGATGCGGCAACAGAAGGAAGCAATGTATGGCGAGTAGACGTATGTACACAGAAGAAACCACAAATTAATTTCGGTTTCAATTTGACAGATTTGAAAGCACTGATCAATAACCATGGTTTCCGATTACGAACAGAAGTCACACTTCCAGAAAAAATGTACAAAGCTATCACGGTTTCCTCGGATACGGGGGGCATCAACTTCAAAGAAGTAAAAGCCGACAAGCTTACAGTCACCACAGATACAGGCGGCATTTCCATTGATCGTTACGAAGGGAAGCAGCTCAATCTTCAAACAGATACGGGGCGTATCAACGTAGAGGACGGGCAAGGTGATGTCAAGATGAAAACAGATACAGGCAGCATTACAGCTAAGCTGCATGATATCGGAGATTCCGTATCGCTTCAATCCGACACTGGCTCGATTCGTCTTCAGCTCGATCCTACTCCAAAAGGTGCAAGTTTCGATCTGAGAACAGACACAGGCAGCGTCAATCTGGAAATACCTGGTGTTAATGTACAAAAGACCGATCACAATGCCGCAAAGGGTACCATTGGTGATGGCAGCAAAAAAGTAACGGTACGGGCAGATACAGGATACATCTCTGTTACCGGTAAATAAGAAAAAGCCTTCAAGACCATCAGAATTGGTTTTGAAGGCTTTTTATCGACCAAAAAGGAGCTAGCGAGGATTCTCGTTTATTCGTTTACTTGCTTTTTTCTAAATAAACTTGCAACCACTCGTTCGACTGTGCCAGTACTTGCTCAGCGCGAGCAATCGCCTCTGTCACTTGGTTGCTGGCCGTTCCGCCGTAGACATTACGCGCGTTAACCACTTGCTCAGGTTGTAACACCTGATAAATATCGGACTCGAATAGGCTTGAGAAGGTTTTGAACTCCTCGATGCTCATATCGAGCAGGTATTTTTTGTTTTGGATGCAGTACAGCACGGTTTTGCCAATCACTTCGTGCGCCTGACGGAAAGGCAATCCCTTGTTCACAAGGTAATCGGCGATATCCGTTGCGTTTGAGAAATCTTGGTTCACTGCTTGTCTCATGCGATCCGAGTTTACTTTCATCGTAGCAACCATAGGAGCGAATAATTGAAGCGCGCCCTGCAGGGTGCGAACCGTATCGAACATGCCTTCTTTGTCTTCCTGCATGTCCTTGTTGTAAGCCAGCGGCAGCGACTTGAGCACGGTCATCAGACCGAACAAGTTGCCATAGACGCGGCCGGTTTTGCCTCGGACGAGCTCCGCCACGTCCGGGTTCTTCTTCTGCGGCATGATCGAGCTGCCGGTGCAGAAAGCATCATCGAGTTCGATGAACGCGAACTCGGTCGAGGACCAGAGCACCATTTCCTCGCTGAAGCGAGAAAGGTGCATCATGATCATGGACGCGTTAGAGAGGAACTCCAGGATGAAATCGCGGTCGCTGACCGCATCCAGGGAGTTCTCGTACACGCGTCCGAACCCGAGCTGCTCCGCCACGAAATGGCGGTCGATCGGGAAGGTCGTGCCGGCGAGCGCGCCAGCGCCGAGCGGCAGCATGTCTACGCGCTTGTAGCTGTCCTGCAAGCGCTCAAGGTCACGTTGGAACATGCTGACGTAAGCCATCATGTGATGCGCGAACAGAATCGGCTGCGCACGCTGCAGATGCGTATACCCCGGGATAATTGTATCCAAATTATCCTTCGCTTTCTCAAGCAAAGCCTCCTGCAGTTTGATCAGCAGGCCAACGAACTCGACCACCCGCTTGCGCAGGTAGAGATGCATGTCCGTTGCCACTTGATCGTTACGGCTGCGGCCGGTGTGCAGCTTGCCGCCGACAGGGCCGATCAAATCGATTAAGGTTTTCTCGATATTCATATGAATATCTTCATTCTGAATCGTGTATTCCAGCTCGCCACGGCGAATCATGCCTTGCACAGCCAGCAAGCCATCTTTGATTTTCTCGACATCATCCGCAGGCAGAATGCCGCACTTGCCAAGCATCGTCACATGCGCTAGGCTGCCTTCGATATCTTCCTCGGCAAGCTCTTTGTCAAACGTAATCGATGCGGTATATTCTTCGACCAATTGGTCGGTTTTCTTCGTAAATCGTCCACCCCAAAGCTTAGACACCGTGCATGGCTCCTCTCGTATTAACATAATATAGGGATCTTTGAGCGGCGCTCAAAGTCTCTCTGCTCGACAAACGTGGCCTGTAGAAACTCCTATTTAGCATAACTGAACTCGTTTTGGACTCATAAAGACTCTTATTTCACTTAAACAACCGCTATCCGTTGAAATAGCAGCCCCTAGAGGCTGCTATTTCCCTTCACCATTGGTCTTTCGGCAGATGTTTACCTACAGCGAGTAAACCAATCTGCGTTCTCAAACAGCAATTACTTCTTAGCGTTTTGTTCTACGCCGGAAGATACTTTCAGACGAAGCGCGTTCAAGCGAATGAAGCCAGTTGCGTCGCCTTGATCATAAGCTTTAGTAGGATCTGCTTCCATCGTAGCGATATCCGGATTGTAAAGGGATACTGGACTTTTCACACCAGCGCCCATGACGTTGCCTTTATATAGCTTTAGACGAACAGTACCTGTTACGTTCTTTTGGCTTTCTCCCACAAGTGCTTGAATCGCCAAACGCTCAGGTGCGAACCAGAAGCCGTTGTAGACTAAAGTCGCATATTTCGTAATGAGGGAATCACGAAGGTGCATGACATCGCGGTCCATCGTGAGGGATTCCATTTTGCGGTGAGCGGTGAAAAGGATCGTACCGCCCGGAGTCTCGTACACGCCGCGGCTCTTCATGCCGACGAAACGGTTCTCGACCATGTCTACACGGCCAATACCATGCTTGCCGCCGATTTCATTCAAAGTTTCCATAACTTGAAGTGGGGACAACTTATTGCCATTGATGGCTACGCAGTCACCTTTGTCGAACTCAAGCTCGATGTACTCCGCTTGATCCGGCGCATCTTCTGGAGCTACGCTCAAGACGTACATGCCTTTGTTCTCGTCAGATGCAGCATCGAACCAAGGATCTTCCAACATGCCGCTCTCGAATGAGATGTGCAGCAAGTTGCGATCCGTCGAATACGGCTTCGCCGCAGATGCCGTAACCGGAATGCCGTGTTTCTCGGCATAAGCGATCATCTCTGCGCGACCTGGGAACTCCTCGCGGAACTGCTCTAGACGCCAAGGCGCGATAACGGACAGCTCAGGCGCCAACGCCGCTGCTGTCAGCTCGAAGCGCACTTGGTCGTTTCCTTTGCCGGTTGCGCCGTGAGCAATCGCTGTTGCGCCTTCAGCGCGAGCGATCTCGACCATGCGCTTCGCGATCAACGGACGAGCAATCGACGTGCCGAGCAGGTATTGCCCTTCATATAGAGCACCCGCTTGGAACATCGGGTTGATGAAATCCTTCGCGAACTCTTCGCGCAGGTCGTCGATGTAGATCTTGGATGCTCCGGTTTGGAGCGCTTTTTCTTCCAGACCGTCCAGCTCATCCTTTTGCCCAATATCCGCTGTGAAAGCAATAATTTCCGCATCGTAAGTCTCTTTTAACCATTTGAGGATAACCGATGTATCCAATCCGCCGGAATAGGCGAGAACGATTTTTTCCTTAGCCATGTCTACTAATCTCTCCGTTTCTATGTCTGCTGCGAATTATTAATAATTATATCATTGTCGCGGCCATAATGGCCTTTTGCGCATGAAGACGATTCTCTGCTTGGTCAAAAATAATGGAATTCGGGCCATCGATGACGCCCTCGCTCACTTCTTCCCCGCGATGTGCAGGCAAGCAGTGCATGAACAGGTAATCCGATTTGGCATGCTTCACAAGCGCCTCGTTGATTTGGAAGTTCTTGAAAGCAATCTCCCGCTCCTGCTGCTCAGCCTCAAAGCCCATGCTTGCCCAAACGTCCGTGTAGACGATGTCCGCATTTTCAATCGCTTCGCGTGGATCGCGAGTAAGGAGGACACTGCCTCCGGTTTGCGCTGCGTTTTCCTTAGAAATCTGAATGACTTCCTTATCAGGATCGTAGCCTTCCGGCGAGGCAATCGCGAAATTCATTCCCAATTTGCTTGCACCCATCATGAGGGAATGCACCATATTGTTGCCATCTCCGATGTAGGCGACTTTGAGACCTTTCAAACGGCCTTTTTTCTCCAGAACCGTCTGATAATCCGCCATCACCTGGCAAGGGTGGGCATAATCCGTCAATCCATTAATAACCGGTACCGTTGATCCACGTGCAAGGTCAATCACTTTGCGGTGTTCGTACGTGCGAATCATGATGCCATCCAGGTAACGGGACAGTGTTTGCGCAGTATCCCAAACAGTTTCACCGCGACCAAGCTGCAGATCATTTTTGCTAAGGAAAAGAGCCTGACCCCCTAGCTGGTACATCCCCACTTCAAAGGAAACTCGCGTACGCGTCGAGGATTTCTCAAAAATCATTCCCAGCGTCTTACCAGCGAGCACAGCATGCGGCTCTCTAGCTTTCTGTTTACGTTTAAGCTCAATCGCATAGTGAATCAAATATTCAATTTCTTCTGATGTATAATCAACTAAAGCAAGAAAATCCTTGCCCTTCAACTGAGCAGCCAGTTCTTCCTGTACAGCCATATTCATGTTATCCAACCTCTCTAAACGGAACTTTTACTAGACGCTGCTGATGGTTGATGCCTTCTGGGAGAGGACACTGCACACCACATCTAGGGCTTGATCTAAATCTTCTTGCGGTATAGTCAAAGCGGGCACCAGACGAATAACGTTCGGCCCTGCCGGAATGACGAGTACACCTTGCTTATGAATTTCGCTAATGATTTCACCTGCTGGCTGAGTGCATTCGATCCCGATGAGGAGACCAATGCCGCGAATATTGCTGATAAGCGGATTGCCTGCAAGCTTGCTCTCCAGCTTATTCACCGTGTATGCACCTAATTCCGCAGCGCGCTCTGGCAGTTTATTCGAGATAATCGTGTCCACAGCCGCATATCCTGCAGCCGTAGCAATCGGCGTTCCACCAAAGGTTGAACCATGGCTTCCAGCGCTGAAGGCTTCAGCCAAGAACGCTTTGCCTAACATCGCACCGATCGGAAACCCTCCACCAAGGCCTTTGGCCAATGTGAAAATATCCGGCTCCACCCCATAATGCTCATAGGCAAAAAGCTTACCCGTACGTCCTACGCCCGTCTGGATTTCATCCACGATCAAAAGCAAATTCTCTTGCTTGCAAAGCTCTGCAATTTGTTTCACGAACTCCGGATCAGCCGGCAGCACGCCGCCTTCCCCTTGCACCATCTCCAGCATGATGGCACAAGTATGCTCATTAACTAAACTGCGGACAGCCTCGATATCGTTATAAGGCGCATAGACGAAGCCGCCAGGAAGCGGATGGAAGCCTTCCTTCACTTTATCCTGCCCTGTAGCGGTCAAAGTCGCCAGCGTACGTCCGTGGAACGACATGTTGAACGTGATAATCTCGTACCGACCATTGTTCAAAACCTTCTGGTTATAGCGGCGTGCCAGCTTAATTGCAGCCTCATTCGCTTCCGCACCAGTGGAACAGAAGAATACCGCGTCTGCACAGCTATTATCTGTGAGTAGAGTGGCCAGCTTCTCCTGATTCGGAATATGGAAAAGATTGCTCACATGCCATACTTGATCGAGCTGTTCAATCAACTTCTCCTTCACCGCTTGAGGCGCGTGCCCGAGGTTCGTCACCGCGATCCCGCTCATCAAGTCGATGTATTCCTTGCCTGTATCATCCCACAGTCGGCTGCCCTCACCCTTTACTAGTGTGATTGGATATCTTGCATAGGTTGGAAATAACGAGCTTTTTCCCGTTTCAGTCATGTACATTCCCTCCTTAAAGTTTGTGGTTTAACCCATTAGTTCTAACTTGTGCCAAGCTAAATAAAGACAAATCACTGCAGCTGCATATAAAATAATAGCTGTTGTTCGATTTCTTCGCATTTTCATCCCGTATGCAATGAAAAAGATAGCTGCCGCTAATTTGGAAAAGCCTTGATAAGCTGGATCATTCGAAAAGTAAGAATTGCTAAAAATAATCGCAACAAGCAAGGTTGTCGAAATCAATATTTTAAACCATACAGGCTCTCTTAGGAATTGCTTAAACATAAAAGTAATCCGCTGCATGACAGATACCTCCGTTCAAGAAACCTTTGATTTTTGAATGGTAACGATGTTTTTCATCGCTATGGAGACAGCCTGACGTTAAACCTCGATTATAACTATGAAAATCATCGTTAAGTGAGTCAATTTAGATCATTCCATTCGGTTAGTCAGCGTGCTTGTTAGCGCACAATCCTCGTGCCAATCCCCGTGCCCTTCAGCACTTTGCTCAGCACATTCGGCTCAGAGCCATTCACGATGACAACTTCCTGGACTCTGCCTTGGATACAAGCAATCGCTGCTCGAACCTTCGGAATCATGCCCCCGTAAATATCGCCACTCGCGATCATCTCTTCAATCTCTGCTACGCTGACAACGGGAAGCACCCGCTTCTCGCCATCCACTGTTTTCATAATGCCGGGAACATCCGTCACCACAACCATCTGCTCCACACCAAGGTGAGAAGCGACAGCTCCTGCCGCCGTATCTGCATTAATGTTGTAACGCTGGCCGCCGTCGGCGCCAAGTCCAACTGGTGCGATAACCGGAATGTAGCCCATACTTACGATACCTTGAATCAGCTCAGCGTTCACTTTCGTGACATCACCAACAAGACCAACCTCATGGCTATTAGCCACCGGCTTCGCTTCAATCAAATGTCCATCCACACCGGACAATCCAAGCGCCATTGCGCCTGTTAACTGAATTCGGCGTACGATCTCTTTGTTGATCTGGCCGGAAAGCACCATCTCCACTACGTCGAGCACCGCTTCATTCGTCACCCGCAGGCCGTTCACGAAACCAGACTCTATTCCGAGCTTTCCAAGCGTTTCTGAAATGGCAGGACCTCCACCATGAACGATAACAGTTACTATACCCTCATCCTGAAGCTGACGCATATCTTCAAAGAAACTCATCGGCAACGCCGCTAGCGTGCTGCCGCCGCATTTCATCACAAAGCAATTGTTCTTCACAAGCTTTCGTTCCCCTTTGCTTCCTTATGTGCTAGCTGTAACAAACCTAAGTCCGATAAGCCGCATTAATCCGCACATAATCATATGTTAAGTCGCAGCCCCAGCCCGTAGCCTTGCCAGCGCCCATATGTAAATTCACATGAATTTGAATCGTGTCTGTTTTCAAATAGGCAAGCGCCGCTTCCTCGTCGAACTTCACCGGACGCGACTGCTCTAGCACTGCGATATCGCCTAGGCGAATATCGACGGTGTTCACGTTCACCGGCTGTCCCGAGTAACCGACAGCCGCAATGATCCGACCCCAGTTCGCGTCCGCGCCATAAACAGCGGATTTGACCAAGCTAGAGCCAATGATCGACTTCACGATCTTGCGTGCCGCATCGTCGCTCTCCGCGCCGACCACCGTCGTCTCGATCAGCTTCGTCGCGCCCTCGCCGTCGCGCGCAATCGCCTTGGCGAGGTACTCGCCAACGTACTGGAACCCTGCCGCGAACGCTTCCCAATCCGGATGCTCCGGATTCAATGCTTCGCCGCCGGCCAGCCCGCTTGCCATCACCACGACCATGTCGTTGGTGCTCGTATCCCCGTCAACGGTGATCATGTTGAACGTAGAATCTGTAATCCTGCTCAGCAGCTGCTGCAGGTATTCACTCTCAATCGGCGCGTCGGTTGTCATGAAACCGAGCATCGTCGCCATGTTCGGGTGAATCATCCCCGAACCCTTCGCTGCCCCGGCAATGTGAACCTCCTTGCCGCCAACAACAACACGGACGCACGTCATCTTCTGCGTGAGATCCGTTGTCAGGATCGCTTGGCAGAAGTCTTCGCCGCCGTCTGCCTTCACTTTAACCGGCAGCTGCTCGATGCCGCTCAGCACTTTCCCCATCGGCAGAAGCTCGCCGATGACGCCTGTGCTCGTCACGCCGACGTGGTGCTCCGCCACGCCTAGCGCCTTCGCACTAGCAGCGCGCATCGCGTATGCGTCGTCCTCGCCTTGCTGGCCGGTACACGCATTCGCGTTACCGCTGTTGACGATCATCGCCTGCAGCTTGCCGCCTTGGGCGATGCTCTCTTGCGTCACGCGCAGCGGTGCCGCCTGGAACGCGTTCAGCGTGTACACGCCCGCCGCTGCCGCTGGTACATCACAGACGATTGCGCCCAGATCGTAGCGCTCCGTCTTCTTCAATCCACAGTGCAGACCACCTGCACGAAAGCCTTTCGGCGTCGTTACTGTGCCCTCAGGCACGACAGTAAAGCTCACTTGATCAAGCATGTTCGTCCTTCACCTGTCCTCATCTTCTCGTTATGGATACACCGGTGCGAACAACAGCCCTGTCGTTTCGTCCCAGCCTTGCATAATATTTAAATTCTGAATGGCCTGACCTGCAGCGCCTTTAACCACATTGTCGATGACGGAAACGATGGTCACACGCCCCGTACGCTCATCCACCGCAAAGCCGATGTCGCAGTAGTTCGAGCCGAACACTTCCTTCGTTGAAGGGAGCTTACCATTTTGACGAATCCGCACAAATCTCCGGCCTTCATAATACTGACGGTACAATTCGATGAATTCCTCAGCGGTGTGTTCACCTTGTATCGTTGCGTACATAGTAGACATAATTCCACGAGTCATAGGCACAAGATGTGTCGTGAACGTTGTAACAACTGGCTTACCCGCAACACGGCTGAGCGCTTGCTCGATTTCCGGAATATGCTGATGCTTATTCACTTTATAGGCTGTTAAATTCTCATTCACTTCCGCGTAGTGCACGCCTAGATTAACGCCGCGACCTGCTCCGGACACGCCAGATTTAGCATCAATAATAATCGTTGAGGGATCGATCCAACCTGCTTTAACTGCAGGAATGAGACCAAGCAGCGTCGCCGTCGGATAGCAGCCTGGGTTAGCGATTAAATCACTGCCCTTCACTTCGTCCCCGAACACCTCAGACAAGCCATAAATCGATTGCGCCAATGCTTCCTCAGAAGCTGCCGGCTTTTTATACCATTTTTCATAGTCAGCACTAGATTTCAATCTTAAATCCCCAGATATATCAATGACTTTCAGGCCAGCTGCCAGAAGCTTTGGTGAAAGTTCTGCACTCACACCAGCTGGTGTCGCCAAGAACACAACATCCGCTTTGCCCGCAATCAAGTCAACATCAAGCACATCTAGAATATCCACAACCACTTCCTGCAAGTGTGGAAAATGCTCCGCAAGCGGCGCTCCTGCATTAGAGGTCGAGATGACCGAAGTAATCTTCACCAACGGATGCGCCTGCAACAGACGAATCAACTCCGCACCACCATAACCCGTGGCTCCAATAATAGCCGCCCTAAATCCATGACTCATTCGAATTTCCCTCCCGATGTTCCGAAAATATATGTATTATTATACAGTCGTATACATAATAATTCAATGAATTTTTTTGTGCTAATTTTGACAATATTATTGTGCCTAAGCAGGGAATTTCAAGGTTTTTTTACATTAAAAACGACATGTCTTTCTTTCTTTGGATTCCTGTCTTTCGACAAGAAGTATACACAATATGCATCAATTAAACGTAACATGTGCATAAAAACAATTCTTTCTCTTCGATACCTTTTGTATGACAAATCAATTATCCCAAATTATAAGCCATACAGGCAAATCTTGTATGTGATTATTGTGAACTATTTAAGAAGTGTGGGTAAATGGTGCTGTTATCCACAGATTATACACACTTTATCCACAGGCCGTTTGTTTCTTTACAAAGTTATACACAAAAAAGACGCACCTAAGTGCGCCATTCTATCACAAAGCTCTCGCTATGCATGTCGTTTGAAACCTTCCCCTAATACTTCATTCGTTTCACTTAAAATGACAAAAGCCTGCCGATCCACCGACTGGACTAGCGTTTTCAAACGACTTACTTCATTTTGTTTCACAACGACCATCAAGACCGTTCGCGATTCACCTGTAAATCCTCCGGACCCATTAAGCTCTGTAAGTCCACGGTCCAAATCATATAAAATTGCTTTGCGTATGGCTTCTGTATGATCGGAAATAATGAAGGCCACTTTGGCATAATTGAAGCCGAGTTGAACGATATCGATCGTTTTCGTGGTGACAAATAACCCAATTAAACCGTAAAGGGCATTCTCTGGTGTGAAAACAAGTGCGGAGCTTAGAATGACCAATCCATCAAAAACCGCTACCGAAAATCCTAAACTTAAGCCTGTGTATTTATGCAGTATTTGCGCGGCCAGTCCAAGTCCGCCTGTAGATCCTCGCCCTCGGAAAACGATGCCGAGTCCAAGTCCAACACCAATGCCTCCATAGACAGATGCAAGCAATGGATTGTGCGTTGGCACCCCCAAATGGCTTGTTACGAGTACGCACAGTGGAAATATGACCGACCCGACTGCCGCCTTAACCCCGAATTGCCCGCCTAGCAGCCATAGGGCTAACAAGAAAATCGGGATGTTCAGGGCCCACTGCGTAATCGCTGGGTTCAGACCTGTCAAATGCTGAACAATCGTTGAAATACCTGAAACCCCGCCCGTCGCAATTTGATTCGGGTTCAAAAAACAGTTAAAACTAGCCGCCATAATCAGCGAGCCGATCAGCATCAATGCATATTCAAATACGGTGTGTGCTGGACTTCCTATCCGTATTCGCGGTTCTTTTCTGGACACGAACGGCCCTCCTCCCGGTATCAAGCCAACTCCTACAACAGGGGTGCACTCATATTTTTACCGTAAAATATCTCGTCCATTTCCCACTTCACACTTTCTGTAATGTCCTTCTGCTCTGCTTCACTCAGCTTGTCTTTTGTGTAACCGAACAAATAATTGTTTAAATCAAATTTCTTCAGCTTACATTTCGTATGAAAAATATTTTCCTGATACACGTTCACATCGATCATGTCGTACATGCTTTTGATTTCCTCAGGAATGTAGTTCTGAATCGAGCTAATTTCATGATCAATAAACAACTTATGCCCGTTTATATCCCGTGTGAAGCCTCGAACCCGATAGTCCATCGTCATAATATCCGTATCGAAGGAATGGATTAAGTAATTCAGTGCTTTTAGCGGCGAAATTTCCCCGCATGTGGATACATCAATGTCCGCCCTAAACGTGCTAATCCCTTCATCAGGGTGATATTCCGGATAGGTATGAACCGTGATATGGCTGGTGTTCAGGTGCATAAGCACCGTCTCTGGCAGGGGCCCAGGGGATTCCCTGAACGAAGCTTCAGGAGCGCCCTCAACAGGGCCTTCAGAAACCAACATCGTTACACTTGCCCCTTGCGGATCATAATCTTGTTTGGCCACATTGAGCACATGAGCACCGATAATATCGGCTACCGCTTTGAGAATTTTGGTTAACCGGGCAGCATTGTACTGTTCGTCAATATATTCTATGTAGGCTTCGCGCTCTTCTTTGGTTCTGGTGTAGCAGATATCATACATATTGAAGCTCAAAGATTTCGTAAGGTTGTTAAAGCCGTGCAGCGTAATGCGCTGCTCCGTAGTAAGTGTCATGTTTCTTCTTCCTCCTTGTTGTTCCATCCCTACTCTTTCCTTACCCAAACCCTGAATGACATTAAACTTGAAAAAATCCTACACCTTTCAGATGTAGGATAAACGTCTAAAGCTCCATGTATGCGTTTTGCGTTGAGTGTTCCGTACACCAAGCTCTTCCAGTACAAAGCTCTTGTGCATACGTTCTACTCCGGCTTCCGGATCTGATGACGCAGGTAAGCATCGATGAACATATTGAGATCTCCATCCATGACTGCGCCAATATTCCCAGTTTCCGCTGAAGTTCTGTGATCTTTGACCATGCTATAAGGATGAAACACATAAGAACGAATCTGACTGCCCCAAGCAATGTCAGACTGCTCGCCGCGAATCTCTGCGAGATGCTTCAGCTGCTCTTCGATCTTCCGCTCGTAGAGTTTAGACCTAAGCATCTTCATCGCTTTCTCGCGGTTCTTAATCTGCGAGCGCTCTTGCTGACAGCTCACCACGACACCCGTTGGTATATGCGTAATCCGCACAGCCGAATCCGTGGTGTTGATGTGTTGACCGCCGGCGCCGCTTGCGCGGTACGTGTCGATCTTGAGATCCTCGGAGCGGATCTCACCCACGTCTGTGTCGTCTTCGATCTCCGGCATGACGTCACACGACGCAAACGAGGTGTGACGACGACCGGAGGCGTCGAACGGCGAGATCCGGACGAGCCGATGCACGCCCTTCTCCGCCTTCAAATAGCCGTAGGCGTTGAAGCCTGTGATCTGCAGCGTGACACTCTTCACGCCGGCTTCGTCGCCGGGCAAATAGTCGAGGACCTCGACTTTGTAGCCCCGCTTCTCCGCCCAGCGGCGGTACATGCGCAGCAGCATCTCCGCCCAGTCCTGCGACTCGGTGCCGCCCGCACCGGGATGCAGCTCAAGGATCGCATTCAGCCGGTCATACGGCTGATTGAGAAGCAAGCCAAGCTCGAAGGATTCGAGCTTCTTCTTCAAAGCATCGATGCCTGCTTCAATGTCTTTCGCTAGGCCGGCATCGCTCTCCTCTTCCTCGAGCTCGACCATGACCTGCAGGTCGTCGAACTCGTTCGAGAAGCCTTGGAACTGATCGACGACACTTTTGATGGCGTTGAGATCCGCGATGGTCTTCTGGGCACGATCATTATCGTCCCAGAAGTCCGGCGCCCCCATTTTTTCCTCAAAATCCCCGATCGCTTCAAGCTTATGATCTAAGTCAAAGAGACCCCCGTAATTCGGTTAGTCGCTTTGCTGTCTCTCTTAAATCCTGTTTGACTTCTGGTTCCAGCATGTCTTACACCTCATTTATTCTCTCGTGCCTAGGTTATACAGATCATGGTAGCAAGCTAGTAGCTAGCTTGGCTTTAGCTGCCTTGTCCGTGGCACTGCTTGAATTTCTTCCCGCTGCCGCATGGACATGGGTCGTTGCGTCCAATACGCTGCTCATCGCCGCGCACGAGCGGTTTCTTCCCGCCAGCTTCGTTCTTCGTGTCCACCGCTTGACCTTCGGCTACCGCTTGACGCTCTAGGTTGCTCTGTACGTGAGCCTTCATGATGTACATCGCGACTTCTTCGCGGATATTATCGATCATTTCTTGGAACATCTCGAAGCCTTCGAATTGATACTCACGCAGCGGATCCGTTCCGCCGTAAGCACGAAGATGAATACCTTGGCGCAGCTGATCCATCGCATCGATGTGATCCATCCATTTGCTGTCTACTGCACGAAGAGCAACGACCTTTTCGAATTCACGCATGAATTCTTCACCGATCTCAGCTTCACGCTCATCATAACGTTTGCTAACAAGATCTTTGATGTAGTCAATAATCTCTTCTTGTTCTTTGCCCCAAAGATTTTGATCCGTAATCTGGCCTTCTTCAGTTAAGAAGTTGTTGTTCACGAAGTTAGCCACTTCCTGAAGCTCCCACTCCTCCGGAATTTGTTCCTCCGGACAGTGTGCTTTCACGATGCGTTCGATAACCGCGTTGATCATACCTTCGATGACTTCACGAATGTTTTCGGACTCCAGCAGCTCACGGCGCTGTTTATATATAATTTCCCGTTGTTGATTCATGACATCGTCGTACTGAAGAACGACTTTACGAACGTCGAAGTTGTTACCCTCTACGCGCTTTTGGGCCGATTCGACTGCACGAGAAATTAATTTACTTTCGATCGGTTGATCTTCTTCCATACCCAGGCGGTCCATCATCGCCATAATATTGTCAGCGCCGAAACGTTTCATCAATTCGTCCTCAAGGGAGAGGTAAAACTGTGAAGAACCAGGGTCACCTTGACGGCCTGCGCGTCCACGCAGCTGATTATCGATCCGTCTGCTTTCATGACGTTCTGTACCTATGATATGCAGCCCGCCTGCATCATGTACGCCTTCACCGAGCACAATGTCCGTACCGCGGCCTGCCATGTTCGTTGCAATCGTTACAGAGCCTGGTTGACCTGCACGTGCTACGATTTCAGCTTCTTCTGCATGATACTTCGCATTGAGTACTTTGTGCTGGACGCCTTTTTTCTTAAGCATTTCCGAAAGTTTCTCGGAGTTCTCAATAGATACCGTACCTACTAGTACCGGTTGATTCACCTTATGCCGCTCTACGATTTGCTCAACAACCGCTCTGAATTTACCCATCTCTGACTTGTAAACAACATCCGGCATATCCTTACGGATCATCGGACGGTTTGTCGGAACAATGATAACTTCAAGACCATAAATTTTCTTGAGCTCTTCCTCTTCCGTCTTCGCTGTTCCTGTCATACCCGCCAGTTTGCGGTACATCCGGAAATAGTTCTGGAATGTAATTGTCGCCAGCGTCATGCTCTCATTCTGAACTTGCAGCTGCTCTTTGGCCTCAATGGCTTGGTGCAGCCCATCACTATAACGACGGCCTGTCATAATACGGCCTGTGAATTCATCAACAATCATGACTTCGTCTTCTTGTACCACATAATCCACATCGCGCTTCATAATGAACCGAGCCTTAAGCCCTTGAGTCACGTGATGATTGATATTCACATTCTGATGATCGAATAAGTTCTCTATGCCAAATGCTCGCTCCGCTTTAGCTACCCCTTCTTCAGTAAGAGCTACGGAACGCACTTTGATATCAATCGTGTAATCCTCTTCTTCTTTCAACTTAGCCACAAAACGGTCAGCAGCGTAGTACAAGTCTGTCGACTTAGCAGCTTGTCCCGAAATAATCAACGGCGTTCTCGCCTCATCGACCAGAATGGAGTCAACTTCATCGATTACCGCAAAATAAAGCGGACGCTGAACCATCTGCTCTTTGTAAAGCACCATGTTATCACGCAAGTAGTCAAAACCATATTCGTTATTCGTACCATACGTAATATCACAAGCGTAAGCCGCTTGCTTTTCCTCATGAGATAAGTCATGCAGATTAACCCCAACCGTCAAGCCGAGGAACTGGTAGATCTGACCCATTTCTGCGCTGTCACGTTGAGCCAAATAGTCATTGACCGTAACCACGTGTACGCCTCTGCCAAGCAAAGCATTCAAATAGACAGGGAGTGTTCCAACTAGCGTTTTCCCTTCCCCTGTTCTCATCTCGGCGATACGGCCTTCGTGAAGCACCATGCCCCCAATGAGCTGAACATCATAATGACGTTTACCCAATACACGTAAACCCGCTTCTCTAACAACAGCAAAAGCTTCTGGTAACAGATCATCAAGTTCTTCGCCTTTTTCCAGGCGGTTTCTGAACTCAGTTGTCTTGCCTTTCAATTCCTCATCGGACAGCGGTTTAATACTAGCTTCAAGGTCGTTGATATAATCAACGGTCTTGAGCATCCGTTTAATTTCCCGTTCATTGGAATCACCAAAAATTTTCTTCACTAGTCCTAGCATCGGTGAACCCCTTTCCCTTGCATTCGTATCCTTAAATTGTACCACTTTTGACGGTCTTGCCGCAACAAATGACCATTTCTACATCGATACACAAAGTCCAAGGCGGATGAAAAGATCACGTTTTTCCTTTTTACATAGTATTTAATCGATGTCCTGATTGCATGCATGAGAAAAAGCTTAATTCGACAAAATCGAATCAAGCTCATTTTTTTGATATAGGGATGTCTCAAATTGCTCCGCTTTCTTATTAAACAGCTGGCTCAATCAGACCATACTTGCCGTCATCACGTTTGTAAACTACATTGACTTGATCCGTATCCATGTTCGAAAAAACGAAGAAATTATGACCAACCAAGTTCATTTGTAAAATGGCTTCTTCCACATCCATCGGCTTCAAATCGAAGCGTTTGTTGCGGACCAATTCAAAATCATCTTCCTCTTCCAAATAAGTGACCGGCGATGTTTCAACCTTAAATAAATCACGCTTGCCGCCTTCTTGGCGAATTTTTCGATTCGTCCTCGTCTTATGCTTACGAATCTGGCGCTCCAACTTGTCTACGACCAAATCAATCGACGCATACATATCATTGTTGCGTTCTTCAGCTCGCAGCAGCACGCCTGTTAAGGGGATACCTACCTCAATCGCTTGTAAACCTTTAACCACACTTAGCTTTACTTGTACATCAGATGTAAGGGGAGCTTCAAAATACCTCTCTAGTCTGTTCAATTTCTTGTCGACATAGTCCCTGAGGGCTTCAGTTACTTCAAGGTGTTCTCCGCGAATGCTAATCATCATAGTTAAACATCTCCCTTCCTTCTTACATTATACTACATTCAACCCCCATCTTCATAATTCCTTTAAATTCCGATCTTACGATTTACGCAAAAAAACACCCCAGAAGCATGCCCCAGGGTGCTAGTTAGTTCATAGATGTATTCAATCGGCACAAACGTGCCGGAAGCTTAAACTCTGCTTACATTAGCGGCTTGCGGCCCACGTGCGCCTTCTACGATGTCGAACTCTACAGCCTGACCTTCATCTAACGTTTTGAAGCCTTCTGATTGAATCGCTGAGAAATGCACGAATACATCCCCGCCATCTTCACGCTCAATGAAACCATATCCTTTTTCTGCGTTAAACCATTTTACTTTACCTTGCATAACGTACACATTCCTTTCGTTTTAAAAAATATTAAAATGTAAGCCCTTACTTTTCGACTATATCACCAGCCCGCTTGACCTGTCAATTTCTAACTCACCATTTGATGAAATATTTTGAAAATTCGGGTATATACAAGCCGTGGATAAGTGCAGAATTTGTAAAAACTTGTCGTATCGGGCTTCTTTACATTTTATCAACAAAGTTATGCACATAATTGTGCACATTATCCACAGGTTGTGGGGAGAGAACTTTGGATAACTTGGGTTCATTGTGGTTGGTTTATGCACAAATGGGTTTTACCTGGGTTGCTTGTCCACAGGTTATAGTTGGAAATTAGAAAAGCAGATGAAAAAAGAAAAAACCTTTTGCCGCGGCAAAAGGTTCTGGTCCACTATAACTATATGCTTATGATTTACGGTAATAACCTACCACTTTCTCCACTGCATTTACTACATCTTGAATATCGGAATCTAACATCGCAGGAAACAACGGAAGTGAAATAATTCCTTCATATAAAGCTTCTGCTATAGGGGCAATCCCCTTCTCATAACCAAGCTCTTTATAATAAGGATGATAATGAACTGGGAGATAATGAACATTAACACCTATATTTTCTTTACGCAATGCGTCAAACACTTCTTTTCTTCCAGCTGTAAGCTCGTTAAGTTTAAACTGAATGATATAGAGATGCCAACTCGATTCGCGATCAGGCTTTTGAAAAGGAGTGATAATAGTAGAATTCTTAGTGAAAGCCTCAGTGTAATGCTTGGCAATCTCCATCCTTCTCTTTACGAAATCATCTAGTTTCCCTAACTGTGAGCTTCCTAAAGCAGCTTGGATATCTGTCATCCTGTAGTTAAATCCTAGTTCATGCATTTCGTAATACCAATCGCCTTCATTCTTTAATTCAAGCAAATCTTTGTCACGAGTAATACCATGACTGCGGAACAAAAGAAGCTTTTCATATAAATCAGGCGAATTCGTTGTAATTATACCACCCTCACCAGTGGTTACGTGCTTCACCGGGTGAAAGCTAAACATAGTCATATCTGCGATCGAACCAACTTTGCGCCCTTTATATTCTGCACCAAGGGAATGTGCCGCGTCTTCAATGACAACCAGCTTCCGTTCTCTGGCAAGTTCCATAATCTCGTCCATATCAGCAGGCTGCCCCGTAAAATCAACCGGTATAATAGCTTTCGTTTTAGGTGTAAGTAAGGACTTAATCTTATATTTGTCGATATTATAGGTATCTGGTTCAATATCAGCGAACACGACATCTCCACCGCAATAACGAACACAATTCGCGCTTGCGGCGAAGGTCATCGGTGTTGTAATAACCTCATCCCCGACGCCAAGCCCTGCAGCAAAACAAGCCCCATGAAGAGCAGCTGTCCCATTCGAAAAGGAAACAGCATACTTAGCTCCCACATACTGAGCTACCGAGTCTTCAAACTCTTTAATTTTTGGTCCTTGCGTTAGGAAAGGAGACTTCAGCGTTTGTATAACCGTCTCAATATCAGCTTCATCGATCCACTGCCTGCCATAGGGAAGCAATGTACTTCGAACGGATTGCCCTCCTAAAATGGCTAACTGGGAATTTGACGTTTGTACCAAGTGGATCACCTCCGATGTTTATAAAATAGGCTGAGGTGCAGTTCGCGACCACACATCAGCCCTCATGATATTACAAAATGGTCTTGATCCATTCTTCTGTTAATTTCAAGCCACTATCAAGTGAAATCTTTGGCTCCCAACCTAGTAATTGTTTAGCTTTTGACGAATTGCAAAGAAGCTTTTGAATTTCGCTCTGTGGATGGATATGCTCCACATGCTCGATTCTGCTTTCATCTCCAACTATTAGTTTCGCTAAATCATTCACCGAAATATCATAGCCAAGTCCAGCATTCACGATGTGTCCATCTACCTTATTTGAATATCCCGCTTCTACCACAAATCTCGCACAATCATCTACATACAATAAGTCCCGAGTCTGAGTTCCCTCGCCATAAATGTACAGCGTTTCACCCTTAAGCTTTTTCTTAATGAAAATGGCAACTACTCCACCTTCACCACCAAACTTTTGAAAAGGACCATATGTATTAAATGGACGGACCACAACCGCGGGCAAATCATAGGCGTAGAAATAGGACAATACCATATTCTCTGCTGCAATCTTTGCACCTGCATATGGGGAAGCTGGCTTGATTGGATGTGCCTCTGTGATGCCGGTTTCATCGAGACAACGATCATAAACCATACAAGTACTCATGAACACAATTTTCACCTTATGCTTGCGACACTGTTCTAGTACATAAAAGGTTCCTAAGGTATCATTGTTGAAAGTGGTGCGAGGATCATCAATGCTGTCCTGCACATTGATGCTCGCTCCGAGATGATAGCAAACATCAAATTTATGTTCAAACAATTGATTCAAAGCTATTTCGTCTTTAATGTCCCCGTGTACGAATTGTTGAAACCCTGGATGAGTCTTAAACTCCGCAATATTAGACTCTTCACCGTTGGATAAATCGTCCAATACCCACACATATTGACCATCGTCTAGTAATCTTTTAACGACCCATCTACCTATAAAACCAGCACCGCCAGTAACTAAAACATTCATTTATATCGTCCTCTCTCGGATACAGTTCGAACTACTATAGAGTGTAAATGTGATTACAAAATCATATCCAGAGTTACAGCTGTTCCTCTTGCGATGTCCTTATTTACCTTTTTACCTAGAAGCATATCCAAGTATTTAGGCGGTAGCCCTAGACCAGGGCGAATAACACGCAAATTGTCCGAAGTAAATGTGTCCCCCGCTTTAATATCCCTAACTACGTATAGGGAACGTCGGAACTTCAAGGAGTTCTTCTCTTTCTCGCTAACGCCATATGAAATAGAACCGAGACTTTGCCATGCGCGCTCTGTTTCCTGAACCAAACTTAACATTTCCGCTGGCTCTAAGGAGAAGGCACTGTCTACGCCCCCATCCGCCCGACTCAATGTAAAATGCTTTTCAATTACAGTCGCCCCCAAAGCAACGCTGGCAACTGCGACGCCAACTCCTAACGTATGATCGGATAAACCAACCTGAACGTTAAATAATTGTTGCAAATGCGGTATCGTTCTTATATTTGAGTTTTCAGGTGAAGCTGGATAGGAACTAGTACACTTTAGTAAAACAAGATCTTGACATCCAGCTTCTCGGACGGTTTTCACAAGCTCATCCAATTCTGCGACACTTGCCATCCCCGTTGAGGCAATAATCGGCTTGCCCGTCGAAGCCACTTTGCGAAGCAGCGGTATATCCGTATTTTCAAAAGAAGCGATCTTGTAGCATGCTACTCCCAAAGATTCTAGGAAATCGACTGCCGTCTCATCAAATGGTGTACTAAATCCAATCATACCCAGCTCTTTACAACGGTCGAAGATCGCCTTGTGCCATTCCCAAGGCGTATGTGCCTGTTCATACAGCTCATACAGAGATTGGCCCTTCCACAAGCTCTCAGCGTCGTTGATGAAGAAGTCCGGCTGATCCGATTTTATCGTCATGGTATCGGCTGTATAAGTTTGAATCTTCAACGCATGTGCGCCCGCTCGAGCCGCCGCTTCAACAATTTCAAGCGCCCGCTCCAATGATTGATTATGGTTACCGGACATCTCCGCAATAATAAAAGGTGGATGATGAGGGCCAACCTTGCGGTTATCGATGATTATTTCAGTCTTTTGCATGCTGCTGCCCCCCGTTGTGATAAATTGATTATTTTTCTCAAGTAAACCTACTCAACAACTTTTCTTTAATAGCGTACCATTGGTCGGAAAAACAGGCAAACAATACTAAATCTTCGTATTTGCTATTTTTCCAAACATGCCTTTCTAAATAACCTTCCTGAGTAAAACCCAATCTAGTATGATAACGTAGGCTTGCTTCATTATATGCAAATACTTCTGCACAGACTTTACGTAGATTCAAATGCTCAAAAGCTTCCGTCAGAGCATGTATCCCCATAACCGTTCCACTTCCTCGAGGTACATCCGTTTCACCAAGATAGAAACCCCAATTGCATCTATTGTGTGTTAAGCCTATATCCGTAAAATTCACGACGCCGATGGGTACTTGCTTCAACTCAAAAATGTAATATCGATGTGCTAGATTATTCAAGATCCGTGAAAACCATGCACAATGGTTTTCCCAAGTAATTATCTCGTCGGAATACATATTAATACGAATTCGGTCTGAATTTCGCCACTGAAGTACGATCATCAAATCCGATTCCCTCATTGGACGTAACTTATATTCATTAAACGGTTCCATGACTATTCCCTCGTATCGTTATTTTATCTCCAGTGACATAAGGACTTCTACAACTTCACCGGTTCCTCCTGCTAGAAGATTACCCATTAACTCCAACCCAATACGACTCATTTTGGTTAGTGACTCTGGACTTTGAATAAAACGCTTAAGGGCTTCCAATATTAATTGTGAAGATACATGGGTATAATGACCTAAATAGAAAATTGCTTCTGTCTTGGCAATTGCTTCTGTCACTGCAATCTGATTGTCAGCCGTCGTAACAGTAATTGCTGGCAACCCCAAGGAACACCTTTCCCAAGTAGTAGTGCCACCTGCCCCTAGAGCTAGATCGGCTTTTACCATCAACTCAGCGATATGATCGATTTGAATATACAAGTTTGTGTTTGGCATCTTTGAGCAAAGTTTAGAAATTTGATCTTTGTAGGCATTAGACCCACCCACAACTACATCTATTATAATCGTTTCGCAGTTCAGTAAGGATATAGCTTTCAGAGCTTTTGACGTTTCATTCGTTGGATCACTGCCACCGAAAAACACAAAAAGCCTTTTAACGTCTCTACCTCTGACCTTAGCGTATGTTTTTGCAGCCTGGAATTCTTCACGTAATAAAGCATAGCGGGGTCCAAACAATTTTATGCAATGATCAGGAACCATGCCATCGTAACGGTTTTCCTTATCATCATAAAAGTTCTGATCAAGTAATATATCACAGTCATGAGAACGGTTTGCTAAATCATCAATAATCATTATTTTATCTACATACCCACGTATTCGTTGTTCCCATCTTATATCAATAGCATAATGATCGATGATTAACAAATCAATGTGGCCTTGGATTTTTCTAATGATTTCAGACGTCTGAAAGGCATCTGTTTCCCACGTTTCACCCAACCAGTGCTCATATGATTTATTCCAATCGTCATCCTGATTAGGCTTTTGGATAGTGGAAGAAGGTAATAAGTTCACATTGTATCCTTGTTGTTGAATAAGGTAGCACAGTTGTCCCGATTGTTCACGGCAGATAAACTGTACTTGGACACCTTTCCGCCGTATTCCGTCGGCTAGCGTCAAACATCTCATTACATGCCCGGTTCCCATCAGAATAGACGCATCTACTCGAAAAACCACTTGCACATTATCAAACCCTTTCTGAAAAAAGGAAAGAAAAAACCCCGCAATTCGGGGTTCTTATATTTTTTTATCAACTATAATGCCTAGTTTCTCATAAAAGTAAGCAACGGTATCCATAACTTTTTTGGATGGAATTTCGTGTATAACTTCACTTGTCTTATCATCGATAACCTGTACATAATATTCATTCAACTTGTCATGCAAGATGAAATGTAGATGAGAGTTCTTAGACTCTAACATTTTGTTGAGATGACCGAGTTCCTTGTTAATGTCTTCTTTGCTGTGTATGCGCTCTTGTTGGACCTCACCACTCGGAACATCTTCTTTGCCGGTTATCTTTTTTTCAATTGTTTTTTCCAGGGTAAGGGATGTGTCACTAACCGATTGGATCTCCATTTTTATCTCCTTCCTGCCGTTTTTTTATGGAGGTATCTATCTTTTTTTGTCGAGGAACGCTCCGTACGGCATTTGTCGTAAATAAGAATCATATTGCGTAGAGATGGTTCGGGCATTCTGAGTTTCTGTTATCTTTTTGTCTAAGTTATATAGCGAGGATTTAACAAAATTCATTAACTCCATTTCCTTCATCTGCCAAGATTCATATAAGGATCTATATTGGTTGGCATTTTCCGTATGGTGAAGGTTAGAGTCTAATCGCTTTAATAGTAGTTCTCGCTCTTCAAACAAATGGTTGACTGCTGCAATGTCATCCGTTTGTTCCGAGATCATTACAACCTGCAGCAATTCCACTGTTTTTTCGATTAACTCTTGAAACAACTCCTCCGTTGATTCCATTGAACACCTCCTACTATCTTTGACTACGAGCAAGAGTCATAGCTTGTTTCCACGTGTCGCGAAACTCCACAAAAAAGCTCTCAACCTCATCCAAGATAGCAGTGTCTTTCGAGATATTAGCTTCAATGAGTCTGCGTTTCATGTAATCATATAGTGAGAGAAGTTGTTCTGATATCGGGTATTTCCTGTCAAGAGTAATAATTAGTTCATCGACAATATCCTGAACACGGATGTTATGTTGATGAGCAAAATTAAAATCCTTTTTCTCGATTGCTTGCTTGGCTCGCTTTACGAATGTGATGGCTCCATTATAAAGCATGAGCGTAAGTTCTTCCGAAGGGGCCGTTTCCACTTGGTTTTGTTTATAATTTCGGGCAGATGGCTGAATCATAGAGGTCCTCCGTTATTTGAAATAGCTCGAAAGCTGTGTCCCTTGGGAATTCAGCTTATTTAAGGCTGTTTGCATGGTGGAGAATTTGCTGTATAACTGCTGTTCGTAGTCATTCAATCCGGATTGTGCAGTACTAATTTGAGTTGTGTAATTATCAATTTGTTGATTCAAGTAACTTTTTGATGGTACAACTTGTGTTTTTTGCGTAAGTTGGTTAACAATATTAACCTTGATATGTTCATACAAGCGAGTACCTATTCCAGCATCTGACGAGTTGGTAAGTAAGCCATTAGCACCACGAGTACCATCCTTTGTAAATAGAGCTGCTACTTGATCGGGAGAATTGGTTAGCGCCGTACGCAGCTTGTTTTCATCAATGTAGATTTTTCCTTTTTCCTGAGAAGCCAAGATTGCTGAACCACTGCCTGCAACAGCCGTTGTAATCCCAATATCCGCCAAATTCATGTATTGACCCGCTGCAATCCCGGAAACGTTATTTGAAAGATCAGATCGCATTGCATCCAATCCGGTACTTAATATGCTGTCGTTCTGAAGCAAACCTGATTGAGCCTTTGAATTCCAGAGGGTAATATCCGAATCTTTCATATTCGTTTTCTGGGTGTCCGTAAGCGGAGTATAATCGCGATATTTAGGTTCGATCAACTTGGCGTTTACTTTATCGATTAATGTATTGTATTTATCAAAGAAACCCTTGATCGTTGTAACGACTTGATCCACATTCGAGTTATTAGATCCGTTAATTGTATAAGGGGTAGCGCCGGGATCCGCCAATAAGGTGAAACTAAAGTTGTTCAACATAAAGGAATTCGATTTTACGGACACATCGCCTGTGCCGTTAAAGTTAACAAGAGCATCCTGTCCTTTAAACACATTCGTCTGCGCAGAAGTCGCTAAGTCCGGTGTACTATTGGCATTTGGGGTCGTTGTATCCGATAGATTTAGTTTGTCTCTCAATATATTTGTATTGCTCTGATCGATAACTTGTAATGTATTCCCCGCCGCTCCTGTTTGTGCGTTAACGAGCGTCAACTTGTCCGTAAGTTGGTCATAATTTGCTTTAACACCGGTAGTCGTTGTTTTGGCATTTATTTTAGAGACGATCTGGCTTATGTTATCACCATTTAAAATATTAACTGAATCAGAACCCACACTTCCCGTTATCTTTAGCGTTGCGTCTGCTACAGCAAGAGGGTTTGACGAATTGGCTGATATTCCTAATGCAGCACTGCTAGTGATTGTCGCATTTTTCGCAAGTTGTTTTACTTGCAGGGTAAAATTCCCTGTAAGTGCATTGGCAGCTGGTGTTACCTGCACTTTGTCAGTATCTGAGGCTGATAAACTGACTTTTTTCGCTAAAAAGGTAGATTGAAGAGTCAGTTTTTGCGCTTCAGTCATAAAACTCGACATATCCGTGTTCATGTTACGATAGGCATCACGTTGCCATCCAAGAACTGTCATTTTTTGCGTCATTTGATCAATAGGGACACGTTTTGCCTGCATCATTTGACTAACAAGCGTATCAATGTCTAATCCTGAAGAACCTAATCCATTAATTCGAGTCGTCATAGCAATCACCTTTCATATCAGATTTTATAATTACTTATTATATCGGCAGATGAATCTATTTTCATTTGCTATTTTTGTTGAATATTCGAATTAATTAACATCCATTCTGGATTTCTCTGCATTAGAGCCGCGGCTTCTTGCCATGAAAATATACGCCCAGATTGGTATAATGTCTCATAGATTTTAAGGATTAAATCCCAATCTTCAGGTGTGTCAAGCGTCCAACGATAATCAGCGTATCCATCTTGGTTGATTACTGATCGGCACGAAAATCGTTCCCTGTTAGTATAGATATACGGAGTTACATGCTCTCGGTGATGAGGTTCCCGCGCCTCACGGTGAGCAACTTCCAACGAAGCGAATGACATTACCTCAGTATCCAATCCACGCGGAAAAGTTCGATCTAAGGTATTGCTCGCGTAATCGCACACTGAATTTCCAAGATATTCTTTAATAACTAGAGAAGAAGTTTCAGGATCGATCAACGGACAATCGGAGGTAATTCGAATTACCGTTTCAGCTCGCGCCCTTAGAGCAGTTTCATAATATCGTGATAATACATCTGACTCACTACCGCGATAAACATTAACCCCCAAACGTCTGGCTTCTTCTATAATTAAATCGTCATGACTAGCAAGCGTTGTAGCAATTATAATTTCCTGCACGTTTTGAAAAGCTTCTGTCCTCTCGACTACGTGTGCGAGTACAGTTTTATCAATCAACTTTTTCAAAACTTTTCCCGGAAGTCTGGTAGAACCCATTCTAGCCTGAATAATGACTACATTTCTCATTTAGTTTACCTCTACACTAATTTTTCTTCCCGTATCCAACTTCGCAAGGTATCCCGAGTAATGGGCTGTTCTTGGTGTGAGTTGACAGCACTTGGCAGCATTTTTATTGCTTCCGGATACGGGCGTTCAAGTATGTTTTCCTTAAAGGGGGAAGGAACAATATACATGTCTGAAGTTTCCCATGCATGCAATATTTCTTCTTCAGTCATTAGTTCTTCATACCGTTTTTCTCCCGGTCGCAGTCCAATTTCTTTTCTCAGGATCTCATCGGAAATGTTATGTTTTTGGCATACTTCCTCAACGAGGACATCGACCAAATCAGCCAAAATAACCGTTGGCATCTTTAAAACGAAAATTTCCCCGCCCATAGAAATTTCATTTGCTTTCAACATAAGCGTAATAGCCTGAGTAGCCGTCATCATATAACGCGTCATATGTAAATCCGTAACGGTCACCGACTTGCTTTCCAAAATCTGCTTATAAAAGAGTGGAATAACAGAGCCTCTTGAACCCATTACATTACCGAATCGAACAGCAGCAAAAACGGTTTGTTTAGGCCCCTTTTGATACTCTGCCGCCGAAATCAGTCGCTCGGCCATAAGCTTGGTTGCACCATAAGTATTCGAAGGCGATATTGCTTTATCTGTAGAAGTAAATAACACTTTCTTTACCCCGTTTTGTATCGCTGCTTGAATCATGTTTTGGGTGCCAATAATATTGGTCTGCACGGCCTCGAATGGATTGTACTCACAAAATGGAACATGCTTCATTGCCGCTAAATGAAAAACAAAATCAATATCTTCCATGGCACGATTCAATCTCTGTGCGTCACGAATGTCTCCGATAAGAAAACGCAATTTCGATTGATGTTCGCTAAACATCCGCTGCATTTCGAATTGTTTGTATTCATCACGACTTAGAATTCGAATAACTTGTGGGTTTTGCCGCAATAAATGACGGGTAAGAAGTTGTCCGAGCGTTCCGGTACCGCCTATAATCAAGATCTTTTTTCCCTCATAATTCATGTTACTCACTCCAAGTCAGTTCATAGATGAAGATCGCGTTAGCCTCTGAAAAATTTCACGCGCTTCTGAAACATCGATCATTTGTATACTCTTCATAAACTCTCTAAGTACGATATGTGTAAAGCCTTCAATAAAGGCCCCGCCTTCAGTCGCATTGTAAAATGTCTCGTTGCTGTTACGCGCTTGTTCCTCAAACCATTTTTTGTAGAGAAGTAAATTACGTGAAGAGACGACGGTTCCTTGGCTATCGAAAGCTAAAACAAGCTCTCCCTTCGCTTCACTTTCCCATCGTTGAAAAAGTGGTGTGCCTTCCACATGAGTCTTATTTTCAGTATAAGCAAGATCTTGGCCAACCAGGCAAATTGGACTCAACCCCAACAACCTAGCAAATGAAAAAAGGGTTGTAGAAACAGAACCTCCAGTTAAAACAAGTGGTTCTTGCCGAAGCACAGCCATCTTCTCAGCAGCTGTTTGACCCTCTTGAAAAAGTATAAATTTAGGACCTTTATAACGCTCAACCACTTCAGGGTAAAGGGTACTTAGGAAAAATAGCGGTATTTCCTGCGTTTCCCAATCTTCCAACTGATCGAGCATTTTAGGCTGAGGATCTATCATAACAATAAAATCAGGACGAATACCATGGCGATACAACAACGGAGCTGCCGTACCAACTGACCCCAGCAGACAATGTTTAGATACCATTGGCAATAAAGGCAACGTTTTAGACAGCGAAGGCCCTGCACTAATAAGAACAGCTGGAACGGAAGGTAGTCCATGAAATGCAGAGATTGACGGCCATGTTTTGCGGGTATTCCGGACGAAGTTGTCCAGAAGTAATGTACGGTTTGCTACTACACTATTCTGATGTAATTGAAAATTTTGCAACAATTCCTTTAAGGATTCCAATTCTTCAGGTATTGTGCGCAGAGAGGGCTCATGAATGATAACGTGTACGCCACCACTTTCCTCCCATGCTTGCACTTGCTCAGAAAAGACTTGTATGTCGTCAGAGACGACAAGCATAAGCCTGGGATCCTCTACTATGCCTTCAAGTACTCCAATCTGCTCCGCATTAAAAAATGCCAATACATTCGTCTCCCACACCTCGATAGGAACGCCAACATTCTCCGTATGCTTCAAAAAGGCTCTTACGTGATGCCCGCAACCTATACCATAAAGTATAATACGCTTCGGATATTCCTCTACGATGTTGCTTAATTGAGCCACAGCGAACCGCTCCGCCTCCATCGCTGGATCGTAACGACTATGAAGATAAATGGGTTGATTACCTTCATTGCTAATTGAAGCCGTCCACATATCATTTTTTGCTTTTTCAAACATGACGTTAGGCATATGCTTCAGGGTGTTCTGTCTCTGAATTCGGTGATTGCTGGCATTCAATGAACGATACCTTGCAATTTACTATCAAAGGATTGCAATAAAGGCTGCATCTCGTACTGTAGAATATCGCATAGAGTGACAAAGTCCTCTTGTTCTAGCGCTGTTCCCAGTTGTTCTATGAGTGGTGCTAGATTGAGATCCCACTCAACAAGTATTTCTGGATTCACTTGTTGTATTCCGTTGATGGCCATCATTAACCAGGCCATTCCATCTAAATAGGCTACCAAAGTATCCACCCAACCGCCTTCATGTGTTTGGATGTCTTGGGCAAGCTTACTAGATGCTGTTTTCAATTTTGGCACGTAATCTTTCATACTCTCCAAGGTTTCAAAGACTATCTCTTGCTGTATCATAAACTTTCCTCTCCTTCTTCCCAATCAGGTATTTCCCATTTTGGTTTAGCATCCAGATATAATTCTTCACTGTCATAACCAAGTTCCAGGACTGCATTACGAATTCCCTTATCGTAAACATCAAGCAATTGTTGTATCCCTTCAATCATATTTTTTAACAAGTAACTTTGAGTTGTTAAGATTAATTGCAGCCTTTCAATAGATGAAACGCGGGAAATTGGATTCATTTTTACATGATAATTTGAAACAAGTGGATTTAAGAAGAAGTTGAGGAATGGATTTTTCAACACATCCTTTACTAAGTGCTCCACGTTACGTAATACCCTACCGGCTTTCATTTTTAAAAGATCAACATGCCCATCAGGATTTAAGACTAACTCGTTCTGCAGCTTCTCGGCTGCATCCAACATCTCTTCAGCCAATAGACTCACACGTTGAATCTCTCCAAACTCATTGTTGAAAAATTCGACCATGCTTCGAAAATTCTCTTTAATATCCTCATCAGAAGGTACAGGTGGGAGATCCGAGAACATCTCGGGAATGGACATAATGGACTCGATACAGTATTTTTCAACAACTTCTTTAAATGGCATTTTTATCGTGCCAGGAATATCAGCACCGCCCTCTGTTGCGTTAATAATAAGAGGTGCCGGCATTACACGAATCAGATGCTCCATCCAAAACAGAAACTGTCTCCATAGCTCTCTTGATTTGATCTTGCCGCCATAATAACCGTCTACATAAACGGTTTTGTTAAAAAAGTCTTTATCTTCCTGTAAACTGTTTTGAATTTGCTTGCGTTGTTCTGCGCTCATCTCCACATCCGAGTGATCTACATAAAAGCTATGTTTGCTGTGAGTTACTCCATCTTCTGAATAAGCGAGATCCTGACCGATAAATATGATCGGATAGCCACCCATATATTGAGCCAAAGAAAAACTTAAATGGGCTACTGAATTTCCGTTATATAACGTCCCCATATCCCCTAGAGCCTGATTCATCAAACGGCAGTGCGTAATGTTCTCCTTAAATACTGGAATCACATATTTATTCCAACTTCGCGGAATTCGCTCATCCATCAACGTCAACCCCAACAAGGCTGTATCTTCTGGGATTTCTACCCCTTTAACACTTAAATCGTACGAATTCGCTCCTCGTTCCAAAATACATACAATATCTGGAGAGATACCATTTTTCAAGAGAACTCGAAATGCCGATTCCGCAGAAATAATTAATGCTTTGCCCTTAACTGTTTTCAAAAGGGGCAGCTGTTTGTCCAATGACGGTCCTGATGCAACACAGATAATAGGTTTCCCTTTGTATTTATCCTTAAGGTCTTTTAAGCGGTGAGATGTTAGGCTTATAGGTACATTATTTAGTTCATTGGTCATACCCATTAACGTATCATCCAAGGAGTTGCCCATTGATGTCATATGTGTGCGAAGATGATTGATAATTTCTTCAATCATCTTTTCGTAGAATTCAGAGTCCCGTCGATAACTGGAAAAAGTACGTAATAGATCTGTCTGAAGAAAATAAAATCCAATCATGGAGCTGATATACGTACTTAGAACGACTGATATTTGTTCCATTAAATCAGTTAGAATAATCACTCGTTGTAATTTACCTTCAAGATACGATGAAAGATCAACCTCTTCTAAAAACTTTTTTACGAGTGCTGTATCTTTTTCTATAATTAAAACCCAAGCTGTTTCGGTTTTATTTTCGAGAATTTGTTTGATGATAGCGGAAGAGCCCATTCCCATCAAAATATAACCAGTATTGTCTAAGTTTACGCCTTCTAAAAATAGCTTTGCTTCATATTGTGGGTCATAAACGCTAGCGGTATAAAATTCATTCCCTTGCTCATCTGCCAATTTAAAAAATATGTCATCACCAACGCGACGAAATTCAATTTTGTCACAATCAATTGTTTCCATTTCTTCAATAAGCCATTGATTATAATCAGATAAAAACTGAATGTTTCTATTAAAATATGTCATATGCTTTCTCCATTTGCAGTAGGCTGTTGTATAAGCAGCACCTGCTCCAATAATTCGTACTTCAATACATCAGCAACGATCAAAAAATCTTTCTTTTCCACTGCTAATAAAATGATTTGTAACAGTTTATTGATTCCTTCGAGTTGAGTTCCTTCTACTTTAGACTTTGAAATAAAATCAGTAATCTGAGAAATTAGTATTTCCAGCTTAATCATGCCAGTTTTGATCTCATAACGATAAAAAGAATAACATATTTGCTCTACTAATTCCTGAAATGCTTCAAGCCTCTCGTACATAATTACCCCCATACGTATTCTCATCGTGTACTTTTTTAAAAAAAGCCAACCTGAGAAAACGGTTGGCTTTTTTCTTTGAATACTCTTGATTCAATTAACGAAGCAATTGAAGCACGCCTTGTGGCAATTGATTTGCTTGTGCCAACATAGCTTGTGAAGCTTGGTTAAGAATGTTGTTTTTAGTGAAGTTCATCATTTCTTTCGCCATATCAACATCGCGGATACGGGATTCTGCAGCCGTCAGGTTTTGGGAAGAAGTACCTAAGTTGTTAATTGTGTGCTCTAAACGGTTTTGGTATGCACCGAGGTTCGCGCGCTCGGTGGAAACCTTGTTGATTGCACTGTTAATTGCTTTGATGATAGAACCAAACGCTGAAGACTTATTTGTACTAAACTTCGAAATTGCACTAAGACCGATCGAGCTGGCACCCATTGTGTTGATGGATAATTTAATTTGTTGACCTGAGTTAGCACCCACTTGGAAGTTAATAGCGGATTTCCCACCACCAGTTATCAGCAGTTTTTTGGTATTGAACTCAGTTTGAGAAGCGATACGGTTGATTTCCTTTTTGAGTTGATACACTTCTGCTCCAAGCTTTGTACGATCAGAAGTAGTGTAAGTATCATTGCTCGCTTGAACAGCCAGCTCACGCATACGCTGTAGGATAGAGTGAGTCTCGCTCAAAGCACCTTCAGCCGTTTGAATCAAGGAGATACCATCTTGAGCATTACGGTTTGCTTGATCAAGACCACGGATTTGACCGCGCATTTTTTCGGAGATTGCAAGACCCGCAGCATCATCGCCTGCACGGTTGATACGCAAACCGGAAGAGAGTTTCTCCATTGCCTTTGCAGTGTTGTTTGTGTTAGTACTCATGTTGTTGTAGGTATTCAGAGCTGGTAAGTTGTGATTGATAATCATTTGTATTTCCTCCTTGAAATTTTGGATTTCCACATCCGTGTGGAGTAGGCTTTTCGCCTTACATTATCTTTATCGGCATTATGCGACAATAAGTGTAGAGCATATTCGAAATAATGTACAATTATTTTTCGGGATTCGGCAAACTTTTTAAGTCACTTAGTTGTATCCTTGGTGTACTAGCCTCTTTATTACTTTGCTGAACTGCTTCATACACTTCTTTACGCATAATATTCACTTCTTTAGGAGCATTAATTCCAATTTTGACTTGTTCTCCATCAATAGCAGAGATCACGATCTCAATATTGTTGTTAATAATAATGGATTGTCCCTTTTTTCTTGTCAAAACCAGCAATGCTAATCACCACTTTCTTCATGGGCATCTTTAAAGAGGGGCTCATTAGTACTATAATTTGATCTTGGAGGCAGTACCACTTGACGAGCTTGCCCACTTGTAGTATTAACCACTATTGGCGCTAATAAATTTGTAGAAGACTTAGTGAATGGCTCCCTTATCGTTACTATAGTAAATGCGGCTACTTCTTCTTCGGAAACAATTCCAAGAGCAGCCTTGTCTTTATCATCAACTTCAAAAGCGTAATCTGAATAAAAGACAAAAGGTATCACTAACAGAAAACCTATATTATCATCTTTTAAACTTTGTAGATAAGCATACGGGCTATCTTCCTCAGCAAAAGAAAATATAAACTCATCATATTCTTCAAAACCTAATATACTTCCATTAAAATGAATAACTTTCTCATGTAAAAGCTGAAGCATTTGTCAATCCTCTCCTAAACACATAATGCTATAGCTTGAGCTATAGCATTAATTAATATTATTCGTATACAAAGTTTCCGGCTCATTCAACCATCTCACCCTATAATTTTATATCAATTTGGGGTGGAATAATCTCCACCTTTGGGTATTGCAACATATAAATATCAAGTTTACCTCGTGTGTAATTAATTTCCGGACGATTCGGATGCGTCTCAACGTTCACTTTACCTTCTTTGACTTGTATATCCAGTTTACCCGGCACATAATGCATAGAGACATTACCAGATGAAGCATCCCCCATAAACTCAAACTCAAAGAACTCCGCGCCTTTTTCCTTAGCAATCTCAGCGATAGCATTACCACCATTTTGAATAGCCGCCATTCGGTTGCCATCTTCAACAATTTTGGCAATGCCCTGCATAACTACTTCATGGGCTCTGGAATAGATGCGACTCATAGTCTCGAGGGCCGGACCATGACCAAGCGCATCCCACGCTTTACTAGAATCAATATAAAGCGCGCCTTTCTCTGCATGAATGTCAATTTCAGGACGTACCGTCGTAATTTCAAAAGTTGCTTGAAGTTGCTTGATATCCTGCTTACCTATATCAGCGTCAATACCCAACTTAGCATACTCCTGGCGTATCTGTATTTGAGGGATAGGCAGCGTCATCGTTTATCTCTCCTAATGAAGAAAATCAACTAAGCTCGTGCTTATGATCTTGGATCCTACGGAAAGAGAAGCATTGTACACATTTTCATCTGTTTTTAAATTCGTAATCACTCCAGGGATATCAGCATCTTCAGCCTTAGACTGCAAGGTTTGAAGATTAGTATTGATATCATCGAGACGAGATTGGGCCAACTGAATCCGATTTTGTCTTGCACCAACATCAGCCCTTGCTTGCAAGAATGCGTCATTACGACTATCCAGATGACCAATGACGGCTCCAATTGCTTGTTGGTTTCCGGAAGCTAACGCCGCAGAAAAATCCTTCATCACCTGAAAAACATTATCCGCTGCTCCAGCTGCTCCAAAAACTTGGTCACCCGTAATATTAGCACCAGTTCGAACCCCAACGCCGATATCGAACTTGATTTCGCCTTGATCAACTTTGTCTGTAGCTGCAGTAGCTATCGAATAAGGTTGCTTATCTGTCATTTGACCATTAAACACATACTTACCATTAAATTGGCTATTCCCAATAGTTACCATCTGTTCATTCAACTGGTCGATTTCTTTTTTAATTGCATCCAAGGCTGACTGAGGGTTCGTCCCGTTAGAAGCCTTAACTGCAAGCTCCCGGACGCGTTGCATCACCGTATTCGCTTGATTCAGTGTAGTATCTGTGTAGTCCAGCCATGATGTAGCAGCGTTAGCATTGCTTTTGTATTGTTCATTAGCTGATGTTTCACTGCGATAGCGTAGCGAGAAACTAATTCCTACTGGATCATCCGAAGGTTTATTTATTTTTCTTCCTGTAGATAATTGATTCTGATTGTCATTCATTCTTACCATGTTGGCATTAATATTGCGAAGTAATTGATTATTCATCATGCCTTGCGTAACTCGAGAAGTCATGAAACAGTCTCACCTCATAATTGTTTAATTAACTCTTCTCACTACCTACCGACTGTTCCCATACTGTTAATGACTTTATCTAACATTTCATCAAAGGTTGTCATTACACGTGCTGAAGCACTGTATGCTTTCTGAAATTTAATCATGTTGGACATTTCTTCATCTAACGAAACTCCACTTACCCCTTGGCGATTGGAGTCGACCTGATCCACTAATGTTTGCTGATTCGTAGCTTGTCGTGTTGCTTCTTGACTTTGGACCCCTAGCTGACCAACAATTGATCGGAAAAACTCGTCGAATGTACCATCTTTTAGTACTGTATTCCCTGCGGTCGTAGGATCAAAACTAACCTTCTTATCTCTAATACCTGCAAGCAACAAAGCCATGTCGTTATTACCCTTCACTACTTTGTCCACTCCATCAGCAGGATCTGTATAGCTTCTGGCTGATGTTGAAATATTAGAGACATCACTGAGAATATCAGGATTAACCGTCACACTGCTGGCATTGAAATCTGTAGCCCCTTGCTTTAGTGTGAAAAAGGGCACTCCTGACTTTAATGGACTTGAGCCCGAGTAACCTAGTTGATGAAGACCGTTAAACCCTTTAACACTGACATTTAAATCATTTGCCAAAGTTCTTTGTTGAATCGTTCCGCTAAAGAGCTGCGGCGTAGTAGTCCCATCCGCATTCACAATCGTCAATGTAGTTCCATTAGGGACTACCATACCCTTAGGCAGCGTAGTTTGAACATCTCCTTGAACCATTGTTTTGAGCATGGAGTCAAATTGAAATCGGTAATTTGCAACATAATTGTCACGTGATTGAATTATTCCGTATACTTCGCCACTGTTCAAATCCCCAGAAGCAGCTGCCGTTTGAAGCGTATCCAACGTTAAAGTACTAGCTACTTGATTTCCACTCACCAATTGGACACTACCCATTTTTACATTGTAGCCACTACTATCTTCGGTATGAGTAATGTTAACTATTTTTGATAAGTTATCCATTAGAAGGTCTCGCTGATCTCTTAAATCATTGGCGCTGTCACCAAGACCCTCAATCCGATAAATATCTTCGTTTAATTTAGCAATTTGAGTAATTGCTGTGTTGGCCTCAGTAGCTTTGATGCCGATATTAGTTGTTAAATCTGTTGATAAATCCTGTAATTGTTTGGACGTTTGGTTAAAGGCATCCGTCATCGCTAAAGCACGTTCTTTGACAAGTACACGGGCAGTTGTATTTTCAGGAGATTTGCTTAGCTCTTGCCAAGCATTCCAAAACCCTTCCACCGTTTGCCGAATTCCTGTATCAGACGGCTCATTAATGATAGCTTCAACTTTATCCAGTGTATCCTTGCGAATGGACCACTCTCCAAGATTCTTGTTTTCATTATGAAATTGGTCGTCCAAAAATTTTTCTCGAATCCTGGTAATTGAACTAAATTCAACACCTTGACCCATTTGACCCGGAACGTTGCTTCGTGACAACCCAGGATATTCAATTGGAATGGATGCAACCATATTGACAACTTGTCTTGAATACCCTTTAGTATTCGCATTCGCGACATTATGACCTGTGGTCGATAAAGCGGCTTGCTGTGCAAACAATCCACGCTTTGCAATCTCTAACCCACCGAAGGTAGACCGCATTGTTCTAAACCCCTTTCGAATTAACAGTGTTATGCTTTTGTGTCAAAAATTCCCGACCTCTTAGTTCCATGAGCCTGCTGATTAGGATTTTGGTATACTACATCATCCTCGGGCGCCCCTAAAACTAGATCAATTGTATAATTAATAAAGGAAAGCGATTGTTCAATTAACTGTTGATTCAAATTGTTGCAATCTTTTATCTCTTTTATCGTTACTAGCAGCTTTTGCTGAGCTCCTGTGAGTGCTTGCTTTTCTTCGGCTTTGAAAATCACCTTAATTAAATCACTGATCGTTACTTTAGGATTAGGATTATACCCTCTCGAAATTAAATATGAACCAATATCCTGTATCCGCTGTTGATTCGCCTCAGCAATTGTTCTAATCCATTTACTTTCTTTATTCACGATTATATTCAATTGGTTGATTTCGTTCTTAACAATAACTTGCGTTTTATCACGAGCTAGGACGAGCAATGCCTCGTGCGCTTCCTGAAGTTTATCCATCGTTTCCAACAAGGGTTGTATTGACATGATCGTCACCTGCTTCTATCTGTTGTATACGTGATATTACTTTAAGTATGGGAGAATCTTCTCCACTAGTTTACCTGCATCTACATGATAAGTCCCTGAAGCCACGGATGATTTCAGCTCTTCAATACGCTTCGCTTGCTCCTCCGTACGAGCGCTCCCTTGAACACCAAGAAGCTCCTTCGCTTCAGCCGAAATCTCTACTTGATCTTTTGGTTTGTCTTTTTTCCCAGTCGTAAAAGCGAACTTAGCGTCACCTGCTTTTTTATATGGGTTTACTGCACCGATCCGTTGATTGTCATTAATTTTCATGCGATAACACTCCTATTGCTAAGACATATAATATAAAAAGCCGATAATCTTTACTACTATTATCGGCATCATACTTATTAAACTTTATATCCCTGCAGACCTATTTAAGGAATAATTAATGTCTATCGTTCAAACGATCTTTGATTTTAAAACTAACTTGACCTTCCTTTGCTTCTTGTTCCGTTCTACGCCGCTCATCCTCAGCATTGTTCCTTACATCCTTAACAAGCTTGCTGCGGCACGATTCACAAATCGTATTCTCACGAATTAAAGTTCCGCACACTTCACACGGATAGGACATATTCGGCGCATGCATAATGGAGATTCTACCTTCACGGATAAATTTAGTGATTTGTTTAACCGCTACCCCTGTTGCCTCGCTTAAATCATTTATGGTAGTACCTTTGTTTTCACGCAGGTATTTCAAGCATTTATCATACTGCTGCTCCAAATCCTTCACACAATTCGGGCAAACCTCAGCAAAGCCCTTTACGAATATTTTCCCACAACGTGGACAATTAGCTACATTCATGCCCATTGTATAGACCCTCCTATTATTCCCAATTACCCAATTATTAATTCCAGTTTACAGCAATTCGACAGCGTTTGCACAATAATATTTTTGACAGATGTGGTGATATTTCCTGCTACCGCGCCCATGTTAGTCCGAATACTTCAGCAGATAAATACTCTCCAAGAACCTTGGCACATTGATTCATGGTGCTTCCTGTCGTATAAACATCATCCACAATATAAATAACGTATGAGGCATTCAGGGATTTTCCCAAATAAGCATGAATTGAATCATTTACCTCAAAAACATGCTCCAAATCGTCCAGCCGTTCACTCCTTTTCTTGAAGCTTTGTTTATCTGTATGCTTGGATCGTTTAAGAAGGGGTATGACAGGAATCCCTATTCTTTGACCTAGTTCTACTGCCATCTGCTCTGCTTGATTAAACCCGCGTTCCAGCATTCTGCGCTCGCTTACAGGCACGAAAGTGATAAGCTCCCTCACAGAATCGGATTCTGAGGGAAAAGTGTCTCTAGCCTTATGTAATAAGTGATACGAATGAACAAGCATTTGTCCGAGGACCGTTTTCAAACGCTCGTCTCCACGATACTTATATCGAGCCAATAATTCCTTCATCGTTTCATCATATCTGACAGCACTGCGGCTTCTTATAAAATAGGAATGCGGCCTCCGTTGACAATCTGAACACAACTCCCCTCGTCCACATGTTGGACAAAGCGCTTCTCGAATCCAGGGAATTCGTGTGTAACATGAATGGCAAAGTCCTAATTCATCAACTCGGAGAGTGCTATTCTGCTTGCAGAGTGAACATTCTTTTCTTAGCGGACTAAGAAGCGAAGCCACCGAACCTATCACTTTTTTAATCAAAATTCTCATATCCAATTGCTGATAGCTCATTCATTTCCCCCTTAATAAATAACCCCGTTTACGCGCGATACGATTCATCTGCTTAATTTGTCGAATGGCCTCCTTTTGAGATTGCGTGATTTCTTTTGCTGCAAAATAGACCTTCCCTGCCGGATCGTCCTGCGACCTACCTGCACGCCCAGCCATCTGAACAAGCGCTGCTTCATCGAATAGCTGCGAGTCAGCATCCATAATGAACACGTCTGACTTGGGAACCGTGACTCCTCGCTCCAAAATCGTTGTTGTGACCAGCACACGGATCTCTCTGTTTCGAAAAAGCTGGACCTTTTCAGTTCGAGCAGGATCCTTTGATGAAGTTCCTTCGACGCAAAGGCTGGATTCATTATTGTCATAGCTTAATTTAACCCTTAGTAGATAAACCATTGGCTCGACCAATTGAATGTTGGGGACAAAAACAAACACCTGTGCGCCTCGTTCCACTGAGGTTACTAACTTTTTAAATAATGATACCGGCAAAGCTTGTGACCGGACTACTCTCCGCAGAGGTGGAACCGAAACCAACTGAGGCACAGGCAATGGGTGCCTATGAAAACGTACCGGAACCCGGGCATGTGGTAATCGCCCCCGCTTTGCAGCTTGCCTAACTGCTCTCGGCGGTGTGGCCGAAAGCAAAATATTCGTTCCATTTGGCTTACAAACTTTAGCCGCCGCATAAGTAAGCATCGGATTGTTATGGTAAGGAAACGCGTCAATCTCATCGATAATGACAAGGTCAAAGGCCTCATGAAAACGGAGCAGCTGATGCGTTGTCGCGATCGTGATCTGCCCTTGCTCCCAACGCTGCTCGCTCCCACCATACAACGTCACCACGCTGTAATCGACAAATGCGCGACCTATTCGTGGTTGCAGCTCCAACACCACATCTTTACGAGGTGTCGCGATAAGTACGCGCCCTCCTCTCGCAACAGTGTGATGGATAAACGGAAAGATCATTTCCGTTTTCCCCGCGCCGGTAACTGCCCAGATCAGAAACCTTCGAGGCGTCCGCGTCCGATCGTTCCTTTCTGCTCGTGATTTTACTCTTGCTCGCACCGACGGTCCGACCTCTGCCATCTTCCCGCTTATATAGCGTAGTCCCTCCAGAGAAGCCCTCGCTTGTGCATCACTCAGCCCCCACGGCTCCAAATAGGTACGAAAATGCTCATATGGAGCACAGCCCTCATGGTCACTTTGTCCCCAAGTAGAGTCCACCACGCCCTTCCCAGCCAGTACTATCTCCTTCGACCGCCCAAGAACAAGCAAAGAACAAAACCGCGACCTCCCCATGGTCAAGCACTCTTCACAATAAGGGCATACTTGTCCGCAATGTAGGCAGTCCGACCAAAACATACGCTCCTCACCACTGCCGCACCGATTGCAGCGATAGGATATCATTTTCCTAAATCCTTTGCGCCAATCTCTGCGCTCCATAATCTCCAGTCCATTCCCCACTTCTAAGTCATCGTTGAGATGACCCAATTGCAAGTAAGATAACCAAGCATCTTCAGTGTGGAGATCTATCCCAGCAGCCTCCAACAGCTGTTGAAATTCCTCAATAAGCAGCGACTTCCCGCTGCAAGCTTCAACAATCTTGGCGTATACCGTGGCATTCAACGGTATTCTTGGAAACATTCCTTGCCTCCACATTTCATAGCGAATCATTTTCATATCTAAATCTTTACCGTTCGATATCTCACATTCTTTTGCTATCAGACGAAAACGTTGCAGCATTCTCCCGTCATCCGTCCCGAACTCGAATGAACGCTCCCCCCGAAGCCTCTCAAGCATCCGCACACCCTGCCCTAATGAAATAAAAGGTTCGAACAGTACGAGGCCGGCGTCGGCTGCGTATTGCTCGAACCAATATTGGATGTCCGTTTGCGAGTGAATCGTTAATCGCCACTCCCATTCTTTCCCCAAACTTACTGCGTAAAGTTGAACCTTCATTCCTCACCGTACTCTCTTTGTAATCTAAGTACTTGAAACCGTTGCCTTCAACCGACATGGATCTTCACAAGATCCTCCCTGCTGCTTAGATGAACGACCGTCACGGGTTCATTATCGTGTTGACGTAAATAGTGGTCAACCGCATCATAATCCGTCTGATATCGCAGCTCTAATGCATGGCTATGGGATAAGCGCTCAATGATTTTCCTCGTATCGTCGGACGATCCTTCATCGAAAACTGTCGCCTTCACTTCATTGCCCTTAAATCGTGAGAAAAAAAACAAAGAGCGAATATACCATTCAATTTGGTTTTGATTATTTTTGGTGACGAGCAGCACATTAGCTGTTTTCTTGCTTCTACCTCTGCGGGTTCCGAGCAATAAATGGAGCACAGCAATGCTGATTCCGTAGCAACCGAAGATCCAAAGCAATCCAATCCACATAGCGGTCCCTCCCTTACCTGCAGTGTATGCTGCAAAGTTAAGGGGGGTTCCTCTCGTAAAATGGAGATTACAACGTTACCCAACCATTTTTAATAGCTATAATAACCGCTTGTGTACGATCATCAACTTCCATTTTTTGGAGGATGCTGCTGACGTGGTTTTTCACCGTTTTTTCACTTATATAGAGAAACTCTCCGATAAGCTTATTGCTCTTACCTTCTGCCATAAGACGAAGAACTTCTGCTTCACGCTTGGTTAGCGGACTATTTGCATTATGTATGTATTTAAGACCAGAATCTTTGACACCTTGACCGGAACCAACTACACCCACATCATCCAAATAGGTCATACGTCTAAGCTGATTAATCAGCTTGCCAGTAACCTTCGGGTGAATATAAGCATGACCTGCCACTACGGAACGAATCGCATTAATAAGCGACTCCGCTTCCATATCCTTCAGCAAATAACCTGAAGCCCCTTTGCGAAGAGTTTCGAACACGTAGCTCTCATCATCATGAATGGATAAAATGATTACTTTGATGTCTGGAAAAATAAGCTTAAGCCGTTCAGTCGCTACAACGCCATTCTCGAGCGGCATATTAATATCCATGAGAACAATATCCGGCGTAATTTGATTACATAGCTCGATAACCTGGATACCATCACCGCACTCACCGATGACTTCCATATCATCTTCCATATTAATAATTCGTTTAACACCTTCGCGAAACAGCTGATGATCGTCCGCAATGACAATATGCACATTGCGTTTATGACTCGCCGTGTTGTCCATTCTTATTTTCCTCCTTGTTCTCTCCAACGCCGCCGATAGGGATTAGCATCGTAATTTTTGTACCTGAATCTTTTTCGGACTCTAGAACCATCGTGCCTTCCAGCAGCTCGACACGCTCACGCATGCCCAGCAAGCCAAAATTATTCCCCTTGGCTATTCTTTGTTCTGTCTGCGGCACGTCGAAACCGATCCCGTTATCTACAACGTAGATTTGCACTTGATCCGGCTCCAGTGTGAGCTCAACAGATAGGAAAGTAGCTTTTGCATGCTTGTTTACGTTTGATAAAGCTTCCTGCACAAGTCGGAAAATAGCAATTTCAAGCCCTGACGGAATGCGAGTCTCCTTGCCTACGAGATTAAACTGTGTGCGAATTCTATACTTATCTTCGAAATCCTGTACATATTTACGCAGTGTGGGAACGATTCCTAGATCATCGAGCGCCATCGGACGGAGGTTGAAGATGATCTTGCGAACTTCTTCAAGCCCCCCTCTGACTTGACCCTTCAAATCTACTAATTCTTCCTTCACCGCGGGAATATCCTCTTTTACAAGCATACGCTGGGCAATTTCGGTTCGAAGCACAACATTCGCCAAGGTTTGAGCCATACCATCGTGAATTTCACGCGCAATACGCTTCCGCTCTTCCTCTTGGGCCAAAATAATCTTCAAACCGAGTAATTGCCTGTTCTTGGCGGATTCGAGTATACGAGTCACCTGATTGAGGTCGCCCGATAAATATTCCAGTACCACATTCATTTGCGATACGATTGTTTCTGCTCGCTCTACCTGCTTGTCCACATTCTTCGTGCGAACTTGTAGATCATTGCGCCGAGTCTTTAGATTATTTTCTTTTTCCCTAGCAATTGTCAGCTGTAATTGAAAAGCAATCGCGGCTTCATAAGCAATCTTGATATCTTCCTCACGGTACTTGTTGAAATCACGACTGACCTCCGTAAGTCGAATACGAGACCGCTTGTAATCCTTCTCCAAATTGTCAACCAGCTCGATGGTAACACTCGTTTCATACTTTATCTCTTCGAGCTCGCGAGTAAGTGACTCTTTTTCCAAACGAGAAGCTTCAGCGATTTCAAACATTTGATACTTGCTGCTCTCCATGACGTTAATTGCGTTTTTAATGACACGATCTATAGCGTCTGGCTGCAAATGAAACGAGCTCCTTTATAAAACAATATTAGAAATTAGTCTACCCCATATTGTATCATAGTTCTACCCGTTTGCCGTGTACTTCTAGCACTATTTATTCGATCGTTATCCCATAATTTTTGGGTTCCCAGCCTACCTTAAAGCCTAATTTCTCTGAAATGAGCCGCAAAGGCACCATCGTCACATTATTCATGATTTTAGGAGACACTTCAGCCGTCACACGATCCCCGTTTACAAGCAGATCAGCATTATCAATCCATAGGTCAATAAGCTTATCGCCTCGTACGACGGTTACCTTCCGCTCTTTGTCATCCCACTTCACATTGCCGCCTAATGCTTCTGTTACGAAACGAATCGGAACCAACGTATTATCATTCACAATCGTCGGAGCTTGCTCCAATGTATAAGATTTATCATTCAACGTCGCTTGTTTCTTATATACATTCAGTTTTATCGTATTTTTCGGCAGAGCGGCTAGCTGTCCTTTGTAAATGAAAGAGATATCATCGATGTTAATTTTCCCTTTGAGTGCTCTTTCATCCTGTCCATTCGCTGGATTAGCGACATATATACTCTTGATCTTGATCGGGAACTTGAGGTCGGACACATCAGCCGTTACCTTGCGCCAGCCTGTCCAGTTCATATTTTCAGTGAAACTCACGTAATTCAGCTTACCATCCGCATCAACAATTTCTGCACGCACCCAGTTAAAGCTTCCGTCACCAAGCACTTTGGCTGTGATGAAATCCGGTTCTCCTTCAATCGGAGCACCATTCATCCCATTGAATCTAGCATAAGCTGCTTTAGTACCTGTTCCTTTTGTAAAATCATACGAAATTTCCAGACTCTTATTGCCGCTAATTGGCACAATGTTAACTGCGGAAACAACCTCTGCCGGATACTTGTCTCCTGTTGTCATAACCGCAAATTTATCAAGATCATACCAAACCTTTTCCTGGCCAATAGGCAGTGTAACCATTGTGCTATAACCATCATATCTCGCAATAACTTGAGCAGCTTGAGAGCCCGAAGCGCTATCCACATGAAGAATACCGTCTTTCAGAGTCCCTTTAATCCCACTTAGCTCCCAAGTCGCTGATGCCGGAGGCAATTCACGTGTTGCGCCACTTCTAGTCGTTACAGATATGGGCAGCTTGAAATCTCCACCTTCTGTAAGTGAAAAGGATCCTGAGTTAAATTTCATGGAAGTTATCTGATCTCTTCCGACAACCTCAACGTCCATGGATGCTGAACCTTTGCCTGACTTGGCAATGATTTGGGTTTTACCAGGTAGTGTCGGTGTAAACACATTATCTTTGAACGCTCCATTCGTCGTGGAACTACTCCACTGTGGAACAATGCCATCTACGGAAATCGGATTATAATAGTCATCATAAGCTTTAAATTGATAAGTGCTGGATTCATTCATGAATAAAATATTTTGACCTTTTAAAATAAGTCCCTTCAACTCGCCCTTCGGTGCCGTTGAATACACACCCACACCATTTACAACGGAACGCTGATTGCCATTCTCTGTTTTATTAACTAGCTTCGGATCAAAATCTCCGAGTGGTCTTGAAACCATCTGGGTCGATCCCCCGCCATCCAGAACCATCCCTCTCCAAACGCCAGCACTAATCATAAACTGCTGAAGCTCTGGAAGCGTCATCCCTGCACTGCCTGCGCTACGATCTGAAGTAATGATATAAGCCGTCTTCATGTCTTTGGAGTAGCCTATTGCCGTTCGGGAACGTGGGCTGTAGCCACTGAAATCTCCAATATTACGTGTAAAATAACTCGGCTTCGCCTCATCCACTAGCAGTGTGCTGCCGCCAATGAGCATCTTAAAATTCTTCCAATCATACGTCTTTGACGCATCATGCGGGACCATATCATATTTGGTAGTGATCTTATCTCCGACTTTGAGGTGATTTACGATAAACTCCCTAGCTAGGCCTGAGCCTCTGAGGATATAGCCATCTGCTGGAGCTACCATTTTAATATTCGTATCTACGGCAATTTCCTTGACTACATCATTCTGTATGAGTGCTTCCGTTGGAACATGGGTTCCATCTACCGCACGCTGCGTTAAAGCCCAAGCATTCGTATAGAGGAAAAGTCCATCTGCGATCATCGCGACATCGTTATCGTCCCAATAATACGTTTTGTTCACACCGCCAAGCTCAAAAGAAGTCCCGTCCTTCGCCGTAACCCTGCCTTGAAAATCAAAAATATCAATAATCGGTTGATTACTCTTCGTAATTGCAAAAGAATAAAGTCCAGATATTTTCGCCGGGGTCGCCATCACCTGACCATTTGTGATTTGTGCGCCTTCCGGAACACCTTCCGCTTGTGTATTGAAGAAATCCCCATTCACACCTGCCACGGCACCGGTATCTTTCACCATCCCCAGAACACTTTGGTTTTTCGTGAACTGATTCTTCGTTCCAGCCATTGCGTCTATCTTCACGTTCGGATTCGTCAAATCAACTTCTACCACATTGGCGTTCACCGAAACGTCCTTATTGCTTCTCGTTGTTGTCCAAATGTAATTCTTCATAATTGCACCAGATGTAATCGTCTCCTGCGAACTAAGTGTCAACGTCGGACCTGCCGCGTTTACCGTAGTCCCCGCAACCAATTGCCATACCAATGCGCAAGCCAGCGCACCCATTCCTACTTGCTTCTGTACCGTCATGTTGCTTTTCCACTCTCCTCTTTCAGTCTAAGACTAGTATCTATCTTTTTGAACGTACTTATATAGACTCATAAACTAGTAAAAAAGTTACGATAGATTGAGAGTTGTATTTATACGTCAAAAATATGACCAAGAACCAGAAAAATAAAAGAGAGCACGACCCTAATCGGATCTGCTCTCTGCTTGCGATGCTTGATATTTTATTTAGACCATTTAAGCTTCGCTTCTTGCTCAATCGACCTAGCGGATAATAGTTCAATAATCGTATGCTGCTGCTCTTGAATAAGCTCCATCCTTTTAACCGTTTCATTGGTTTCCAATACAGCTTGCTTAATTTGAACTTGTTCCAATTCCAATCTGTCTAATCTCTCGATCACTGGAGATAATTCAGCCCTAAGTAACGCGGATAGTGCCTCTTTCAAATCATTATCCAACATCATCACTCCCGATTCATTTACTTAATGCTGTTTTACGATTATACCATATTACTCGAACTTAGAGCATCTTCGGACTATATAAATATTATACCAAATAAAAGGAAATATAGCAAACAAACGTTCTTATTTTATATACGAAAAAGCTGCCCTAATTGGACAGCTCTTCTTTTCCATCTATTCATTTAAACCAATGCTTGTGTTTTCAAAGACTCAGCTTTATCTGTACGCTCCCAAGGAACATCCAGATCATTACGGCCAAAGTGACCATAAGCAGCTGTTTGACGGTAAATTGGACGACGCAGATCAAGCTCTTTAATGATTCCCGCAGGACGAAGGTCAAAATTATTGTGAATCAGCTCAACGAGCTTCTCTTCACTAACTTTACCTGTACCAAAAGTATCCACAGCAATGGACACTGGACGAGCTACACCAATTGCGTAAGCTAATTGAACTTCACATTTTTCAGCAAGGCCAGCTGCTACAATGTTTTTCGCAACATAACGAGCTGCGTACGCACCGGAACGGTCAACTTTCGTTGGATCCTTACCAGAGAATGCGCCGCCGCCGTGACGAGCGTAACCACCGTAAGTATCAACGATGATTTTACGACCTGTCAAACCAGCATCCCCTTGAGGTCCACCAATAACGAAACGGCCAGTCGGGTTAATGAAATAGTTTGTGTTCGCATCCAAGAGGTGAGCTGGAACGATTGGGTTGATAACATGTTCTTTAATATCTTTTTGGATTTGTTCCAACGTAACTTCTTCACCATGCTGTGTGGATACAACAATGGCATCAACACGAACTGGTTTATCATCGACATACTCAACCGTTACTTGTGTTTTACCGTCAGGACGCAGGTATGGAAGAGTTCCATTTTTACGAACTTCGGTCAAACGACGAGCCAATTGATGAGAAATCGAGATTGGAAGAGGCATAAGCTCAGGCGTCTCGTTAACCGCGAATCCGAACATCAGACCTTGGTCACCAGCACCGATTGCTTCAATTTCCTCATCAGACATCGAACCCTCTCTTGCTTCAAGGGCTCTGTTAACACCTTGTGCAATGTCAGGGGATTGCTCATTCAAAGAAACGAGAACCGCACATGTTTGGGAGTCAAAACCATACTTCGCACGCGTGTAACCAATTTCCTTAATTGTTTGTCTAGCGATTGCTTGAATATCAACATATTCAGAGCTTGAAGTAATCTCACCGATTACCAAAACCAAACCAGTTGCTACAGATACCTCACATGCTACACGAGCATTCGGATCATTGGCAAGAAATGCATCCAATACCGAGTCAGAAATTTGGTCACAAATTTTATCCGGATGACCTTCTGTTACGGATTCGGATGTAAATAAACGACGTCCACGTACTTGCGCCATATCATTCATCCTCCTAATATCATTTAGTATGTTTGAAAAGCTTCTACACGATGCCTCTATATGAAAAAAAGTGGGCCCGGCTTTAGCGGCAGCTTTTCACGCCAAACGGAATCCCTCTTTTGCGCTCAAGCGCTGACAAGATCCTTGAATTCCGCAATGGTAAAAATAAGAATCAAACAGTAATCCATAAATAAAGACAACAAAAAAATGAACCTTTCCCGATTGGAAAAGGTTAAATTAAATATTGACCTTCAATTAGTTATCTTACGTCATTTGTCGTCTAGTGTCAATGCAGTAAACCGTGAAGAAATTATGAATAATTCAACAAAATACATAAAGTTCTATAAAGAAAATAGCGCTTCTTCTGCCTTCTGAATCAGTCTTTTAGTAATCGTTCCTCCTACAGCTCCCGCATCTCTCGAAGAGATATGTCCCCAGTAGTCTTCCTTCATTGAAGAGGAGGGAATCGATCCCAATTCCGTAGCAAATTCTGTATCCGCATGAAGCGACATTTGCTTACCAACAGGCAAACCTAATTCAGCAGCAATCTCATACTTTAGAATATCCAAAGCCTTTTTCGATTCTGGAACCACTTTATTATTGTTTCTAGCCATAACAAACGCCTCCTTAGAGTTTTTGTTGTGATTACGACACTCCATAAGCAATTGCCGATGATGTGAGTACATCACTAGTATGGCTAGATTCCTGAAGTCGAACCGCATAAGAACTTGTTAGTTTGGGTAAAATTATGGAGAAGACTTTTATTGAAATATATGCATTATTTAGTGCAGCAATACGAAAAAAACTTTATTGAGCAGCCTTACTTCCGTCGGCATTCAGCAATAAATAGCTTCCTCGTACCATGACAAAAATGTCCGCCGTATTTTTCGGCGATGACTTAATACCGCGGCCTTCGGCCGGGAAAATCAAAAGATGATTCAGCGCGACTTCTGTCCCCGCTGGCAGATCTTTGCCTCCCGTAACATCCGGGATGCCATTTTCATCGTTGCTCACGGCGAGTACCTTGCCTGTTCGCACGATAAACTCGGCGCCAGCACCGGAGTAAAGCGTTTGTCCATTTTGCAATTGGACAACCTTCATTGACGCTGGCGTGGAAGAGCCCGTGCCTCCGTTGCTCCCGCTAGGCTGGCCTGCGCCAGCATTGGCCGCGATCGCGGAGGCGACAAGCTCCTTCACCTTTGCTTCGCTTAAGGTGTTCTGATCGAAGTAGCTCTTTGTGATCACCGGGTCGGTGGACGAGCCTGGAGTTGGGGCTTCGGCTTGGGCAGGGTTAATAATTAAATTTAAAAAGAAAATCAAAGCAATAGCAAAAATAAATATTTTAGTATTTCTATACAAGGTTGCTTCAACTCCAATATATGTGTATATAAGCAAAGAAGACCCCGAAGGGTCTTCTGGATAGATTAGAGATTAGTTTTTAGTAACAACAGTTGTTGCAACTTTGCCGTTTGCAGAGATTGCTTTGATAACAAACTCATCAACAGTTCCTGGAATTGTAAGCAATCCAGTAGTATTGTTAATTGTTACTGATCCAGTACCTTTAACATCAGAGATCACGTATTGAACACCATAGAATGTGTTGTAAGCTTGAGTATTGTCATAGTTCGCAAACTCAATACCATAGTTATCAACAACTTTAGTTTCAATAAGATCTTTAACAATCAAGGATGCTGCGCCTGTGTATTTCACATTAGCTTTAGCCGTAAGCGTTGCTACAGCTAATGCATCAGCTTTAACATTCACATCATAAGTGAATGATTGGCTCTCACCGTTTGCTTTCTCGATTACAGCAGTAATTGTAGCTTTACCAGCTTTTTTACCAACTACTTTAGCATCAGTTCCAGCGATACCAGCTTGAGCAACACTTGGATCCGAAGAGAACACACTTAAGAATTTCTTAACAGGTACAGCTACTGTGTCTCCCGACTTATCTTTCACTGTTACGCCAGCTTTTTTAGCAAAGCTACTGTTATATGTGTTGAAAGTAACACTGTCAGATGTACTAACAGAAGCAGTTCCATAAAGATCACTAATTGTGTTAGCAGAATAAGTTAAATCTGAATTTGCAATAACTTCAACAGATCTTTCGAAAGTTTTCAGTTCAGCAGTACCTTTTTTCAAGGTTACTTTAACTTTACCACTGCCACCAACAGCTTTACCTTTAAAAGTAATTGTATCGTCATTGATGTTAGCAAATTGAGTATTGGTAATTGTTGGTTGATCACCGTCAGCTAGTGGTTGTGGAACAGCTGGAACAGATGCATCAAGATTCCATCCTGCTATTGTTACATCAGTATAAGTAGAACCACTTACTGTCACAACAACGCTATAATCTGTTTTTGTTGTAGTGTCCAAAGTTTCGCCATATTGGTCTTTAACCAATACCTTAAATGTTGTTGTTGCTCCCACTAGTGCTTTTTTAGTTGAATCATCACCAGTCAACACAATAGTTTCAGGCACACGAGTTGCTTGTGCAGTCAATGTGAGTTGAGCTTGTGTTTGGATGTTAGAGTTGTAAATGGAAGCAAAGAAGTAAACAATACCTTTTTCACCAGCATTTACGCTAGTAATTTTAAGTTTACCTTTGTTCTCGCCATATCTTACAATTCCATTAGCAGTGACTGTTGAATCAGATGCAACAACTGCGCCTGTTACACTAAAAGTAATCAAACTAGCGGAATCAACAATTTCATCAGCAGTCAATTGTTTACCGTCTGCATCATAAGCATTGATTGGGATGTACTGATCTTTAACTTCACCAGCAGCTAATGTTCCACCGAAAGAACCGAATTCCAATTTTGCAGGAACTGCAGAAGCTTTCAAAGAAATCTTAGCTGTTGCAGAAGCTCCACCTTCATAATAAGTAACCGTCGTCTCAACTGACTTCTCAACCTTTTTACCAGTAGCAACTGTAATAGCAAGTTTCTTATCTGTAAAATTGAAAGTTTTAGTTAAGATGCTAAGATCATTAGGCGTTAATACTGGTTGTGGTACAGTAGCAGGAATGTCAGTTGTAATAACATCACCATATTGGTCATATCTTGTGATACTAAATTCAACTTTATCTCCTTCTTTGGAGATTGCAGTTTTACCAGTTGCATAAGTTGGTGTTCCTAGTTCAACTTTGGAAACAACTTGGTTGTAACCGATTTTGAACGTCTTTTGAGCGTATACAGAAGATTGATTCAAGCTTACAGTGATCGGCAATACGCCAATTTCAGTTGGGTACAATGTATTGCTTGAAGTATCTACTCCAATTTCTAACAAACCTGTGTCTGCATTACGTTTAGGAGTAACAGTCGAACCTGCAACGTTAGCAGTGTAATCTGTACCACTAACTGTAGCAACTTCACCGTATTGGTTTTCTGGTTTTACTTTAATAGTAATTTCCTTACCAGATTCACTTTTAGCAACTTTGTCACCAGCATTTACGAAGCTGATTTTAGTTACTTTTTCGTTTTCAGCTGTGAAAGTACCTGCAGTTTTATCAACAGTTGCTGCATCAAGACCAGCAAGAGTTACTGTGTAGTTACCTTCAGTTACTTTAACATCAGTCAAAGTAAGAACAGCGGATTTTTTATCAGCCGCAAATACAGCAGTAGTTTTAACAGCAACAGTTCCTCTTGTCAGAGCCAAAGTAGCTTTAGTATCGTCTACTGGTTTGCTGAATGTTACTGTTACTGATTTAACACCAGTAGCTTTAGCTTCAGTAACGGATACTTTACCTGGGGATACATATTGAGCTTTAGCTTCGTATGCACCAGTCAAAAGTAGGTCGCGAGTTGCGTTACCTTGACCACCGAATTTACCATCAGCGCCAGCAGGAAGAAGTTTCAATTCAAGAGCCAATGCTACATAGCCTTGTGCCCAACCAGAAACAGTTGTATCAGTACCTGTTTTTGCTTTTGCATCAGCATCTTTACCCAGTACGCGAACCAAGAAAGTAGCAAGTTGTTCTTTAGTCACTTTACCAGCTGGGTTGTAAGTGCCTTCGCCGTAACCATCAGTGATACCAGCAGTTTTCAAAGCTTCGATGTAAGGAAGAGCGTAGCCGTTAGCTGCGTCATCAGCTTTAACATCGGAGAAGCTGGAAGTTTTCAAATCTTTCTTAACTTCAACACCAGTGATCAAAGCTGCAACTTTCGCGAATTGAGCACGGTTCATTTCTTCTTTCAGACCGAAAGTAGTTTCGCTTGTACCATCGAAGATACCTGCGCTGATAAGTGCATCAAATTTTGCTTTTGTAGCTGCGTCAAGATCTTTAAGATCTGTGAAATCAGCAGATGTTTTACCGAATGCTACGGAAGAAAACATGGATAATGCCATTGCTGTAGAGAGAATTACGGATAAACTTTTTTTCATAACCTTTTTTTCTCCTCCTTGAATATCTTTGGTTTTATTTTTTAGGTTGAATCTAACAATATTTGAGCTCGATTTACTCATTGTTTGGTTCACCCCCTTTCCAGAGTTAGAGCATAATATAACTAAGTTCGCGTGCAGCTCTAGTGGCTACATTGGAAACTAGTAAACTTAAAGTAGGAAAATAGACACCCACACCAATTTACATTATACAATGGTCGATTAGCGTCGTAAAGAATTATTTTATAGAGTATTCCAGGTATACATTTATTTGTATGTATATCTTTTCTCTTTAACTGTTTCAAAGTATTAAACGCGTTCATTTTTAAAAAGTTGCGTTTTTTGAAAAAAACTTTTTTTATTTATGGTTTCATATCAAATATGCTGAGTAATAAACGAAAAAGAGACCCTCGCGGGTCTCTTCCGTTTCAAAAATTAGTTTTTCGTAACCACTGTTGTTGCTACTTTACCATTTGCAGTAATTGCTTTTACTACAAACTCATTCACGAATTTGTTTTGTCCAGCATTCTCTGTGATTACAAATTGACCAGCGCCGTTTATTGTTACTGTACCGCCACCTTTAACATCGGAAATCACATACTGCACGCCGAAGAATTTATTGTAGTCTGTTGTGTTATCGAATTTCTCATACTCAACACCATAGTTATCTACAACTTTTGTTTCGATCAGTGTTCCTACAGCAAGCGATGCTGCGCCAGTGTATTTCACTGTGGAATCTGTAGTTAATGTGCTTACCGCTGGAGCGTCTGCTTTTACATTAACTTCGTAGTTAAACTCTTGTGTTTCATTGTTAGCTTTCACTAATACAGCTGTAATTGTAGCTTTACCTGCTTTATGACCAAGCACTTTACCATCTGTTCCAACAAGACCCGCCTCGATTACACTTGGATCAGAAGAGTATAATCCTGTGAATGCTTTCGTTGGAACCGCAACTGTATCGCCAGATTTATCTGTTACAGTTACATCCAACTTCTTAGCAAAGCTTCCTGCTAGTGTATTGAATGGCGCTACTTTAGAAGCATCCATAGTATCTACGGCATAGACATCACTTACTGGTTTAGCTGTGTACGTCAAATCTGTACCGTTAATTACTTCAACTGTTCTTTCGAATGTTTTCAGTTCAGTTGAATCTTTTTTCAATACAACTGTAACTGTTGCTTTGCCAGGACCAGCATTGTTTGCTGTGAACAAGATTTCTTTATCATTTAAGTCAGCAAAGTTTGTGTTTGCAATCGTTTTTGTTCCATCAGCTAGTGCAACACCATTTAAGGTTACATTTGCATATGTCGAGCCACTTACTGTCAGATCAACAGAGTATCCAGCGGATGCTGCATCAAGTGTTTCACCGTACTGATCTTTCACAAGTACTTTAAAGGATGTTGTTGCACCTTCAAGAGCTTTCTTAGAAGCATCGTCACCTGTTAGAACAACCGTCTCAGGTGTGCGAACACTTTGTACATTCAAGGACAATTGAGCTTGCGTTTGAATGTTAGAGTTGTAGATGGACATGAACAGGTAAACGATACCTTTGTCACCAGCTGTTACACTAGTTAATTTCAATTGGCCTTTGTGCTCACCATATCTCACGATACCGTTTGTTACCGTGGAGTCAGTTGCAATTGTAGCACCTGTGACGTTCATGGAAATCATATTAGCAGCGTCTACGACTTCATCTGCTGTCAATTGTTTGCCGTCTGCATCATAAGCGTTAACCGGGATATACTGATCTTTCGTTTCACCAGCGGCTAGTGTTCCTCCGAAAGAACCGAACTCCAATTTCGCTGGAACTGCGGATGCTTTCAAAGAGATTTTTGCCGTTGCAGATGCGCCACCTTCATAGTAAGTTACTGTGTATTCAGCGGACTTCTCTACTTTTTTGTTAGCATCTACTGTTAT
>NZ_AUGY01000023.1 GCF_000422905.1 Paenibacillus alginolyticus DSM 5050 = NBRC 15375
TGAAGTCTACCCTCAAGGAAAGATTGTGATTGTGCTTGATAATGCCCGTATTCATCATGCCAAGTTGCTCCAACCTTTTTTGGAGGACCATAGCGAGCGTCTTGAACTCGTATTCTTACCTCCTTATAGTCCAGAGTTGAACTTGGTCGAAGGACTTTGGAAATGGTTGAAGTCTGATGTCATTAATAACGTGTTTTTTCATTCCGTCACCGAGATCCGCAAGAAAGTTGCTGGATTTATGGAAAACATAGCTCTCAATGCTCAAACGGTCATTGATCGTCTCTGTCTTCGCTTGGAAAGCGATCATTTCCCTGAACAATTTTAGTTCAACTTATATAGTTCCAAAGTCTAAATCTCCGCCCTTAAGTTCTCATTCACCTGCCGGATTGTGAACTCATAGAAAGCAAAGGCTTCCGCCCAGGTCTGAAATCCTGCCTGCGCGATGATATCACTGCCTCCGCCTTTTCCATTGTATTTTCCTACATATTCTTTGAAGAAGGCACCGCAAGTAAAGGGTGAACTACTGTTATTCGCAAGAATGACTTTGTTCTCCGCAACAGAAGCGAGCAGAATAGGCAAATTACTTTCCGAAGCTAACTTCACCGCCAGACTTTGCAAATCTTTAAGCGTCTTGTCTTCAAAAATTGTTGCTATCAATTTTCCATCGCTGCTGGATAACAGCTCCAGCGCTGTATAAGCATTGTTTTTCTCTTTGAGAGCTGCCAGTTCGGCCTGCAGTTGCTTCTGTTCATTTTCCCACTTTTCAATTCGGTCGATAATCTCGTCTTTACCGGTGTTGAATTTAGAGGACAATGCACCCAAAATCCGCTGGCTTTCATTAAATTCCTTCAGAGCACGGTATCCGCATAAGAAGAAAATCCGAGTATTTCCCTTTTGTTTTTCTGCTTTCAGCAGCTTAATCATACCAATTTCGCCCGTTGATGAGACATGTGTCCCGCCGCAAGCATTGTGTTCCACACCTTTTATCTCGACAATTCGAATATGATCTGTCACTTTGGGCTGTTTCACTAGCTGCAGTTGAGCGACTTCTTCTTGGGTTACAAAATAACTAACAATGCTGTTGTTCAGGTAAATTTGACGGTTCACTTCATTCTCAATGGCAGATAGCTGGTTCAGCGTCAGTTCCGGCAACTCCACGTCAATCGTCGCATAATCGGTACCCAAATGAAAGCTAACTGTCATGGCTTGATAGAGGTCACGGCACACCGCAGAGAGCAGATGCTGGCCGCTATGCTGCTGCATATGGTCGAATCTTCTATTCCAATCAATCTGGCAAGTCACCTTGCTCTCATCGGGTAGTCGTTCCAGCTTGTGCAGCACTTCATCTTCTTCGTTGATTACATCAAGCACAGGAATCCCGTTTATATAGCCAACATCGCAGGGCTGTCCGCCCCCATGTGGATAGAAAGCTGTTTCCTTCAGGATGACATAATACCCATCTTCTCTTTCAAGCGTTTGATGTATGTCTGTTTGCCATTCGGTTACATAAGCGGAATTGTAATAAAGTTTTATGGACATGATGATTTCCTTTCTCTTGCTAGACATTACAAAATCATTAGCTGCTTGCGCTTAACCAACGTGCGCTGTTGAGTATAAGTCGCCTATAAGCATCCGGTTTAAATGATGGAGTATGATGCCCAGGTTGTAAATAGATAACTTTCCCAAGACCGTAAGCTTGCTCCCAGGCAGCTGGATACCTATTTCCTTCAAATTCGTACTCTAGAAATACGGTTTTCTTGGTAAAAGGGTCAAAATCGAACATATAGGGCTCTTCCTCCATGCTGAAGTCCTCGACACCCTCGAGCAATGGATGATTGTCCGCAGATCGATAATAGTCCAGAGATTGGTAAGGGGGGTGGCCTGTAAACTTAGCTCCGATCATCTGAATCAGCTCGTAACTGCGTTGAACTGAAATGCCATTATGGATCACAAGCACGCCGCCTCCACCCGCCACATATTGGATCAAACCTGCTGTTTGTTGCGGAATAAGATCACGGTTCCAGCAATCCGTATACGAAATGCAAAGTGGAAATTGTTTCCGATCCAATGCCGTGAAATGGTTGTAGTCCTCCGTACCCGTAATCAGAAAATCTTCGCCAAGAATACCACTAAGCTCCTGCTTGGCAGGCTCCATTGGATGCCATGGAGCATCTGTCATGTCACCGACCAAAAGTACATTCGTTATATCACTCATGCGCTCTTCACCCTCACCTTTTGATTTACCAAGGCAATTCCTTCCCGGTGTCTGCTTCAAGATAAACCGGTTTTTCGCGCAGCGTATCTTTATATTCCTCTATTCGTTTTAAAATATTATCAGCCGCTTGTTCCGCTGTATACGTACCCGCCTCGTTCCATGTGCCGCTCATAAACGTTTTGACCCAACCAGGATGGAGGATGAGGACACGTCCGCCTTCTTTTCGAATCTGGTTGTGGATGATCATGGAACCCATATTGAGCGCGGCTTTGGCCATACAATACCCGAACCACGCTTCACGCCCGCTATTGCCAATGCTGCCAGCTTCCGAAGAAATATTGACAATTAGCTTGCCGCCATCCATGATAGGCTCAATTAAGGCGTTTGACATTCGGATAGCACCGAGGGCCGTTACGTTGTAAACACGCTGAATTTCATCGAAATCGAGCTCGTCTTTCACTGTTTTTTCCGTATCGCCAAGGATAGCCGCATTGTTGATTAAGATATCCAGCTTAGAAGTTTTGCTTTGAATGAAGCTAGCGGCGTTGTTTACACTTTCGTCTGATCCCACGTCCAACACAAATGCGTGCAGCTGATTTGGGAATTGCGCTGCCAATTGGTCTATTTCTGCGTTGGATTCCATGATGCCCCCCGCATAAACCGTATACCCTTCTCGCAATAATGACCTCGTAAGCGCTAGGCCTATCCCTCTATCCGTTCCCGTTACACAAGCCGTTTTATTGTTCGACAATTGAACGTCCTCCTCCGTATAGATTGATCGCGCTTTTACTAAACCTCTCCCCAATATACCTCCGTTTCATAGTCGAAGCGCACATTTCCATCCTGCTCATGCCGTTCGAAAATATGCTGCAATTCCGTCATCATCGGCGCATAATTGGGGTGCCCAGCTACGGGAATATAGGAAGAGGACATCAACCTCCCCTTCAAACCTTCCAAATCGAAAACCTGAGTAATCGTGAATCGTTCAACCTGCATACTTTCGTTCTTGAAGAAAGACGCCAGCGTTTCCTGCGATATATTTTTATGAGTAACTTTTGTATAATCGCTTCCAAATGTACGGAGCAATAAGTCGTACTCTTCTCTGAATGCATTGCCATGTTCAAGACGCGAGTTCCAGATCAAGAGCACCTTCCCGCCAGGCTTTAGAATCCGATGGAATTCGGCTTGTGCAGCCGTGCGATCAAACCAATGAAACGCTTGGGCACAAACAATAAAGTCAACAGACGCATCTGGTAAACCAGTCGCTTCAGCAGAACCCGACACGGTTCGAAAATTGGCATCTCCGTTTAACATTTGCTCAGCGGCTTCCCGCATCGCTTGATTCGGTTCAACAGCGATGACTTGGCTCCCTCTTTGCAAGAGCAGCTTTGAAAAAATACCAGTCCCTGCGCCGATGTCCGCAACTACTGCATTTGCGCGCAGACCAACGACGTCGTACAAATAATCAATAGCCTCTTTCGGATAACTCGGGCGGAATTTCACATAGGTATCAACACGATTCGAAAAACGGTCTTTAGGATTATTCATCTCATACCTCTCCCATCATCATAAATATCCTGCCTAAGAACAAAGCGGCTTACTGTTGTGAGTAAATTGTTGAGTTAATTATTGAGTTCAGAATTGAACAATATTGTTTCACTTAATGAAACAACGTTTCACAATTTACATCTCTATCATATTCAATTATTTGGCAAAAGTCCATAACAAATACATGGCTTTACAACACAAAAAACGACCGCTAAACGCGCGGCCATTCAAGCTTTTTTTCAACCTCAACCATTCTCGAATTCGGCGGGATAGCTAGCTCCAAAGGGCGCATCCGGTCTTGTAAATTGTCCCATTAAATAACGGCGTGTTGGTGTTGTGCGATCTAAGAATTCTTGATTATTCTCGAAACGATCTGAGCATCGGACCCACGGCGGACTATAAATATAGTGCATCGTATACCGGTCGTAATCACCATCATGAGCAAAAGTCCGATGCCAGACGGCATTATGAAAAAATAAGACCGATCCTGCCGGTGCGCAGATGACATGACCAATCGGCACATCATCCTTGGCTGTTCGAATCGTACTTGGAAGACGTACTTGGCTTCTATGGCTGCCTGGGATCATCTCCATATTCCCGGTTCTTGGGATGGATTGGTCCGTCAATAAGAAGGAAGCTCGCAGCTGAATCAGAGGAATTGGATATCCGAGTTTACTAAACTCGTAGGCCCCTGACCCGTCCTGATGCCATCCCCCCACCCCGCCGAAAGCCGGCTGTTTGGTACACCAGGCGGATTGTAAAATGAAGCGATCTCCGTAAAGTGCCCTAACTTTGGGCAATATAGCAGGATGATCCATCAATCGCTCCAAAGCGGATTCCGATTCATAGCCTTTTCCCACCTGTGCCCAACCTTTAGCACCCTCTGACTCGTGAAAGCGGATGGATGCTTCCAAGCATTCCTTCACCTCATCTTCTGAGAGTACGTTAGGAATAATCAGATAGCCCCATGATTCAAACATAAATTGATCAAGTTCCGTAAATTCTCCTGGGCTGGATATAGGATTCATCGAATATATCCTCCTTATTTTAAACAATTGATTTATTTCTTAACCGATCGTTCTTCCGTGGATTCCCCTATCATTAAGGCTGATTTTACGATCACTTTACTTGGCTCCGTCAAACTCTCCTGGTTATTCAACAGTTTAAGCAGGAGATCAGCCGATTTAGCACCAATTTCCAGCTCATGCTGGTCAATATGTGTGAAGGTAGGGATTCCGTCTAGCTCTGATGAGGGGTTATCGTACGTTATAATGGAGAGGTCGCGCGGTACCTTCATTCCCAGTTTTTTAACCATACTGGCTACATGCAAGCCCAACTTCAAATTCAAAGTAATGAACGCGGTTGCTGTGCGATATTTGAGATAATGATATAACGGGTGCTTTTCGATATGGATCGTATCCGTCACTTGAAAATCTGTCACAATTAAGGCCGGGTTAATCATCGAGCCTTTTTGTTTCAGTGCCTCCATATAACCCCGAATGCGCTCGTCGACGGTCACTGTATGGATCGAAATATCAGAGCAAATTGCAATGTCCCTATGGCCTTGCTCCCACAGATGGTTAACTGCCAATTGAGCGCTCATCCAATTATCCGAACAGACACAATGCGTATCAAAGCCTGGCAAATAGCGATCAATGAGCACGAACGGAAATTTCCGCAGTTTCAGTACCAAGATTTCTTCGTTGTACGTTTCTGCGTCAATTGGAAAAATAATAAGACCAACGGCCCCATTCTTAATCAGCTCTTGAATCGCTTCCTTTTCCTTCTCCTTACTATTGTGTGTTAGCATAATCGACACATAATAATCGGTGTTCGAGAGCACGGAGTTGATTCCCTTCAATAATCGGATAGCAAAGAAATCCTCCAGTAAGGGTAGAACGAAGCCGATCATTTTACGTGAGGGTGCACGCTCATCCAACTCCTTCATTTCCGTAGAATCAAGCTGCTTGATCTCCAACTCATTTGCTTTCGTGCAGGATTCAGGACTAACGAAGCTTCCTCTCCCCGGTATCCGGTAAATCCATCCGTCCTTTGCCAGCTGCGTAAACGCATTGGAAACCGTCATTCGACTGACGCCGAATTGCTCCATCAGCTGCTTTTCCGTTGGAAATTTATCATTTGCCTCCATATCGCCCAATTGGATCAACTGTTTAAAGTGCTCTTGAATCTGCAAGTATAGCGGTTGTCGTTCATCCGTCCTGGCTGATACCCGCATTCTGCTCATATATCTCCCCCTCTGAAGGGCTCTGTGTGATAGACCGCCATGCTTCCTCCATATCCCGAATTATATCGCCTGGATCCTCGGAGCCTATATAGAGTCGAACAAGCGAACCTATTTGCTGATCATTACTCGTTAAGACATTTACATTGATTAAACTTTCGAAACCACCCCAGCTAGCTCCTATTCGGAAAAAGTGCAGACGGTCCGCCCAAGACCTTAATTTGACAACCGACTCATCGGACTCAAATGAAAATAAACTGCTGTAGCCTGACATCTGCGTACAAGCCAGCTCATGCTGAGGGTGGTTGGTTAACCCCGGATGGTTAACCTTCCGGACATAATGCTGCCTGGTTAAATATTCGGCGACCTTCAGACCGCTCGCTTCATGCCTCTGCATCCGCATGGGCAATGTACGCAGCCCCCGCGTCACCAAACCTGCGGTCTGTGGCGTCATAATGCCGCCAAACAACATATATTCCTTCGACATGAGCGGGTCCATGACGCGATGGGAGCCAACCACAACACCCCCCAAGCAATCGCTATGTCCTGATATGTACTTCGTGATCGAATGGACGACGAGGCTAACCCCCATCGTTAGCGGATTCTGATGGCAAGGCGTCGCCCACGAATTGTCGAGAATCGTTTCTGCTCCTATACTTTGGGCCAGTTCAACACAACTTCGTATATCCTGCAGCTGGAACATCATGCTAGTCGGACTTTCCAAATACAGCAGTTTGGTATTAGGACGAACCGCACGCTTCCAGTTTTCCAATGAGCTGCCATCGACAAAGGTCGTTTCGACCCCAAACTTTTGCAGGTAGACGCCTAGAAATTCACGTGTCGGTCCGTACGCTTGATGCGTGCAGATGACATGGTCACCTTGTTTGACAATGGACATAATCGCAGACGAGATTGCCGCCATTCCAGATGCAAAGCACTTGGCTCTCTCCCCTTGCTCCAGTTGAGCGAGCTTGTCCTCCAGGTACCTCACCGTCGGATTATTGCCTCTGGAATACACGAAGTTTTCTTGCTCATCAAGTCTAGCCAAGTTGAATTCCTCGTACGTATCGAACGAAAATAAACTCGTCTGATAAATAGGAACACTGATGGCGCCGTGATGACGATCATCGTGCGCATCATGCGACACGATAGAGTACAGGTTCTCCTTTTCGCTCACTACCCCTTCACCGCCCCTTGGGTTAATCCTTCTACAATAAATCGCTGTGCAAGGGCAAATAACAGTATCGTCGGGAGTACAGACAGCACAGTTCCGGCGGACATGGAGCCCCAATCGACATTAAATTTGAGGATAAAAGAATTCATCGCTACCGGCAGTGTCTTTAACGATTCGTTATCGATAAACATGACAGCCAAGAATAGCTCGTTCCAGTTCTGGACGAAGGCAAATATGAACATCGAGGAAATGCCCGGCATCATGATCGGGATAATGACTCGCATGAGCGCAGACAGCTGGGAACAGCCGTCGATCATGGCCGCTTCCTCCAGATTGGACGGAATTCGCTGGAAGAAGCCTCGCAGCATAATTGTGGAGAACGGGATCAAGATGACCGTGTACATGAGGATCAATGAAATTCGCTGATTGAGCAGATGCAAGTTAGACATCATCATGTAAAGCGGAGCCAGCGCAATGAATCCAGGAAGCATCTGCGTGACGAAGAATGCGAGCATGATTTGCTTGTGGCCGCGAAACCGGAATCGAGCGAGTACATAAGCGCTGCAAATGGCGATCACGATAACGATAAGAGCTGAAGAAATCGAGACGAGAAGACTATTGGCAATATACACATTAAACTTAGACAATTTGAAAATGTTGATGTAATTTTGCAGCGTGAATTGCTCGGGCCAGTAATGAACGGGATAACTGAATATTTCCTTTTGCGGCTTTAACGAAGTGATGACAATCCAGTATAACGGGAACACCATCACGACTAAATACACGGATAGAAAGGCAACTTTGATGAGCCGATACCCGTAATTTCGTTTCATTTAGAAGTCACCTACCTTCTCCGACTTAGTAACCATCAAATAAAACAAAGTGTACAAAAACAACATAACGATCATAATGACACCGACTGCTGATGCAGCCCCATAATCGCCGTCATAAATAATTTTATTAAGCATCAAGGAAGATAAAATGTGGGTCGCCCCTCCCGGTCCGCCATTCGTCATGCCGTAAATGAGCGTAGGATCGTTAAAGATCCAAATGACCCGCAGCAGCGTTGTGGCGATGATGGTCGGCATGATGTACGGAATCGTCACATATAGCAGCTTTCGATAACCGTTCGCGCCATCGATACTCGCTGCTTCGTACAGCTCTGAAGGGATAGATTGCAGAGCAGCCAGCAGCATGATGGTAAAAAAGGCGATTCCGTACCATACATTAGCTACGATAACGGAGGACATCGCCCATTTCGGATCCGATAAGAACCCGATTCGATCTTCAATAATACCTAGACGCAGTAAAAGATCGTTGATAACACCGATTTGTGAATTAAACAACCATTTCCAAATAAGGCCGATGAGAAATCCCGATAAAGCCCATGGATAAAAAATAAAAGCTTGGTACACGCCTCTTCCCCAGAACTTCTTATTTAGAAACAATGCCAGAATGAATCCTAATAGAAATTGCAAAATAAGGGAGAAAAACACCCAGTAGGCGCTGTTTTTCAAGGCAGCAAGAAATTGATGGTCTTGAAAAGCATCAACGAAGTTTTGCATGCCGACAAAATGCACTTGCTTCAGATTAAACAGCTTGTAACTTTGAAAGGCCATCACCACACCCTTAATGAAGGGATAGTATGTAAAAATCAGCACAAGCAGCAGTGCGGGCAGCAAGCTGGAGAGAATAAATTTTTGCCGTGAACTCACACGAACACCCCCCGGTAAGAAAAAGCGGCAAGCGATGACCGCCCGCCGCTTCCAACTACTTTCGTTATTTTTTCATTCCCGCTTTCTGATCTAACCAAAATTTATCCCATTCCTTCAGAGTGTCGTCACTCGATTTCTTGTCGAGCAAATACGATTGCTGCCCTTTCATGCTCAGCTCTCCCCAGCTCCCATTGCCAGGATATTTGAACGGCGGGGTAAAGTTGACGAAAACATCTGCTTTTGCAGTCATATCTAACAGCGTCTTGTAAGGACCTGCTTGGAAGAACGTATCCGCTGTCGCCGATGTATGAATCGGAATGGTGCCAATTTGCTTGGAAAATTCTGTATTTTCTTTCGGGCTCGAGAGATATGCGATCAGTTTCCAAGCTTCATTCTTACTTTTGGAATTCGCTGTAACGCCCCATCCAGCAGCTCCTGTACTGACCAGTGATTTGCCGTTAGGTCCAAGCGGCATCGCTGCCGTTTCTAATGTTTTGGGATCCATTTTATCCTGAAGAACCTTGATGACGTCTGGGTCCTGGAGCAAAATGCCGGTTACCCCAGAAGTAAATGCTTGAACCTGATCTTGGAAGCCCCAGTTGATCGAGTCCGGCGGCGATGCCTCTTTATAAAGCTTTTTGTACAGCTCTAATGCCTGCTTAGCTTCAGGTGTGCTGTATACCGACTTGCCATCCTTCGTAAACGGCGCATCGTCGAGATTCATAACTTTATCGTTATAATCATAGATCATATGATCGAAGTTGCCGTTAGCTCCCGGACCTCCGCGGAACGAGAAACCGTACCGGTTTTGCTTCGGATCGGTCAGCTTCTTGGCTGAATCGACCAGTTCTTCCCACGTCTTCGGTGCAGTAAGCCCCTTGGCGTCGAACCAATCTTTCCGATAAAACATTTGTCTTTGATAAAGAGCATTCGCGATAAAGTAGAGTTTGCCGTTATTCGAGCCAACCACTTTGGACGTACCAGAGAGCGTCTTACTGTCCGCCCAACTTGATGCGTAGGTATCCAATGGTTCCAAATAACCATTATTCACATACTCAGCAATGTTCAGATCCCGTACCTCCAGAATGTCGAGCTCTTGTTTGGCGGCAAGCATGGTTCTAATTTTGTTGTCCGCTTGATCGAATGGCGGGGAAATGAGTTCCACTTTAATGTTTGGATTGTCTTTTTGAAATCTAGCTATGGCATCTTGAAGCAGTTTGGTGCGTTCCGGGCTCGTTAAACTTTCAATCATATGAAGCGTTACTTGCTTGGCAGGAGGCTCAGTGCTCTTCACGCTCTCACTTGGCGCTGGCGTATTTCCGCTTGGCGTTGCCGTATTCTCGGTGCTTCCACTCCCACTACACCCTGCTAAGGTACCCAACAACATAACGCCGGCAAACATAGTTGTCCATCCTTTGACCACAGCTGCCCCCATATCTGACGCCCTCCTCAATTTAGTCATATTCAACTATATTGTCTTAATTAAATAGATATGTCTTAATGCTGCCGCTTTGTTTAATAAATAAAAAAACGCTAATGACATTCCGATGTCATCAGCGTTTTATTTCTTCTTATACCCCTTCATGAACAACATGGTTTTGATTATGCTCAACGACAAGAGCAGCTCGCATGAGCTCTCTCATGACATCGGATTGCAGTTGTGGATTTAAATAGAGGGTTTTGATGTATAGCTGGCCTTTTTCACTTGACGTGTATTTAGGAGGTATGCGATTTAAAACTAGAGCCATTATATCCTCTTTGCAATGCTGACATCCGCATTTGATCTCATAACTCTTTTGAAACTCTTCATATAAATTGCTAACGATCGTTTCTACTGCATTAACTAATCCCATATTTGATCAGACTCCTCTCTACCGGCTTTTACCTTAGTAAACTATCGACTCTAGTATTCAATCATTAGCCTTTGATTAAAGTCTTATATTCTTATTCAAACATGAATATGTTTAGTAAGTGTTAGGCTGTTATAAATCCGCTTTAACGGACATTTCCTTTTCCGCGAACTCCTTAAACACGCTCTATCTTTAGAAATAAAAAACGAGTGAGCTCTTATAATGAGCTCCCTCATTTAGTTGATTTTACACGGTTTCCATGCTATTTAAGAATGCTTTCAACCGCTCTAATTGAAGAAGATGATGGCGATAATGCATCTCAATAAGTGCAAACCATTCTTTCGCGTTAAGCGCTCCTAATCTCGGATGCATCGAGGTAAATCTCGGAGATAAATCCTCAATTAAAGGCTCGATTTCTTTCATTCTTTGGAGTACCGCATGCATGCCATCGGTGATCTGCTGTTTACTAGCTGGCTGCTCGGGCGTATATTGCGGAGAAGCTGGAACCCTAATGCGTTCAGGAGGAAAACCGCCAAGCCTAAAGACGGCTTCTCCCGCTTCCGTTTTTTCTCCTGCAGATTCGACTGCATTTGAGCTCTGACTTAGGCATTTCTCAACGTTGGCAATCTGCATGTAAAGAGCTGTTTTGACGAGATGGAGGTACAACTGTCCAAGCGACCATTCATTCTCGTTTGGCTGGAGCTTTAGTTGCTCTAAGTCAAGTGAATTTAATTCGTCTAGGTAATGGTGCGTATGTTCCTCAATTCGTTCCAAAATTACGGCTGTATTCATCATATTATTAGCTCCTCTCGAATCTTTTAACTTAAGTATACAAAACACTACTGACAACTGTATGTCAGTAGTGTTTTTGCGTTTTATGACTATCTCCTTAAATTTCCCGCTTGTAAGTAATTACAAATTGAACAGACTCATAGGAATAAAATCAAAACAAGCAGGTCGCCATGGCTCCCTGCTCGTTAGTGTCTTTTCGAAATATGTTCTATAACAAAGGGGAAAATAGGCGCGCTGTTTGCTCGATTATGCGCTGTGGATAGGAACGCTGTATCAATTCTTCCATTTTCAAAGGTACGGAATCAAGGAGATCACGCTCGAATTGCTCTGTGAGTTCGCGTCCCACATCGGCACTGTATAAGAGTTCAATGACCTCGAAATTCAAACGAAAACTTCGCATATCGTAATTCGCCGAACCTACGCCAGCCATTTCTTCATCAATGATCATTACCTTTGCGTGAAGCACGTCTTTCTCATACATATAAATTTGAACTCCTGCTTCAATCAATTCTCCATAATATGTACGGCTCGCAGGTCCCACGATTTTGGGAGTAACATGACGTGGAACCAGCAATCTTACACGCACACCGCGTGCCACGGCTGTCTTCAACGCCATAGTGATATCTGATTCAGGCACAAAGTAAGGCGTGGTAATATCTATGGACTTAGTCGCTTGAGTCAGACAAATGAAGTAAGCCTGCCGGATAACTTCAGTCGGAATTCCAGGATTACTCTCTAATGTTTGCATGTATGCATAGTGCAGCGACTCTGTGCCAGAAACGGGATCAACGCCCGCATCCAATTCCGCACCCCATTCTTCCGACCATCCGGAAAGTGAAACTTTGGCAGTTGGAATGATTTGCTTTGACCTATTTCTTATACCCTGTTTAGCCTTTTGCGGAATCTTTTCCTTTGAAGCAATATCCCAATGGACATCGAATATTGTCCGCAGATCAATTGCAACTTCTCCGACTAATCGCATATGAGTATCACGCCAAAAGCCTACGTCCGGCTTTAATCCTGTATACTCATCCCCTACATTGATACCACCTGTGAAAGCTTCGATTCCATCAATGACGACAATCTTACAATGATCCCGATAAGTCAAAGTGGGTATCCAAGGAAAACTCAATGGAAATATCGTCCGGCATTCAATTCCGGCATCCATCATCCGATTGATCACATGTTTAGGAAATTTTTTACTCCCCCATCCGTCTCTAATGAAACGGATCTTCACGCCAGCTTCGGCTCGTTCAATCAGGATATCCGTCATTCGTTTGCCAATCTGGTCATCCCGATATATGTAATACTCTACTTCTACGGTGCTTTGTGCATTCTTAAGGGATGCGATAAGTTTCTCATAGGTTTCTATGCCGTTCGTAAGCAACTGAACTCGGCCACTCCTAAGTCCATGCACCGTCAACTGACTTACAGATTGAGCGATGATGGAGGAAGCTGGACTGAACGAATCAGGTAATGGATCTGACACATTGCTCGGAGAAGTGAGTCTCTCTTTACGAATATGAATTGGGTTTGCAATGATGAGATATATGACGTATCCAAGAACAGGAAATATCAGACCAATTGCTAGCCAATTCAAAGCTTTTTCCGGACGACGTACTTCACGGATCGCTACGATTAACATAAAGATTGTATTCAAAACGTAAAGTCCAATAAACCCCATGAAATAGCCCCCCAAAGTTATATTCAAAGCACAACATATAGTAATAAACATCCAAAAACTTTCACAACAAAGCTTTTTCTTATGATTCACATACGCAACGAATTGCATACTAACTATTGGAAAGCACTTTTACTGATGAATAAAAAAACCGCTTATTTCCTGTTAAAGGAATTAAGCGGTATCCGAATCAAAATCAACAACTCTATGTTTTGATCAAATGGTTTAAAGAATTGAATGGAACTACTCTATTATTTCAATCACAGCTATTGCATCAATTTGAACCATAAAACCCATATTTGCCGGTCCTATAGTTCGAGCTGGGTATGGTTTTGAGAAGTACTCTTTGTAAATCAAATTAAATTCATCGAAGTCTGCTCCTTCTCCAAGGAAGACAGTTACTTTTACAACATCTTTCAAAGCAGCGCCCGATTCTTCTAAAATTGCTTTAAGGTTTTCTAATGCCCTTCTCGCTTGTTCTTCTAATGTATTTCCTACTAACTCACCTGTTTCAGGATCAAAAGGACCTTGTCCAGCTACGTATACTGTATTACCTACTTTAATTGCCTGCGAATAGGGCATTCCTTCAGGTTTTTGTGCTTTCTCTGTAAAAATAACTTCTTTCATGGTATACCTCCCAATAGTTTGGATGCAACCTTTTGATTTAACTCAAAGAGTTGGTTTAGTAGCTTTCTCTATATATTCCTCCCGTTGATTAATTCAATAAATCCTAAGTTTTTGTAAATTTTGCTCAATGAACGCTCTACGGAAGCCTCATGTATGAAACCTGTTTGGTCCGAATCAAGGTAAATATTGATTTTCATAGTACTTGACTATTTCAATCACCATGGCCCCCATCCGTTCGATTTCAGGTACTATGACATGCGCCAGCCCTTCTTCTCTCAACGCTTCTTCCGTTACTTTGCCAACCGCTACTGCACGGACACGTGAGTTGAACGATTCTCTGACTGTATCTGCGAACCCTTGACGTTTCGCATAGTTAAACAAATATCGCACCTGCACCGCGGTAGTGAAACAAACAGCGTCTATCGAACTCGTTGAAAGCTCATGACACAGCATCTCCAAAGTAGATGATTCCGGTTCAACATGCCGATAAGGCAGCAGTTGAATCACGTTCGCGCCTCGATTCTCTAAGAATTGGATCAAATCGGGCTGAGGTTCGCCATGTAACTGGACAACGACTGTTTGTCCCGCGAAATCGCAAAGGTTCATACTTCGAATTAAACCTTGCGTTGTTCCATCCTCATCAACAATTTCAGGTTTTATGTCCAATTTTTTAAGTAAAGCATACGTCTTATAACCGCGTGCCGATACCTTCGCTTCTTTCAATTTTTGAATCAATGCGGCATGAATTCGTAAGCGTTCTGCAGCACCCAGCAGCGTATCCGTTCCGGTCCCTGTTGTAAGAACAAACCAATCAATCTTATTATTCACGCAAAATAATAATTCTCGTTCTATCGCCGACTCATCAAAATATAAAAGACCTTGCAAAGAACGAATAACAGGGGTCCCCCCCTGCTTCTCAATTAAAAGGCTCATTTCCTCTATTTTTCTAGAGCCCGCAATTACGATTTTTTTGTTGCTCAGCTTTCCCATGTACGATGAATCCCCCTTTTTAAAATGACCACGCTTCGCATTGGTTAACGAAGGCGTGGTCATTATTAACCGATCGAATACCGAATATAAGCTAGTAAGGCTAACAATCCTGCAGCAATTGAAATTACGTAGAAAGATGTAAGCCGAACCCATTTGACCTCTGTTTTTTGGAAATAGGTTTGATCGCCTTCCCGATTCTTACGAGAAAAACCAACCATAAAGGTAACGATTAAACCAAATAATAGTATGATTGAAAATATCCCAAAATAGATATACATATTCATAAAATAACCACCTTATCTTTGTAAATTGGTCCTTCGGTGAAAATTATAGCGGAATTTGATCCGAAAATCATCAACCACTTTCGTGCTATTTATACCATCCAATTTCTAAACTAGTGCAAATGGCACTGTTATTCTTTTACTATTTAGAGAAAATCGATGGGAAATCATATGGAACTAGCTCATATAAATTCTGATATGACCAAAAGGACCTCCCACTATTGGCGGAAGTCCTTATGAATACGTTCTTTAAGGTAGATCCCCCTCAAGGTTTATAACCCTTTTGGGACATCCCCTTAATTGCTTATTTATGCTCGTTTTATGACTTCAATCCGCTCACAAGCTCTTCAATCGCTTCACTCAGTGGTGTAACTGGACGGCCAAGAAGTGTCGGAAGATCATTGCTTTCTAGGTCTAAAGCGCCATCCCTTATCGCACTTTGGATAGCAACTAGAATGGGAACGACTTGCTCAGGAACTCCTGCACCAGCCATGATTTTACCGTAAGTCTCATCGTCAACATACTGAATAGGAACTTCACGATCAAGGACCTTAGATAGAATCGCCGCAAGGTCATCATGCGTGATTGGTGTTCCGGAGAGCTCATAAACCGTATTTTCATGTCCGTTACCTGTAAGAACATTTGCTGCTGCTTGTGCATAATCGCCGCGAGAAGCCCACCCTACTTTGCCAGCTCCTGCCGAAGTCACAAGCGGTGCGCCAGCTAATACGCCTTGTATCGTACCAATCTCATTCTCGATGTACCAGTTATTACGCAGGAATGCGTAGGGAATTCCCGTGTTACGAATCGCTTCTTCTGTCGCACGATGTACGGGTACTAGAAACAGTGAGCTTTCCTCTGCGTTTGTGGCACTTGTGTATGCAATGAAACCAACCCCAGCGCGCTCAGCCGCAGATACTGCTGCTAAATGTTGACGAATGCGAGTTTCGTTATCCCCTTGCGTCGAAACGATAAGCAAGCGGTCAACGCCAGCGAAAGCTTTATCTAGCGATGCTGGATCATCAAAATCACCATGGCGAACCTCAACTCCCCGCGAACGTAAATCGGATGCTTTCTCCGTATCTCTTACGCTAACAGCTACTCTTTCAGCTGGTACGGATGCAAGTAATGCCTCCACCACTTTCGATCCCAATTGTCCTGTAGCACCTGTTACTAAAATTTTCATTTGCAAAAACCTCCATCGGATTATTTAATAATGAGTTAGAATCACCTTAGTTATAACCAATATGGTTACAACTAAGTTATAAAAATTAGCTCATTTAAGAGCTATTTTTATTTAAAATTAGCTATCAGTTGTTGCAAGGAAACGTTAGACAATCTTTGTTCCATCGCGGTTTGAGCATCACGCATTTCTGCACGGAGGGCCGATTCAATATTTCTTCCTACCGTACAATTAGGGTTGGGATGATTGTGGAAATTGAACAATTCCCCATTCTCGATCACTTCCACTGCCCGGTATACATCAAGTAATGTAATCTTGTCCGTATCCTTGCACAGCGAAGTCCCGCCAATTCCAGCACGAACTTCAACGAGTCCTGCCTTCTTCAGCATCCCAATAATTTTGCGAATGATAACAGGATTCGTATTCACGCTGCCAGCAATGAAATCACCTGTACATTCTGTCGGTATGGTCGCTATTAACGATAGGATATGAACAGCTATCGAAAATCGACTACTAATCTGTTTCATTCTTCATCACCTACTCGTTGTAACCAGTATAGTTCCAACTAACATAGATGTCAAGTTTGACAGATAAGTTATATCGTTTTGTTCGTTATATGTTCCAAAATACGTTCTTTGATTTCCAATGGGTTCTCAATCTGAAAAACAACTTTTCCAAACTGATGATTATTTAATTCAAGGATGACGACATCCTCATGATTCTCGTAGGAAATGAAACACCATTTATCTCCGATCAGAAATCGTCCTTCTCTAATGTCAGCAATGGATGTACCTACTCTAAATTGAAACATGGATAACTTAAAGTCATCTATGGACACATTCATGATATCCGAATACGGAATTTCAACACGTTGTTTCAATGCAGCCGCACTTGTCAATCCCGATAGATGAAGAATAAGAGCATCATTCGTAAATTCAATTGTTCTAGCCATTTTAACTACCTCCGCTTAATAAATTTGGTTTGTTCTAGTGGAAACACCTATAGTACGACTGAGTATGAAAAAACGTTCAAATCATTTAAAATAATTAAAAAAAGAGCTGCTCCCTAAGGTCATTTGACCGTGAGAGACAGCCTTAAACTTAATCGTTTTGGCATTTTACTCCTTATTTTTTGAATCCTTGATAAGATCTTTCTTCCAAAATTCGATGACAACATGGTCCGCCAATTCCATGGAATTCCATGAATTTTTATATTTAAAGTCGTATTCTTCCATTTTTTTCACTGTCATATCTACTTCGGATTTTTTTACTCTTAGTTCCATCGAAATACAATTAGTAAGAATAGTTGTTAGTTCAATTAATTCTTTATTTGGATTTTCAATAGTCGTCAATTTATTCGCACCCTTCTATTATTGTGGCTCATGTTTAGGTTAGTTAAGAAGAAAAAGAACTCCTTTCGGAGTTCTTCATGACGGTGAATTGATTGATGGTACTTATGCCTTGAACCTTACTTGGCTTGGTCAATACCTCATCCATTATTGCAGTACATGTACTACACTAAATGTTTGCGGCACATCTCCTCGCTTCTATACGGATTCAAAAACAACTTCCCTGGTATTTATCTCGTTGAATGTACAACGGAACCACACCTCTCTTGTTTCACCGTCATAAGTAGTATGTCGGATCTGACTCTAATTATACACGCTCATTTTAATAAAAAGAGTCACGCCCATTGTTGATTCTTCCATACTGTATGTAATTCTCAAGGAACCCGTCCTATGATGAAGCAGTAAGATCCAATCTCCAGTCATTGCATCGCATAAAGCTCCCTGGCGGGTATTCGAAGCTGCACTCGGTGATGAACGTGAAGCCGAGTTTCCGGCAAATAGCATTCGATGCGGGGTTGTCAACAGACGGAAACGCATGAATGTGCCTGGCCTTCTGTTCCGCCCTGGCGCTTGCAACAGCCACCGCGGTTGCTTGGCTTGCGATACCTCTGCCTTGGAAAGTCGGCAAAACGCCCCAACCGATCTCATACACGGTCTCTTCCTGCCAGACACGTTCCCAATACCCAATGTTGCCGACAGCTACTAATTCTGGAAGCAAGACGATGCTGAACATCCGGCCATTTCCCTTGCCGCCAATCTCGACGTAACGTATGTGACGCGCTAGGATCTGTTCCTCCGTCTCCGGACCACCCAAGTGTTCCAGCATCTCTGGTGCATTCATTTGGTACAGTAGTGAAAGATCAGTCTCTGCCCATGGCTCGATCCGTACCTGCGAATCGTTCGTTCGATTAAGCATCATTCTCACTCCTAATGAGGAAATCATGTCATAATAAGTACTTTTTCATTGTACTTCTAAACCATGATCCTCCTCAAGTTTCAATCCTCCTTTTTACGATCATGGAAGGGTTGAGACTTAATACAACTACTCAATCACACCTGATCGAACCATAGTTGCCTTTAACAAGTGTTTCTATGTAATAAATGACGGCCGTTTGCTGTCCAAGCGTGACATATTTAGCAATTAAATTAGGATTTTCATTTAGAGCCTCTTCGAGCAATTGTTCCAACTCGATATTAGCCGCTTTTTAAGGTTGCATGGCCCATTTAAGTTAAAATGACTTATAATTCTTGGTATTTCAATAGAATATGATTTCCTGATGGGTCGACAACAGTATTTTCGTTAACAGAATAGCCTAACAATGCTAGATTCTTTATCGCACTATCTCTAGTCATTTCATCTGTAAAAACGATTGTGTAAAATTTTAGGCCTACGCTGTTTCGAGATGGCGCTTGCACACCTTTACCGTTCCAAATGTTTAACCCGATATGGTGATGGTAACCTCCAGTCGAAATAAAAAGCGCTTGATTACTTATTTGATATACAACCTTAAACCCAAGTCCTTGGATATAAAACTCCGCAGCTTTCGCTAGGTCTGAGACATGTAAATGGATATGCCCCATAATGGTGTCAGACGACAATCCCGTGAACCTCTCTCCATTCGCTTCCGACAAAAGGCTGCGCAAATTAACCTGTTCGGTTGACATGGTGACTTGCTCCCCAATCCATTCCCAGTCTTCAGAAGGACGATCCACATAAATTTCTATCCCATTCCCGTCTGGGTCTGCCAAGTACAGCGCTTCACTCACTAGATGATCAGATATTCCTTGTAACGGGTATTTGATGTCAATGAAGTGCTGTATGACTTTTGCCAACTCTTTCCGGTCCGGTACTAGTATCGCGTAATGATATAGTCCTGAACGTCGTGGTTCTTTCGGCAAGACACCTGCTGGCTGCTCTAGGGTCACCAGTGCATCTTTTCCATTTAGCGTTAGTGAAGCTGTGGAATCTGTGCGATCCAAGATTTGAAAACCTAATATCCCTTGGTAAAATGATAGAGACCTTTCAAGCTGTTCCACGATTAATTGTACATGACTTACAAATGTATTTGGCTGTTGATGAAACTTCATTTAAGTCCCTCCCGATAGGTTTGTATGTTAGTCATAACTTGGAGTTAACTACAAGTCAAGCTTTTATTTTACGACTAAGCACAGGAAACTGCTCAGAATGTAAGCATTAAAGAAAAAACAGGTCGCCGCGGCGCCTGCTCTGGCAAAACTTATGTGTATCCATGAACAAACCTTGAATATTTATTTGAAGTCTTTATTATCAAGCATAATTAACTGGGAGGTTGACGATTTCGCGGTTTGTTTCGTATGTTGAACAAGATTAAAAATGTCTTTATACGCTTGTTTAGCCCCTATAACCAATAAGGGCACACCTATAAAATCAATTTTTAACCATCGTGAAAGCATACCGCCGCATGTCATCGCAAAAGGCACAGTCGGTGACGTATTGGATAAAATGATTTTTTCGTTAAGAACCTCTTCTTCCATTAGCATATCAATGAGATTAAATACACCCGGTACTAGGATTTTAGACCTTCCTCTGCCCATTGTGTATACTTTATTGCCATCCTCATCCTTGCCATGAAAGTAAAACTTCCCTCTGTCTTTGTAAACTAACTTATTAAAGTTGTGTGTATTCATTATTTCATTGGTTGTAGGCTCGTGAGTACCGTCCAACTTATTGAGATGATAAGCTGCAGCCAAAGCTGTTGTATGTGTTCCTCCGAAATCATTATAAATATAGATCATAGATCATACCCACCACCCAGAGAACGATATTGTAGAAAACTTCTTTACTTATTATCTCCTAAAATGAATAAAACAACCTTTTTCTCTTAGAGATATAGTCCTCAAAATACCCAGGTAAGCGTTCATCCTGCATAAGTGCCCACTAATCCGAGCATATTACAGTTAGTTGAATCCTTATAACTAACAGCAAGGGAGCATTCTTAACAATGACAACAAACAGTGGACATCAAGGTGCGCATGGGATCGGCCAAGAGATAGAACAGTTAAACAATCAGGCCCAAGCGGCAGAGCTTATGCAAGGAAAAAATAAGGTAGATCAAGAAATCATTGCAGCGGCTAACGAGCACAGTTCAGAATTAGAAGAAATCATTGAACGGGAAACAACATAATTTAGAACTAACTAAAGAAAAATACAACGAAACCACGCACGGATGCGTGGTTTTTTTGTTGAATTCATCTAGCAATATCATTAGCTAGGATCAGCTGCATAATCGGGGTCCGTATTTTTTGTTTCTTTGCCAAAAAACAATAAAACCAGTGCTCCGATGACAATCGCAACGAAGAATACCATAAAAATGGAGGTGATTGCTTTATGATTCGCCACCAGTAAACCTACAAGGTACGGACCAATTATACCGCCTATACGTCCGAAAGATGCGGCAAGTCCTACACCCGTAGATCGTACTTCAGTCGGGTACAATTCAGGTGTGTAGGCATACATGGCTCCCCATGCGCCAAGATTAAAAAAAGATAAGCAAACTCCGGCTGCTATCAACATCCCTACCGTATCCGCATTACTGAACCATAATGCGCTTGCTGCGGTCAGCAACAAATAGGTGACGAGCACAAACTTACGTCCAAATTTCTCAATCAAATAAGCAGCGGTAAAATAACCTGGAAGCTGCGCTAACGTCATAATCAATACATATTGAAAGCTTTTCACGAGGCCAAACCCTTTAATAACCATGACAGTTGGAAGCCATAGAAACATACCGTAATAGGAAAATACCACTGTGAACCATAAAATCCAAAGTGTTAAGGTGGATCTTCGATATTTAGACGACCACACAGAAGCTACACGTTCGCGGAAAGACAATTTCCGGCTTCGAAGCCCCGTATATCGCGGTGAATCTTGAACCGATCGCCTGAGGTATAAAGCATAAAACCCCGGCAGTGCACCGATAACAAAGGCCACACGCCACCCGTAAGTAGGAATGATGAAGTAGGCAATAAGCGCCGCTACGATCCAACCGCACGCCCAGAAGCTTTCTAGCAGCACAACAGCTCGTCCCCTTTCACTCAGGGAAAACGACTCTGAAACAAGCGTTGACGCAACAGGGAGTTCCCCGCCAAGTCCTACTCCTGTAATGAAACGCAGGACACATAAGATAACAAAGCTAGTGGCAAGAGCAGAGAGTCCGCTTGCTGCGGAGAAAATAATAATCGTACCAAGCAAGACCATCCGACGTCCGTATCGATCAGCAAGGGAGCCTGCTAATAAAGCCCCTACGGCCATTCCTATCGAATTAATGGCTGCCAACAAACCAATCTGCTGTGCGCCTAATTTCCACTCGACTGCCAATGCAGCAACAATAAAAGAGATAATCCCTACATCCATAGCGTCGAACAACCAGCTAATGCCTGTGCTGAAAAGCAACTTTCGTTTCGCCGGTTCGCGCAACAAATTCGTTTTATTCACGTTCAAAACGCATTCTCCTAATCATCGCAATAGCTTACCTTATCCCTATTTTGTGTTACATAACCGAAAAACACTCCTTCTGAAATCCAATTCTCAGACTTCAGGTTGAAGAATCCAATCATCGCATTAAATGTGATCAATCTAAACATAATATGGGTATTAACTACAGGAGGAAATCATGAAACATTCAAAAAAATTACTTACAGTATTAAGCTGTATTCTTGTTTTAACTGGTTGTGGTAAAGGAAATGTCGCCCCTCAGAAAGTTGGAGTCTCCACGCAACAAGGCGGTATGGATAGCCGGCTATTGGATCCTACAATTACAAATCAAGACGTATTGCTTCAAAGAGGTGATGCTAACATTGAACTAGAAAAACGCGGCTATCGCGCACAAGATGTCGCTTCTTCCACGAATGGCTCAATCAAAATCCTCGGAGGATCACGTGAACTCGTTAAAGTTACACCTAATCCTTCCATCCAGCCAAAACAAGGTAACTATGCAGAGAATGTAATCTCACAAGCAGTTATGTACTATGGAACTCCATATGAATTCAGTTCGGATCGTTCGGACCCGTCTACTTTTGACTGCTCCGACTTCACACGCTGGGTTTATCTTTCTTCGCTTGGTATGGAAATCCCAAAAGATTCAAGAAGTCAAGCGACCTATGTTCAAACTTTCTCCAATCGGACGTACACATCTATCGATCAAGCCCAACGTGGAGATTTGCTCTTCTTCGTCAGTTATAAAGGGAATGATCCGAATAAATACGTCGGGGTGGATAAATCAATCGGAAGTATTACACACGTGGGTTTATCATTGGGGAATGGTAAAATCATCCACACGGCTTCAGCGGCCACAGGCGGCGTACGCATAGATGAAGTTGCCAATAATCATCTAACCTATCGCTTTGTCTTAGGTGGTTCAGTACTAGACACCAAATAATCCTTGCTAATCTCGTAATCAATGAGGACTTCCGTCAATAGGTGGAGGTCCGAACGAGAGGGCGTTATTCGATGAAATCCCTAATAGGTATTAATATTTCGACATTTTCTTCCTCTACATTTTCCTCAAAGTAATAGATTTCGATCGGACAGGATTGATCCAAAAACTTCTGTTCATATCCCTTTTCTTTCATCCACTCAAATATTCTGGAGTACGCTTCACCTATTGTTTTGGTTGTACAATTTATTTTGGCGTAAGTGACGTTAGGCAGCTTAAATCCAATCATCCCATGAGGTATTAATATTAAATCATCCACTTCAAGGCAAGCAAAATAAGTAGCAAATATCCCATTGCACATGTAGGGCGAAAATAAGACTTCCTGGTCCTTCGCATTTGTAATCTCATGTCTTCTCTCAGCAAATTGACTTTGTATTTGCAGGGCAGCATCTGGGAAACCATTTGGAAAATTGGCTGTAAGACTCTGACCTACTAATTGATACTCTCTTCTAATTGTCTCACAGTGAAATTGAATCATCGTTTTGTTTTCCAAAGTAATCGTCCCTCTCCTATTGATTATTTATTTTGAATTAAACCGATCCCATTCCCTACTGGATCCACTAAATAGGCCAGATAAAAATCATCAAATTCCATTTTGCCTCTAACCACTTGTGCTCCCGATTCAACGGATTTAGTAAGTGCCTCATCTATGTTGTCAACTTCGATTTGAATTCTTATTCCATGCGGAAAATCACTGGGTCCCTTAGAAATACCGCCATTTATGCCGGATTCATCATCATTTCCCGTTGTTACTGGATGATATCCCCAGTTAGGCTCTGCAATCTTCCAGCCAAAAACAGACGAATAAAAACTTGCTGCACGTTCCGGATCTTGACTATTCATTTCAAATAATACAACACGACCCAAATGACTCAACCTCCATAATTGGTATTTATACCCAACTCCATAATACCGAATATTTGTTCCCATGTAAATGAAATTATTTCTAAAATAAACAAAAAAACCGATCCTTGTTGACTAAGGAACGGCTTCTTTGGGGTATTAATTATAAGTAATCTTCAAACCTAACTCCAAGGCACGGGCAAGCGCCCCTTCCGAAAATTTAGGTTTCTTATATCTTTCTTCAAACTCTTCTTTCGATAGCGGAGTCCAGATGAAATCTTTATTCTGATAAATCCACGTTTTAGTTCCCCAATCAACGTGAACCGTCCGGCTCGCAACCTTTTTAACGACGCCAATCTCGATAATAACACCGGTTTTACCGAATATTTTGGCACAGTATTTGTTAAGCATTTCGCTCACAACAACACCCCATTTCTATACGCCTGATCTTAGTGAATGAATGATACTTGAAGCCATTTCAATAGACTGCTCGTCTGCTTGAAATTCATCACGAAAGGAATCACCCATTACCTTATTAATCGCCTTGCCCAATGATAGAACATCCAGATCATCTAGATGTTTAGTGATATAAATGGTTATCGTTCGCGTTTCACCATCATACTCATCATCCGGACTACCCATCGCTAGAAGCTTTACGGGGTCCCATCTATCGATGTGGTATTTCACGACCTTCATAATTGGCGTAGGATCATAAGGCAGGGATTCTAAATACCTATTCTCTTTCATGATTTCCTTTTTAATCCTCCAAAGCATTACATTCATTTTCGTCTGATCAGATACTGCTCTAAATTTCAATAGAAAAGCCTCCTTTACAGGACGCTTTCTCGATCTTCTGTCACAATCTTTTCAGACCGTTCAATTATCGCCCCATTGAAGTTTATCATTTTCCCAGTACCTTGAGCAATACATTCCATCGGGTGCTCTGCGAGATGAACGGGTACACCTATGTCTTGCTGAAGACGTTTATCCAATCCTTCCAGCAATGCGCCGCCCCCACATAACAGAATGCCCTGCTCCATCACATCTCCGGCAAGTTCCGGCGGGCATTTCTCCATCGCGAGTCGAATGCATTCCAGAATCGATTTCACAAAATCATCCATAATCTCGTAAATTTCCAGCGATGAAATCGATATGGTTCTAGGCAATCCCTGCATAAGGTCACGCCCTCTTATATCCATCTTCACTTCTTTCACAGGCTTGACAACGGCAGCGACGTTCTTCTTGATTTCCTCCGCAGTCCGTTCTCCAATGGCCATATTATAAGTTTTCTTCACATATTCAATGATATCCTGATCGATCGACATGCCTCCACGGCGAACCGACTCACTTACGACAATACCACCTAGAGAAATGATCGCTACTTGGCTTGTCCCTCCGCCGATATCAAGGACCATACTACCAATTGGTTCTGCAACAGGCAACCCAGCGCCCATAGCTGCAGCGAGCGGCTCCTCGATCGTGAGAGATCTCCTTGCTCCTTTATGTACAATCATTTCCTCGACAGCGCGCTTTTGCACATTCGTAATTCCACAAGGCACGGAAATCAATACTTGGAAGCTGCGAAACCATTGATAACCTCTTTTTATTTTGCCTATAAAATATTTCAGCATCGCTAAGGTCATATCGAAATTCGCTATAACCCCATCCTTTAAAGGATAAATAACCTCCACATTAGCTGGAGTTCTCCCTATCATATCATAGGCCTCCTTGCCAAAAGCTTTAATCTCCCCGGTATCCGTTTGAATGGCGACGACAGATGGCTCTGACAATACAATCCCTTTTTTTTGTTGATAAATAAGTGTGTTACAGGTGCCAAGGTCTACTCCAAACAGTTCTTCCAATCTCTTTAACATGACTCGCTCCTTCTCGCTGTTTAATAGACAATGCCCATAGTAGCGCGTATATTAGTTGATTTGACTTAACTGCATCTTCATACTTGTTCGCATAAAACAACTATTTTTAGAGGGTAATACAAAAAATGCTCCCCACCCTTAACGGTGAACAGCACTCTTAAGTATGATTTATTTAGTTCGCAACTGCAGGTTCTGCTACTGCTTTATAAGCTGAGGAAACATATGTTACGGCTTTCGCTTCCGTTATCACCTCAGCATACATCGTGTCCGGTTTTGGATCTTGCAGCGTATACGAAATCACCGCTTGACCGTTTTGATCAAATCGAACATTTTGAATGGCAATACTGTAACCTGAATTCGGTTTTTGACCTCTTGATAAGGTAACCTTGTTCACATCGTCCGTTACTTTCTCCACAGTTACAGTTACATCTTCAATAGGTGCCGGTTTATGGATATGTGTGTCTAAAACGCGAATCGCATTGTATACCCAACCTGCGGCTTGGCCACGAGTAAGTTCGGCTTTAGGATTAAACATGCCATCCTTGTCAAGCTCGGCAATTTTGTAAAGCAGCAATCGCTGTAAAGCCCCTTGAAATTCGGGAGTAATCTGTGGCTCATCTTTGATCGGTATAAACATTTTCACCAGCGGGAAATTGCCCTTCTTTTCCAAAGCTCGTACGAGCATTTCCCCAAATTGTTCACGAGTAATTGTTGCGTTCGGGTTTACATCCTTAGGAATGTTCATGCCGTTGTAGTGCGCTATAATGAATGCATCCGCATACCAAGCATCATTCGGGATGTTGGTATAAATATCAGAAGCTAATGGCTGTTTAAAAAAACGCAAAGTATCCATGTTTAAATTCATGCCTTTAACGATCATTTGCACGGTTTGTGCATAACTAATCTTTCCTTTTGGGACGAAATGATCCTTATCAATCCCGCTCACGATTCCGCGTTCTTGCAGAGCTGAGATTGCGGCAGCTTGTCCTTCCTCTACATCCGTAAAAGCGAAGGCACTGCTAAAAGTCAAACTGCTTACTAAAGCTGTTGTTAAAGTTAAAGCTGCTATCTTTTTCATAGTTAATTCTCTCCTTTTAGTTGATTATCTTATTACACACTCTTAACGAATCGTAGGTGAAAAATGTTTCAGTAAGTTTAAAAAAATAAAAACCGAGGGATTTCCCCCGGCTTAACCACGTATAAATAAAGTTCTTATATCTCTGCTGATCAGGATTTGTTCTCCATTATTTTCGAACGACATACGTCAAACAATCACTCTTGAGCAGAATTTCGCAACCATTTCTCTCTATGTTAAATTCCAACTGTTTTAAAGTAGTAAAGATTATTTCCCAATCTGGAAACGCCGATGATAATAATTGTTTCGCATCATTTGTTGTTAAGTTAAGTTCCATAAATGGATCTAATTCCATTCCTGATTCTATATCTATTTCTGCCCACTCCGCAACCTAGATCTAATACCGTAAGATTGTCTTTGGATTTAAAATGAGTCAGTGTATCCATCACTGTTTTTACAGGTTTGGACAGCCATGTTCCTTCTTCAAATAATTTATAGTTATCATAACAAGCTTCATGATATTTTCGCTCTTCATCTCTAATTATTTTGATCCTAGTATCCATTGTAGCTCTCCTCGTTCATTAAATGTAAATATTTCACATAAATAAACATTCATTTTACATCCACATAACTCATAAATAATAACTTTTTGTTAAAATAAAAAGACTTACGTTCCTATCCAAAAACTTTAGTTAGAAAGGAACTACACGATGACCCATAAACACACTTTCGAGGCTGCTATTAAACATGAGTCTTCTTTACGTTATTGGGAAATTTTGAAATCAACGGCACGTTATGTGCTTTCCCGCACGATTATAAGACAATGGCGCACAGACCGAATTGTGCTGCCTGGTTCATCTCGTATTCTTTATGTCGATCCAACCGAAAACCGCGGTAGAATTCTGTATATGACGGGTGGAATGACACAACCAAGGCTGAATTTGTTTTGGAAAACGGCGGTTGCCAATTTCCGACCCACCTTGATCATAGACGTAGGCGTAAATTATGGCGAATGCCTCTTTTCCGTGACCTATCCCAAAAACAGCAAAATCATTGGTATTGAAGCCAATCCTCATTTGCAGCCGTTTATTGAGCGTTCCAAGAAAATACATCCTAACCGCAAAAAAATTAACACCGTTTATGCTATGGCTTCTAACGAAGATAGCGATAAGCAATCTTTCTTCATTAATAAATACTGGTCTGGCCTTTCAACCGCAGCTCTTGGCAAGGAGGACGTATCGAAGGCATACCAACAACACGATGTTCCTAGCATTACACTTGACTCTTTGCTTAGCCAGTATCCACTAGATAAAGAAAAGCTATTATTCAAAATCGATGTGGAAGGTCATGAAGAGAAGGTCATCCAAGGGATGCTGAATTCCATTAAGAATTGTCCTAATATACTTGGATTTATTGAATTTGATAGTAAATATTTAGCCAAAAGTGATACGGATGCGCATGCATTTTTAACTTTTTTACAAGTGCATTTCAACCTTTATGTTTACTTAAATAATCAGGAACTGTACTACTTCGAACAAATATCTCTAGAAAAACTGCAACTGTTATTCAAAAAGAAACATATTCATACGGATATCATCTTGGCCTCACCGGGCGTGACGATCCCGGAGATCTATTCGCAGATTATACAATTGGATTAGTATAGTTTACATATCCAGCAAAGCATTCTTTAGAGCGAGCCTAGGGTATCCTTCCGCTAGCTTTAAAATAACAGAATCATTCAGCTTTACATTAAGACCAACAATATTCAGCTCATCAGTAGGAAGATATTTTTCAATCCAATGTTGTGTCATGAAAATTTGCTCATTTAAAGATCCCACGATGCTTCTATTGTGAGTTTTCGTGTAAATAAACTTGTCCATGTTCGATAAAAACAAATTAACCTCTTGATCTGTGAATTGATCTGCTCTTAAGACAATCTCTAGATTTTTCAAAAACAAATGTTGAAAGTCTTTAACATGTTCTTTCCTGAACCCATAAAGAACTACTTGGTATCTTGTTAAATCGTTCATTATCATTACACAGTTCTTTCTGCCCACCTTAAACAAATGAGCATGCCAACTATTCAGTGGTCTATAACCCACTTCCGGAATTGGCAAAACTTGAAAATTACTTAAATCAAATAATTTCTTTGTGCATGCAATAACTGCCATTAATGTTCACTACTTTCTTGTCTTAGATGCTTGGCATGAAGCCAAGGTATATATTGATTGCTACTGCATAGATGCTACCATAAAAAAGATACCAACTACGATTGCCCAAAGGATGGAAAAAGAATTTATTGTATAAGCTATCCATTTCTTTCTCGTAAATTGAATTGGAGTGAGTATCAACGTTTCCCATGTAACCATTTGTTCAAAATTTCTTTACCAGTTGCAAGCTCAATCGTCTTAATAAAAAACCATGTAAACCCAGAGTAGAAACCTATAAGTGGATAGCGAAAAGATGCTGGCTTATTCCCCTCAAAATAGAAATGTCCTATCCACGATAATAGGTAATGTAATAGGGCTAGTATCAACGTTACTTTTAGATCATAAAACAAAAATATCCACGCCAAAAAAGCCGACAAAAAAGCAAAATAGTGCAGGATTAGATTGGTCTTATTCAGATGCTCTTTAAGATAATAATCTAAGTCGCGTTGAACTCGAGCTATGAACTTCTTTCGTCTCATCTCAATTTTACCTCATTTGTCAGTGTCCAAATCTTTCTTTTTATCATTTCCTTTGTTCAAATAAGTCTCAAGCTCCTCTTCAATTTCTACATTAACCTTCTCAAGTTCCTTTTGTTCGGATTCACTAAGCACTTCGAGTTCAAGCTCCTGTTCAATTTCCTCATTCGTCATATGAAAATCGTTACGATCCACGATGCCTAATCGTTCTTTAATTCTCTGCATATCTTCATACATTTTTTTGTTTCTTTGATGTGTACTTAAAACAAGCCCAAATATAATAGCTAGTAAAACGATTCCCCCATATGGCCCTAGAAAAATAGCTATCAATATTGCAATAATAATGGCTAAAATAATTCCAAAAATCGTCATTCGTATTTTCCTTTCGGTTGTTGATTAATTTTTTCTATAAACTTCACTTGGTTTAATTCAATAAATCCCAGAATATCCCTGCATTAACCAGCAGCATTTTTCAAAAATATACTTATTCTCAAATCAAAATGGACAGTCCCCTATGAAGTGACTGTCCACTGGTATCCTTTTTATCAACCATGATACGAATAAAACCCCTGACCAGATTTGCGCCCCAAACGCCCTGCTTTCACATACTTCCGCAGAAGTGGACATGGACGATATTTCGAATCTTTAAAGCCATCATATAGGACTTCCATGATAGATAGGCAGGTATCCAAACCAATGAAATCCGCCAACTCCAGCGGTCCCATGGGATGCTTCATGCCGAGCTTCATCACTGTATCGACCGATTCAACTGAAGCAACGCCTTCATAAACGGTAAAAATAGCTTCGTTAATCATCGGCATCAAGATTCGATTCGACACAAACCCAGGAAAGTCTTTCACTTCTACAGGGGTCTTCCCCAATCTTTCGCTCAGTTTATAAACTGCTTCGAACACTTCCTGTGAAGTTTCCAACCCACGGATGACTTCAACTAAAGGCATAACCGGTACTGGGTTCATGAAATGCATGCCAATTACCTGGGCCGGACGCTGGGTGACCGCGGCAATTTCGGTAATAGGAAGCGATGACGTATTCGATGCCAAGATGGTTTTTGGCGTACAAATAGCATCTAACTTTTGAAATAGGGACGTTTTCAACCCCATATTCTCGGAAATGGCTTCTATCACAAGATCTACCTGTTCCGCATGTTCTAATTGCTCCGCAGGCCCAATTCGACTTCGAATTTCAGATTTCCTTACTTCTGTAAGACCTCCTTTTTCAACAGCTCTAGATAGTTGTTTGTCTATCGAAGTTAATCCTTTGTCAATAACCCCTATGGAAATATCATGCAAAAGCACCTTCAAGCCCGAAGCAGCAGCAACTTGGACAATACCGCTCCCCATTTGCCCAGCACCTACAACCATGATAGTCTGTATATTCATCTATTCACCCCCACCACACGCTTATGGATCTACATGTAAAAGAATCGCATCTCCTTGCGCGGCACCGCTGCATATCGCGGCTATGCCATAGCCTCCGCCAATTCTCCGCAGTTCATGGATCAAAGTAAGGATGATTCGCGCCCCGCTGGCGCCAATGGGGTGACCTAGAGCGATCGCTCCGCCATTTACGTTGACTCGCTCCGGATTCCAGCCAAGCAATCTGCCACTGGTTAGCATAACGGCCGCAAAGGCCTCATTCACTTCGAACCTGTCGATTTGCTCCAACGACAAACCCGTTTGACGCAACAGCTTCTGAATCGCCAGAGCCGGTGTGACCGCGATATATGGCGCTCTTTCACCTACAGCAGCGTGACCAACAATCCTAGCCATAGGCTTTATCCCCTGTGAAACAGCCTTTTCTTTGGACATGACCACCATAGCTGCAGCGCCGTCATTTACGCCTGGAGCGTTACCCGCTGTAATCGTGCCATCCTTTGTGAACAAAGAAGGCAATGCGGCAAGCTTTTCAAGACTTGTATCTGCTCTAGGGACTTCGTCTTGACTAATCGCAATCGTTCCACCCTTACTCTCGATAGCTACAGGGACGATTTCCTCCGCAAAATATCCCTTATTCATCGCATCAACAGCTCGAATATGACTGCGAAGTGCCCATTCATCCTGATCTTTACGGCTAATTCCAAACTCACCGGCTACCGTACTGCCATGAACGATCATATGCACATTGTGAAATGAACACCATAAACCGTCATGAATCATAAGATCCACGAGGCTTTGATCACCCATTCTTGCTCCCCACCGTGCGCTTGGAACTGCAAATGGCGCGTTGCTCATGCTTTCCATCCCGCCGGCTACGATAATATCCGCATCCCCTGAACGTATGATTTGCTCCGCCAATGTCACACTTCTCAGCCCGGATGCACACACTTTGTTAATTGTCTCCGTGGTCACTTTCCAGTCCAGACCAGCCCACCTGGCAGCCTGACGTGATGGAATTTGTCCCGCTCCTCCCTGAAGCACCATCCCCATAAGCACTTCGTCAATGGTTGCCGGATCAATCGAAGATCGGAGGATTGCTTCTTTGATTGCTGTTCCACCGAGAGTGACTGCCTGGACTTCTTTCAAGGCACCACCCAACTTGCCAAATGGCGTTCGGGCACCGCCTACAATGACACTTTCCCTCATGGATTCGTCCCCCATCGTTCTCAATAAATGATCGTTTCTTCCTTATATTGTTCCAAATAATACTTAACACGCTGCATGAAACGACTGCCAATCATCCCATCCACCATGCGGTGATCATAGGAAAGACACAGATTCGCGATAGATCGAATCGCAATCATTTCCTGAATAACTACGGGCTTACGTACGATAGACTCAAAAGTCAGCATAGCCGCCTGCGGATTATTAATGATTGGACAAGAAAGCAAGGATCCTGCCGAGCCTGTGTTACTAAATGTAAATGAACCCTCAACGAATTCGGAAGGCAGCAACGAACCATTTCGCGCCTTATTGGCCAAATCATGCAGTTCAATCGCGATTCCTGCGATGGATTTACGATCCGCATGATAGATCACAGGTGTTACAACGGTATCGTCGGTATTAGCAACCGCTATCGATAAGTTGATATCTTTTTTGACATGAATGCTGCCCGAGTGCCAGCTCGAGTTCAGCATGGGGAACTCCTTCAAGGCATTAACGATTGGTTTCAAGACGAATGGGCTAAGCGATAACGGGATGCCCTCTCTACGCATAAAGTCTTCTTTCAACTTTTGCCGCAAGTCAACTAGGTTACTGACATCCACTTCGATCATCATCCAAGCATGGGGATTTTCAGAGTTACTCTGCATACCCAGCCTCCTTCAGATTTCCGCTAATTGGCGCATGGCATCTTTGACGGTGTCGACATTCGGCAGGTAAAACTTCTCTAAGGTTGGCGCCATGCCAACAGGGGGAATATCGGGAGGGCAGCATCTCATGATGGGTGCATCCAATTCGTACAACAGGTGTTCAGCAATTAAAGCAGAAATTTCAGCACCAATGCCGCCTGTTTTATTATCTTCGTGAACGATCAATATTTTTCCGGTTTTGGCTGCCGCCTCGTAAATAGCAGGCTTATCGAGCGGATGAAGCGTCCGCAAATCCAATATCTCTGTACTAATTCCTTCTTGCTCCAGCTCAAAAGCCGCTTTAATGGCATAATGCACCGACAATCCATAGGCAATCACTGTGATATCCTTTCCCTCACGCCTTATGGCTGCCTTGCCGATCGGAACTGTGTAATCTTCTTCAGGGACTTCATCGGATATTGATAGATAACACTTCTTATGTTCGAAGAAAAGGACAGGATCCTCGTCCCGCACTGCCGCCTTCAGTAAACCTTTGGCATCATAGGCTGTAGACGGCGCAACAATCTTGAGTCCGGGAGTGCCAAAAAAGACCGATTCCGGACACTGGGAGTGATACAATCCGCCTCCACCTGTCGCGCCGTAAGGTGCGCGAATGACGATTGGACAATGCCAGTCATTATTCGAGCGATAACGAATTTTCGCTGCCTCGCTGATGATTTGATTAACTGCAGGGAAAATAAAATCGGCAAACTGGATTTCAGCAATCGGCCTCATCCCGACCATAGCCGCTCCAATCGCAACACCCACAATAGCAGATTCAGAGAGCGGCGTGTCGAGGACTCTCAATTCACCGAACCGATCGCGCATGCCTTTCGTCGCATTAAGTACGCCGCCCTTCCCAATATCCTCTCCGAGCACAAAAACATGCTCATCGCGTTCCATTTCTTCAATCATCCCACGACGAATGGCCTCCAAATACGTTAAGATTGGCATTTTAAGCATCACCCCCATCTTCCGCATAAACATGCCGTAATACATCTTCTGGAACCGGATAAGGGGCTTTTTCAGCATATTTCGTTGCTTCGTTCACTTCTTTCGTGACACTCTCATTCAGCATTTGTTCAATCTCTTCAGACATGACGCCGCATTCGATCAAATAACGCCGAAACCGCTGCAAGCCGTCCTGCTCCTTATGGTATTCTACCTCTTCTTTCGTCCGGTACAGCATATCATCATCCGCGGTGGAATGCGGCGGGATTCGATAAAGCATCGCCTCGATCAACGTCGGCCCATACCCGCGAACGGCACGCTCCCTCGCTTCTTTGACCGCGCGATACACCTCCAGCGTGTCATTGCCGTCAACTCGCTGACCTGGGAAGCCGTAGCCTGCGGCACGATCGACAACGCGCCCGGCCACCTGTCTATGCGCAGGGATGGAAATGGCATACTGGTTATTTTCGCATAAGAAAATAACGGGCAGCTTGAATACACCGGCAAAATTGAATGCTTCGTGGACATCCCCTTGATTGCTAGCCCCTTCGCCAAAGCTGACGAAAGCGACATGGTCTTCCTTTTTTATCATGGCCGTTAGTGCGATGCCGACAGCATGCAAGGCTTGCGTGGCAACCGGACTCGATCCCGAAACAATATGATGCTTTTTATAGCCAAAATGCCCTGGCATTTGCCTGCCTCCGTTAACGTCCTCCGCTTTGAATAAGGCTGCCAGCATGAGTTCACGCACGGTCATACCCACCGTTAAGACAAAGGCATAATCCCTGTAATAAGGCAGAAAATAGTCATGCTGCTTATTTAATGCGAATGCCGCTGCTGCCTGGGTCGCTTCTTGACCGATACTTGAGATATGAAAGGCCGTTTTGCCTGACCGTTGAAGTAGGGTTGCTCGCTCGTCAAACTTCCTCGCTTTGAGCATGAAGGTATACATCTGCAGCACCTGTTCATCGGTTAAACCGAGCTGTTGATGCTTGGTAACTTGCTGAGAAGACATTGGAACTCCTCCTCTCTCCTGCTGCTACATATTTCTGCGATACTGCCCGCCTACCTGATACAGCGCATGGGTAATTTGCCCCAAGCTTGCTACCTTGACCGTTTCCATCAATTCGGCGAAAATGTTGCCTCCATCCAGCGCAATTCGTTGCAGCTTTGCCAAAGCTTTGGGTGATTCGGTTTGATTCTTCGAAAGTAACTCCCTGAGATTCATAATTTGCTGCTCTTTTTCTTGCGTCGTTGCCCGAGCTAACGGGATATTCATGTCCGTATCCTTGGAAGGATTGGGATGAAAGAACGTATTCACGCCAATTATCGGGAGCTCGCCATGATGTTTTTTCATTTCATACAGCATTGATTCATTCTGGATTTTACCCCTTTGATACTGAGACTCCATGGCTCCGAGCACTCCGCCTCTTTCGCTAATTCGTTCTAACTCCTGAAGCACTGCCTCCTCAACCAAATCGGTTAACTCCTCAATAATGAAAGAACCCTGCAGCATGTTCTCATTTTTAACAAATCCAAGCTCCTTTGTAATGATCAATTGAATCGCCATAGCTCGGCGCACAGATTCCTCCGTTGGTGTCGTTATCGCCTCGTCATACGAATTCGTATGCAGCGAATTGCAATTATCAAGTAGCGCCATCAGTGCTTGAAGCGTGGTTCGGATATCATTAAAATCAATTTCCTGCGCATGCAGAGATCGCCCCGACGTTTGGATATGATATTTGAGCTTTTGACTTCGTTCATTCGCGTTGTATTTGTACTTCATTACAGTTGCCCAAATTCGGCGCGCCACTCGTCCAATCACCGTATATTCCGGATCTAGCCCATTGCTGAAAAAGAAAGACAGATTCGGTGCAAAGTCATCAATCGGCATGCCTCTAGCCAAATAATATTCAACATAGGTAAATCCGTTAGCCAGTGTAAAAGCGAGCTGTGAGATCGGGTTCGCCCCTGCTTCGGCAATGTGATAGCCCGAAATAGAAACCGAATAATAATTACGGACCTCATGATCGATAAAATATTGCTGAATATCGCCCATCATCCGCAGTGCGAACTCCGTAGAAAAAATGCACGTATTCTGCCCCTGATCCTCCTTCAAAATGTCAGCCTGTACGGTCCCCCTCACCGACTTCAGTGTCTGTTCGCGGATCTGGTTCGCCTCCACGTCCGTTGGTAGTCTACCATGCTCCCGGGAGAAGCGTTCGATCTGGAAATCGATCGCCGTGTTCATGTACATCGCAAGAAGTATCGGTGCAGGACCGTTAATCGTCATTGAAACCGAAGTCAAAGGATCGCACAGATCGAATCCGGCATACAGCTTTTTCATATCGTCTAATGAACAGACACTAACCCCGCTCTCACCGATTTTTCCATAAATGTCCTGCCGTTCATCAGGATCCTCCCCATACAGAGTGACGGAGTCGAAAGCGGTGCTGAGACGTTTGGCTTGATCGTTCTGCGATAAATAATGAAATCTTAGATTCGTGCGTTCCGGCGTCCCTTCGCCTGCAAACTGGCGTTTGGGGTCCTCCGCTGTTCGTTTGAAAGGAAATACACCTGCTGTAAAGGGAAATTCACCCGGAACATGTTCACGGTACATCCAACGAATGAGGTCACCGGCATCGCGATATTTGGGCAGACTTACCTTCGGAATGTCCAACCCTGACAAGCTTGACGTTGTTAGCTCAGTCACATATTCTTTATCCCTTACTCGGGTAGTGAATGTTTTGCCTGTGTATTTTCTTTGTAACTCCGGCCACTTCTCGAGTAAGTGACGAGTTTCTTTGTGCATGCGGTTCTCGACATTTATCTTAAGTGTTTGCAGGACAGAGACACTTTCGTCTGCTGCAAGCTCTTGCTGTAAGGCTGATATTGCCCCTTCAATTCGGTAGCAGGTAGTGGCTAGCTCGGCTTCCCTTTCTACAAACGAGTGATACGCCCGAACCGTATGCGCAATTTCTCCTAAATACCGTATCCGGTCAGCTGGTATGATGACATGCGTCTTAGCAGCAGCATGACCAGTTGTAAATCCATGAACAGACCACTTCAAAACACATTTACGATTCAAGGTCTCGATGAGTGCACAGAATAACGTATCCACGCCAGCATCGTTAAATTGACTAGCCATCGTACCATATACGGGCATGGTTTCAAAATTCAAATCAAATAAACCGTGATTTCTTTGAACTTGCTTCTTCACATCTCGAAGTGCATCCGCAGAGCCTCTGCGGTCGAATTTATTAATCGCGATCAGGTCCGCGTAATCCAGCATATCAATCTTCTCTAATTGCGAAGGCGCACCGAATTCGCTTGTCATCACATAGAGCGACACATCGGCTACTTCGGTGATTTGATGATCGCCTTGACCAATTCCGCTGGTCTCCACCAAAACAAGATCAAAGCCGGCTGCCTTCAAGACGGCAATGGCAGGAATAATAGCAAACGACAGCTCATTGCCCGATCCCCGAGTAGCCATACTTCGCATATAGACACGGTCGTTATGAACAGCATTCATGCGGATGCGATCCCCAAGCAAAGCGCCGCCGCTTCGCTGCTTGGTTGGATCGACTGATAGGATGGCAATCGTTTTATCTGGGTACTGGCGCAAGAAACGCTGAACAATTTCATCGGTTAGGGAGCTTTTCCCCGCTCCGCCTGTGCCTGTGATGCCTACAACTGGACATATAGCCCCACTCAAAGGCATGTTATTTAATGTCTCTATCTCCGTTATCGATTCCCTGCTTTCGCAAGCTAGTTCGGCAGCAGTAATGAAGCGGGCTATTGACCTATGATCATTGATTTGCCCTACCTCGCTTATTTCACCAAATTCTTTACCTTGAACAAAGCCGGAAACCTTACAAAAATCACACTCCTTCATCATGAAGTTAATCATCCCTTGCAAGCCAAGCTCTCTTCCATCATCAGGCGAAAATAGGCGAGTAACGCCGTAATCATGAAGCATTTTTATTTCCGAAGGAAGGATCACTCCTCCACCGCCACCGAAGACTTTGATCTCGGATGCCCCACTTTCCCGCAATAAATCAATCATATAAGTAAAGTACTCGACGTGCCCTCCTTGATAGGATGATACGGCAATTCCCTGAACGTCCTCTTGGATTGCTGCTTGCACAATCTCGCTAACGGATCGGTTATGCCCTAAATGAATGACCTCCGCTCCACTGGCTTGAAGAATTCGCCGCATAATCGTTATGGACACATCGTGGCCGTCAAATAAAGCCGAAGCCGTCACGAATCTCACCTTATGCTTCGCACGATAGTTGGTTTCCGAACCCACTGTTGACACGGCTGCACCTCCCTTCCTCAATCTGCCAGAAGGCTTCGAGAAATAACCACTCGCTGGATTTCGTTCGTCCCTCCATAGATTTGTGTGATCTTGGCGTCGCGCATATAACGTTCAACAGGGAAGGCTTTCGTATAGCCATAACCCCCGAAGATTTGAACAGCTTCTACCGTCACCTCCATGGCCGTGTCTCCAGCAAAAAGCTTGGCATAAGCAGATTCCTTGCCATAGGGTAACCCTTGACTTTCGCGCCAAGCGGCTTGATACGTCAGCCATCTTGCACCTTCGATTTTGGTTGCCATATTCGCAAGCTTAAAGCTAATCGCCTGCTGCTGAGCAATCGGCTTTCCAAACTGCTTGCGTTCTTTGGCATAAGCCAACGAAACATCCAGTGCTCCTTGCGCGATTCCCACAGCCTGAGCCGCTATTCCAATTCTAGCTCCGTCAAGCGCACGCATGGCGATTTTCAACCCTTCTCCTTCATTTCCGAGGAGGTTTTCTATGGGTATGCGGCAGTTGTCAAAGCATATCTCCGTCGTCGGCGATGAGCGAATGCCCAATTTTCTTTCCTTTTTTCCAAACGTAAATCCGGGCGTGTCTTTCTCTACGATAAATGCGCTGCAGCCTTTGTGCTTTTGCGAAGTGTCTGTCAAAGCGAACACGATATAAATTTCCGCAGCACCTGCATTGGTAATGAATTTTTTGGAGCCGTTTAATATATAGTGATCTCCATCTCGTATGGCTGTTGTTCCCATGGAACTGGCATCGGAGATTGAGGCGATCTCTGTCAGACCGTATGCCCCAAGCTTCTTCCCTTCTGCCATGGGACGTAGAAACCTTATCTTCTGATCCTCCGTTCCAAAGGTATAAATAGGCCAGCCCGCAAGCGAAATATGTGCAGACAGAGTAATACCCGTAGAAGCGCACACACGAGATAGTTCCTCTACAACAAGACAATAGGTCAGATAATCGGAGCCAAGCCCACCGTAGTTCTCAGCCCAAGGAATCCCTGTCAGACCAAGCTCACCCATTTTGTCAAACAAGGTCCGATCAAACCGTTCATCCTCATCTCGAAGGGCAGCACTAGGTTCCACCTCGTTTTCGGCAAAATCACGGACCATACTGCGAACCATTTCCAGTTCCTCCGACAAGCTAAAGTCCATGTCATAACGACCTCCTCTTGGTGACTTATGTGTACGCAAAGACCCCACCGACAACAGGAGATCAGTGAGGATGGTTCATAGGCCGCTACTCATTTTCATTCAAAATCGTTTTGGCAATCTTTCCATCTAATGCTTCATAATCGTAATATCGAATTGTATCATACAGCTCACTCCTGGTATGCATACGGCTGAGAGAGCCCTTTTGAGTTCCTGTTTGACTGATTTCCTCAAAAACTCTTTCATAGGCCTTGGCAGCTACGCGAAGCGAAGTGACCGGATAAATGACCATATGAAATCCCCAGCTTTCAAATTGCTCCGCCGTATAATAAGGAGTTCTCCCGAATTCCGTCATATTGGCTAAAAGTGGACCTTCCACTTCTTTGCTGAAGCGTTGAAAATCCTCTTGACTTTCCAGTGCTTCTGGAAAAATCGCATCAGCTCCCGCTGCAAGATATTGCTGTGCTCTATGAATCGCTTCTTCCATTCCCTCGACGCTCTTCGCGTCCGTACGCGCAACGATAAATAACGTCGGACTCACGGCTTTGATCGTTCGAATTTTCTGAATCATCTCCTCAGCCGAAATGAGCTTCTTTCCATTCAAATGTCCACATTTTTTCGGCATTTCCTGATCCTCTATTTGAACGGCTGCGACCTTCGCCTCCACCATCTCCTTAGCTGTTCGTGCTACGTTTAAAATACCGCCGAATCCGGTGTCTATATCGACAAGTAGAGGAAGACCGGATGCACGAACCAGCTCTCGGGCACGTTCCGCCACCTCATTCGAGTAAATGAGGCCTAAATCAGGCAGTCCCCTGCTAGCTGTGTAAGCAGCACCTGATAAATATATAGCTTCAAAATGTGCCTGTTTGGCTATTCTTGCTGCCATTCCGTCGTGGGTACCTGGAATTTTGACAATTGGACCTGAATTGACAAGCTGACGAAATTCAGCGGCCAATCGTTGTTGATCCGGTTCTTCTTCAATCAGCCATGACATAAAGACCTCCTGCATCTCGCCGATTTTATTAACCTGTGGTCATATAATAAAAAGCGCCATAAACTCATGAACAGGCGTTTGAATCAACCGCTCATAATCAAGGGAGAGCTTCAAAATCTCTGTCGTCTTCTTACGAGGAAAACGAGTTAATAAATTTGCTTCATATTTCTCAATAACCTTCGGCAAACCTTCCTCACGCCGTCTGCGATGCCCGATCGGATACTCGCAAACGACATTCTCCGTTTTCGTGCCGTCTTTGAAATGAATTTGGACTGCGTTGGCTATCGAACGTTTGTCAGGATCCAAGTAATCTTTGCTGTACTGCTCATCCTCGACAACGACCATTTTCTCCCTAAGTGCATCAATCCGAGCATCCTTAGCGACCATTTCTTCGTAATGCTCAGCGGTCAATGTTCCAAACAGCAGCCCAATCGCAACCATATATTGTAGACAATGATCCCGATCAGCAGGATTGTGCAACGGTCCCTTCTTATCAATAATCCGAATCGCAGATTGATGGGTAGTCAAAGTGATGTGAGCAATCTCGTCCAGTCGCTTGTGTACCTTAGGGTACAGCTCCAGTGCGCACTCGACGGCTGTTTGAGCATGAAATTCAGCTGGAAATGATATTTTAAATAAAATATTCTCCATCACATAAGAGTCTAATGATCGACCTAATGTGAGTTCTTTTCCTTGAAATAAAACATCTTGGAAGCCCCAGTTTTTCGCAGTAAGTGCTGACGAATAGCCCATTTCGCCACCTACAGCCATCAAAGCTAACCGTACCCCACGACTTGTGGCATCACCGGCTGCCCATGATTTACGGGAACCTGTATTTGGTGCGTGTCGATACGTTCTTAAGCTAGCCCCGTCAATCCATGCGTTGGAAAGCGCGCTGCACAGCTCTTCTCTGTTTGCCCCCAACATTGCCGCAGCAACGGCTGTCGATGCTATTTTCACAAAATGAACATGGTCCAGCCCTACACGGTTTAAACTGTTCTCAAGAGCAAGCACTCCCTGAATCTCATGCGCTTTAATGGACATGGTGAGGACATCCTTCATATAGAGCGGCTTTTTCCCCTCAGCAACTCTATTTCGACTCACATAATCAGCGACGGCAAGAATACTGCCTAGATTATCCGATGGATGCCCCCATTCAGCAGCCAACCATGTATCGTTATAATCCAGCCAACGAATCATACAGCCAATATTAAAAGCCGCATGGACGGGGTCTAGCTCGTATCTCGTCCCCGGCACACGGGCACCCCCCGGTAAGTTCGCACCTGGTACAATCGGACCCAAATGCTTCGTACAATCAGGGAATCGTAAAGCGAGTAATCCGGTGCCAAGTGAATCCAATAAGACATGCTGTGCGATGCTATACGCTTCCTCGCTTTCAATCCCTTTTGCCAATGTATAATCAGCAATCTCCTCGATTAAGGGGTCAAAGGTCATCTCCTTATTTTCCAGATATCCAGAACTACTCATTCGTATTCGTCCTTTCTGCTTAAGTGACCAAACTGCTGAGGAGGGTGTAGATCTCGAGGTCCCTTATAATGAACGCGTGGTCGAAAGAGTCGATTATTATCATGTTGTTCGATCACATGCGCGCTAATGCCGATCGTTCGGGCAGCAAGAAATACCGGTGTAAACAATTCAATTGGAATCCCAAGCAAATAGTAAACAGGAGCTGCATAATAATCCAAATTCGGATGTAAATTCTTTTCTCGCTTCATGACTTCTTCCCCTAGGACACACATGTTGTAGAGCTCTAGTTGATTTTTGTCTAATGCGAGTTCAGCAAGCGCCTCTTTCATAAGGAGTGCACGAGGATCCGCTTTTTTCATATAAACCCGGTGTCCAAAGCCCATAATTCGTTCTTTCTTTGATAGCTTATTTAGCATGAGTGCTTCAAGATTTGCTTCCGATCCCGCTTCCAAAAGCATAGCCATGACCGCTTCATTCGCACCGCCGTGCAAAGTCCCTTTGAGTGAAGCAACCGCGCCAGTTAAGGCACCGTAAAGATCGGATTGTGTGGATGCAATTACACGCGCAGCAAACGTTGAATTCGGCATTTCATGCTCACTATAGACGATCAGAGATTGATCAAAGATTGCTTCTTCCATCTTGGTTGGGACGCGTCCTGTGATCATATATAAGAAATTAGCTGTATAGGATAACTCTTTGTTCGGGTCAATGAAAGGCTGCTTCGTTTGCGCGCGATACCCGTTGGCAACAATTTCTGGTACTTTCGCAAGCAATCGAATGGCTTTACGGGTATTGGCTTCTCTGGAACGATCCTCGAGATCTACGTCGTAACTTGCTATAGCTGAAATGCCTGTTCGCAGAACATCCATGAAATCGGCTTGCTCGGGGAGTAGCTGTAGAATTGTGTTCACATTTTGAGGTAATCCATATTCCTCTCTCAACTTCTCTTCGATCGAATCCCGTTCATCTGGGTTAGGAAGCGCTCCGTCAAGAAGCAGACCCACAATGTCCAGATAGCTTACGTGTTGGGCAAGCTCAATAAGGTCATACCCGCGAACAACAATTTCCTCCTTCTCCACATCCAGATACGAGATATTCGTCTCGCTAGCAATGACATTTTCAAGTCCAGGCAAATAGTAGTCACTCATCTCATCGCTCTCCCTTCCTCCATTCGTTCACTTCCTTCAGTCGGCAAGAAGCATTCGGGATATCACAATACGCTGAATCTCGTTCGTCCCTTCGTATATTTGGGTCACCTTCGCATCGCGCAAAAAACGCTCCACAGGGAAATCCTTGGTATAACCGTCACCTCCAAAAATTTGCACAGCCTCAATGCACACCTTTACGGCGGTATCACTGGCAAAAAGCTTGGCAATTGCAGCTTGCTTACCATAGGTTAACCCCTTGCTTTCCCGCCAGGCGGCCTGATAAGTAAGCAGTCTAGCTGCTTCAATCTGCGTTGCCATATCAGCGATTTGAAAAGCCATCGTTTGCTGCCCGCCAATCGGCTTTTTTCGTTCTTTTGCATAAGCAATTGACGCATCTAGAGCACCTTGCGCAATGCCAAGTGCTTGTGCAGCAATGCCGATACGCCCACCATCCAAACTTTTCATGGCAATTCGGAACCCTTCGCCCTCAGGCCCTAGCAAGTTTTCCATAGGTACACGGCAATTCTCAAACCTGAGTTCCAAAGTCGGAGATGATCGGATGCCTAGTTTCTTCTCTTTACTACCAAAAATGAATCCAGAAGTCCCCTTTTCCACGATAAAGGCGCTGCACCCTTTTTGCCTTTGTAGCACATCTGTCATCGCAAAAACAATGTAAACCTCCGCCTCCCCTCCATTTGTGACAAATAGTTTGGAACCGTTAAGGACATAACTATCCCTGTCCTTTATCGCTGTTGTCCTCATCGCTCCAGCATCGGAGCCGGAACCACTTTCCGTTAAGCTATAGGCTCCTAGCTTCTTCCCCTCTGCTAAAGGCCGCAAAATCTTTTGTTTCTGTTCTTCTGTGCCATACTTGTAAATCGCCCAACTGACGAGAGAGGTATGAACGGAAAGCATAACTCCTGTGGAACCACATACCCTAGAAAGCTCTTCAATGACCATGGCATAGGTCAGAAAATCGGACGCAAGCCCACCGTATGCTGTAGGCCACGGAATTCCTGTCAAACCAAGCTTTCCCATCTTATCGAACAAATTTCGATCAAATCTCTCTTCTTCATCCCGCTGTGCAGCCGTCGGCTCTACTTCGTTAATCGCAAAGTCACGCACCATGGTACGAATCAAATTCTGTTCATCCGTATAGGACACATGCATTCGACTGCCTCCTTCGACATGATAGACATTCCTTCATGTTTCTGCCGAGGATATTTGGGGTCGATGTTTTGAAAATGGGACAAGCTGTAAACGCTTTCAGTTCTATGCTTTATATATACACCCTTTTACAAATGCTTATACCTTCGGGGCTGCATGATTTTAATTGACTCTTACTCCCGCTGAAAAAAATGAAAGAACCAGACCTTTGTACGGGTTGGCTCTTCCAAGTTCATTGTTATTCCAGTATTTATACCAGTTCTTTGACCAATTGTTGATTTTTCTTTCCAAAAGATGCGAAATAAAGCAATGTGCTTGCTATAACAACTAAACATAATATCAGAATGAGATTGCCGTACAGGTAGGCGTGTGAGTCTGAAATTAGAGGATGAAGCGGGAAAGCAAGCAGTTCTTTCTCCATCACTTTGGCAACGAGTGCCGTCACAACCGCTCCGGAAATCGTTGATGTCATATTGAAAAAGCCCATCCCGACGCCAATCTGATGCACCGGCAAAATTTGCGTAATACTTTCCGTTAATGCCGTTTGCATGAAAGAAAATCCGATGTACATCAAAATGAGCGCTGTTCCAATGTACCACACCCAAAGTCCGATCGCTGAAGACTGCAGAAGAAGACTTGCCGCGATTAAAATTAGTCCTAAATAGACGACATAATGGCTTCCTCGCTTAACCGTCATATTGCCGGCAATTTTTCCGAAGACAACCGCGCTGATAGCTCCTGGAAACATAATAAGTCCAATATGTTCTGTATCAAGGCCGTATATGTTACTTAGCATCAGCGGTATGACGAACATGACTGACATCACAGTACCAAAAATGAGAAAGCCGATGATGAGACCATTTCGATAAAGAGAATTTGTGAAAAGTGCAGGTTCGACGAACGGCTCCTTCGCTCTGCGAATATGAACGATAAATAGCGTAAGAGCTATCAATACAATTCCCAAGTAGATCCAATTTCCTTCCGTCGTAAACAAAATCAGCGTTGAAATGACTATTCCCAACAGTACAGTTCCTCCAACATCCAATTTTCCTGCTTTGCGCGGTTCCACTGGCAGAAACTTTTGAAAAAAAGGAATAGCGATGACGACGGGTACCGAAACAAGAAACAAAAAGGCCCAATGGAACGATCCAGCAATATAGCCGCCAAGAACTGGACCAATCCCAATTGCGAATGAAACGGTGATGTGATGATGCCAAACATTCTCCCCCGCTCTTTCACAGTGAAAAATCGGGCTACCATGACGAATATCAATGCTGGGATAGCTGACCCACCTGCCCCTTGTATGGCCCGAGATAAAATGACAGCGGGATACCACGATTGGCATACAAAACCCAATATTGACCCAAAAGCGTAAAGGGAGATCCCTATTGTAATCAATTTTTTGATGCTGTACATATCGGAAAGCTTCCCAAATATAACCATACCCATACCGAACACGATAAAAAAGATCGTGACTACCCAACTTACACCAGAAGCATCCAGACCGAACTGCTTGGCAATGCTAGGGGTGGATACGTTGAATACGGATTCATTCAAAACGGCAAAAAAGATGACAAAATAAATCCATAGGACACTTTTCTTTATTTCTGAGTTGTCTTCTACAGATTTGGTTTGACTCTCCACGACATTCATTTTGACAGGCTTCCTTCCTCTTTAAGAATTTTAAGTTCATTTCATTGATCTTACTATTCATTTACTCCTTGATTCACCCCATTTTTTACCAACTTAGTTTCTTCTCCTAGTTTACCAAACACACGTTCTCATGTATAGTAGTTACACAATTAAAATTGTTGTATAACATACAAAGAGTCGGCTAACAAAAAAACTGCCCTCTCTGTCGCCAGAGAGTAAGCAGTCAATAAAATGGCCCTAATTAGTTTACATCCACACTCACTGTAGCATGAGAAGCCTCGCTATAAATAGTAATCTTATGAGTGCTGTCGTTCAGTGGCATGGCAGTCAGTCTAACCTCAAAGCGGGCGTTCCCATTTTCATCAAATAAATCAGCCGTTCCAAGCGAAGTACCCGCCTTTACAATCTCAAGGTTTGGATTTTCAGGCGATACAATAGGCGTCAAGCTCTTTGAAGTGACCTCATTTTGATCAAACTGTCTTTTGATGATCGGATTCCCATACTGGTCAAACAATTTCAATGAAATGGAAGCTTTATCGCCCACATCAATCAATCTTGTTTTCATATTCGAATAAGTAATTTTGTTCGGTTCAATGAAACTGAGTACAGGTGCGTTGCCTACTTTGAAGCTTCGAGCTGCAGTAAGTTTGCTATTATTCACATAAACGGTTACTGGTAAATAATCATTCATTTGGGAAGTATTCGCATCTTTGACGTTAGCAATTATAACGAGGTTGCCCCACTCATCCTTTTTAAAATCAGCTGGAGCTGAACCGGCAACAATTGCCGTGAAACCCGACGTGCCAAGGGACGCGGTCTCTCCGTATTGATTCATCGCTTTCACTCTAATCGTTGCAGCTGAGCTGTTCGCAATGGTTTCTTCTGGATTGACGAAGTTGATTTCGGTCACCTGCTCCGCTTGTGCTCTGAAATAAACTTCATTTCTTGATACAGTTGATGCGTCTAACCCAGAAATAGCAGCTGTATACTCTCCTTCACTGATCGGTGAAGATGTGAGTAAAGTAGCCCATTTGCCATCATCAGACCAAGTCACTGTTACCGGAACATTCAATGTTCCTTTGCTTAATGTAAGGGTAGCTTTTGTCTTGTCTACCGTTTGATTGAACCAAACTTTCACTTTGCTTGCTCCAATAGTCTGTGCGCTAACTAACGCGATTTTACCTGGTATATATTGTTGTTTTGCTTCATAGGCGCCAGTGACCAGGAGTTCGCGGGTAGCTGGCATTTGACCTTCGAAAGCACCTATTGTTTCTGGGAGAAGCTTTAAGTTCAAGGCAAGAGCAACATACCCTTTGGCCCAATTGGAGACAGATCCATCCGTTAAGGTCTTATTGCCTGCCTCTGCATCCTTACCTAAAATTCGAATCAAGAAAGTAGCTAACTCCTCCTTCGTCACTTCTCCAGCCGGGTTGTAAGCACCATCGCTAACGCCATTCGTAATGCCAGCTGTTTTCAAAGCTTCAATATAAGGTAAGGCATAGCCATTAGCTTGATCATATGTACTTACATCTGTAAAAGAGGAAACTCTTAAACTCGCATTAATCGGAAGATTCAAGATCATTGCCGCAACTTTAGCGAACTGTGCACGGTTCATTTGACTCTTTAATCCGAAAGTCGATTCGGTCATCCCATCAAAAATACCCACGCTAATCATCGCATCGAATTTGGCTTTGGTAGCGGCGTCTAGATGGCTCAAGTCCGTGAAGTCAGAGGACGTTTTTCCGAATGCGACAGATGAGAACATGGATAAAGCCATTGCAGATGTAAGTACGATAGATAGGTTTTTTTTCATAATGTTTCTTCCTCCTAAGTGTGGGTTTTGAGTTGATAGGAATTTATACCCAGCTGCTTTGAGATCGAAACGAAATGTTTGAAATATTTTACAATTACCGTCTTGCTTGATACTTGGATAGATTCCAGGAAGGCCATGAATAGTCTCCGGAATCTGATTTAATGCGATCAATGGTTGCTTGTATCGACACCAACTCAGGGTGCTTGGCTTGCAGTTCCTTGAGTGGCGGGACCACGTCGGTTGAGAGTCTCCCCAGATATTCAAGGTCGATGATTCCCGTTCTTTCGTACCGCTCCATGTTGTTGATGACGATTCGTTGTTCAATATTCATATAATTCATCACCAGATATGCCAGGATTGCCGTTGTGATAACAGCTTTTGACAAGGACATCCGCTCCATCCAGATTCGGAAAAAAGCAATGATAAACAGAACACCCAAGAAAATCATGAAACCATGAACGAGTAATCTCGTTTGTGTGAAGCCATAAGCCTCTTCATACAACGAAAGCCTTCCATAAGCGGAAATGAGCATCACGATCGTGCATCCGACGAGCATCGTCAGCAGCCCTTTTCGAATAGTTTCACCAACGTGACTACTGCGGCGGATCCAGTGCAAACCTGGAAAAAGCAGCGAGATATTGATGATTGCGACCGCAACAAGCTCAGCAAACCCTCTTCGTGCGTACTCCGCATAGAGAACACCATTAGGTAAAAACCCATTCGCTGCTCCGAATAAATAGGAGAACTGAATGATAGCAAACAGCACGTAGACGACATTGACACACACCAGCAAAGTACCGGCTGTTATTGGATCAATCAGAAACTTTTTGCTCACAGCGGCTGATTCCTCACTTAACTCTTGAGGCGTTTGGCTGACTTCGATGACTTTAGGAAAAAGAATTCCCCATAAATAGCAGAATGTGTATAGGGTTATTGCAATCCCGAAACCGGTACGTACAATCCCCTCAACAATAGATATTCCGTTGAACCAATGCGGGATTCCGGCCATCCAAGATTGAAAAACTCGATCCGCAGAAGCTAACAACCCAATAACGATGAACAAAATGGGGGCTGCCAACAAAAGACCAGCACCAACTTTCCCCATTTTTCCCCAAGCAGACTCCTTTTCTGTCTTTCTTCTCGGCAGCCAAGCTTTGATCATCCCAAAAGGTACAGACAAGTAAGCTAGCGGCCTGCCAAAGCAATGTCTCAGCAGATCGTGCAGGAATGTAGCGTGATACCATGCATGCTTACTATTACGTGATAAGACAATAGTCTGCATCGCAATGCATATGGGTAAGGCAAGCATATTAAGCGTATGGAACAGATTGTTTGCAAACAATGTATAAGTCATAGCAATTAATACAACTGGAGCTAGAAGGAACCAACCTGCTTTATTTTGTCCTTCCCACGGCTCAAAGCCGCCCAATCTTCCTTTTATGGCGTAAAAGTAGAGGCTGTAAAAGCCAGCCACACTAATGAGAACAGAGATGCCGGCGGCATGGTCAATAAACATGTATTGAACCATGAAACCAAATAAACATGCGTACATAAGCATTAAACCGTATTTTCTTTGCCATGGAGCAGGATCTCTCATTGGACTTAATCTCCTTTGTTTTACAAATGGTAAGGCAGCAAAAGCATTTGTTATTTCCTGCCCTTTATTGTAACCTGTAAAACAAGAACAAAAAGTGTAAGTTTAATTTTCATAATTTCATATTTTATTCCGGAGGTTAAAGGGTGAAAATACGCAAGCATTATTTAACACTTCGACGCTCATTCCCCCAGGTCCATGAAGAACATCCACTCGAAATAACGCTAGAGGAGCTAGCGTTACATTTGGACTGTACGCACCGCAATATGGTGCTGCTTCTCAAGCGAATGCAGCAGGAGCAGTGGCTCACTTGGCTGCCAAAGAAAGGCCGCGGCAATCGCTCGACTCTTATTTTCCATGCGCGCAAAGAAGATATGCTTTTGGAAGAAGCTAAGGAATTGGTCGCGAAACAGGATTTGCATTCTGCACTTGAACTGCTTCAAGCAGCTGAGCATGCTTCTTCCCTACGGGAACAATTCCAAGTTTGGTTGTCAGGGCAATTCGGCTTTCGGTCTGAAGTGCAAGGCCAGCGGCGAACGGATATTTTGCGCTTCCCACTTACGCAAACGATTCACGCCTTAGACCCTGCAGCCATCCATTATGCCGGGGAATCCCATCTGGTGAACCAACTCTTCGATGGACTCGTTCGCATGGATGCCAAAGGGGATCAGATTCTTCCGCATCTGGCTCACGCATGGGATGTCGATGATTCTCGCACCTTATGGACCTTTTACCTTCGGAAAGGTGTGCAGTTTCATCATGGCCACGAGATGCTGGCGAGTGATGTGAAATATTCACTCGAACGGCTTAGGCGCTTAGCGCCGCGCGGTCTGTACAGCTGGGCTTATGCAGGCATCAATGACATTACAACACCGAATGAAACAACGGTATGTATTCAATTGTCTGAACGCAACGAATTATTTCTGGGATTCTTAACTACCAATCGCGCTTCAATCGTCCCAGCAGATGTGTGTGAAGCAGCCAGCGGACGGATGGATAAGTCGCCTGTTGGCACAGGACCTTTCCGATTAATTGGGCATGAACAAGGCATTTGGATCTTGGAAGCTTTTCCTGCTTATTTTCAAGGACGCGGGTTCTTGGATCGAGTCGAGGTATGGACATTGCCGGAGAATGAACAGACGGAATTATCAGCGCAAAAACAGCCCTTCCAAGTCATGCACAATGTGCGAATTTCAGACATGGAAGCACAGCGTTGGCAGCAAGTACGGCAATCTGGCATGACCACGAAATTCATGACCGTGAATGAATTGAAAGACGGACCGTTAAAAGATCCTTTCATCCGCGAGGCACTTAACTTAGGTTTAAATCAATCCTATTTGCTGGAACAGCTCTCGGGCGATGTGATTGAAGCGGCAAGCAGCTTCTTCTTACAGCCAAAACAAGACACAGATCGTTCCAATCATGTAATTAGCACGACGGCACAGTTAATTGAAGTTAAACAGCTGCTAGCATCCGCCGGTTACAAGGGTGATGTGCTGAAGCTGGCGACCATCCCACAGTATGAACAGGATGCGCTCCTTTTGCAGAAAATGTATGCCATGTCCGGTATACTACTAGAAATCCTGCTGATTCCCGCCGAGGATTTCAAAGGCGAACAGCGCATGACAGCGGATCTGCTGCTGTTTGCTGTCATGCTTGACGAGCATCGTGAGCTGCGGCTCTACGATATGTACAAGAGTATGCGGCAGCATGCTGCGCCTGAAGTGCAGACCATGCTCGATGACAGCTTACAATTGCTGCGTTCCGAGTCCGACCCGAAACGCAGAATGGCGCTGCTCGAGCAGTTGGAATCCCAGCTCAAGCAGCGCCACAGCCTGCTATTTCTATATCGTAAACATCTCAAAACCGCTTACCATCCGTCGATTCGCGGCATCTCCCTCGACTCTCTGGGATGGGTGCGGTTTCGTGACATTTGGTTCACCTAGAACCAACCTTGAAGTAAATTATTCGCTCTTCAGTGTTACACCAGCGGGTAATATGCGAACAATGTGATCCCGAAGCACCACGTTATCGTGCAGTTCATCATAGAAGATGGCAATAATTCCACTATCTTCGCGAGTACGAATCAAGCGCCCAATCCCCTGTCTTAGCCTTAACAGCATGTAAGGAATATCAACCTCTTCGTACGGCGAGGTTGAAGCTTGACGCTTCGCATTGAATACGGGATCTTGTGGAGGAAACGGCAGCGACCAGACTATGACATTGGACAACGAAGGACCCGGTATATCGAGTCCTTCCCATAGGGTGACAGCAGACAATACACTGTGCTCATCTCCCTGGAAAGAGCCAATCAAATGGCTGATTTCTTGATCACCTTCAAACAAGAACGTCAGATCCGAACAATCCGAACGACCTTTGATTTCTCGCTTAAACCGCTGCAGTTCCTCGTGAGTTGGGAACAGAATAAGCGCTCGTCCTTCTGTTCTTTTTAACAACTGAACCGCGGATTCCATCTTTTCTTGAAAAGTACCGCCAGACGCCCATTTGGGTGCGATAACTTCCATCCGCTCTGCATAATCAAAAGGAGAATCTACAGAGAAAGATAGATACTTATCAAGGCCCAAACTATTAGCGACATAATCGAATGAACCCTCAACCGACAGCGTAGCCGATGAGAAAACGATTGGCATTTTAGAAGAAAACACGTGCTCTTTCAGCACTTCTTTCACAGTTCTAGGCATAATTACTAGGCTTAGACCTGTTATGCTTTCAGTAGCCCAACAAATGAAGGTTTGATCGTTGCGGAACAAAGCCAGCGCTTTCTGCATCATTTCCAAATGTTCTTCCACGATTTTAAGCTGGTAGTCGTTTAATGTGAACATTTCACCTTCGAAGACTAGCTCCTCTTCAATCTCCGATAAAATATCACTTAACCGGTGGATCTCTCGCAGCAATCGGTCATTGATGATAATCTGCTTACGATCCGATCCAACAATCGGTTGACAGCAACTTTCAAGCACTTCGAACATGCGCTCGCTTTGCTCAATGGCCTGATCAATACAGACGGCTAATGTCTCGCGTACTTCCCCTTTTAACAAACGAATCACTAATTCCTCGAACACCATATGCTTCAGCTTGTACGTTAATGCTTTCTGAGCAGCCGATTCCATCAGATGTCCTTCATCGAAAACAACCGTACAATGATCCGGCAGCAAAGGTAGCTGGCCTTCACGCTTTCTTCCGTCGTACGTCCACACATGTTCCATGTAGAAATCATGCGAGCAGATAATCAGATCCGCCGAACGTCGATACGCTTCACGCGATAACGTTTGGCCGCAGCGATGGCGCTTATCACAGACGAAACAATCCTGATAGGCATCCCAGCTCACCTTGTGCCACTGTTCATCATTCAAGTGTGGGTAGTTTTTACGGTCCCCATAAGCATGGAAGGTTTGCAGCGCTTCACGAGTATGAACAAAGTCAGGAAGACCTTCATGCAGCTCTCTATATAAGCCGATATCCTCATGTCCGAATCGCGCCTCATCAAGCTTGACGAGACATACGTATTGGTCAGGCGATTTGGCAAGCCGCGCATCAATCACGAGATCCAAGTGACGCGATATTTTATCAATATCTCCACCTGGCTTGACCAATTGCTCAATCAAAGATTCATCCGCACAAGCGATGATAGCCGGTTTCTTCATGAAACGCGAGTAACATATCGCATACAATAAATAGACAAGCGTTTTCCCCGTACCTACCCCTGCTTCCGCAAAAATGGTCGATTTCTCAGCAAAAGCTCGTTCTAACTGGAACGCCATATAAATCTGTTCGTCACGCACCTCAAAGCCCGCTTCAGGCAAAACTTCATAAAATATATCCGCAATCCAGTCAGAAACCTGCTGCATGAATGGCTGTGCGTGATCATATGCAAATGGATAACGTCCCACGTAATGTGCCCCCAACAAATAGAATTGAATCAAACTTATATTATCCCACGAATGCTGATTAAAAGCAAAGAATCGCTAGAAATAGAAACGCAAGAAAAAAGCTCATTCCCCAGCACACACGCCGCTAGAATGAGCTCTCCTATTTTACATACTAAAACGTTCACGATATCCGCACTTGCGGCATAATTCCTCGACAACTTCACGTCTGGAAAAGCCCTCGAACAATCGGTTTGCCCGTTCACCCTCTACGATTTCGGAGAAAGGCGTTTGGTTGATATTGCCCAGATTAATAACCCCTTCTCCATCTAGACAACAAGGAATCACAGTGCCATCCACAAGAATACCTGCTTGATTCCGCAGTGCGTGACAGAAGCCCGGCCCTTCAATTTCTTCCGCCTTCAAATCCGGCCACTGGAACTCATGATCCTGATTCAGATAGACGCGATCGGCCAGTTTAACACCAGTGCCTCGAACGAATTTCTCATCGATTTTGTAATCAAGTTCGAACTCTTTCTCGAGCAATTCCAGCACTTCACGGTTTCGCTGCCGTTCTTGATTCGTCTGATTGTCCGTATCTAGATTCCATAAACGGAACGAGATAATCACATTGGACTTGGCAACGATTTCCTTAGCAAATCGCAGGATACTCGTGACATATCCTTCTTTATCCTCAGATCCTTCGTGGCCATCAAAGCTGTGCAAGGAGAAATTCATTTGCCGCAGCGCCGGTTTATCCAGCAGCTTGTGTCTATTTTTGTTAATCAGCGTACCGTTGGTTGTGATATTGACCTTGAAGCCTTTTTCATGGCTCAAATCCAGCAGTTCGTCAATCTTCGGATGCAGCAAAGGTTCCCCTTTGACATGCAAATAAATGTGATCCGTATGCGGCTTAATTTGATCTAATATATTGGTAAATGTATCGATTTTGATAAAATTAGCTTGGCGCTTCGTTTGTGGGCAGAAGGTACAGGCCAAGTTACAAACACTTGTAATTTCGATATAAAATTTCTTGAATTTCTTCATTCTGTGGCTCCGTTTCTAGCTGCGCTCCTATGATATTTGCTATTATACCAAGCAAGCCCCATGAAGGAAAGGAAATCGAACAATTAGAAAAACCATTTGACCATCCATCCAATAAAATGAGCAGACGGGATAAGGAAAACTTGCGCAAGCAGCGTTCCCAGAAATCGAGACGTCATTAGCAGCGCATAAATTTTGCCAAGCTGTCTTCGTTGCGATTCGTCATGCAGTGCCTTGTCCGTGATAAGACCTAGCTGCGGATCTATGAATATGGTAAGCAAAATAGTAGCAATACCGTTAATAAGTCCAGATGCTTGCGACGCTGTCGTTGCAAATTCAGGTAATAAATGCGCGGCATATAAGGAAGAAAGTACACCAACCGAATAGAATGCTGTCACCATAATATTAATCAATAGGAATCGCTTTGGAATCCCCAAATAACGGAATTGGCTCAGCAGCTTGACGTTCGGCTTCTTCAAATATTTTTTCGTGTTCTTCAACTGCGTCACCGTTACACTCGTTATGAGTTTCGGAATCGATCCTGCAATTTCCAACCGGGAAATGACTCGAACACTGAGATTGATAAAAGACGGGAATAATGCAATCGCAATTAGTGTCCCAATCGACGAGGCGAATAAGCTGATTCGCAGGTATCGTTCCAAATCGAAGGTCGGCTCGCTCTTCGCGAAATCAACGAAATGCGCAGTCATTGGCGCCTGAATCAAATTCGCTGTGCGCGATACTAAGACGACGATGCCAACTAAAGAGAGTGCCACCGCCAACTTGTTCACTCGCACACCAGCATACCGAATCGAGTATGACAACGTTTCTGCTGTGTGGATAATCATCGTCAGAATGAAGACCAGTATGAGCGTGTTCGTCATCGTATGGACTTATCCTCAGCAAGGGCTAGTAACCCGCTGATGACCTCTTCCCAATGTTCTTTCATGGCTTCTCTCTGCTCCGCGCTGTCCAGCTTCTCTTGATGAAAGCTAATCGTTGTTTTCCCTGGACTGGAGGCAGGCAGCAGACGAATTTGTAGGGTTGACGCATTCGGGAAGCCAGCAGGCTGCCATGATAATCGAAGTTGCTCCAGCGGCTTCACGACACGAAATTCCCCTGTTGTTCCTTCTTGCGTCACGAACTTGTGACCCTTCATGATCTGGGCTGTCGCCGCATCACCTAACCAAAGCCTTCGCCCTCGTGTTGAAGTCAGCAACTCCCAAGCTTCCTCTTGGAAAAAGGGAAGTGTCCGTCTAACACCAATTTGAAAGCCAACCGAAGCGGTCAGACCAACTGGCTTGTTGGTATTCATCTCTTCTTGCCTCCTATCGGGATAAAATTCACTGATTTTAAACCTGAAGCCGTTTTCTCATCCAACGAATCTGTCCCCGATGATTAATCTCGTCCTCAAATACGTGGTACCACATGAAATAATGATTGGCTGGTTGATTCCGCTAGAAAGGGTATTCCTCATATAACCAATCATCGGTTTTTGTCTTGAAAACCTCATACGTTTTGCTGCGCACTTCGTTCAAAATGTTAAGGTAATAGTCGAGATTATTTCCCTTAATTTCAGCTCTTCCTTGATCACCAAGCTTGAGAGCTGCTCCCCAAATTTTCATTTCTTCCTCGTTCAAGTCACGGTGCTCGAAAGTCTCCAACTGATAAGCAACCTCAACAGCTGCGAAGTGCAGCAGCAACGAGCCGATCGAGTTGCTTGTCTCATCGATAGTGTAGTCTAATTGTTCGGTAGTAAGTCCTTCCACACTTCTCAGTGTTGTACTTCTTGCGTAATTCATCATCGACATCAGCCTGCTAATTTGAGGCGCATACCCAGGTATGTCTGTGATTAAAAGTAGATTGGGTGTATCGTACATCTGAACATTCGCTCCTTGTTTAATCGTTACGATTATCTTAATTAGATTCGTGCTTTTGGTATATTTCCCCTGCTTCGTATTAAACGACTCTATCAAACTTCTGATCGGTTATTTCCACAAATTTAAATTCTAAAGAAACTGCTTCTATCAAAAATAACAAGAACAACAAGAACAAGAACAATAACAGCAATAACAGCTACAATAACCTCTGACAGATCCTAGTTCTAAGTGCTAAGATTAAATTCCAATGTCCAATGCCAAGAGCATATTCCACGATCCAAGTGCCAAGAACAAGTTCCAAGTGCTAAGAGCAAGTTCCAAGTGCTAAGAAAAGTTCTAAGTCCGAAGACCTGTTCTCCAGCCCCCGTTGGAGCAATCGAACAACATTTGCTGTAAAACATGCAGTTAATTTTGCTTCAATTACTCATCCTGAAGAATTAGATGCACTTCATACATCAAATTCACCCGAAAAGCTCCGATTTGAGCCTTTGAAGGAGAAATCAGCTGCACATTTTGCAGGTAATCCACTCCAAATGGGGTACAACGCCTAATTTTGATGCACAAAATGCATGTTGTGTGAATTCTGGCTTCACTCATAGTTGGTCGATAATTTTTACTTTTCCATCGTTGTATCCAATGATTAATGAACTTACCATGCGAGTAAATAATCCATTATCAAGAACACCTGGAATTAAGTTAATTTGTTTATTTAGCTCTCTTGGTTCTACTATTTTTTCAAAGTTACAATCTACGATTATGTTTCCGTTATCCGTTATATACTCCTTATCGTTACTCATTCGTATCCTTGTGTTACACCCTAGTTCCTTTAATTTATTTATAGTAAAATTCGCAGCAAAGGGGACGATTTCGACCGGTAATGGAAATTGGCCTAAATGTTCAACTCGTTTTGATTCATCTACTATGACGAAAAACCTCTTACTATTACTCGCTAGTATCTTCTCTCTGACTAATGCGCCGCCTCCGCCCTTGATTAAGTTTAAATGAGGATCAACTTCATCTGCACCATCAATCGTTAGGTCAATCACCTCGATTTCAGAAAAAGGCACCATTGGAATTCCTAATTTATTGGCCAATTCTTCCGAGTCTCTAGAACTCGCTACGGCCCGGATACGAAGTCCTTCTTGTATTCTCTGAGCAATCTTATGGATTGCCCAATAGGCGGTTGAACCAGTACCTAATCCTACGACCATGCCATCTTCAATGAATTCAACAGCTTTCTCAGCTGCTAATTGTTTAGGGTTCATCATATTCAATTTTCACTCCTAAATTAAATTATTCCTTATCTTATTTTGCCCTCATCATAGCGGAATTACAATCTTTGTCAATTGGAAAAGGAGTTCATATATGTTCGTGAAACCCTCACAAATTTCCTTTATACAAAAAAAAAAGAAGCCCGACTCTCAGGCTTCTCTACTAAATCATGATGATGGCCGCTCATCGCCATACCACAGCTCCCGGAACGTCGCACTCTGCCGCAGCAGTTCCTCCGAGTTTCCTTCGGCCTCAATGCGGCCCTCCTTCATCACAATGATGTGGTCCGCCCGCGTGAGTGCCGTTTTGCGGTGGGATACGACCAGGCAGGTCGCGTCGCTTCGACGCTCGAACATCCGCTCCCACAGCTTCTGTTCCGTCTCGACGTCGAGCGCGCTCGACAAGTCGTCGAAGACGTACAGCTCTGCGTCGCGTACGAGCATGCGCGCTGCAGCCGTCCGCTGCGCTTGCCCGCCGGAGAGCTTCACCCCGCGCGGGCCGATGACGGTGTCCAGCCCGCCAGGCAGCTGCGCGACGTCGACCTCCATCACCGCCGCGTGTAAGGCCAGCTGCAAGCTATCGCCTTGCTCCGCTTGCCCGAGCAAAATATTGTTGCGCAGCGTATCGCTGTATAGCCGCGGCACCTGCGCGGTATAAGCGCTCCGCGGCGGTGTAAAGAATGTGCCCGGGTCTTCGACGGGCACACCGTTCCACGCAATCGTTCCCTCTCCCTTGGGCAGCAGCCCAAGGAGGGAGCGAACAAGCGTGGTCTTGCCCGAACCGATCGTTCCCGTAATCACGGTGAACGATCCTCTTTTCAAGCTGAAGTGAATGTCCGAGATCCCTCTGCCTGTATCCGAGTAGGCGTAGCTCAGTCCATTCACATCAAGCCGCTGCAGTGAGGCTGCTATCTGGTCTTCATGATTGAATTGCCCCTCTACCTTTTCACCAACCGCAAATTCACGCTCAAATCCTTCTTCTTGCTGTGACATATCCGCGTTAAAGCGCTCGAATCCTTGCTCTATCTTTACTCTTCCCTCACGCTCATCCCCACTCTGACGCTGCATCTCTATCCCTTCCTGAGCCAAAGGGACAGTGGACACAGCAGCCTCCGCCACTTTACTCTCCGCCTTCAAATGCAAAGAATTAACCATCGTAAGAACCTTCGCCGATGCCCCCTGCAAAAGAAACGTCAATCTCTCCAACGACACACTCATCTGCTTAAAATACGTAATAAATTTACCCACATTTGTAATAAACTGCGTAACAAAAGTTAAATAGTACACGAATAAAGCGAAATCTCCGACGGTAAACGTCCCAGCTCTCATTTTTGTTCCAGCTAGCAATAAGATAAGTCCCGTCCCCAAGTTAACCGAGTTTGAAAATACCGAATCCAGCAGTTCACCCATGAGCCGATCCTTCAACATCGCTTTCCTGCGGTCGTCACCGAAGCTCCTGAACCGAGCGATCACTCGTTTCTCCGCTCCAGCCACTTGAATCGCCTGCACATTGCCAAACATTTCGCTAATCTCTCCCGTTACCTTGGACGTCGCTTCGCGGCTGGCTGCACGATATTTCTGCAAACGCACCGTAGCCAATTGCGCAGCTGTAATGACGAGAACGATTGGCATAAACACGAGCAGAGTCATTTGAGCATCAATCCGAATCAGGATATAGCCCGACACGAGGGCAAAACAAGTCATCCCGAACACATCGACCGACCAGCTAGCTGCCTCTTCCGATTGATCGACATCATCTCGGAAATGACTGATCGCTTCCCCCGGAGATACAGGAATTGCCTGTGCCCCCGGCTGCTTTAATACATGCTCAAGCAGATTGCGCCTCAGCAGCATTCCCATACGAAAACGAAAATTAACATCCGTAATAAAACCAATCACTATCAGCATGATGCGACCTATAGCGGCAGCCATCAACAATGCGATAAGTCCCCAAACACCGTAACCAAGCGCCGACTTACCTGTTAGAGAATCGAAAAACTCTTTCGTAATAAGTCCAGGTGCAATCGGCGCCAAATAAATAACCGTCCAAGCAATGGCATTGACCAGATACCGTATTGGACGGTACATGATAAGCCGCCACAAATATTGATACGTATTCATGCCAATACCTCCTCTAAGCCTGTGGCTAGTAATTGGCTGAAGCGAGAATTCGGATCTGCGGCCAGATGCTCTCTTTTTCCCGATTCCAACACGCGCCCATTATCCAGAATAAGAATATGATCCGCTCGTTGAACGGTTGTTAGTCGATGGGCAATCATGATACAGGACCGCTCTGTCAACAACTTAGAAACCGCTTTTTCCATACGCTGCTCTGTCAGCGGGTCAAGTCTTGAAGAAGCTTCGTCCATGATCACAAGTCCCGGATTCGTTAAGAAAACCCGTGCGAAGGCTAGCAGCTGAGCTTCTCCTGCTGACAGGCTTCCTCCTCCGGAGGCTAAACCTGTATTTAGCCCTTCAGGCATGGCTTCATACCACGCTCCAAGACCAAGCTCCTTGAGTACTTCAATAATTTGTTCGTCCGTGATCGAATCGTCGTAGAACGTTAAGTTATCTCGAATGGTCCCTTGCATGATTTCAATATTTTGTGTCACAAGGGCTACACGTTTACGTAGATCAACTAACTTGCAGCTTCGGATATCCGTACCACCAAGCGCGATACTTCCACTTTGAGGATCATAAAAACGTAGAAGCAATCTTGCCATCGTTGACTTTCCGCTACCCGTGCGGCCAAGGAGTCCAAGGATTTCTCCAGGTTTCAACGTCAGATTTAACCCCTCAATTGTAGGCTGATCCCCATCATAACTAAACGTGACATCACGGAATTCAACACTGAGCGGTCCTTCCGGTAACGGAGCTCCAGTCCCATCCTTAATCTCAGACTGAATAGCGAAAAGCTCGCGAATACGAGAAATACTAGCGTCTGCCTTTTGCAAATCTTCCATTTGTGTACGGATCTTTTCAATCGGCTTGGCTAACAATTCCGTATAAAAGAAAATCAGATACACAGTACCTAGAGAGATATGCTGGGTGTGCCATAGATAAGCGCTAATGCCAAACGCCATGGCGTTGCCAAGCGCAAAAACGAAAATAGACATGTTCCACATCGCACAGAAACCGAGAAAGGCTTTGACCCGAAGCGGCAGCATTTTTCTAAGCATGGTATAGAAACGATTCATCACGAACCCAACAGCACCATTGGCACGAATATCTTCTGTTCCTTCCAAATGCTCGCCAATAAAACCATAGAACTCCGCGTTCGCCTGCCGCCATCCCGCCCAAACTGGAACAGCAAATTTACGAATCCACTGAATCATAAAGACCGCAAAAATGACGAAAAAGGCCATCCCCGCCCCAATCAACCAATTTTCCCGAAGCAACAAAATAATAATGCCGGCCATCAAAAGCAAATTTCCTAATAAATGAATGATCATGCTCGAGAAGAAATTGGCTAGTGCATTCACATCCCCATCAACACGCTCGATGAGCGAGCCTGATGTATGTGATTTATGAAAAGACATATCCAGTGATAAGCAATGAGCGGCCAGATCCACTCGCAGCTTATTCGTCGTTTTCCACCCTACATTTTCACTAAAATAGGTAGCAATGACTGAGACCAATTGTTGAACAAGCGCAAAGCCAATAAACATAATCGCGGCTGTGATCAGTGGCTGCATCGCTCCTTGCTTTTGAGCAGTATCGATGAAATAGCGAATAATTTGCGGGTTGATGAGCTGAAGACCAATAGATGCGAATAAGAGCATCGTCAATGCAATGAGCGTACCCTTTTGCGGGAACAAATATCGGCTAAGCAGCTCCGCATATTGCCCCATCGTGTTATGCTTTTTTTGTTTAGCCTTCATAAAGGAAGCGTCCTCCACTAATAATTAATGACATTAATATTTAACTGTACTAATCAATCAAACCATTTCTTTTTTCGGAACAGCCAATACATACCGAAGCCAATGCCGAACATGATAAATAGCACAACAAAATATCCCCAACGCCAAGTAAGTTCCGGCATATTTTGAAAATTCATCCCATATATCCCTGCTATAAATGTCAGAGGCATGAAAATCGTCGTAATCACCGTTAAAGTCTTCATGATCGTATTCATACGATAGGAATTTATGGAAACATAACTATCTCGTATATCCGCAGTTAAATCTCGGTTGGAGTCAATAATTTCGGAGAGCTTTAGCAAATGATCGTAGATGTCTGTAAAATAAATGACATGTTCTTTAAGACCTTCAATTTTTTCGGTATTAATAACACGATAGAGCAGATCCCTCATAGGAACAATTGTCTTTCTAATCTTTAATAGCTTAGCTCTGATTTCAAATATCTCATTCATTAAGATATGTACCGGAACAGTTTTACCTTTTACTTCAATTTCATCTAACTGATCTTCGATTTGATATAGACTAGGGAAATATTCATCTACCAGCTTATCTATAATTAAATAGGCCGTGTATATAATACCTTTCTCACTAAACTTTTGTTGTTCTGCCATGCGATGCCATGCCTCATCAATTTCCTTAGACGGTGAATAATGAAAAGTAACAATGAAGTTAGTGCCCCAGAACAAATCAACCTCTTCCGCAGCTAACGTTTCAGGATGCAAAGCATGAAGGACAAAAAAATGAGTATCCTCATAATGATCTAGTTTAGGTCGCTGCAGATAATGATAGCAATCTTCTACAGCAAGTGGATGAAATTGAAAATGTTTTTGTAAAAGTAAAGCCTCCTCCTTGGAAGGCGCATTGAAATCTACCCAGTACCGATCTATATTTGAATGTTTAAGATCGTCTAATGAGGATATATGGATAATCTCCTGTTCTTCATTAACAGCCAATATTCTAATCACTTGTGTCTCCCCCTTAATTCCCTATTCATTAACCTACATCAACGATTAAAGCTTGTCCATACACAACGGCAAAAAAGCCGCAATCGCTCGCGGCCCTCATTCTCCTATTTTTTAAAAGCTAATTTCAAAAATAACGTGATGTTATCATCTTTTTCTTCGTATAAAACTCTACTCCATCTTTGCCATTGGCATGCAAATCCCCATAGAAGGAGTCTTTCCAGCCGGAGAATGGGAAAAAGGCCATCGGAGCCGGTACGCCAACGTTTACGCCGAGCATTCCCGCTTCCACTTCTTCTCGAAATTTGCGTACAGCTTTGGCATTTTCCGTATAGATGACGGCCGAATTGCCGAAACGCGATTGATTCACAAGGAGCAGCGCTTCGTCCAGATTCTCAGCACGAAACAGGGATAAGACCGGCCCAAATATTTCCTCTTTCGCAATCGTCATAGTCGGTTTCACATGATCAAAGACCGTAGCCCCAAGGAAAAACCCTTCTGCTGAACAAGCCTCCGCATGTCTTCCATCTAATAAAAGCTCCGCCCCCTCCTCTATCCCTGTGTCAATAAAGGCTTCAATCCTGCTCCGTTGCTCGCTTCGAATAATCGGCGTGAGGGTTACTTCATCACTCATCCCATTGCCAAGCACCATATTCCGGGCTGCTTGAAGAAGCAAGTTCACGAAATTCTCACCATCCCCAACAACCACTACAGCCGAGCAAGCCATACATCTCTCCCCCGCGCTGCCAAAAGAAGACATGATAATGTTCTCAACCGATTTTTCAACATGGGCATCGGGCATCACGATATGATAATTTTTGGCCCCTGCTAGCGCTTGCACACGTTTACCTGCGGAAGAAGCCTTCTCATAGACATATTTTGCAACCGGCTGCGAGCCTACGAAGGAGATAGCTTTCACGGCGGGCGTCGTTGTCAGTGCATTGACGACATCATGTGCACCATGGACGACGTTCAGTACTCCATCCGGTAGCCCCGCTTCTTGAAACAATTCTGCTAATTTTATTGCAGTCAACGGTGTTCGTTCCGATGGCTTTAACACGAACGTATTCCCACAAGCAATGGCTAAGGGAAACATCCAACATGGCACCATCATTGGAAAGTTAAAGGGTGTTATCCCTCCAACCACGCCGAGCGGCACACGAAATAGCTCCGAGTCCATATCGGCAGATATATTAGCCAATGTTGAACCCATCATGTGCGAAGGCGTTCCTGCTGCAAATTCTACGCATTCGATCCCACGGAGCACCTCACCTAATGCTTCTTTATAGCTTTTACCATTTTCAGACGTAATGAGCTCGGCAATTTCTTGCTCATGTTCATGCAATAACTGCCAATAGTGAAACAATACTCTTGCTCGTTTGGGTACAGGCGTTCTACTCCATGATTCGAAAGCCGTTTGTGCCGCTTGAACCGCAGCTTCCACGTCTTTAGAGGAAGAAAGCGACACACGGGCGATGATTTCTCCCGTTGCCGGATTCATCACATCACTCACTGAACCGCTGTCGGAATCGATCCAAACACCATTTATGAAGTTTTGTAATAGTTTCATATTCATTCATCTCCTGGTAAAAAGAATTTTTCCCAAAAGTCTTTGGACACATTGTATAATAGGTGAAATTACTCTTCCGCTCTGTCACGTTAACATCCCTTACATGAAGGTGGTGAACTCGCTTGGTACAAACACTCTTACAATTAACAGTGAAAGATATTATGCAGAGACCACTTTTCCACAATGCAGAAGCCATCGCAAGCGAGGAAGCTTTGAACCGAAAGGTACGTTGGGTTCATATCATGGAAGTGACCCAAGTCGGCCATCTTCTCAATGGGAATGAGCTTATTCTAAGCACAGGCATCGGTTGGCATGACAACGAGGAGCTTAGTCTCTCCTTTTTGCAGCAGTTGATCGACAGCGGTGCCTCCGGATTATGTATCGAGCTCGGCACGTATACGAAACAGCCGCTTGAACGGATGAAGCAGCTTGCCATCCAAGAGAATTTTCCTCTTATCTTTTTCCACGAAGAAGTACGATACATTGACATCACACAGGACCTACACACCTATTTCATCCATCAGCATCACAAAATGGTGTCAGACCTGGAATCCCTCTCCACCCAACTGAATCAGCTGCTCCTCTCCGGGAAAGGACTGCAGTCCCTCTTAAAGCTGCTGAATCAAACAACACACTCACAAGTCGCCTTCTTTCCCTTCGGCGCGGAGGCGCAGTTCGTCCCTACCCTTCCGAAAGCGAAGGCCGATGCCTTTTATGAGAAATGGATTTATGGTGAGATCTTTCAACTACCTAATGCTAAAAGCAAACTGGCCCATCGCCCTATTTTAGCCTTAGAACATCTGTTCGCAGACCTACTTTTATATGCCGAGCAGGAACTCAGTGAATTTCAAATCCTTGCCTTAGACAGGTTCGCAACAGCCATTGCACAAGAAATGATGCGTACGAAATATATGGAGGAGAAAACGCGGTATAAACAGAATCTCTGGATCACAGATTGGTTGAACGGCAAGCATAATGCGCAAGAAATTCGCGATTATATGTTCTCCATCAAGCCTTCCATGAAGCTCAGCCAAACCATCGTTTGTATCTTTCACATCGTCTCATCAGCCGTATCCTCCAAGGACTATGAAGATCTGCTCTTACAGAAGCAAATGATTGCGCGCGCGCTATTCGAAGGTGAAGGTTTCTATCTCATGCCAACCGTCATAGGTGATCAAATCGTGTTCATTCTACTTGACCAATTGTCAGTAATGCCCTGCCAAGAACGGATCCCCAGAGCCATTCAAAGACTTCAAAAATCAGAGGCTAATCAAGAAACAATCTTGTTCTCCCCTTTGTTTGGCATTGGGAAAACGTTAAGTGACCCCACGCGCGTGAAGGAAAGCTATCAGACCGCCCAAGAAACGATTGAGATTCAGAAAGATACAGGAATGTGCGCAAGTCCTTTCTATCATGAGCAGCATGTCAATAAAGTGATCCTAAAAATGAAGCAAACCGGTATATTAGAGTCATTCATCGATGAATACATTGGGAAATTAATTCATGATGATCGGGAGAAAAACGGACAGCTTCTGAAGACTATGAAAGTTTATTTAGCGCTTTGTGGATCAAAACAGGAAACGGCCAAGGAGCTGTATATCGTCCGGCAAACGCTGTACCATCGATTGGATAAAATTTCAGCGCTGCTTGGCGATGATTACATGCATCCTGACAAGAGGATAGCGATTGAGCTCGCCCTACACGGCTTTGAATACATGCATGGCGCGATCGTTTAAGCCTGCGTTTGATCTTGTTTATGGAGCAAGGACACATAATACTTCCTAGCATTGGCCGTCTTTAGTTGGAGATTCGCCGTTTCACCGCCGGGATGTTCGAGATCGAGCCACGCTCCCTCCAGATCTTCCTTCACCCCGACGATTCTGAACTTCTGAGCCACAAAGTCATCCAATTTCTGCTTCTCTAGCTTAAATTGCACATACTCAGACATGTGTGGCTCCCCCTTTGACAGCTTCTTCTTTCCCCGGCTTTACTTCGCGAGAAGCTGCATGATAAGTATCTCTCTTCACGAATTGCCCGGCACCCACCGTGCCTACGAATTGTTTATTCCGGATGACATATTCACCTCGAGACAGTACAGTGACAGGCTCCCCAGAGATCACGATGCCTTCAAATGGATTGTAATCCACATTCATATGGTGAGTTTCTGCTGAGATCGTCCTAGTTACGTTCGGATTAAAAATGACAATATCCGCGTCGCATCCGACAGCGATGGTCCCTTTTTTCGGAAATAAGCCAAAAAGTTTCGCAATTCGTGTAGACACGATATCTACGAATTGATTGAGCGTGATGCGGCCCTTCACTACGCCTTCTGAATATAGGATGGAGAAGCGATCCTCAATGCAGGGTCCTCCATTCGGGATTTTGCTGAAATCACCAAGCCCCAAATCTTTTTGCCCGTTAAAGTTAAAAGAGCAGTGATCAGATCCGAGCGTCTGGAGCTGTCCATTTTTCAAAGCGGTCCACAGCGTCTCTTGATGATACTGGGGTCGCAGCGGAGGCGACCATACGTACTTAGCCCCTTCGAAATTCGGTTTTTCTAAATAAGTCTGATCCAGCATCAAGTACTGCGGGCACGTTTCCCCCCAGATATCTACACCTTGATTCCGCGCTTCCGCAATCTGCTGAACGGCTTCCTCACACGTCACATGAACAACATAGAGCTGAGAACCTGCCAAAGCAGTAAGCTTAGCCGCACGCCCTGTTGCTTCTCCTTCAATTAAAGATGGACGCGTTAGTGCATGATAAATCGGATCCGTATTTCCCGCTTCCAGCGCTTCTTTAATCAAATATTCAATTACATCACCGTTCTCAGCGTGTACCATGACAAGTGCTCCGTGCCGCTTTGCCTCGAGCAATGTCCGATACAGCGTGCCATCGTCGGCTTGGAACACATTTTTATAAGCCATAAACACTTTGAGCGAGGTGATCCCCTCTTCGTGAATCATTTTCGGCAGCTCTGCCAGCACTTCATCGTTGATTTCTGCAATCATTAAGTGAAATCCATAGTCGATGACGGCTTTGCCGGCGGCTTTTTGATGCCAAGTTTGAACAGACTGACTCAGCGGTCGTCCTTTGTTCGTTAAACAAAAATCAATGATAGTCGTCGTACCTCCGAAAGCAGCCGCTGTTGTACCGGTCTCGAAATCATCGGCTGTAACCGTGCCGCCAAAAGGCATCTCAAGATGGGTATGCGGATCAATGCCGCCTGGAAACACATAATGACCTGAGGCATCAACAATTTCTGCCCCTTCCTTCGAAAGGTTCAGACCTATTTGCGTAATGATCCCGTTCTCGATAAGGACGTCCGCCTGATACTGGTCAACAGCCGTCACGACCGTTCCGTTCTTAATGAGCTTAGACATGGTTACACAGCCTCCTTCTTGGTAGAATCTTTGCCTTCTGACAGCTTGCCAATAGCCTCCTGTCTTTCGTTCCACGTCATTGGCGCATCCGTTCCTGATACCTCAATCATAGAAATAGCACCATCTACGGGACAAACAATCGCACATAAGTTACATCCTACACAATCTTCTTCTCGTACTTGCAAATAGGACTGACCTTGATCGTCGGTCAACATATCGATGCATTGATGCGAAGTATCCTCGCAGGCAATATGGCATTTGTTGCAGTTAATACAAGTATCCGTGTCAATTCGCGCCACAACAGCATAGTTCAAATCCAAGTTCCCCCAATCGGAGTAGCGCGGAATGGATTTCCCGATCAAATCAGTGACGCTGACGAGACCTTTTTCATCCAAATAATTGTTCAAGCCATCGATCATATCCTCCACAATGCGGAAACCATGGTGCATCGCCGCCGTGCATATTTGAACGCCAGTCGCGCCCATCAGCATGAACTCAACAGCATCTCGCCAATTAGAGATACCGCCAATGCCAGAAATAGGCACGCCAACCTCTGGATTTCGCGCACAATCTGCAACCATATGGAGGGCAATGGGTTTAACTGCCGGTCCGCAATACCCGCCATGCGAGCCCTTGCCCCCAACATGAGGAATCGTGTTCCACGTATCTATGTCAACCCCTGCTAGTGAGTTGATCGTATTGATCAACGAAATCGCATCCGCTCCGCCTCGAACCGCCGCCTTTGCGGTGCTTGTAATATCGGTGATGTTCGGTGTCAGCTTCACGATAACCGGCGTCGTCGCCGCTTCCTTCACCCACATCGTCTGCGCCTCCACGAGATCCGGCTGCTGCCCAGAAGCAGCGCCCATGCCGCGTTCAGCCATCCCGTGCGGGCAGCCAAAGTTCAGCTCCAAGCCGTCTACACCGACAGCTTCGACCTTTTTCACAATCTCATGCCACTTCTCCCGGTTCGGTTCTACCATCAGGGATACAACAATCGCGTGATTCGGAAAACGTTTCTTCGTCTCATAAATCTCTTTGAGATTGATCTCGAGCGGTCGATCCGTGATAAGTTCAATATTATTGAAGCCTGCAACTCGTTGCCCGTTGAAATGAATGGCCGCAAAGCGCGAAGACGTATTAATAATGGGATCACCAAGTGTTTTCCAAACCGCTCCACCCCACCCCGTTTCGAAAGCGCGCTGAACTTGATAACCCGTATTGGTCGGTGGCGCCGAAGCCAACCAGAACGGATTAGGTGAAGCAATACCTGCCAGATTTATGCGCAAATCAGCCATGTTGAATCCCTCCTGATCCATTTAGATACTCATTAAGCCGATGCATTTCCCCTATTCACCAGTTGGTTATATATAGCATAAGCCGTTTGTTTGCCTTGCTGAGCTGCAGATACAACCATCGCTTCACCCTGACCTTCTCCGAAAATGACGTCACCCGCAGCATACACCTTGGGATTGGACGTTTGACCTGTTGAAGGATCAACCGTAACGGTTCCTCGCGTATGGGCAAGTTCGAATTGATCAATGAGGGAAACATGTTTCGTCTGCCCAATCGCCTTAATAACAGCATCCACCTCAATGATGAATTCTGAGCCTTCAATGGGAACCGGACGTTTGCGCCCCACTTCCACATCCACAAGCTCCATCTGCAGGCATTCTAAAGCCACAACATTTCCATTCGCATCCCCGATGACCCGTTTTGGAGCTGTAAGCCACTGAAATGCAACGCCATCCTGCTTCGCAAAATCATATTCAAAATCATACGCTGTCATCTCTTCCTGTGTACGCCGATACACAATTTGCACCTTTTCAGCTCCTAGCCTCACTGAGCACGTGGCCGCATCAATGGCGGTATTCCCCGCTCCAATAACCGCTACCCGCTTCCCAATGAGGAATGTATCCAACTCCTGTTCGGTCTTCGTGGATTCCACAAAATCAATAGCATCGTACACGCCCGTCAAGGCTTCACCTTCAATACTCAGCATAGGAACCTTCGACATTCCTACAGCCAGAACTACGGCATCATAATCGTTGACCAGCTCTGTCGCACTTACATCTATGCCGACTCGCGTGTTCATACGGAATTCTACACCTAACTGCCTAACTTGCTCGACTTCCCATAGCGAAATCTCCTGGGGCAATCGAAACGATACAATCCCAAAGGTATCTAACCCTCCGGCCTGCTCCTTCGCCTCAAACACCGTAACCTTGAACCCGAAGCGGGCAAGCTCCCGAGCTGCCGATAAACCAGCAGGTCCGCCGCCAATCACAGCAACCGATTTCCCATTACTTGTCCCGGCCTTGAACAATAGTTGTTCATTCTTGATAGCCCAATCCGTCGCATAACGCTGTAAGTTGCCAATTAGGATGGGCTTGGACGAATGATTGAGTACACAAGCTCCTTCGCAAAGCTCTTCTGTAGGACATACCCTTGAGCAGGAGGCCCCTACCGGATTCGCATCCATGATCGTGCGCGCGGAGCCTTTGAGATTGCCGGAAGCAATCTTTTTGATAAAAGAAGGAATATCAATACCCGTTGGACAGGCACGGATGCAAGGAGCATCGTAACAAAATAAGCAGCGGTTCGATTCCTCGATCGCCTCTTTCGGCTTCATGCCGGATTTGACCTCGGCAAAATTGCGTTTCAAATCGGTTAAGGAAATAAATGTTGAACTCATCTTCGCTCCCCCTCCCACGCTTATAAGCTAACAATTTGATCATAGGTTTCAGGTCTGCGATCCCGATAAAATTGCCAAACATTGCGGACTTCACGGATTAACTCTTTATCCATTTCACCGATGACCACTTCATCTTGGTCCGACTTCCTATGGAAACGATCGCGCCACGCGGATCCACCAAGTAGGATTGACCATAGAATTCACCCATGTTCCATGGGGCTTCAAGACCAATACGATTAATGGCACCGACATAATACCCGTTGGCCACGGCGTGAGCGGGCTGTTCGAGCTTCCAGAGATACTCCGAAGTCCCCGCTACAGTAGCGGAAGGATTGAACACAATTTCCGCTCCGCCAAGTCCGAGAGCCCTTGCCCCTTCTGGAAAATGGCGATCGTAACAGATGTAAACCCCAACCTTAGCAAAAGCTGTATCAAACACGGGATAGCCCAGATTACCTGGTTTAAAATAATACTTCTCCCAGAACCCGCAAGATCCGCCGCCTGCCGCCACATGCGGAATGTGATGTTTGCGGTATTTGCCCAAATAGGCACCATCCGCATCGATCACAGCAGCCGTATTGTAGTACGAAGCGATGCCTTCTCTCTCATAAATGGGCAGGATGATGACAACACCGAGCTCCTTCGCCAATTCCTGAAAGAGCATAGTCGTTGGCCCCTTCGGTATTTCCTCTGCGGCATCGTACCACCTTGTTGTTTGCTCTGCGCAGAAATAAGGACCATAGAAAATTTCTTGCAAAGAAATGATTTGCGCGCCCTGCTGAGCCGCTTTACGAACTAATGCGATATGCTTTTGTATCGCTGCTTCTTTGTGCTTGGCCACAGCCTCGTCACCATGCACATCATGCGAGGCTTGAATGAGGCCAATTTTCACCTTGCTCATGGCTGAAATCCCCCCTTTTCCGTGGCGATCCGGCGTGCGGTGCGGTATAAAAGCTCCGTGCCCAGCGCAATGTCCTCTGGACTAGCATATTCTTTGGGATTGTGACTGATGCCTTCCAGACATCGAACGAAAATCATCCCATAGTCACACACATAAGACATCGTGAGCGAATCATGGAAAGGTCCGCTCATCAGCTCTGGCGGGGTCAACCCCATCAGAGATGCTTCCTGATGCAGGCTTTGCTTGATCCAGTTCGCGCAGTAGCGGGGTTCACTTTTCGTATCTTCGCGAATCGTATAGGTGAGACCATGCTCGCGCGACACGTTCTCGATCACGCTGAGCAGCTCCGCTTCAAGCGCATTGCGCCGCCGCAAATCAATGTCCCGCAAGTCAATGGTGAAGGATACCTTCTCCGGGATGATATTGCGGGAGTCTGGGAACACCGTAAGGGAGCCCACCGTTCCGACGGTCGGCGCACCTGGTTCCTGCCGCACTAACTCGTTGAGCGCCACGATAATTTTGGCGCAGCCTAGAAGCGCGTCTTGGCGCATCGACATCGGCACCGAACCAGCGTGTCCAGCGAAGCCGTTCATCTCCACCGTGAGCCATAATGGACCAGAGATGCCGCTGACGATACCAATCGGAGCATCAAGTGACTCCAGAACTGGACCTTGCTCAATGTGCAGCTCCAGAAAAGCGCCTATCCGACCCTCTTGAAATACGTAGCTCTCGAAGTCAGCCGGGTCGCACCCGAACTGAATCAAAGCCTCTCTTCGTGTAATGCCATTTTTGTCCGAACGCTCCAGCTCATGTTCTTCAAGCTTCCCGGTCATGCCACGAACGCCGAAAAGCCCTTTGTTGAATCGACAGCCCTCTTCATCGCAGAAAGCCACAACTTCAATGTTACATTCTGGCGTTATCCCTTCCTCCACCAGCGTTTGGACCACTTCAATCGCACCAAGTACGCCTATCGCACCATCAAATCTACCGCCATAAGGCTGCGAATCCACATGAGAGCCTAGCATAAGTACAGGCGCATTCGGATTGCTCCCCTTAAGCACGCCAATTAAGTTGGCGAATGGATCGATTGAAGCTTCCATCCCAGCTTCCTGCATCCAACTTTTCACTAACTCCACGCCTTCTCGATCTTCTTTGGACAAGGCTAATCTGCATACGCCCGTCTCTCCAATTTTCCCGATTTCGGCGAGCTCCTGAATTCGCTGCTGCAGTCGAGAAGTGTTAATTTGTATCTGAGGTGCACTAGGCAAGATTTATCATCCTTTCTCCTGATTAGCATCAAACACAGCAAGCAAGGTCTCGATGATAAAAGCAACATCCTCGTCTGTCGAAGATAACGGCGGACTAAGCGTGAGAATGTTAGCGAATCCAGGCACCGTATCTCCGTTCTTCCCAATAAGCAGACCCTTTTGCTTGCAGCCTGCAATGATCTTCATCACCCGTTCAGCTGTCGCCGGAACCTTCGACACTTGATCTTCTACGAGCTCGATGCCCATCGCTGATCCGAAAATGCGTATCTCGCCAACGTGAGGGTGTTCAAGCAAAGGTTCTAATTGAGCTCTAAATGTGTTTCCGATATGAGCAGAGCGCGCAACCAAGTTTTCTTTTTTCAAAATCTCCATATTTTTCATCGCAACCACGCAAGAGACTGGATTACCTCCGAATGTATTGATATGTCTTAAATGGCTGGTCGCTTCTTTTTCTTTGAACGATTCATACAATTCCGCCGAAACAGCGGTTGCAGAAAGAGGCGAGTACGCACTGGTCAAGCCTTTGGCCATCGTCACGATGTCAGGTCTCACGCCATAATTCAGATGACCGAATTTCTCCCCTGATCGACCGAATCCGCAAATCACTTCATCGACAATGAGCAGCACATTATGCTTATCACAAATACTGCGCACCATGGGCAGGTACTCGTCCGGAGGAACAATCATTCCGCCTCCCGTAATCACCGGCTCCACGATTACGCCTGCAACAGAATCCGCCCCTTCCCAAACGATGGCATCCTCAATGGCTTTGGCGCACTGAAAGCTGCATGACCCTTTCATCTGGCCGAATGGACAGCGATAACAATACGGCGGCGGCACATGCTGGAAGCCCACACCGAGCGGTTCATATTTCAACTTACGCTGAGCTTGCCCTGTTGCACCCAATGCTCCCATGGAATTGCCATGATAAGCGCGATGCCGCGAGATGAACTTATGTTTGGAAGGCTTCCCGTTCTGATGATGGTATTGGCGGGCAATCTTAAAGGCCACTTCATTGGCATCCGACCCCGAATTCGAGTAAAAGATCCGGTATTCGCCATCCAGCCACTCATTCAATTTCGCGGCTAATTCAATGGCAGGCACATGGGATTGAACGAGCGTAGCATAAGCGATTTTCATCATTTGTTCAGCGGCCGCTTCTGCAATTTCTTTTCTACCGTGACCCACATTAACGCACCATAATCCGGACATACCATCCAAATATCGATTCCCATCCACATCCGTCACCCAGCTTCCCTCACCAGAAGCAAGTATCATCGGATTCTCATTATGTGCTGACATGTGATGCCACACATATTTGCGATCCTTCTCAAGCAGGTCCTCCTTCGTTAGCAGATCACTTACCTCGTTAGCGCTCATATGCTCAGTTCCCCTCTCCTGATGATGTAAAGAAGGATCGCAGACTTCAGTCAGCCACGACCCTCTTTCTTTGCAAAACTCACTTGCCTTGTATAATCGTTTTATCGACAGCCGCAGTCAAATCGGCCGGTTACTTCAAAGCCAATTTGCCAGTAAGGATTCTCTTTTTCAATCGAACCAATCCTCTCCTATTTATTTCTATGTATGTAATGATGGTGTCATCCCTTGATGCTCATGTTAATTATTCATTTTCATTTAGTGATTGGAAATTGACCACGGAATAAAGCATTTTTCTACAAGTTGAATGATCGTATATAAAACATTTCCTAGGATAGCTGCGATGACAATACAAGCCCAAGCTAACGGCATATTGGGCGTTATGTAAATGTAATGTATAATAACTATATATGTAATATTATATAACTTGTCTGACGGATTACATTATACAAAGTGTTCCAAATTTAGGATCTGCATTTGACATAGTGTAAAACAGCTAATAAATCAACTCCATAGTATTGATAAAAAGCTAGTTCCCCCTACTCGAATTTTTTTCTCTTAAATTGGAAGGCAAGATGTTCATTCTAAGGTTTTTAAATATTATGAACATAACATATATTATGTAAACAAATATGGGGCAAACACCCTCACCTCACTTTTATCCATATTTTGCTCATATTCTCTATTTATTCATTCTGATAGAATGTTTAAGTAACTACATATAACATCTAGGAGGAAATTCATGAGAAAGTTTATTCTTACAACCGCAATGGCGACAAGTCTTTTATTCAGCGGAATCGCAAATGCGGCACCTTCGAATCAATACGTCGCTACGGATGCTGACACTTTCTGGTCCATTTCACAGAAGTTCAATGTTCCATTAGCTGATCTCATCGCAAATAATCCAAATGTTAATCAACAAAATATTTACGCAGGTGTTGTAATTAATCTTCCAGTTAAAGCTTCTACTAAACAGAGCTGGGAAGTAAAAGCAGATGCCATCATTGCGACAGGAATGACGCAGCTCGGAACGCCATATGTATTTGGCGGCAATACGCCGTATGTTGCTTTTGATTGCTCAGGCTTTGTACAATATGCGTTTAATCAACACGGGTTTAACCTTCTTCATTCGTCAGCATTGTTGAGTCAATTAGGAACGCCAGTAGCTAAAAGTGATCTGCGTAAAGGTGATCTTGTATTTCTAGAAGGAACTTATACAAGCGGAGTCTCCCATGTAGGCATCTATCTTGGAAATAATAAAATTCTTCAAGCAGGAACGATGGGAACGAGAGAAGTAAAGATTAGCACATTCTTTGGTACTCCCTACTATGATGCACATTATTGGGGTGCTCGTCGTTTAATTAACTAGTATGCGAAAAAGCCGGTTTTCACCGGCTTTTTTTTTATTATAGACAAGTTGTTTAATGTGCTCTAAGGTGATACCGTGGGTTCAAGCACAGTAAGCCTGTTATTGTAAGTATCGAGATTTACGTTCGCTCCAATGGGGATTGCCGCTTTATAAAGGCCATGAGCTGTGCTTACATTGGTCATAAGAGGTTTTCCTTGTGGAACAATCAACCCAGCTATTAAGTCATTATAAGTCGTAGAATAAGATATGGTGCAATTCGTGCATTGTCCCATTACTACACCAATGCAATCCTGAAATTTCCTTGCCATAATCAGACGAGTCAAATAACGGTAAATCACATTCGTTGCTTCGTGTGTCTCTTCTATGACCAATATTTTACCGGTCGTATCAATTTCATATGGAGTTCCAAGGGTATCCACAAATGAAGTGAGATTCCCCCCAACGATCGGACCTCTAACATTCCCCTCAATCAGACTGGTCTGCTGCATTCCGGGTGGATTCTGTATCACTCTTGGACTACTGAAAGTTGATGTAGCCGAATAAAATTGGTTGAAGTTATATGTTGGTGTGCTCGTGCTAAAGTCAATTAACAATAGACTTTGAAAAGTAATTAAATCGGAAAATTGGTACAGGACATTTAATAAAATCGTGATATCACTGTATCCAGTTACGATTTTAGGATTGTTTTTGATAATCGTATAATTGAGGTATGGCAAAATATCTTTGACCCCTGTCCCTCCTCTTGTAGGTAAAATCATCTTCACACTGGGATTTTGAAACATACTCATAAGGTCTTCAGCACGCTGTTGCGCTGATGAGGCTACAATGCCTCCATAGGCATACGCATATTTTCCAATTACAACTTTGAATCCCATATTTTCAAGTGTTTTAATTCTTTCATCAATGATAGTTGCGTCAAGCGGACTTCCTAAAGTAACAATTCCGATGGTATCACCCCTTTGTAAAATGGGGGGTCTTATAGCCATAAATATGCCTCCTACCAAAGAGAACTTATTCAAAATTTGGATCCTTCTTTGTAATCTCTTTGTTGCCTTATATGCACCACCGGAACTAATTATTACATCTCCCGTTCTATATCCCCATCCCTGCTGGAATAAACGCCGAAACCCGGTTCATTGCATCCTGCTTTTGTTTATCTCCGACATGCGTATAAATCTGCGTGGTCTGGATGCTCGCATGTCCAAGTAATTCCTGCAAAGTTCGGATATCCGTTCCCGCCAGAACCTGCATCGTGGCAAACGTATGCCGAAGCTTGTGGCTTGAGATCGACTTCCCTTGTAGTTCAGCATACTGCCTCTTCAGTACCTCGAAATACTTCTCTGCAATTGTTTGAATCATACGAACACTAATTCGCCGACCAAATTGAGAAACAAAAAATGGCTGCTCCGCCGAGTTCCTTGTATCCATTCGTTCCATTAATGCTTTATTCAGAACTTTAACCAGTTCGGCAGGAAGAGGGATGACACGCCATTTCCGCCCTTTGCCAAATACCTGCAGCGTATTTGTGGAACGATTGAAATCAGCGATGTTTAGTCGATGCAGTTCACTTACACGCAAACCTGCATAACTCATCAATAGAAACATGGCCACATTCCGGATCTGATACTTCCCCTCGATCGATTGTAAAAACACTGCAAGCAGCTGCTCGCTGAGAAACGTAGGAATTTGGTTTTTCTCGACTTTCGATTTCTTCACGTTAAGTGAAGGGTTGCTTTGCACAATTTGAAGTTCGATCAACGCCGCGAAAAATGTCCGAATCGAAGATAAATAGCGATTACGCGCGGCATCCCCTGCCCCGCCCTGTCTCATTTTCGTCAAGAAGCGCATGATATCAATTGCCTCAATGGTGGGTAAAGATTTCTCTATATTGGAAAGGAATAACCGAACATCCCCTAAATAAGCTTGTTGAGTTCGTTTTGTAAAGCCCTGATCTTTCATCCATGAATCGAATAATTCCAAATACTCATCATCATACTCGTACACTTGCTCCAATCCTATTCACTCCGTCCGTTACAATCTAAGTTGCGTTAAATATAGATTTAGTGCAATTTTTTTGACAGAAAAAAACGGTCAATTGGCGCTTATCCCGTGCAAAGAACTGCAGAATAAGCATATTAACCGTTTATCCGGTTTTAGTCCCGCGGGTATTCGACTTTCATTATGTCCATGAACGGTACTTTATCAATTTCACCATTTGTTTCCATATGTACTCTTCCAGTCCGAGAATCCATCGTTGTAATGAGCCCGCGAACAGGTTCTTCACGCCCCCAAACGGTCAGCACAATCTCGGAGTTCTCCTGCTTCGCTTCGGACAATTGATTGCCGATCTCTTCCAATACAAATTCATCCCGCGTTGGTCTTTTTGCTACTTTTGCTTTCGCCATCTCACGTTCCCCCTGGATTATAAATCACCTTGCCGGCGATAAAATTTCTTTGACACGTCCAACCTGTCCATCTGCAAGTCTTACTTTAATTCCATGCGGATGGGTAGGCGAGTTCGTTAATAAATCTTTGACAATTCCACGCGTTAACTTCCCGCTGCGTTGGTCTTGCTTCAAAACAATATTCACTTCAATACCTGGAATCACATCTTTACGATTTTGGCCATTCATGCTGTGTAAGTCGCCTGCTTTCATTCAATTGTGTGCTTTATTATAACATAGTTTCCCCACCATTCCCCATCAAGTTGCGTAAATTTGCAAAACCCTTTACAACGGCTCACTAAATCAATACGATTAATCTAATCTACATAATAAATTTCAAAGTCGCGAGTACAGAAGGAGTATCACTTATGAGTCGATCATGGCCGTTAACTAACAAGCCCTGGATCATGCACCAAATCTGGAATGATTTACTCTTTGCTCATTGGCCCATTTCCATCGAAACATTAAGACCACTCCTACCCGCCCTATCCCTATTGATACCTTTGACGGAACAGCATGGATCGGTGTTGTCCCCTTCCACATGTCAGGCATAGCACCTAGAGGTTTACCTCCGTTACCTTACTTTTCAGCCTTTCCAGAAATCAATGTAAGGACCTACGTAACCATACAAGGTAAACCCGGCGTTTACTTTTTCAGTCTAGATGCTCATAACCGATTCGCTGTTGAAGCAGCACGCTTCGCTTTCCATCTTCCGTACTTTTATGCACATATTCAAGTTCAACATCAGGCAGAGAACACCATATTCTACCAAAGTTTACGAAAAGATAACCGTGCACGACATGGTGAATTTGCTGGTGAATATCGCCCATCATCCGACATACAATTAGCAAATCCTGAAACTCTCGAATATTGGTTAACCGAACGTTATTGTCTCTATTGCACAGATCGCCGCGGCAATGTGTATCGAGGAGAAATCGATCATGATCCATGGCCCTTACAATCGGCTGAAGCTACCCTCCCGTATTCATTTGGGATTCAGCTTCCAGATACATCACCGCTTTTACATTTTGCTAAAAAATTAAAGGTTAAAATCTGGGCACTCGAAAAGCTTTGCCTTACATAAAAACACGATATTCCTACTTCAAGGTGATGAAAATATGATTAATGATGTTAATATTTTATGTAGCTAATTCATAATTAACAGGGTGTTTCTATCATTTCGTGCTTTTTCCTGTTGAAAAAAGCTTATTTCAGTTAGAATAATGATAGAGATGGCATTCGTTTCGGTTGGGTATGTGTCTTCGTATTTGGACTCCGTGCAATTGGGGATTTCAAGTATGTGGGTTTATTTAAGAGGGTCAAAGAGACTCGTTTCGCAACATATGATACATTTTTGTTCACACCGCTTTGTTTATGGCTTGGATTCACATTTTATTGCACGCTCATTTACAGCCATTAAAGTCTGTAATTCCGAGTACAATCGCCAACATCATAATCCGTGAAAGTACTAACAGCAGTTCCCACCAAACCAAAACTCGAGCCTGATGAACAGGTGTCAGCTCATTCAATATAACAAAATACCATGTAGTTGAAAATAATACTTGAGCTTACATTTATCATTAATAAACGTTAGAGCGATGTTGTCATGTTCTCTCTCTGCTCTCTTTTCTTTCACTTTTTACACTTTATCAACGAAACCATGGAGTATATACGGAGGGAATACACGATATGCCAAGATTCATGGACTATATGATCAGTCCTTATCCGCTTCGGATCATTTCATTACCCATTGATTCCAGTAAATTAAAGCTGCAATCCTTGATTATCCGTGCTGTTGGGCATCTTCCAGGCCGTATTTCCTTTCGATCAAACGCGTCATTTGAGAAATGGGCATTTGTCTATATAGCAGGTGGAAAAGGCTCCTATCAAGTCGATGATGGCGCCGTTCAACATATTGAAAGCGGAAGCCTGTTCTTCCTTCGACCTGGAGCTGTTTATAACTATGGGCCTGATGTAGACGGTTATTGGGACGAGTACTACTTCACATTCGAGGGAAGCCGAATTGCGGAATGGCTGAGCAGTTGGCTTACACAAGTCGATATGGCGAAACAGGTTGGGCATGAAGATGCTGCTCAGCACAATCGGATCGAACGCATTTTTATTCTCATGGAAAGCGGAATACCCGATAATATTGATCGTGCTGCCTTGCTGCTTGAATCCTTGCTTTTTGAATTTATTCTGGAAGATCAAGTACCGGCGGAAACGACAAAAACACAGCAATTGATCGATCTCATGGCCGATCTCGGAGATTCGTTGTTCCAGCCATTTGACGCGACGCTTATTGCAAAACGCCACCATATCTCGCTTTCCACTCTTCGGAGGATCGTAAACGAATATACCGGCTACCCACTTGGAGCCTATATTCACCGTTTAAAAATGGCAGCAGCGAAAAACATTCTGCTGAATACAGACGATACTGTTAAGGAGATCGCAGATTCACTTGGTTATAAAGACGTCTTTTATTTTTCTCGTTTATTCAAAAAATACGTTGGCGACTCTCCGCTTATTTATCGGAATAAGATGCAATTGTAAATATAATTTAACATAACTAAAGTTATGTTAACAAAATAATGTTCATACGTCCCCATAAACGACAGGAGGACAGGCATGCTCTGTCATATTCACGCATACAAACTCGATTGATGCGCTTGCCTGGGAAATGAAAAGCATACACATTTCCCAAGCCTCTAATTTTAAGCATTTTAAAATTTCATTAACGGATAAGAAGCCGTAAAGCACCGTTGGTTGCGTAAAATCCTGTTAAAAATAGGCCTTCGAGAATTCGATATATGGCAATAATTAGATTGTACTCCCGTAAAGAGAGTGAATATAAATCACTTCAGGCTTAAAATAGGCTTCAAACTCGAAGTCCTCTGTATCCGTTAATTTGGATTTCGATGTCACCCATGTTAGGTAAGGATCCTGTTGGGAAATCATTTGATGGTTCAATTAGCTTATAGGGCTAAAAAGATCTTGGCATTCTCTACTTTACCTTGAACTAGATCTTGAAATGCTTGATTTCCGTCTTTTAGAGGACGTATTTCCGACCACTCGGCGTGATCGATCTTGCCGCTCTTCAAAAGTTCAACAGCATAATCAAAATCCTGATCTTGGTATGAGAAGGAGCCCAGTAGGTTTATTTCATTGCGAATGCATACGTTGATTGGAACTTCCGTCTTATCTATACCAAGTCCTATATTCATGACGGTCCCTCCAGGATTAATTAGCTCGATGGCAGCTGATCGAGTAGGCTGAAAACCAGCTGCATCTATTACAACATCAATACCCAAGGGTCCCATCACTTTTTTAATCCTCTGAATATAGCCGTGCTCTCTAGGGGAAATGGTTCCTGTTGCTCCAAGTCTCTGTGGCGTTTTTAAACGTGATTCGTTTGTGTCCACCACGATCACCCTTGATGCTCCCAAAATTTGAGCGGTAAGAAAGCTTAATAAGCCAATCGTTCCAGCCCCAAAGACCACAACATTGGCGAACGGATGCTTCTCCATTGCCCGTCGTGTCGCTCGAAGAGAACAGGCTAGGGGTTCAACTAGTGCTGCCCGAAATGAATTCATCGTCTCGGGTATTACATGAACAGCAGATGAAGGAACGTTAACATACTCAGCAAAAGCACCCGGGCGATGAATTCCGATAATGGTCCGGTTTACACAAAGATGCACGGATCCTTTGCGGCATGAAATACATTTTCGGCAGGAAAGCAGCGGATTCACCACCACCTTTTGTCCTCTCGTCAGTCCATTTACCTTGGCACCTAGGTCATGTATGGTTCCGCTAAATTCATGACCCATGATTAAAGGTGGTACACGCAAACTGTTATGACCAAGATATCCCTCGATTTCTGACCCACAGATGCCTACTGCGTCTACCTTGACTAACACTTCTTCCTCGTTTATCACGGGTATTGCCACCTCTTGGATTTCCATCCACTCCGCTTTTGTCCAAACTAAGCTTTGCATAATGATCCTCTCCTTTTTTTAATTGACCTGTACTCACAGTCCCTTTCACTGACTTTTCTCCATTGCGATAAATACGTGATGTCGTGCATTATAGCCTATAACTCTATTTTATTTTTTTGGCAGTTCCAGCTTGTTTGGGGAGCATTATTTCAACTCTTTTATCTTCATCCATTTCCATGAAGTATACCATTTGGTCAAATCCTCGAGTGATATTCGGTTTAAAGCGAATGTCCAATTTCAGTTTTACTGAGGTGTATGGTTGGTGTTCTGTCCAAATTTCCATTGTTCCACCATCGATATTTTCCAATCGAACCCCATGGATTTCATCCTCAAACGGTTTAAGATGAACGATAAAGTGTTCATGATGATCGTTCATATATCTCTCAATCTTATTTGCATCTTTCAGACGTCTTAACCATAAAGCAAAAGGATCCTTCAACCCTTCGAGCTGGCCGGCAACAGGATGAGTATAATCAGCTTTGTTCCAAAGTTCTGAAGCTAAATCATGGATATAAATCACATCAGGCTGAAAATAAACCTCAAACCTAAAGTCTTCGAAATCGGTTAATTTGGCTTTTGATGTCACCCTTGTTAAGTAAGGATCTTCTTGTGAAATTGATTGTAGGGACAATTGTTCATTACCATCCAATAAAACCGTTTGTTTAGTAGCGTACGATTTTAAGTCCTTGGCACTAGATAGTATTTGTTGCAAATGAAGAACATCTTCTTCAGATCGACTGCTCATTATCAAGTAGGTAAGGGAAAATAGGCACCCCCAGACAAAGGCAATCGTAACATACTTAAACAATATACCCATTTATATCGTAACCTTCTTTTTCTTCCCAATATCCTAACCCTCGTTCAATTGTGAATTCAATATGATCCAGCCATTTGATCGATTTATAGCCATGCATGGCTGGATGAAATAAACGAAGTGGAGCCCCCTGGTTACCAATCAATTCTTTTCCATCTATTTTGTAAGCTAGAATAACGTTCTGTTCCATAAGTTGTGAAAGCAGATAAGTCTCTGTATAAATTTTATCAGCAGAATGCATCTTTACATATATTCCCTCCTGCCTCGGTTCTAAGCTATTTACGAGCTCCTGAAATGAAATGCCCTCCCACTCTACTCCGAGGACACTCCAACCTGTTACGCAGTGAAAGTCATGGGTAAACGTATGTTTAGGAAGTTTCATCAGGTCATCCCATGTCCATTCCAATGGGTTTTCAATTAATCCAGTAACCAATAATCGCCAAGTTGTCTTATCAAAGGCAGGAGGATCATTTCTGACCGAATAGATGCGAAAATAACCTCTTCTTTTGATATCACTAAGTCCCGCTAAGAAATGTGTGGATATCGGTTGATACCAGCGAAATAACCCACCCAAAAGTATAGATGCCATGCCACCGCAAAAAAGGATTACCACGTCTCGGCGAGAATAAAGTATGCCGCGGTCACGATCATCACCACTGCGCTTTCTTCTGACTATTCGTTTTCCCTCTCCTTTTTTCCGGAAATACCAAAGCATTATATGCCCGAATGTCCAAGGGATAATAAACAGAGCTAATAGATCATGAACGTCTAGAGATACTTGACGTATTCTTAAGTAGGCGGTATTGTTGATCCATAGATAAATCCCACTTGCAGCCCATCCTAATCCAAGGGAATACTGTAAGCAAATATGAAATGTTTTTTTCCAGAATCGGTTTCTTCGAAGATAGTGAACCAAATGAGGAATAATCGATAGGATAAAAATGAAATAGAGGATACCAAGGATAGAGTGAACTTCTCTTATTGTCCAGCGGTACTCTACAAAGTAGATGCGGAGCGTTGGAACGTATAAAACGGTTCCGCTTACTAACAAAATGAGAATCATTAATCCATGTACAAAATGAAGATAATAATAAAAACTGCGTTTTTTTACCATTATCCAACCTCCAATTCCACTTGATGAATCCTCTTCCGTAAACAATCTTCGTCACTAAATAGATTGATTTCCTAAACAGCGGACTTTACTTCCTCGGATACGGCTTGATCTAGGTATACTTTTTTCTTAGACACAATTTTACCGACAAACATAACGAGAATAGCCAATCCAATAGGAATCATATCATGACCTGCCTGGAATATTGATTCGATAAATTTTTCTACTGTTTTATCGTTTAATACCATTTCTCCTGCAGTGTAACCTAGTAGCCCAGCTCCTAATAAAACGATTATGGGGAAGCGATTCATGAGACGCATTAATAACTGGCTTCCCCAAACTATCAATGGGATACTAATAGTCAGTCCTAATCCGATCAGCAAGAAGTTTCCTCTTGCTGCGCCAGCCATAGCAAGGACATTATCTAGACTCATGATTAAATCGGCAATGATAATCGTTTTAATAGCTTGACCCATTTTACTGCTAGATTGTATCTGCTCCTCTTTTCCATCATTTTTCAATAATTTAATAGCAATATATATAAGTAATAATCCTCCTGCGATTTGAACAAAGGGAATTTCTAACAACCAAACGGCAATGAACGTTAACACGATTCTTAAACCTATTGCCCCAATGCTCCCCCAGAATATAGCCTTTTTTTGTTGATTTGAAGGGAGATTACGACAAGCTAGAGCAATAACAATAGCGTTATCTCCACTTAAAACAATATTAATTAAAATAAGTTTAAACAAGCCAACGAATAAATAGCCATCCATTTTCATCTACTCCTTTCTAGAATATCTCCTTCGGCTTGGGGTGGTTATTAATAACTCCGCGACTGGATTAGCTCTACATTTCCACATCACTGGCAAGGATACCCTTCTTTTTCATAACTCCTGCGATAAAGCTAAGCACAAATATGAGGATCGATAAGCTTAACATTATACCCGCTATAGGACGTTGAAATATAGCGAAAAAGCTTCCGTGGAACATGCTTAATGATTGAAGCAGTGAACTTTCCATCATTTTTCCTAATACGAAGGTTAAGACGATGGGCGCCATTGGAATATCTACCTTTTTCATTAAATAACCCAAAATTCCAAAAACGATCATCACACCCACATCCCAAAGACTATTGTTTACGGTATAAGCTCCTACCACAGATATGATTAGGATAATAGGAAATAGCAGCTTAAAGGGTACCATTGCGACCTTAGCCCATATGCCTGCCATGGGTAAATTCATGAATAGCAAAATCGCATTCCCGATAAACATACTGGCTATAATCGCCCACACAAATTCAGGGTTATTCTGGAATAGCGTTGGCCCAGGTGTCAAGCCATGCATAATGAAAGCCCCTAACAAGATGGCGATCGTTGGTGAACTTGGAATCCCTAATGTAAACAGTGGAATAAGCGCCCCACCGCAGTAGGAATTATTAGCCGTCTCAGGTCCGGCCACTCCTTCAATTGCTCCCTTCCCGAAACGGGATGGATCTTTAGCAAGCTTTTTCTCCAATGAATAAGATAGAATCGCCGGGATAACCGAATTAGCCCCAGGAATTAAGCCGATAAAGAAGCCTAACACGGTTCCTCTGCCGATTGCCTTAAATGTCGGCTTCAATTCTTCACGCCTTGGAAGAACCCCTTTCACCGCCGCAATCTTTTCGGATTTGTAACTTTGCTCAGCAGTGATGAGAATTTCCGATAAACCGAATAATCCCATGGCTACCGTTACGAAATCTATGCCGCTCATCAAATGCGGCTCTCCAAAGGTGAAACGGAGAGCCCCCGAAATCGGATCCATCCCGATTAATGCTAAATTCAACCCAATGCAGGCAGAAATCATTCCACGAATTAAGGATTTACCCATCAGTCCAATAACCATCGTCAAGCCCAAAACCATAAGGGCAAAAAATTCCGGCGGGCCAAATCTTAAAGCAAAGTTGGCTAACGGCGGACCAACAAAAGCTAAACCAAATAAGGAGACAGTCCCCCCAATAAAAGATCCGATGCCCGCCACTCCAAGGGCGGTTCCAGCTCGTCCTTGCTTAGCTAAAGGATGTCCATCCAAACAAGTAATGACCGACGCCGCCTCGCCAGGCGTATTGATTAATACAGATGTGATCGTTCCTCCGTACATGGCTCCGTAATAAATTCCCGATAGCATAATGATAGCGGATACAGGTTCCATTCCAAAAGTAATCGGAAGTAACACTGCTGTTCCGGTGGTAGGGCCAAGCCCAGGTAAGACGCCAACAAGCATTCCAATCGTTACTCCGATTAAACAGTATAATAAATTCCACCATGTAAGGGCAGTTGCAAATCCTGATAACCATTGCTCCATCTTTCTTCCCCCTAAAAACCAAATTCATTAACAGGTAGCGGTACGTCCAAAAAGGTTTGAAAAACCACGAACGTAGTAATGGCAATGACAAAAGAAATCCCCAGTGCCCGGTACCATTTGTACTCCCGCACCAAAAGCATAAACATAAGGAGGGTACCGGCAATCACAAACCCAGCGAAAGAAACAACAATTATAAAGATAATACTGGAAAAAAGAATGGATATCACATTCCCTAATCCCTTTCCCTTTGGGAGAATGTCCGAAATCAAAATCACCTCTTTTTTTATCGATTCTACGATATATAGAATAGACAGGATAATTAAAATTCCACTTAACCATAATGGGAATAGTCCTGGTCCTGGTCCAATGGAACTTTTATAATCCAAAGACAAAGCCTGCCAAAAAAGCATACAACCTAAAAGAAATATGAAGATACCAAAACAAACACCTACATTTTTCAAATCATCACGTCCTTTTAACTGGTTATCCGGCATGTTCACAATTTTCTATTATTTTTATTTTCGCTACCATTTTTTTATTTACCATAGCGATCCCCGAGACGACCATTGCCATTCCAAAAAGTGTTTTTACATCCAATGGTTCCCCGAGAAATAACCACACGGAAAGTACACCAATGACCGGAATGAATAATAAAGTGATAGAGGCTTTACTAGCTTCTACTTTGGAAAGAATATAGAACCATAGAACATAAGCAAGAGCAGAAGCAATTACCCCAGCAAAAAATAAATAGGAAAAAGATACCCAGTTCCATGTTATGGTTTGCCCCTGTTCATAGAAGAGGGAAATGCATAGAAGGGCCAGAGCACCAATTCCCATTTGATAGGCCGTAAATTGAAATTTATCGTTATTTTGCAGCTTTACCTTAATGATCAGATTTGCAACGGCCCATGCAATGGCTCCGGAAATAATAAGCAGCTCTATGAACAGCTCCGTGCCGCTCCATTGCATATGAAAGGGATTGATATTCATGACAAAAAAAAGACCGCCAATTCCTAAAACCAATCCGATTGTCTTATTCCAGGTGAGACGTTCTCCGGGTATCAGAAAATGTGCCATAATCGAAAGCCAAAACGGCATGGTAAATCCGAGGATACAGACAATACCAGCATTCACATATTGAAGCGCAGGCTGATTTACAGCATAAATCCAAGTAGTTTGCAGCAATCCGCAGACCGTATACCACTTCCAATCTTCTTTCTTGGGCAATGGGATACGCTTTAAATAAATAACGATAAATAAAACAAAAGTACCCATTAGAAATCGGATTGCGGAAAACATCATCGGTGGAAAATAGTCTCCTGCCGCTTTCATCACAACCCAGTTTGATCCCCAGATAAAACAAAGGAAAAAGATCAGCCTGTTCATATTCCTCCTCCTATTAACCATTTTCTTCTAATTAAATAAGATCGTTCCCTTAATTAAAGGGAACGATTTCAAGCTAAGTATTTATTTTTTCGCAAGTCCCAACGCTGGGATTAATTCACCGAAGGACTTATCGCTATCCTCCATTAATTTCCCGAATCCTTGGTTATCTTTAATAACCATGCCGAGGCCGCTTTTCTTCATATAGTCTTTAAACTCCGGATCATTGGCACCTTTCATGAAGGCATCCTCTAAGACTTTCATAACATCGTCAGGTGTATTCTTTGGTGCAACAAGTCCGCGCCACGGTCCTAGATAATTAGGTTTAATACCGATTTCCTCTTCAAGCGTTTTCACTCCTGGGATCGCTTCGGATGGCTTCGCATCTACAATAGCCAATGTTCTCAGCTTTCCGCCCTCTACTTGTGTCTTTACTTCTGCAGGGCTAACGGGTACAGCATCAATATGCCCTCCCATAAGGGCTACTACAGCGGGTCCTGCACCGTCAAACGGTACGTGGTTAAATGTAACACCTGCTGATTTCTCAATGGATACTGCGGATAGATGCCAGATAGATCCTGGACCCGAGTTACCCATTTTCACTTCGCCTGGATGCGCTTTTGCATATTCCATAAATTCTTTCACTGTTTTCCAACGTGCATCCACTTTTACTGTAATAGCGGATGGGTCGAAATTGATTTGTGCGATCGGTTTGAATTCCTTGTATGTAATAGGGGTCAAGCCAAGATGATGTAAGGTAGCAAGTTCAACCGTAACCATTGTCACGGTATATCCATCGGGTTTGGCAATTGAACCCTCGGTAAATCCAATAGCTCCGCCGCCACCTGTCTTATTTACAATTGCAATCGATTGGCCTAACTGTTTCTCGGTAGCTTTAGCTAGTGCTCGAGCAGTAGCATCGGTACCCCCACCTGCGGCATAAGGAACAATTAGCGTGATGGCTCTCTTCGGAAAATCTGACTTGACTTGTGTTGTTGGCGCTGCCGTTACTGCCTTTTTGCTGTCTGCTTTTTCTCCCCTGCTAGTTGCTGTGCTGCTTCCAGCTCCGCATGCAGTCAGAACCAGCATTCCAAGTAGCGCAACAGAACTAGCCATTTTCTTCCACGTTTCATTTTTCATTGGTATTCCCCCTCTGCCGTGTTAAACACATAATTTCAAAGACACCAGAAATTAGCCTAGAATCACAGTTAAAGCGCTTTCAAAGAAAATATTATAACCCTTTTTTAAGAGGGTTACAGCTTTTAGCAGACCCGAATCCAATAACCTTGACGGGAATTTTACTCTTCTACAAGATTTGGTGGAATTTCTCCCGACACAGCTTTAACTAAATTTTGTGCCGCAAGCATAGCCATATCAAATCGTGTCTTTACCGTAGCCGATCCGATATGTGGGAGGGCCACAACGTTAGGCATCTTTAAAAGAGGATTACTTGGATCTACTGGTTCTTGTTCGAAAACATCAAGACCTGCTCCACGAATGTCTCCCTTTTCCAATGCAACAATGAGTGCCTCCTCATCCACAGTTTGGCCACGGGAAGTATTGATAAAGATGGCTGTTTTTTTCATCAGTGCCAATTCCTCTCGGCCAATTAAGTGAGTGGTTTCCGCTGTCAACGGGATCATCAATACGACAAAATCAGACTCTTGGAGCAGCTCTTGCAAGGTGCAGTACTTCACTCCTAAATTTTTTTCTGCCGCTAATTTTCTTTTTCGGTTATAGTAAAGAACATCCATATTAAAACCATATTTGGCCCGTCTTACTATCTTCTCCCCAATTCTACCCATTCCTATGATGCCGAGTTTAGCATGGTGCACATCCACTCCAAATAGGTGATCGTCAATTCCGCTCTGCCACTTTCCATCCTTCACGTAGCGATCAAGCTCCGATATCCTTCTTGCAGTAGCTAAGATGAGCCCAAAGACGAGATCCGCTACCGTTTCATCCAAAACATTTGGAGTATTGGTTCCCATGACCTTTCTAGCCTTCATTGCGGCTAAATCGAAGTTATTGTAGCCTACGGACACATTGCTGACGACTTTTAATTTAGGCGCAAAGTCTAAGAGTTCCTGATCGATTTTTCCACCGGAGATTAAAAGTCCATCCACATCCGAAATTTCCTTTAACAACTGACTACGGGAAATCGTTTCTTCAGAATCCCATTTTCGATAATCGCAATGTTCAGCTATGAAATCTTCCACTTCCCTTGGAATTGGGTAGGCTAGAAACACTTTAGGTTTCATTCTGAATTCTCCTTTTAGCTCATTAAATGTTCACCATTATGCTTTTATAAATACAGTTTTGATGGAGGTAAAGAATTCAATTGCCGCTTGCCCTTGCTCGCGAGAATGAGAACTGGACTGTTTCATCCCGCCAAATGGGGCTTGTAATTCGACTCCCGCCGATTCGGAATTAACACGTACAAGTCCTGCATCCATATTGTTAATAAAGGAAAGCATATTCCCAATATTTCGCGTGAAAATGGAAGCGCTCAATCCGAATTGAACATCGTTTGCTACATGCAAAGCCTCCTCAAAAGTATCTACTTGGATCAAAGCAAGAACAGGGCCAAAAATTTCTTCTTGAGCAATGGTCATGTTGGTATTCACATTATCAAAGAGGGTAGGTTCAATATAAAATCCGTGTTCCAAACCTCCGCTTTCAAGTCTATTTCCACCATAGAGAAGGGTTGCCCCTTCATCAAGGCCTTTTTGGATATAAGAAAGAACTGTATTTAATTGACTTTCGCTCGCACAGGGTCCCATCCATGTTTCCCCATGCATTCCATTACCAACTTTTAAACCCTTCACTTTAGCCAGTAGTTTTTCTTTAAAGGCATCATATACCGCACTCTGTACAATAACACGGCTTGTTGCCGTACATTTCTGACCGGTAGAGCGAAGGCCTCCGCTGATTGTTGCATCAACCGCTAAATCCAGATCAGCATCTGCTGCCACAATGACAGGATTTTTCCCTCCCATCTCAAGTTGGTACTTAGCCCCACGTGCAAGAGCCCCCTGGCCAACTAACTTACCTACCGTATCGGAGCCTGTGAACGTAATTCCGTTGATATCCGGATGATCAATAATTCCTTGACCGATCACCGATCCATTCCCTGTTACCAGGTTGACAACCCCTGCTGGAAGCCCAGCTTCATGCATACATTCCACCACTTTAGCTGCAGTGACAGCCGTTTCTTGAGCAGGCTTCAATACGACGGTATTCCCATAGATCAGTGCTGGTGCCAGTTTCCAAATGGGAATGGCAACCGGGAAATTCCATGGAGTAATTACGCCAACCACCCCTAGCGGTGTACGGGAAGTAAACATAAGCGCTTCACTGTCGGAAGAAGGAATAACATCTCCTATTTTACGCATTCCTTCTCCTGCATAATAACGGAGAATGGCCACCCCACGGGCGGTTTCGCCCTTCGCTTCGGGAAAGGTTTTCCCCATTTCTTTGGTCATGGTTTCTGCAATTTCATCGATATGCTTTTCCAACACATTAGCGATTTTATAAAGATACTCACCTCTAGCTGCACCAGAAAGTTGTTTCCATTGAACCTGGGCCTTTTTTGCGGCTGCAACCGCATGATCCAGATCTTCCTTACCTGATTTCTGTACGTATCCGACAATTTCATGTTTATTCCCGGGATTGATACTGGCGTCTACCCGTTCCGTAGATGCTTGTAGCCATTCTCCATTAATATAGTTCAGATATGTTTTTGCTTCCGTTATTACTGTCATCTTTTTCATCCACCCATTCTCTTATTTTTATGATCATTTTCTTAAAATGTAGGGCCAATCCGCCAAATCCCAAAGTCGTGCTGCTTTAAGATTTCAGCCTTTGTTAGTTTCCCAGATGAAACCAATGCTACCTCATCCATAATACGGTGGCCTACAGCGTCGATGGACTCTGCTCCCTGAATAATCGTTCCAGCATTTATATCCATATTTTCTCTCATTTTCTCGAACATAGCCGTATTCGTCGCAATTTTAATTACCGGTGCAATTGGCGAGCCAGTTGGAGTGCCCCTGCCGCTCGTAAATAGAACAACCTGGGCCCCTCCTGCTACCATTCCGGTTAATTGCTCGATATCATGACCGGGTGTATCCATCCAAACTAACCCTTTCTTGGTTGGCATCTGCGCGTAATCTATTAACTCCTGCAAAGGCCTGCTCCCGGCTTTGTTCACAGCGCCAAGCGATTTTTCCTCCAATGAACTAATTCCGCCTTTAAGATTACCCGGACTAGGATTACCTGTACGAATATCTACTCCCATGGCAAAGGAGCGGTTTTCCATCGCTTGGATAACTTCATAAACCCGTTTGGCAACTTTCTCATCCACAGCACGATTGGCAAGTAAATGTTCCGCCCCAATCAGCTCTGTTGTTTCGGCTAAGATGGCCGTACCCCCAAAGTCCACTATCATGTCACTTACAACACCTACAGCAGGATTAGCAGAAAGACCTGAACAAGCATCCGACCCCCCGCATTCCGTGCCAACAATTAGTTCGCTAAAGTCGCAAAGCTCTCTCATCTCCGCTGAAGCATCCTGCACCATTTGGGCAGCAATTTTGGCTCCCTGAGCGATCGCCATGAGGGTTCCCCCGTGGTCTTGAATGGAAACAAGTTCTACAGGCTTTCCGCACTTCGCGATTTCTGCAGCAACGCTTCTTCCTTGATGGGTTTCACAGCCAAGTCCTAGAACAACAACTCCATAAACATTCGGGTTTGTCCCCATTCCCACATAAGTGCGGAACGTTTGATCATAATCGACTCCAACCTGGGCACAACCATGCTGATGAATAAAAGAAACCGTACCATACACCAATTCTGTAATTTGTTTGGCTGCTTGGGTTGCACAAGTAATCGTAGGTAAGATCAAAATGTGATTTCTTACTCCAACACGCCCGTCAGATCGTCTATATCCCCAAAACTTTCCGTTAGTCAGCTTTGACACCGAGATCACCTCTTCCCCTTTTTCCTTCTAGATTATGTACATGAACATGCTCACCGGGAGCGATGTTTCTCATTGCGACACCAATAACCTCCCCATACTTGAGGATATCCTCTCCCCCTTGTATGGGTCTGACAGCGAACTTGTGGCCAAACTCAATCGGTTCTTTCAATACAATTATAAACGTTTGCTGCTGACAGCTCACTGACACTTGAACACCCGCGGGAATATCTATTAACGCAATGGCTACTTTATCCTGAGGCTTCATCATGACTGTTTTATAGTCTGTATCCAATATGCCACACCCTCATTCTTATCTGTTTTTTAATAAAGGGAAACAACGTGTTTAAGAAACCGCTATTTTATTGGCTTGTAGTTTAACCGGATTATTCAACACTCCAATATCCGAAATTTCAATTTCAATTCGATCGCCGTCAAGCAGCGTAAACTCATTGTACGGAACAATACAAGTTCCTGTTAATAGAACGGTACCATCGAAGATTTCATTATCCAGCGTAAGATAAGAAACGAGCTCATCCAACTTCCTTTTTAATTGTCCTGTACTTGCTGTGCCTTCCACTATCTTTTCTTCATTGCGATAGATACGGCAAGTAATTTGGAATTTGTAAGGGTCATCTACTGTTTCCGCTAAACGAATAGCAGGACCTATGGAACAAGAATGTTTCCACATTTTGGCTTGAGGGAGATATAGTGGATTCTCTCCTTCAATATCGCGACAGCTCATATCGTTCCCAACGGTGTAACCAACAATTTTTCCGCTTTTACTAATGACAAGGCCAAGCTCCGGCTCCGGAATCTGCCAGTTGGAATCCGTACGCAAATATACATCCTGATCTGGACCAATCGTCCTTGCCGCTGTCGATTTAAAGAAAATCTCTGGACGCTCTGCATCGTAAACCTTATCATAGAAGGTTGAGGCATCTAACTTACCACTCGTTGCTTCATAGTTTCTTGCATCCCTGCTTTTTTCATAAGTTACACCAGCTGCCCAAACTTCAGGTGCGACAATCGGCACAAGTAAGGACAGGTCTCCTATTGTTCTATCGAGAGGAGTCGATGTGGCGATCATGCCTTCTACTAAAGCCAAGGTAGTAGTTCTTTGCTCCTCAGCCAGATGAACCAACTCCATAAAATCCTTCTGTGGTAAAACATAGATCTTGGAATCATCTGTTAAAGCCGCAAGTGTAGGAACCGAACCTTCGGTTAAAAATCGAATAATGCGCATTATAAAACCTCCATTTTTTATTTGTGTTTTACATTATAAAACACAGTTCTAATAATATAGCGAAATTTAAAGAAGAATCTATAAATGAGACTCTTCTAATCCATTTTCCAATGACATTATCTTTGCAGAAAAGGAATCCCATAGCCCATCTTCTGAGACATTTCATTCGCTTCCTGTTTTAACATCTCTATAAATCTTGCCAGTTCTTCATCATTAATTTGAGTAACAAGGGTTGACATACTTACAGCTGCAACGACTTGCCCCGTATGATCATATATGGGTACAGCTATACAGCGAACGCCCGCTTCATTCTCTTGATTATCTATGGCATACCCACGAGTACTAACTTGTTCAAGCTCAACTAAGAAATCCCGCTCATTTGTAATAGTTTTCGGGGTATGTGCTTTGTAAATATGACCCTGCAGCAACTTTTCAAGTTCTTCTTTATTCTTAAAGGCTACAAGAACTTTGCCCACTGCACTGCAGTGAACGGGAATTCTTCTACCAATCCGGGAGTACAGTATAGTCGCTTGCGAACCTTCCACTTTATCAATATATACGCCCTCTCTGCCATCTAGTATGACAAGATTGGTTGTTTGGCCGGTTTTCATGGATAAGTCAACCAGATGGATTTTTGCAACCTTCCGAATGTCTAAACCATGGATAACAAAATTGCCTCTTTCAAAAAGTTTCATACCTAGCTTATATTTCCCATTCTCGGGATTCTGATCGATATACCCATGCATCTGGAGTGTTTTTAAGAGAGAATGCACTGTGCTCTTATGCAATCCCATTCGTTCACTGATGTCGGTTATTTTTATCTCATTCTCTTGCTCATCAAACAAATCCAGAATACGAAGTGCACGGTCAACTGCTTGGATTATTGGCATACCAATCCACCCTTTGTTATATACTTATCTCTATTCCTAATAGTAAGATAAAATTCTATCAAAGTCTATTTAAACCCGTAGATCTTCTCACAAAATAGGAACGCCTAGTCCTGATGCTCCTTTTTCCGATGTCTTGAGATCTGGAGCATAGCGCCGGATCATATCCAAGCCCATTCGTGCACGACGAACGCGTTCTTTGCATAAAGCGACGGAAGTGGCCTCAAGGTGGGTTCCCGACGGATATATATTAGGCGAATTCCGCAATCCAAATTTAATGTAAACAGGCGCAGCGACCCGGATGATTTCTGGAATTTCATAATATCGAATAAATCCGCCTATATCATCAGGAACCTCCACATAAATATCAATGGGAATATCAACCGCCTGCCGTATTGCCGCTAAACGAGCCAGAGACAGATCTGTTGGTACATTATAGGTACTGGCTCCAATTTGCTCCATTAAACGAATGGATACGGGATTCGACTGAGCCATCTGTACCGAAATTTTCACTACTAAATCATTTGGTAATTCACCTGTTTTCTTAAACTCATTGACAAGCCATAATAGACCTTCATCCGCTACCAAAATGCTGCGAATCCCCATTGTGCAGGCTCGCTTAATATCCTCGATGGAATAGACCAATTGATCCATTCCTTGCACCCTAAGACCCGCGACCTTACCTGCGCTTGCCCAAGGCATGGCAGTAATATCCCATGTCCCTCGAGGGCCGACAAATAAACTGACCTCCAAATTTTCCCTTTGGCCTATGGAAGCCATCTGCTGCAACTCTTCATCGGTTAGCAGCATAATGCCGCTGCCCTGGGAAATCCGGTGAATGTATACATCTTGTTGCTTACAAGCCTCTACCACCGCTTCAAAAGAAGCCGGTCCCTCCACGCTAGGAATTTCTACACGGTATTGTGCTCCATCAGGAAAGGTCTTTGTTGATGAAGGCAGGTCATGACAATCCCCCCGTGGAAAACCCAACTTTTCTATCGTATCACGTGTTTTTTTCATTTCTATTCCCCCTAACTTATTTTACCCTGAAATATTCATAGCTCTTATCTAATATGATTTAATATCAATAGTAACAAGGGATTACGGCCATTTTTCATCTCTCTTAAAAAGTGAAAGAAAAAATGGAAAAAGAGCCCTTACTTTGGTAGTGTTGATGGTGACCAAACACAACAAAACTACTAAGGAGGCTCTTCTTTGACAAGTTTACAAGAGTATGGCATGAACTTCAACCCCCGAATGAGAATCAATTTTGAAGGCGGTGATCTGACCTCAGACGCCGGCCTGCTACTATATAAAGAATTCGATCACAAACTTGGTCTTTCTCAGACCATCAAGCA